>NZ_JBCHVJ010000005.1:0-564413 GCF_050474385.1 Paenibacillus sp. B1-35
GTCCCAGTGTGGCCGATCACCCTCTCAGGTCGGCTACGCATCGTCGCCTTGGTGAGCCGTTACCTCACCAACTAGCTAATGCGCCGCAGGTCCATCCATAAGTGACAGATTGCTCCGCCTTTCTCATTTCCCTCATGCGAGGAAAATGCCTATCTGGTATTAGCTCACGTTTCCGTGGGTTATCCCAGTCTTATGGGCAGGTTACCTACGTGTTACTCACCCGTCCGCCGCTAACCATCAGGAGTGCAAGCACTCCATCAAGTCCGCTCGACTTGCATGTATTAGGCACGCCGCCAGCGTTCGTCCTGAGCCAGGATCAAACTCTCCGTTAAAGTTAAGTTTGAACTGCTCATATCTTTTGACGAGGTATTGCTACCTCATTCACAAACGTTGCTCGTTGTTCAGTTTTCAAGGAACTTGTGTTTCTATTAAAGCAGCTAATGTCTTGTGTCATCAGCGCTTAATTATTATATCTAATCGACATTTTCTTGTCAACAACTTTTTTTAAGTTGTTTGTTGTTTCTTTTAACAAGTTTCGTGTCGAACCGACAAGAAATAATTTATCATATATTGAACCATTCTTGCAACAAGAAAAATATTACATTTAGTAGAACGATACAGGACGCTAGTAAACCGTTACCTGTATCGCCCCCTACCACAAGGAAACTTTAGCAATGTGATGCTGTTAGTGTCTTCATTACTTGTTGGTTTTCAGATTCATTTGTAGGCTCGGCATTCTCCGTAAATAATGAGCCGTCTTTAATTGTTACGATTCGATCACACAAGTCGAGTACACGTTCATCATGGGTAACCATTACGGCTGCCTTCTGTCTGGACTTCACTTCAGCTGCCATCATTTCTACCACGGCTCTGCCACGTTTGGAATCGAGACTTGCTGTTGGCTCATCTGCAAGGATTAAATCAGCATCATTCATCAACGCGCGCGCGATTGCAACACGCTGCCGTTCCCCACCAGATAGTTTATCCGGATAATGATGCATACGGTGCACCATTTCAACTTCTTTTAACAACTGTACGGCTCTATCATTCGCTATCTGGTCATTGCAGTGTGCGAGCTTTGCAACAAGACGCAATTGATCAATTACAGTTAAATACGGAACTAAGTTTGAAGACTGAAATACAAAGCCAACATGCTCTAGCCGTACACGATTCAGCTTCCCTGGTGATATAGCAGTAACATCAGTACCTCCAATAACAACACTGCCGCTTGTCGGTGTCAGCAGCGCGCCTGCTATGGATAGGAATGTGCTTTTGCCGGAGCCAGATGGCCCTATAACCGCGACAAACTCCCCTTTTCCTACTCGAAGAGACACTTGATTCAATGCAGTTACTGCCGTTTCACCTTCTCCGTATTTTTTGCTTACTTGGTCTAACACGAGTATGTCTCTCATTTATTCCACCCTCCCAATTGCTTCAATCGCATCTACCTTCGCAATCCGACGCAGGGACAACAATGCACCGATAATCGAAACCCCTATCAATAATACCGAATACGGTGCCAGCACACCCGCTCCTAATTCGAACGGCATCGTTTCTGGGAACAGAGAAGTTAATCCAAAGGTTAATCCAATGCTGAGTACAACAGAAACAACAGCAAGCAGCATCACTTGACCGATTAGGTTTTTAGCTAAATACGCTGTGCTTGCGCCAATCGCCTTAAGAACACCAAACTGGTTCGTTTTTTGCAAGGTAATGACATAAAAGAATACAGCTTGAACAAATGCTGCTATGACCACCAAGAAGGACAGCATCATAGATAGCGAGCTTTGTTCTTCTTTGTACCCAGGAATCCCCTTCAGTGCCTCTTGCTTCGTTGCGAGTTGAATTCCCGCTACTTGGTTGCTAAGCGACTGCTGCAGTGTCTCATCCCCAGTAATCGCCACCGCATTCAGACGGGGCATACGCTGGTCAAGAGATGTCATCAACGACTTTAAGCCTTCCATGTCAATGAAGACTACAGGCATGTGGCTGATCGATTGATGCTCTGCAAAGCCTACCACTTTAAGTGAGGCGGTCGTATCCTTGATATGAAGTGAGTCGCCCAATTTGACTCCCTTCATCTTAAGTGATGCATCCACGACGACCTCATGCTCTCCACTGCCTGACAACGATTTCCCTTCGGTGACCTTCGGCATGAGAATGCTGTTATGCTCAATGGCAAAGAGAGTCACGTCTGCTTTTTTCTCCGATTGTTCAGGAGACACTGTTACAAGGCTTTGAATAAGCGGGGCTGCATCCTTCACTCCCGCCTGTGCCTTGATTTCATCAAGCTTCTTCCAATCCAGGGTTGAGCGGTTTAGCTTATTGTCACTATCTGATTGAAATACTAGATAGTCTGCATTCATTTCTTTAATTGCCGATGTTGTTGCAGCCGACAATCCGTTGGCAAGTCCAGATACGATAAAGGTTAAGCAGGCGACGAGCACCATAATGAACCCGATCAACATAAATCTCGATTTGGCATGCTTCAATTCTCGTATCGCCAAAAACATTATTCAATCACTCCTATCTACTTTACACAAAATACAATTTCTAAAAAGGGACGACCACGTCAGCAACGATATTCTGCTTATACTTTGTCACTTTTCCAACTGGACGTTCCTTTAAACACTTTCTATAGTAGATAGACTTCATGAACCGAATATGAACGACTCATTACAGATTAACTTCAAAGGGGAATCTGCTTTGCAACTTCTATTGTTACAGGCGGTTGGGCGGCAAAAAAAAGGAGCGAGAAACTATCCGGCTTGCGGATAAATCCTCACTCCTATGACTTTATAATTACAGTGTTACATTTACATCGATACGAGCTGCACTCTCAGGCAGCTTCACGCGAAGCTCTTGGCGTGCTATATCATAGCTCCAGCCAGACGCTTTCTTTTCCAATTGCTCCGCAGAAACAGGCTCGCCGAGATCGCCAACGCTCTTCGGAGCAGTGGCAAGGCCGATCAGGCGGAAGCAGATGCTCTCACGTTCAGACTCATAGCCGCGTGTTGTATATTCCGCTGTCAGTTGAATCGAATGTTCAGACTCTGTAACTTGGATCAGCATTTTGTTCCATTTGCCGTTCTCGTATTCGAACGTCAGGCCGTCATCTTCATACCATTCCAATTGAGAAGTATGGCCTGCGCCTTGCAAGTAAGCGACCGCTGCCACATACTCTTTTGCAGCCTTCTCTCCTGCATGCTGACGTACCGGCCCTTGCAACAGAATTGCGCCTGAGCGAACGAATATCGGAAGCTTCTCAAGCGGTGAGTGCACATGAATATGCTGCTTGCCCGCAAAACGCTCCCCGCTCCAGTAGTCCACCCACTCGCCCTCTGGCAAATAAATGGAACGATACTGCGTATTTGGGCGGTAAATCGGTGCAATAATAACCGAATCACCCACCATGAACTGATCGCACAAGTTGTATACTTCAGGATCTGTCGGGTATTCCAGTACAAGTGGGCGCATGAACGGAAGACCTGTTGTAGATGCTTCATAGAACCAGTGATACAGGTAAGGCATCCATTCATAACGCATCGAAATGTACTGTTGGCAGATCTTCTCGATTTCTTCGCCGAACGACCATGGCTCCTGACGAAGCATGTCGATCGCACTGTGGTTCCGGACATATGGGAAGAACACACCCATTTGCGTCCAGCGTGCAAGCAGTTCACCGCTAGCATGGTGAGCAAATCCACCGATATCCGGGCCTGCAAATGGTACACCGGATACGCCAAGGTTTAACACCATCGGCATTGCCATTGACATGTGCTCCCAGAAGCTGCGATTATCGCCTGTCCATACGGCTGCATAGCGCTGCACGCCGCTGTAGCCTGCACGCGTCAATACGAATGGTCGCTTGCCTTCAAGCAACGCCTTCAAGCCTTCGTAGCTTGCTTGAGACATGAACATGCCGTACAGATTGTGTATTTCCCCATGTGTTTTGCGGTCGCCTTCATTTTTATGAATGACGTTCACGTCCATCGTCTTCGTTTCGTTGAAGATCGCTGGCTCGTTCATATCGTTCCAGATGCCATCGATACCTAGATCGGTATAGAAGCGTTGGTTCTCCTTCCACCAGTCACGCACGCGCGATTCAGTGAAGTCAGGGAATGCGCTCTCCCCTGGCCATACTGATCCTGTATAGATTTCACCTTCCGCAGTTTTACAATAGTAGTCGTTGTCGACACCTTCCATATATACCGCGTACAATGGATCCTTCTTCACACCTGGATCGACGATCGGCACGATGTGGAAACCAAGCTCCTTGAGCTCATCCATCATCTCCTTCGGATTCGGGAAACGATTCTCATCGAATGTGAAGACACGATATCCATTCATATAGTGAATGTCGAGATGAATAACGTCACATGGGATTTCCTTCTCACGGAACGTATGAGCCAGGTTCAATACTTCCTGCTCATCCATGTAGCTGTAACGGGATTGGTGATATCCAAGTGCCCATTTCGGCGGCAGCGGCATGCGGCCAGTCAAGTCGCCGTAACGGACAATGACATCCTTCATCGATGGCCCTTCGATCCAGTACAAATCGAATTCGCCTGTCCACGTTTGCATCATCGCCATATCAGCAAATGTACGCATATCGAATACGGTCTTGCCCGGGTTATCCAAGAACAAGCCGTAGCTGCTGCCTTGATTCAGTACGGTCAAGAAAGGAATAGATTGATACAAAGCTTCCATTTCCGGTACATGCGGTGCATATACGTCAGAGTTCCACATCGTATAGCGCTCGCCTCGCTTGTCGAGGAAGCCTGTTTTCTCGCCAAGTCCGTAAATATGGTCGTCCTTATCCAAGGCAACAAACGCAGTGTAATCGCCAACGGATTCACGGTTGCGCTGCAGGCTGACCAATTCCACATTCGGCTGGTTCTCGTTGCAAATACGAAACGCGCCGGATTGGCGATTCACTTCGAGAATCGTATGACCGATTGTAATAGAAACAAGTTCATCCGTAGTAGACCACTTCATTGCTTGTGGAATACGGCTGTCCTTGTTCACAATTGCCGGGGACGTCTTCCAGTCCGGCTGATGTCCTCTATATGTCTTGATGCGGATTACTCCGGCACCAACTGAAGTGATTGCGAGATTGAAGTATTTACCGACTAGCCATAACGAACCATCTTGCTCAGCAATGCGAGAGATCGCTCCTAGCTGTACACCTGTCTGTATATGTGTCTGTTCACTTGCGTTGTCCGGATGTATAGCTGCACTAGTATCTTGCATGATAATCCCTCCGCTGTTCTACCCTAGAATTGTGTATCGTCCGCTTTTGATCACGAGATCATTCAGGATGCAACCGAACATCGAATCTTGCAATCACTGTTGGGTTCATGCAACCTTCTCCGTGATGAAAAAGCGGACTTTCTGCCTAATCTCATACTTTTATTTGCCTGCACAAACCGTCAGGCTCATCAACCCTTGCTTGCACCTGCTGTCAAACCTTCTACGAGGAAGCGCTGTAGGAACAAGTACAGAAGCGCAATCGGAACTGCGATCAATACCGCGCCAGCCGCAAACATCGTAAAGTTGGTTGATGCATTGTTGACCATGTCCCAAAGTCCAATCGCAAGCGTATATTTCTCTTTAGAGCGAAGGACGAGACGGGCAAAGATAAAGTCGCCCCATGCACCGGCAAATGTCATTAGTCCCACGTACGTAATCATCGGCTTCGACAACGGCAGCATGATTTTGCGGAATACGATCCAGTGTGTCGCACCATCGATGCGTGCGGATTCTTCCAAGCTCTTCGGAATCGTATCGAAAAATCCTTTGACCACGAATGCCCCCAGCGGTGCACCCGCAGAATATACGAGAATTAACGCGAAATGCGTATCAAGCAAGTTCAATTGCATCAGCAAAATGTAAATCGCAATCATACTCATGAAGCCTGGGAACATCCCTAGTACGAGCATCCCGGACATAAGGTTTTTGCGGCCATAGAACCGGAACCGCGATAATGCGTATGCCGTCATGACGACAAGAATGACTCCAAAGATCATATTACAGGTAGCAATCTTCAACGTGTTCAAATACCACTGTCCGTATTGATATTCCTGTGAAGTAAACAAGCTTACATAATGTTCGAAAGTCGGATTTTTTGGAATGAGTGATTCACTGAAAATCGATGTACCCGGACGAATAGATGACATGACAATCCAAATTGTCGGATACAGTACGCATACTGCAATTGCAATAAGCAGCAAATAGCTGAAGGACAGACGAATAAGCGATTTTTTCTTAGCTCCTGTACTCATTGGATCATGTCCTCCTCTTTAAATGATTTCGTCCGGCGATAACTCCAGATCGACAGAGATGCAACAATGATAAAGATGATAATACCAATGGCTGCCGCGATATTATATTTATTGTTATCGAGTGTCAGCTTATACAACCAAGTAACAAGCAAGTCGGTGCTTCCTGCGTATTGGTATTCACCGTTCGGCGGGTTACCGTTCGTCAGCAAGAAGATAACGTTAAAGTTGTTGATGTTACCTGCGAACTGACCAATCAAAATTGGTGCTGTTGAATAAAGAATCATCGGCATCGTAATAGCCTTGAACTTATGCCATGCAGTTGCGCCATCAACTTCAGCCGCTTCATACATATCTTTAGGAATGGTTGTCAAGATCCCAATTACAAGTACCATCGTAACCGGAATACCTACCCACATGTTGACAATCAATACCGTTACTTTCGCCCAGAAAGGATCAGAGAGCCATGGAAGCTTACCTAAGCCGAAGTAGTTTAAGTATTGGTTGATAGGCCCAAATTCTCCGTTAAACATGTTCTTCATAATCAAGAACGACAACATTTGTGGAATTGCATACGGGATGATGAAGATTGTGCGCCACATTGTCTTCATTTTTACACCCGGTTGTTGAATCAAGAGTGCGACCAAAATACCGCCGAAGTAGCAGGTAACGGTAGCAAGTATTGCCCAAATGATGGTCCATGTCAGTACACCGTAGAACGTACCGCTCCATGTACCAAGCTGCAGAAGATCAACAAAGTTCTGGAATCCAACCCAGCTAACCAGATTTTTCGGTGGAACGTGATCCGGCGCTGAATAGTTTGTAAAGGCAAGCAGAATCATAAAGATGATCGGCATGATCGTAAAGAACAATACTGCTGTTGCTGGCAGTGCCAGGAACAAGTAAGCAAACTTCGTTTCTTTTACATAAGCCAAACTTTCCAGGAAGTTGTTCGGCTTTTTGCCTTCTTCCCGCAGCTGCCCAACTGCTTTCGCGTCTTTGACGACGAGTACATATATCCAAATGAAAATAAACAAAACGAGAAGTGTGATTAATCCGGTTATAAGCAAGTGAATGGAATGGTCACCATGGACTGGTTTATATACTCTTCCGACCTTAACCATTTGTGATGTTTGTGTACCAAGTGTGTAGATTCCCCAAATCGCTCGCGGCAAATAGTTAATCAGGTAAAACAATCCGACTGCTTCAAGCAGCATCAGCAAAATACCTTTCAGGTACTGGCGATTAAAGATCTGTCCCAATCCCCAGAACAGAGCAGACAACACAGCTGCCTTCTTGCCTGTGCCAGGCGAGGCTTTCATTGGCGACGGCTCTTGAGAAGTGCTATTCGTATGGTTTGCGGTTGTCGACACCGATTGTGTAGTGCTCATATCGCCTTTCTCCTTTCCTACTCTCCAGTAGCTATCCAATAAGTATGCATGGTAGGCATGTATCTAGGAGGTCTATCTAACAAACAACCCGGGCAAGCATTATTCACTCCCCGGGCCACTTGTGTTACTCCTTACTTGATCGCATCTTTTATTTGTTTAACGGCGTTATCAAGCGCTGCCTTAGGATCTTTGCCTTTATTCAAAATGTCTGCCAAGCCTGCAGCCATTGGGCTCCATACGTTACCCATTTCTGGGATAACCGGCATTGGGTAGGAGTTCTTGAATTGCTCAAGTACAGCTACTGTGAATGGATCACTTGTTACTTTTGGATCTGCCGTAGCTTCTTTATTAGAAGGAACGAGACCATTCAATTCATAGCTTTTCAATTGAGCTTCCTTCGTGGAAGCGAATTCCGCAAACAGTTTTGCTGCATTTGGATATTTCGTGTAAGAGTTCACATACCAAGCTTTTACACCAGAGAATGTCTTGGACGGTTGGCCATCAATGCTAGGAATTGGAGCTGCGCCCAGATTAATGCCTGTTTTCTTCAAGTCTTGGATTGCCCAAGGGCCGTCGATGTTCAGTGCCAATTGACCGTTAGCAAACAAGCCTTTCTTAACATCGCCTGTTACGTCAGATGTTGTGAGTGGAAGCACTTGCTTCGCAAAGTCTTGCATAAACTGCGCACCCTTAAGTGCGCCATCGTTGTTCAAGCCAACGTCTGTTTTGTCTGTGCCTTCTTTACCGAATACATATCCTCCCGTTGTAGCGAGGAACAGGTAGTCATAATAGAAGTTTCCGATTTCCCACATGTACGTATATTTTTTATTTTTCAAGTCATTCATTTTCTTCGAAAGCTCAATAACTTCTTCCATTGACTTAGGTGGTTCTGGAACGAGATCCTTGTTATAGAACATGATGAGTGTTTCTACGGAACGCGGATAGCCGTACAGCATTCCGTCGTAGCTTGTTGCGTTGACAGCCAATTCAGAGTTTTGTGCACGCGTTTGCTCTTCAAAGTAATCGTTCGGCAAAATCAGACCGGCTGTTACTGCCTTACCCAAGTTGTCGTGCGGGAATACGACTACGTCTGCACCGATGCCAGCTGGTCCGTCGTTCATCAGCTTGTTCACTTGGTCAGGCGCTGCTACTTCTTCGTATTTCACGTCAACATTGTACTTTTCTTTGAATTGCTTCGCGATTTCTTCCATAAACGCACGTGATTCTTTACTTTCCCATACGAGAAGGGATGCGCCTTCTTCCGGCTTCAGCTCTTCGTCGCCTGCGCCTTGATTCGTTATATCCTCATTCGTCGTTTGGTTGTTCGCAGAGGAGGAATCTTTGCCGCCTGTGGAACATGCTGTGATTGTAAAGACCATCATGACTGACAACAACATTGCTACCCATTTCTTCATGTTAGAAATAGCCCCTTTCAATTCTGGTTCAGGATCTGCATGGACAATGCGCAAAGGCGAAGGCCTGATGCTATATTTCAAAGCTTTTGCGCTGTTTTATGCAAACCTTTGCACAATGGAGTAAAAAAAATGATTCCTTGCTAAATGTAATGTTGTAAACGGTTACCTACAAATCGAATTATACACACTGCGCCTAGGTATGTAAAGCGTTTGCATAAAACTTTTTTTTGCATTATACTTTGGGACATCAACGGAATATTTTCCATTATTAAGCGAGGTTTCGAATATGGCGGTAACCATTATAGATGTGGCTGAAAAAGCTGGCGTGTCTCCTTCTACGGTATCGCGGGTTATTTCCAATGACTCCCGAATCAGTCAGAAGACAAGCCGTAAAGTTCGCAAAATCATGGATGAGTTAGGCTATCATCCAAACGTGATGGCGAAAAGTTTAGTTACGAAAACTACGAATAATATTGGCATTATCCTCCCCCGGCCTGCGGATGAATTATTCCAGAACCAATTCTTCTCTGAAATCATTCGTGGAATAGTGAGCAAAGCAGCGGCGTGCCATTACGATGTGTTAATGACTTCAGCAACCAATGAAGAGGAGGAAATCAAAGCGGTAGAACGGCTCGTCCATGGCCGCAAGGTAGATGGGATCATCCTGTTGACCGCACATAAGGAGGATCCGAGCATCACCTTTTTGCGTGAAAAGAAGTTCCCATTTGTGCTCGTTGGTCGCAGTGAGCATTATGTCGATGTTACTTCTGTCGATAACGATAACATTGCAGCGTCGCAAGCTATTACCAAGCATTTAATTGAACTCGGGCATAAACGCATTGCCTTTGTCAGCGGACCATTCGAACTTACGGTGTCCAAAGACCGCATGGACGGCTACAGCAAAGCACTGCTTGAAGCTGGCATTCCCTTCAATTGCGATTATGTATATGAAGGCGCATTCACTCCAGAATCAGCTGGCCAGGTTACGGAAAAGCTCCTGCAGCTAGATCAGCGTCCGACTGCAATTATTGCCATCGACGATGTGGTTGCATTCGGTATTATCCGAACACTCTGGAATAATGGATTTAATGTCCCTGAGGACTGCAGTGTGGTTGGCTTCAATAATACGCTATTGGCTGAAATGTGCTTGCCTCAAATATCTAGTGTAGATATCGGTACGCATCAGATGGGACAATCTACGGTTCAAGCGCTTGTACAGCGCATTAAGGGCGACGGCTTCGATCAGGCTCGGATTATTATTCCGCATCAAATTATTTGGAGAGACTCTGTGCAAGCACCCACATCTGAGTAGTTTGTGGAGCAATTGTGAGGGGTTCAGTGATGAGTGAATTGGATCGGCTCTATGATTTGACATACATCAATAAGACTTGCACCAAGGAGAATGATCTCATGGCCATATCTAGCAAGTGGATTAATGGTTTACGAACAGCATTACTCGTATCTGCAATTTCACTCGTAGTTGCCGGCTGTCAGTCTCCCTCAGTTGCTCCTTCTACGGCTAAGACAGTTCAGGAAAATAAATCGACCGAAGCAGTTTCGGGAACGGTCACAAGCAAGTTGAAGCTAGCAGATGCATTAACACCGATGGGGGCAAGCAGTGGAGTCTACTATGAAATTTTTGTCCGCTCTTTCTATGACACGAACGGAGATGGCATCGGCGACCTAAATGGAGTTACGGCGAAGCTGGATTATCTGCAGGAGCTTGGAGTTAAGCACCTCTGGTTAATGCCTATCAATCCCTCCCCTTCTTATCACGGCTATGATGTAACGGACTACTACGGAATCAATCCAGATTACGGAACGATGGACGACTTTAAGCGTCTGCTTGAAGAGGCCCATAAGCGAGACATCAAGATTGTGATGGATTTCGTAGTCAATCATACGAGCAGCGAGCATCCGTGGTTCAAGGAATCGGTGAAAGGCAAAGACAATCCAAAGCGTGATTGGTATATGTGGGCCGAAGATTTGAAGCTTGATCCAGCAACAAGAGGCGCTTGGGGTCAGCAGGCTTGGCATGAGAAAGACGGAAAGCATTATCTCGGTGTCTTCTGGGATGGCATGCCCGATTTGCATATGGACAATGCTGAGGTACGAGCTGAGATCAAGAAAGCTGCGCAGTTCTGGCTGAAGCACGGTATAGACGGCTTCCGCTTGGACGCAGCCAAGCATGTATATGAGGACTTTTACAATACGAGTCAGAATCCAGAAGTCGTACAGAACAATCAAAAATGGTGGCAGGAATTCCGCCAAGCTGTTCAAGAGGTAAATCCTGAAGCATATCTCGTTGGCGAGGTATGGGATTCACCAGCGGTTATTGGGCCGTTCCTGAAGGACGGACTGCACTCCGCATTCAACTTCGATATGGCAAAGCGGATGATTTCGATGGTGCAGGATGAGAAGGATTCCGATATCGGTTCGATGATGAGCCGTATATACAACTTTTATAGCAAGCAATCAGATGGCAAGTTCATCGATGCTCCATTCCTAACGAATCATGATCAGAATCGGGTCATGAGCGAGCTTCAGGGCAATGTGAATCATGCGAAGATGGCTGCTTCTGTGCTGCTGACGCTGCCAGGCAATCCGTTTATTTACTATGGCGAAGAAATTGGTATGCTTGGCTTGAAACCTGACGAACGACTGCGTGAGCCAATGAAATGGACGGCAGTTGAAAATGGCGCTGGAATGACAAGTTGGGAGCCAGCTTCTTCAAATAAGACGGTGGCTCCTGTAGAGCAGCAGATGAAGGATACGAGCTCACTGTGGAGCCACTATAAAAAGCTGATTGTGTATCGCAATTCAGACAAGGTGCTGCAGCAGGGCGGCATTCAATCGTATAAGACGAACGTCTCTGAAGTAGCCGGCTATTACCGTGCTACGAAGGAAGATGCACGGCTTGTGCTGCATAATTTGTCTGGCAAAGAGCAACAGATACAGTTGTCCGAGGACGTGGCTGCTGAACTAAAGACATTGGCATTTTCTAGTGTGGATGGTGCTGCCCTGAAGGATGGGGCTTGTACACTTCCGCCGTACAGTACGATCGTGCTAGCGCCATAGACTTGTGGAAGTTTACTGGTATTTGGTGAAATTGAGGCAGTTGACTACGAATGTCTTTCTGTTTCAGCTAGGTTAGTCTGAAAAACTATTCATTTATTTTATTCATATTGTTACTTGTTAAAAATGCTCTAATCTCTATGACCAAGTTAAGGGAGGACTTCAGATGTTACTCGAAGCTATTTATCACCGTCCGAAGCAAAACTGGGCTTATGCGTATGACCGTAAGACAATCCATGTGCGTATCCGTACGAAAAAGAATGATGTTGAGCGTGCTGCCGTTTATTTTGTGGACAAGTTCGATTGCGAAGGCGGTATTGGTAGAGCGGATATCGTTCCGATGACATGCTTGTATCAGGATGAGCTGTTCGATTATTGGCAAGCAGAGGTTGTTCCTCCATTCCGCCGCTTGGCCTACGCCATTAAGCTGGAATCCGGTACAGAGCACGTATGGATGACAGAGCGCGGATTCCAAGAGGAGGATCCAGTTCCTGCGCATCGATGGTTCGAGTATCCATTTTTGAATCCGGCAGATATCTTCACTCCCCCAGCATGGGTGAAGGATGCGGTATTCTATCAAATCTTCCCTGAGCGTTTTGCAAACGGAGATACGAGCAATGATCCCGAAGGTGTGCTGCCATGGGGCGGAGAACCAAAGCCGGATAATTACTTCGGCGGGGACTTGCAAGGGGTTATTGATCACTTAGATCATTTGGAGAAGCTGGGAATTACTGCGATTTACTTTACGCCGATCTTTGAGGCGACTACGAATCACAAGTATGATACGAAAAATTACATGCAGGTCGATCCTCATTTTGGCTCAAACGAAAAGCTGAAAGAGTTGGTTAAAGCCTGCCATGGTCGCGGCATTCGCGTGCTGCTTGATGCCGTGTTCAATCATAGCGGTTATGCGTTCGAACCTTATCGGGATGTGCTGGAAAAAGGGGAACAGTCCGGTTACAAAGACTGGTTCCATGTTCGCCAGTTCCCGTTAGAGGTCGTTGACGGCATACCAACATTCGATACGTTTGCCTTTACGCCAATGATGCCGAAGCTGAACACGGAAAATCCGGAAGTGAAGAAGTATTTGCTAGAAGTTGCACGCTACTGGATCGAAGAAGTGGGCATCGATGGCTGGAGATTGGACGTAGCTAATGAAGTAGATCACCAGTTCTGGCGTGAATTCCGCCAAACGGTGAAAGCTGTGAATCCAGACGCCTATATTTTAGGCGAGATGTTCCATGAAGGCATGATGTGGCTGCAGGGCGACCAATTTGACGCCGTCATGAACTATCCGTTCACATATGCGATGCATGATTTCTTTGCTGAAGAAAAGGTAGACGGCTTGCAGTTCTCACAAGCGATTCAGCATCAGTTGGCAAGCTATCCGCAGCAAGCAAACGAAGTGATGTTCAACCTGCTCGACAGCCATGATACGACTCGCCTGCTTACGCTGTGCGGCGGCGACAAGCGCAAAATGAAGCTTGCTGCCTTGTTCCAGCTTACGTTCCTCGGTACACCGTGCATCTATTACGGTGATGAAGTAGGTTTGGACGGCGGTCATGATCCAGGCTGTCGCAAATGCATGGAATGGGATGTATCGAAGCAGGATCAAGATCTGCTGAGCTTCTATCAGGGCGCAATTGCGCTTCGCCATGCCAATGCTGCGCTTCGTACGGGAAGCTTCCGCTTTATCCATGCAGTAGACAGTGATCGTGTAATCGCGTATGAACGTACTGATGAAAGCGGACGTTGGCTCTTCGTGTTGAATGCATCTGAAGAGAAGCGTACGGTGCATGTAGCAGCATTCGATGGTTGCGAAGGATATTGGATGGACGTTGCGCTGATCAGTGATGAAGCTAGCCGTGATGGGGTTCAAGGTTCTAGCACAGGGTTGCAGGTTGAGGTTGAAGGCATGAGCTGGAGGATTTTGAAGCTGGAGAATTAATTTATGATTTGAAGTCGCAATTTGCTAGTTTAACCCGCAAGAAATCTAGTTGCTTGGAATAAATTATGATATATTCATAACAACACAATAATGGCTTATGGGCGGTTGGCTAGTCTCCTTCAAAGGAGGTGATGCCAGTGAGCGTATTTGAAGCATTGAGTCTAATGTTCCTTTTCGGGATGTTCATTCTTGCTTTGCTCACCTACTTAAAGAAAAAGTAGACCGCCCTCTCGCAAAGGTATGCGGTCTACTCCAGTAGATTGCTCACTTCGTTAAAGCCAACCACTCATTGAGCGGTTATTGTGGGAAGAAGGTCGCAGTTACCGCTGCGATCTTCTTTTTATTATACGCAAATTGTAGCATACATATTCTTACTGTTCAATAATGCGATGGTGAATCCGGTTCTTGATGAAGCAATGTCCGAATGTAAGACGTATAGTGGCGCATTACTGATGTAGTTTCTGTTATGCTGCTCATCAGTTTCTAATCCAGTTGCTTCTCCAATTATCTCGATTACTCTTCGGAACTTCTTGCACCAAGCGCCTCGTTCAGCAACCGGATCAGCTCATTTTCATCCGTAATGACAGGGATTCCAAGCTGCTCGGCTTTGGCAAGTTTACTGCCTGCCTTCTCTCCTGCGATAACCAGATCGGTTTTCTTCGACACGCTGCCCGTTACTTTCGCGCCGCATGCTTCCAGCTTGGCAGTTGCCTCATCGCGCGTTAGCAATTGCAAGGAGCCAGTTAATACGACCGTTTTGCCATAGAATATCGAGTCTGTATTTACCTCAGCCGGCTGCTCTACGGTTTGCGGCTTCACACCCAGTTCCAACATGCGGTCGATGCTCGCGCGGTTAATTGGGTCAGCAAAATACGTTACGATACTGTCCGCCACAATCGCACCAACATCCTGAATTGCCACAAGCTCCTCTTCAGAAGCCTGCATGATGTTTTCCAACGTGCCGAAATGCTCGGCCAATGCCTTCGTCGTCGTTTTGCCCGTATTCGGAATTCCGAGCGCGAACAAAAAGGCCGGCAAATCACGTGTTTTGCTCTTCTCGAGCGCTGCCAACAGGTTGCTCGCCTTTTTCTCACCGAAGCGATTCAAGCCCATCAACTGCTCAAGCGTGAGCGCATAAAGGTCGGATGGCTCATGTACATTTAGCTCATCATGCAGCTGTTCGGCAGTCATGACGCTGAATGTTTCGATGTCCATTGCATCTCGCGAAGCAAAGTGCGCCAAACGGGCCACGATTTGCGGTTTACAGTTCAGCTTGTTGTTGCAAAACAGGTGCGCGCCCCGCATCTCAAGTGTGTAGCCACAGGACGGGCATTCCGTCGGATAAACGATTTCTTCGCCGCCTTCCTCATCAGGAACACGACCGAGAATTTCAGGAATAACATCGTTCGATCGACGAATAAATACGCGTGCACCAAGCGCATGCTTCAAGTTTTTCCGTTCGATATCACCGATATTGTTCAGCGTACAGTTTTGTACCGTTACACCAGCCAGCTCAACGGCTTCAACCCTGGCTACTGGCGTAATCTTGCCGGTACGTCCAACCTCCCAGCTTACCGATTCGAGCACGGTTGTCGTTTCTTCCGCCTCAAACTTGAAAGCCACCGCCCAACGCGGGAATTTATCCGTGTATCCAAGCACCTCTCGCGTCCGCATATCAGTCAGCTTGACGACAGCTCCATCGATCAAGTAATCAAGAGATTGGCGCTGTTCCTGAATCTGATGGAGCTCCTCCCGCACCTGCTCAATGGTATCAAAGTACGTGACATATGGATTCACCTTGAAATGATTATCCTTCAAAAACTGCATCATTTCCTGATGGTTGTTGAAAGCAACTCCATCGGCATAGCCCACGTTATAGAAAAAAGCACTCAGCTTCCGCTGTGCTGTTACCTGCGGATTCAAGTTGCGAAGCGCTCCAGCCGCTGCGTTGCGAGCATTTTTGAGCGGCTCTGCTGCCGTTTCATTATAAGCCTCAAGCACAGACAGGTTCATAATGCCTTCGCCTTGAACTTCGATCGTCCCTTCCTGGAAAGGAATAGACAAAGGCACAGAGCGGATCGTCTTCACCTGTGGCAAAATCCCCTCACCAATGACACCATTTCCACGTGTGGAGGCCTGAACCAGCAGTCCATCCGTATAAGTCAAATTAAGCGTCAAGCCATCAAACTTCAGCTCCACGACATAAGATGGATCCGGCAGCGGCTCCTCGTCAGGATGCTTGGCGTTATAATCCTGGATCAGCTTCATCACGCGTTGATTCCAAGCGAACAAATCCTCTTCATCCTGCGCTTTGTCCAAGCTCCATAGACGGGAGAGATGACGATGCGGCTCAAATCCCTTGAGTAGTCCGCCCCCTACCCGCTGGGTTGGAGAATCGGGCAATACAATGCCCGTCTCCTTCTCAAGCGCTACCAGCTCATCATAAAGCTTATCGTATTCTTTATCCGAAACGACAGGATTATCCAGTGTATAGTAATAGTGATTATATCGTTGTAATTCCGCCACGAGTTGTTCCATGCGGGTTTGCGCATTCGCATTTGTCACAGAGGTGGCTCCTTCCTCATATCAAATCATTCTATTTGGGTAATATACATTATACTTTGTTAACCGGAGCAAAAGCAGCCAACAGTCGCTTTACACCCACCGGCGCTGGGAAGGCAATTTGCAATTCTGTATCTGTTCCCTCTCCCTTTACCGATACGATCACACCTACGCCCCATTTCGCATGGGACACTTTGTCCCCTGGCTGATAGTCTCCAGCTTGGGCACCCGCTTGCTTCACCTTTTCTGCTGCTGATGTTACAGTCACACTTGAGCCGCTGCTTGCGGTTGTTTTTCCTGCTCCCGCTCCGCCGGCTGCACGCCATCCAGTCTGAGCGGTACTGCCTATGCCTTTCGTGCCAGGCGCTTGTGTGCCACCGCCACCAGAATAACCGAGTCCTCGCCCTCCATATGATGCAGAAGTAGCATTACGGCCATAACGATCGAAGCGGCCATAACGTGTGCCCTCCGGCGTAGCATCTTCTTTCACTTCATCTGGAATTTCCTCAAGAAAGCGAGAAGGAGGGTTGGCATTTGTTCGTCCAAACAAGGTACGTGTGCGTGCACAGGTAAGGAATAATTGCTTCTCTGCACGAGTTATACCTACGTACGCCAATCGACGTTCTTCCTCCAACTCCTCATTGTCGCTGAAAGCACGGCTGTGCGGGAACACGCCCTCTTCCATACCTATGATGAAGACGACTGGGAATTCCAATCCCTTCGCACTGTGCATCGTCATCAGGATAACGGCATCTTCCTGCTCGTTGCCTTCCTCGTCGTTCATGGAATCGATATCTGCGATCAGTGCAAGATCGGTCAGGAACGAAATCAAGGACTTGTCCTCATTGCGCTGCTCGAATTCCTGCGTAACCGACAAGAACTCGTCGATATTCTCAAGGCGCGCCTTCGATTCCAGCGTATTCTCGCGCTGCAGCTCCAGCTTGTACTCGGATAGTTCGAGCATTTTCTCCGTTAATTCCGTAACGGATAAATACTCCACCATGTGATTTAAATTATCGATAATCGCACGGAACTCGCGCAGTGCGCCCTTGGTTTTCGGCGAAATATCCAAATCGTCCATGTCGGCGATTACTTTCATCATCGATGTGCCGCGAGTTGCCGCTGCTTCAGCCAGCTTATTCATCGTTGTGGCCCCAATGCCCCGCTTCGGCACATTCACAACACGCTCTAAGCTGATATCATCGTCCATGTTCGAAATGAGACGCAAATACGCAAGCAAGTCCTTAATCTCTTTGCGATCATAGAACTTAACGCCGCCTACGATCTGGTACGGAATATCCGACTTAATCAGAATTTCCTCGATGACACGGGATTGCGCATTCGTCCGATACAATATCGCATGGTCGGCGTAATGCTTGTTCGCCATATGGTTCTTTTTAATCTCAGAAGTTACGAAGTAACCCTCATCATGCTCTGTATCCGCCTGATAGAGCTTAATCTTCTCTCCCTCACCAGCTTCTGTCCACAGCTTCTTCGGCTTGCGGCCAGCGTTCAGCTTAATGACGCCATTCGCGGCATTCAGGATATTGGAGGTTGAGCGATAGTTCTGCTCCAGCATAATCGTCGTAGCCTTCGGGTAGTCACTCTCGAAGTTCAAAATGTTCGTAATGTCGGCGCCGCGCCAGCGATAAATCGACTGGTCACTGTCCCCGACGACGCAAATGTTCTGATGCTGATCAGCCAACATCCGGCACAACATATATTGCGCACGGTTCGTATCCTGATACTCATCGACGTGAATGTATTTGAATTTTTTCTGATAGAAATCCAATACTTCCGGAACATCCTTGAACAATTGAATCGTCGACATGATCAGATCGTCGAAATCGAGCGAGTTGTTGCTCTTCAAACGCTTCTGGTACATCGCATATACCTTGGCTACAATTCCATCAAAATGGTCGCCAATCTTCTGCTCGAAGCGACTTGGCGTCAGCAATTCGTTCTTCGCTGTACTAATTGCAGCTTGTACCGCACGTGGATCGAATTTCTTCGTATCCAGATTCAATTCCTTCATGCATCCGCGAATAACGGACAGCTGATCCCCCGAGTCAAGAATCGTAAAGTTCGAGGTGAAGCCGATGCGATCAATATCCTTGCGCAGGATACGCACACACATCGAGTGGAACGTGGATACCCAAATGTCTCTTCCATCCGGGCCAACCAGCTTGGATACACGCTCCTGCATTTCTCGTGCCGCTTTGTTCGTAAACGTAATGGCCAGAATACTCCATGGCGGCGCCTTCCTCGTAGCGATTAGGTACGCGATGCGGTGCGTTAGTACGCGTGTTTTGCCAGAGCCCGCTCCTGCCATAATGAGCAATGGCCCCTCAGTGGTTTCTACAGCTCGCCGCTGTTCAGGATTCAAGCGCTTGATAGCGTCTTGAATGTCGATGGACGCCCCAAAGTTTCCATACGTGTTCGAATACGAATTCGAGTTTGAGTTGGTGCTACCATTAGGATCCGGTCGTAAAAAATCAAACATAATGTGTGCAGTCTCCTTTCTGCAGTTATCTGAAATAAGTCGTATATGGTCTATTTTTAGATGTCAGCAAACTTTAACTTAATGGTCAACAAACTATAACTTTAAATTTGTTTCTTTTACCGCTTGAACAGTTGCGAGGGCTGCTTCCAAGTCGTCATAAACGACATTGCCCACAACTACTGTGTTAGCTGCGGCAGCAGCCGCTTGAGCTTGTTCTATCGTACGAATGCCGCCGCCATAGAACAGTTGCGCATGGCTTAGTGAGCTTTTTACCTTCTTCACAAGCTCCATATCGCCAAACATGCCGCTGTACTCTGCATAGATGACTGGAAGACGCATCAGCCTGTCCCCTGCTTGTGCGTATGCTGCTGCTGCTGCAGGAGACAACTGCGTATCTGCTTCCGTTATCTTTGCCGCTGTTGCATCAGGATTCAAAATGATATACCCTTCTGGGATTAACAGATCCCACGGGATCATATAACCATATTGCTGTATAGCTTCCCGATGTTGACCAACGAGCCAATTCGCATTTTTCGTGTTCAATACCATCGGAATCATATAGGCATCAAAACCGGGCACAACCGCATCCAATTCGGACACTTCGAGGACGGCAGGCAGCTCGTACCGCCGAATGCGGGACATAAGGTCTACCGTGTTCTCGAAAGTAACCCCACTTGATCCCCCGACCATTATCGCATCTGTTCCTGATAAACATACACGATCCAGCGCCTCATCGCCAATTTTTTTGTCCGGGTCAAGCTTGAATACGTGCCGCCAGTCATCTATTGGTTGTAAAGGCGTCTTCACGTTGCGTTTCCTCCAGGTCTGCCGCTCATGCATGTGAGTGGTACGTTGAGCGACCTTAATTTTAAAGTTCTATATTGTAGTGTACCAGAAATATGCCTAGGGGTGGAGGGAAATGGGTGCCATATATGAGGCTGAGAGATAAGAGCGAATAGAATGTATGTTCTTATTGTAATGGAAAATACGTTGAAAGTGAACATGTCCTTTTTAGAGAAAAGTACTATAAATTGTGTTCCTACAAGGAACATACTTCTAGCTGATATGTTATAATCACTACAGTTAGATAACATGTCGAGGAGTGTCAATTTATGAGTTTGCCTGTTCAATTGAACAAGAAGCTCAGCCAAAGTACGAATCTTCTCATTGCAGAGGACATTGCAGCTTATAATCGAAAAACAGAACGAATCAAATTATCCATTAATATAGGATTAATATTTATAGAATACATTCTGTATATAATCGGCTTCCTTACACTGTTCTATTATAAAGTTGTATCTGATTATGGTTCGTTTACTTGGAGTGAGCTTCACACCAGCATTGCTAAAATACCAGTACTTGCTGACTACGCGTTACTGATTGGCATCATTTTTACGATTTATACAGCAATGTTGTATCAGAAAGGCATGTTTAAACGGAATCGCGATATCCGGATGATTGATGATACGATATCAGCAGTCAAAGCTGTTTCAACTTCATTTCTAATTGCATTAGGAATTGCATTCTTTTCAAAAACAAGTATCGTATACTCTCGTGTGCTCATACTAATGCTTGCGATTCTTATGGTGTTCATTTTCCTCTTATCTAGAATTATGAGGCATTATGCTCATGTTCTTTTGCATCGTTCGAGAAGATACAATAAAAACGTATTAATAATCGGAGCAGGCAAAATCGGAATGCAGATCCGAAATCACGTTATGGCAAACACAAGCTGCCATTTTGTTGGATTTTTAGATGATTATAAAAATAGCGATCAAGTATTAGGCACTATTCAGAACATCGAGCAGCTCATTGCTCATCATAAGGTACAGGAAATTTATATTACCATTCCATCAGAAAAGAACATCATAAATGAACTTATAACCTCCATTCGGAAGTATGACGTTCAAATTAAGATTATTCCCGAGCTATTCGAATTGGTAACCTCGAGTATCTCGTTCGATCAAGCTTATGATTATCCTTGCATTGAAATTGTGAAGACTCCCCTCAGAGGACTGAATTTATTTTTGAAACGAGCGGCTGACATTATATTATCGATACTTGGCATTATTATTATTTCTCCGATCCTATTGATCGTAGCTCTACTTATTAAGCTTGACTCTAAAGGGCCTGTGTTCATACATCAGAAACGAGTCGGAAAAAATGGAGCGCCGTTCCATATGCACAAGTTCCGATCAATGGTGAACAATGCAGAAGAGTTAAAAGAGCAGCTCGAAAAATATAACGAAGCCGATGGGCCTGCATTCAAAATGAAAAATGACCCTCGAATCACTCGGGTTGGGCGGTTTATTCGTAAATTTTCAATTGATGAGTTACCACAGTTATTTAATGTGCTAAAAGGTGAAATGAGTCTTATCGGACCTCGACCACCACTGCCAAATGAAGTAGAGCAATATACTGATTTTCAATGGAGGCGGTTGGATATCCGACCTGGAATAACAGGATTGTGGCAAGTTAGCGGTCGCAGTGACATCACTTTTGATGAGTGGGTTAAGTTAGACTTATACTATATTGAAAAGTGGAGCATCTCATTAGAGTTAAAGATCCTACTCAAAACAATCCCCGTTGTCCTAAAAGGTGAAGGCGCTTATTAATGTACATATGGGACTCACTGTATTTGATTATATACAAAACAACAAATGCACTCTCTTCTATAAGCAAACCATGAAGAGGGTGCATTTTACTATGAGGACGGGATTAGCTTTTTAATTAGCTTTGATACAGCATTTAACGTAATCGAAATCGTAAACTTAGCACCGATCCCTACATACATAAATCCGGTAACCCATATCGGGTATTTCGACCGATAGTGTTTATTATAAAACATTGCCATAGCCCTATGAAATTCATATGTTATTCGCATAGGCTTATTCCGACTACTGGCGCGTTTATAATGTAATATCGTAGTCTTCGGATAGTAGTAATTCGTCCAGCCTGCTTCCTGTAAACGATAGCACCAGTCCGTATCCTCAAAATACATAAAGAATGTTTCATCCAACAACCCTACATTTTCAATTGCCTCTCGTCGTACCATCATAAAAGCCCCTACCAAACAATCGATTGGATATGATTCATTCGGATCAAGATCTTCACGATGGTAAGCGTTGATTTTCGGATTTTTTGGGAACAATTTCGATAACTTGGATACGTAAAATAATGTAGCCAAAGGAGTTGGGAAGCCCCGTCGACACGCTTTATCTAGTGAACCATCAGGCAGCAGTACTTTACATCCGGACGCCCCAACTGTCGGATTGTCATCCATGAATCGAATCATGATATCGAGCGTGTCCGGCTCGATAACGGTATCCGAGTTCAAGAGTAGAACATATCGCCCCTCTGAAATACGCATGCCTTGATTGTTCGCCTTCGCGAAGCCTAAGTTTTCAGTGTTAGGAATAAGTCTTACTTGTGGATATTGTTCTTGGATGATAGTTACAGAGTCATCCCACGATGCATTATCTATAAGAATGACTTCATAAGAATAGTTTGTTATTGATTCATGTACTGACTTTAGGCAGTTTAGTGTTAGCTTTTTAGTGTTATAGTTCACGATGATAATGGATAAGTCTATCATTTTAAAATGTCTCCCTTAATCATCATAAGACGTATCATTAGGTTGTCCAGCATGGACTGACGGTACATACGAGTAGTTAATGAATACTTTATTCTATCTAATATTCCCCGATTAGAGAGCAAGAAATTTTGCAACTCACTCCTGAGTTCTAGAGGCAGAAGCTCTCCCCAGCATCGGTCAAATTCTTTGGCTTGATTCCAGTAAATTTTGTTTTCACAATGCTTTAAATAATTGCTCCATTTTTTAATGAATCTATCTTTAAAGCCACTCTGTCCCCCTACAACATTGCCTTGATGTTGTCGATAATAAATACTAGGTTCATGATCATATACGATCTCACCAAAAGCAGAGACAACCATATATATCCACCAATCATGCATAATAATTTTATCGTAGCGCGGTTCCTTACTTTTAATCATATCCACCGCTGAACGATTTATCATGATTGTAGCACCAACTGCAATATTCTCTATTAATGCATTAAAAAAGGACGCCCCTCGTTTTGGAGCAGGAGGCCAAATATTGATAGGCTGCAGTAAATCATCCACCATTTGAGTAGGGGTTAAATACATAAGCGCAGTTTCACTGGCGGACATAGCTAGTCTCCTTACGCCCCTATCCAATTTATCTGGCATACAAACATCGTCCTGGTCACAGAAACAGACATAATCTGTATCTTTATGGACATTTGACATGAGTTTAAAAAAACTTCTAATAACTCCTGTATTGTGTTCAAAGTATGCCTCTATTTTAGAGGGGTGGTTCGAGGCATATTCACGGATAATTTCCGTTGTACCATCAGTTGAACCATCATCTCTTATCGTAATGAAAAAGTGAGAATGAGTCTGAGTCAGCAGACTATCCAACTGCTCCCTCAAGTATTTTTCTCCATTATAGGTCGAGATAAGAACTTGAACTTTATCTCGTTGTCCCCCCATTCTCATTCACTTCCCATCTTAATTATAGATTCAAATACATATTACAATTTACTTAGATAGTCCCGTAGTGCTTCCTGCCAATCACGAATTGGAGTAAATCCATTTACACGTATAGCCATCGGTTCCATAGCGGAGAAACGCGGGCGTGGTGCTGAACGTGGAAATTGTTCCGTCGTGCAAGGTTCAACAATTACAGACATTCTCGCCTCTTCAAAAATGGCTTTCGCAAACTCAAACCAGGTACAGATTCCGTTATTGGAAGCATGGTATATGCCGTACTTTTCAGTCGAGATAAGCTCCTCCAAAAATAACGATAAGTCGCATGTATAAGTCGGTGAACCCCATTGATCATTCACCACTTGTAACGATTCGCGCTCCTTACCTAATTTTAACATTGTCTTTACAAAGTTATTGCCGGAAGCTCCGAATACCCAAGAAGTTCTCACAATAAACCATCGAGAACTTAGGGATTGAATCAACTGTTCGCCCGCTCGTTTTGATTTACCGTACACGGTCAACGGATTCGTATTATCATACTCATAATAGGGTCTTGAGTTATTCCCATCAAATACATAGTCCGTACTAATATAACATATTTTTGCCTTTACACTTTCCGATGCTGCAGCTACGTTCCTTGTTCCAATTGCATTAACTAAGTATGCATTGTCTTGATCTGTTTCTGCATTATCGACTGCCGTATATGCTGCGCAATGGACAACAGTATCTGGTTGGATATCATTTATTACCTCTTTGCACCTCTTCATATCTGTGATGTCCAACTGGGATCTCCCTAAGCCAACGACATCGTGACCCTTTTCAAAAAAAAGGCGGACTATGTCCACCCCTAATTGCCCGTTAGCACCTGTAACGAGTATTTTCATATTTAATCTTCCAACCGTTTCCCATATTGTTTTTCATAAAATTTTTGATATTCTCCGGACTGGATTCTTTCCCACCATGACCGATTATTTAAATACCAATCAATTGTTTCTTGAATTCCTGTTTCAAAGGTATGTTTTGGCTTCCAGCCAAGCTCAGTCACTATCTTAGTTGCGTCAATTCCATACCGACGATCATGCCCGAGTCGATCTTCGACGTATTTGATTAAGGAATCTGGCTTCCCAATGTGTCCTAAAATCGTTTTAACAATATGAATATTGGTTCGCTCATTATTCCCACCTATATTATAGACCTCGCCATTACATCCTTTGTGAATTACTAAATCGATTGCACTGCAATGATCCTCGACGTACAACCAGTCACGGATGTTAAGCCCGTCTCCGTAAATCGGGAGCTGTTTATCGTTCAGGGCATTCGCAATCATTAATGGGATTAATTTCTCAGGGAATTGATAAGGCCCATAATTATTCGAACAACGCGTAATATTTATTGGAAGGCCGAACGTCTCATGGTACGCGCGTACCAGCAAATCCCCCCCAGCCTTGCTCGCTGAGTATGGACTGTTCGGTGTCAATGGAGTCGTTTCGCTAAATAGCCCTGTCTCCCCCAATGATCCGTACACTTCATCGGTTGATACTTGAACAAACTTGGTAACACCATATTTTTTTGCGGCATCAAGCAATACTTGTGTTCCTAGCACATTAGTCTTCACAAAAATTTCAGGATCTAAAATACTGCGATCTACATGAGATTCAGCAGCAAAGTTGACGACTACATCAACACCCTCACGAAACAATTCATCCATAGCTTGCGCATCTGCAATATTTGCTTTTACAAAGTGATAGTTTTGGTTATCTTGAATTTCAGTCAAGTTTTCAAGGTTACCAGCATATGTTAATGCATCTACGTTAACGATTTCATAGTTAGAATATTTGTTTAGCATGTATAAAACGAAGTTGCTACCGATGAAACCCGCTCCACCAGTTACGAGTAATTTCATAGAATCTCCCTCCTTAAAAAACTAAATATCTTTCTTATATTCGATTTTATCGTTATGATTTAAAGTACCCTTAACGTTATATTTCCTTCTCATTAAATTTAATAAAATCTGAAGCAAAAGTATATTGCCTCGTAATGGGCTTATCTTTGTTGGTATCTTTCCAACAGGATATGTTCTAGTAACTGGAATTTCCGTAACCTTAAATCCTAATTTGGGTGCTTGGACAGATAAATAGGCAAGCAACTCGTACGTATCGAAAACTTTTCGAAAAGGTTGCACGTGTTCGGAAAGTAAAAACCTAGCCGAGTGCCCCCTAAACCCATTTGTTGTATCAGTATATTTAAAACCTGATAACAGCGAAATGAATGGGGCATGGATATACTTAATCGCGAGTTTCCTTGACAATGGCGTATTTATTTCCTTTCCTCCCGGGACATACCTAGAGCCTTGAATAAAATCATGACCTTGCTCTAATTTTTCTATAAACAATGGAATAGATTCAACACTATCCTTATTATTACCATCGATGGTTATAACACCTTCATATTGTTGTTGTAGAGCGTATGCAAATCCCATTCGCAGCTGTGCACTTAACTTTCCCTTGTCTTGTTTAACCAACAATGCTCTGATTCCTATTCGATTTAAAAAAGATGGTTCTAAAGAATTATCAGTACTTCCCCCATCAAGAATGATAATATCCAAGTTTTCTACAAAAGGAGACATTCTTTCTAACTGTTTTTTTATTTTGTCACCTTCGTTTATGACAGGCACGCACACACAGTATTTATGATTTTTCTCTGAAAATTCAGTGATACTGTATTTAGGTACTTCCCAATCCATTTCGATCACGAATTTAAATCTCCTTTAGTATATCTCTGATATAAATTGCAATGCTGTTTTGACACTTTCAGCATTAGATGATTTTAAGTTATTTTTCATTTCGATAGATATCCAATTATTGTATCCCAAAGACTTCAGTGTCCTAGAGTAGCAATGATGCTGTACTCGAGATGAACCTATTAACTCCAAGTAAGGTTCACTAACATGAAAATGAGCTAAGTATGGAAAGCTTTTTTCTAACGCTTTTGATATATCTTCTTCTGCCAAAAACATTCCCGCAGCATCCAAATGCAATTTAAACCCTTTACTGCTAACTGCCTCAACAAGTTCCAATCCTTCTGATGAATGTGTAATGAAATCACAACCATATTGAACTGGATTAGGCTCGATACAAAATTGGACATTGTTTTCTACTGCATACTCACCTATTGAATGAAAGAAAGGAACAGCGATATTATATTGTTCTACTTTTGTCAAGTCCCCTACCAATCTATTTTTAGGCGATCCAAAAACAAGGGATTTTGCACCCAATCTACCAGCAAGTTCAATGATGCGGAATAGATAGTTTTTCATTTTTTGACGTGAGTTTTCTTCGCGAAATAAATGTAAATCATTTTGACCAAAAAGAAGTGATTGCATAGCTATAATTTTAATATTTTCCTTAAGCCAATAGCCTTTGTACTGTTCTACTTGATAAGGATCGCAATCAATAGGGTTATCCCACACTTTTGTCGGAGCAATTTCTAGTCCTCTGACCCTATAATCTTTAAGTATCCCGATTATTTCCTCGTCTTCAGCAGGATCCCATGCAATATTTGATATTGAAACATTCATACAAGCTTCGACTTCTCCTTTTGGATATAATCACGAATATCATTCAATACATCTTGTTTATGAGTGATATATTCACTACTTTCCTTACAAAAAATATTGGCATATATACTTTTCATGCTGTAGTTTACAGGTTCCTTTTCTGTAATGTTATCGAATTCTTCACCTAAGCAAAACTTGGAAATTTCACTCGCCATTACAGGTTCAACTGCAAAATTAACCAATTTCAAATTATGGTTAAGAGCCGTTTGAATATTACTCCAAATGTGTTCCATATTGTAGAACTGGAAATTACTTTCATTATGAGTTAAATGAAGACAGTTGTTATGAATAAGATCATAAATGAAATTTTTCTTTAATCCTTCTCCAAATAGGCCTGGTAATCTTACAATCATGACATTTTCAAATTTTTCTTTTACAAACTCTTCTAAATAATATCGATGACGTCCATATGGATCAGTCGCATTAGAATTGATCGGAGTAGTTTCATCCACATCATTTGGATATTGATAAACATCTACAGTCGATATTAAAACAAATTGTTTAGCTTTAACACCTGCTATATGTTTCATTAACTTTTTAATATTCTCAAGATCATCATCTGGAGCCTGGTTAGCTCGCCATTTGACAGCAGGTGCTCCTGCACATACGATTAAATCATATTCCTTATACTCGATTTCATGAATATTTTTTGAGTTATATAGATCATCAAAATGAGCCTTTCGCATTAATGTAGAACCTACAAATCCCGTATAACCAATCAAGCATGATTTCAATACAATCCCCTCACCTTCATCTATTCTTTAGTAACTGCCACTTCATCAAAAGCCAAATTTTCCCTTTCCTTATACATTTCAACAGATTTTGTACTATAAAATGGTCTATTTTGGAGTTCAACTAGAATACGTGAGATATATTCTCCGATTATACCTACAATAAAGAAAATACCTGCAAAGCCAAAAGAAATTAATATCATTAAAGTCGTCCATCCTTGAACAACTGATTTGTTAAAAAAGTAATTATAGAGGGCATAACTTCCCATAAAAACAGAAAACACAAAAAACAAACTAGAGAGTATATGAGACATCTTCAAACCAAAATTTGAGAATGAGACTAACGCATCAAGGGCTAGAGAGATATTCTCTCTATTTAGTTGTTTAGATTTAACTGGATTATTGGTCGACGAATTATAATTTATCAATTTTTTTGAATATCCAGTGTACTCATACAAAGCTTTTCTATATCTAACTTTCTCCTTTAAATTCAGCATAGAATTTAACGCTCTTCTCGTAACCAAACGAACATTTTCTGTTGATAATGATAGTTGAAGATAAGACAATTTATTTAGTAGCGCATAGAACATTTTTGACTTCCATGAAGTTAATCCAGAAGAAGCAGCAACAATATCAAATCCGCCTTTTGTTGCTGTTTTAAACATTTCTTGAATTAGCTCTAAGGGGTAATCCACTACTGCAGATTCAATTTCATAAACGAAATCCCCCATTGAACGGTTCAAGCCAGCCATCATAGCATGTTCAACGCCGTGTTTTCTTGAAAGATTAATAATTGTTGTATCTCCATTAATACGCTTACTCACTTCTCTTGCTTTTATTAGAGTGGTATCTTCACTACAATCATTAACAACAATTATCTCATAATTCTTGAATGCTCTGTTTACAGCCTGATCAAGATTAATTAAAGTCTCTTCAATAATTGTTTCATCATTATGTGTATATATTACTACAGATATAAATACTTGTTCTTTCACAATACTTCCTCCAAATCATAAATAGTATTAAACTTACCCGAAAAAACAGATATGAAAGAAGGGTGTTTAGAAAATTCTTTAATAATGGTTGGCCTGGAATCATCTAATTCTGAAGCACTTATTAGAGCCTTTACAGCAAATAATGATTTTTTATAAGAAACTTCTATCTCAGGAATTAAATATTTCTTAGATAATTGGTGCATTCGATACCAGGCACTTTGGGGCCTAGATACACAATTATTACAATTAGCCAATTGTGTTGGTGTACAAAGATCATTTCCAACTTGGCAAGAAAAACTAGGTAATGAATCATAACAAGATTCATGAGGAGTATGACCCACAGATGTAAGTGAATGTAAACCTGTTTCCCCAAACGGCATTATTGAAAAAAACGGTCCGTCCATAACTGTAATCCCAACATTCCCGATATTTGCCGAAACATCTGTTAATATTACTTCGCAGATCTCATATTTTGTTCTGAATAATTCAAATTCAAATTTTTCTAGTATCTGGTTAGTGCTTGCGTAAGTCGCATTCAACACACTCGGAGCATGAATGATGGCTCCGTTCATAAATGATAATATATATTCGTCATTGTTTATTTCCACTGTTTTTAAATCCATATTATAAAGGATTTCAACATTTTTCATTTCTCCTAATTGCTCTTTATACCAATTCCGGATAATCGCTGCATCATAAGTGTATTCAACCGTCTCGTACGTTGCTTCAACTGTGCCAGGATTAAAGTAAGTTTTGCTACTGACTTCATTCGCAGGTATGTTGACATATTCACAAAATTTCGAGAATTGTTCCGCATTAGTTAATGAATCATTTGAAGAAATGGCATATATTTTTTTGAATCTATCGTTAATTGCAAAGGAAAAGTCTCTTACAAACCTTTCGTAATAACTAGCTGATTTTGCTGCTGTCGAAACACTTCTCGGATAATGATATCCATTATGTACACGAGCTTGATTAATATAACTAGCTCGCTGAATAGGTTCAGAATCATATTCAACTATAGCTATTTTCAAATCACGTTTGGCTAATGTGTGAGCAGCATAAAGTCCATAAATACCTGCGCCAAAAATTACGTAATCGAATCTCAAGAAATACATATCCTCTCTATATAAAAATTACAATAGCCCCTATGACCAAAATTAATACACCTACTAGTTTTGTCATTGTAATAGGTTCACAGAATATAAAAATGGAGCTCAAAAAAATCCCCACAATTGTTAATGCCTGTGCAACAGGTGCAACTCTACCCAATTCGCCCTTAGAAAGTGCAAAAAGATAAATAAAGAAGCTAAATCCATAAAGTAAAGCACCAAACCAAATGTGTGTAGAAAATAATAAACGCCATAGGTTTTCTACCGAAAAATTGTCTAACTTAATATTGTTTAACCCGTATTTTAGAGTAATTTGTGCAGCTATATTTAAAGTTACTGACAATAGCATATAGATAATCATCATTTTTGCTTCTCCCAATTAGTAAAAAGGAGGTTGATTCTCTCCCCCCTATTTACCTAATATATTTCTAAATACGATATTGCTTTATTAATAATGTACTTAACTGCACCTCTATTACGGAGATCACAATACTGATAGTATTTTTATCAATTCAACATAAAGGCAAGATCAAACTTTAAATCTAATTACTCCTCATAGTCAAAAATAAAGTTGTTTTCTGATTTCTCTAAAAGAGGTGCATGTTGATCCTTTTTAGAGAGTATCGGCTCTTTTACAGGCCAATTAATTCCCAACGTAGGGTCATTCCAATATATCCCTCGCTCATGTTCTGGTGAATAAGCTTCATCAACTTTATATATTACAATTGTATTGGGAGCTAACGTACAATAACCATGAGCGAAACCTTTCGGTACTAATAATTGTTTGTTATTCTTTTCATTCAAAACAACTCCAACCCATTGACCATATGTTGGTGAATTTCTACGAATATCAACAGCAACGTCATAGATTTCACCGGACACAACATAAACTAGTTTAGTTTGTGCTTTAGGATTAAGTTGATAATGCAAACCTCGGACAACGCCAACATCATTAGATAACGAACAATTATCTTGCACAAAATAATGATCAATTTGTTGCTCCCTGAGCTTAGCTTCATTGTAACTTTCTATGAATACGCCTCGATGATCACGAAAAGCATCCTGCTCAATAATATGAAGCCCTTTTAACTTTGTATTAATTACTTTCATAATCCCCCTCCTAAACCTTACAGTTTATATTAATCAGCTAAGGAAAAGTAGCCGAATAAATATCTACTGTATATTTGTTAAGAGTTCAACTTTATTGTCATTAGAGTTTATAACAACATATTTTAAATATGAAAATTTGCCCCTACTCTACCTTCGCTATTTAAAATATACTTCCAAGAATCCTTGCACATATCATCGATACTTTTTTTTGCAACCCAACCTAAAACATTTTTTGCTTTGTTCGTATCCGCATAACATTTAGCAACGTCACCAGATCGTCTGTTTACAATTCGATATTTTATTTTTCTACCAGAGGCTTTTTCAAAAGCCCTAATTACTTCAAGTACACTGTAGCCTATTCCTGTACCAAGATTAATAATATCTACTCCAGTTGATGATAGAATATGTTCAAGAGCTTTGATATGACCTAAACTTAAATCAACAACATGCAAATAATCGCGAACACCCGTTCCATCACAAGTGTCATAATCACCACCAAATACATCTAGGCATTCTAACTCGCCTATTGCAACTTTTGCGATATAAGGCAATAAATTATTTGGGACTCCAATTGGATTTTCACCAATTAATCCACTTTTGTGAGCTCCGATAGGATTAAAATATCTTAATATTCCGATACTCCACTCCTGATCAGATATAAACAAATCTTTCAGAATATTCTCAGTAACCAATTTCGAATATCCATATGGATTTTTAGTTGTAGTTATACAGTCTTCTGATATCGGTAGTATTTGCGGATCACCATATACTGTAGCGGATGAACTAAACACTAGTTTTTTTACTCCAAACTCCCTCATTACCTCGCACAATATTAGTGTACTACCCACATTGATACTATAATATCCCAAAGGATCATTTATTGATTCACTTACAGACTTTAAACCGGCAAAATGTATAACAGCTTCAATCTGGTGTGTTTCAAAAATTTTTTTAAGTAAGACTCTATTTTCCACATCCCCTTCATAAAAATAAAACTTTTTATTCGTGATTTCGCTAATGATTTCAATTACTTCAGGTTTTGAATTACTAAAATTATCAATAACTACTATGTCGTACCCAGCATTGATTAATTCAATGCTGGTGTGACTCCCAATATATCCTGCTCCTCCTGTAACTAATATTGCCATAATAGTCCTTCTTTCATATCTTAATTATTTGATTCTTCACGATGTTTGCCAATAAGATAAATACAGCACAATACAATAATTGGAGCTATTAATATATTAGAATATACATACCGAAGATGTTGTGCAGGAGTCGTCAACATTAACCCCACGGTGTTTAATAAAGCTGGAAGAGTAGATAAAAATAATAAACCCTTCTTCCTATATAGAAATACAATCATCCCTAAAATAATAATATATAACTGAATACCGCCTCTCCATAGTAACCAGTTAAGTTCTCTTTTTTCAGTAATTTCTAAGAATTTATTAACAGACTCTCTATATGTTTGGGTTTTCGTATTACTCACTAATCCCAAATCATTTGGATCTATCCCTCTTTGAGTCGTATAAGTAAACGAATCTACAGGCTGCACAATCTCCCATATAATTGATGTTAATTTGAGCTGATGCTCTATCAGGATCATAGGATCTTGTTTCAAAACATGAAACCAAATATTCAATATATCTCTTGTATGCTGTTGCAGTTTTTCTTTATCAATATCAGAATGATAAATTAATGGGTCAGAACTGTAAGGATAATAATGACTCTTCCATTCTTCGAGTGGATAAATATCATTTAGTATACTTTTTTCATCCTCAGTAAAAGGGAAATCTGCTGAAATTGCTGCTGCTAATTGATGTACACTAGCGGAAATCTTAAACCAATCCTCTGTAGGCTTGACATTAAGAAGCGCATTAAGTGGATATGTCACCAAAAACACCCCTAATGCCACCATAACAATAATATTTCGTACAATTTTTAATTCTTTTCTATATAACCAGATGAAAACTAGGATAACACCTATCATCGGAAGAAGCCCATTATGTCGCAGTGTCCCTACTAAAACTAATATTAAACTCAAACAAAATTGCCATTTGAACTTATTAAGATTAATCATGTTAAAGGCTGACCAGATAAAAAATATTGTAAGAAACAACAATGCTGTACTATAGGGTACATCCTTCCATAAACTAATAGGTATCATGGCGTTCGAAGGAAGTAATGCAGTAACTACGCTAGCCGATAAGATATATCCCTTTTTCACACCAATCTTATCTAAAGTGGCCATTCCTAAGCCTAGTGCTGCCAACAAGACAGCAACCTGAAATAGAACTACCATAGCAGGGGATAACCATATTCTCGTTACTAACCAATTGAATAGGGTATGAATAACAGGATGATTGTTATTAAAATCAAATGTCGTGAACTGTCCCCATTGATTGATTGAATCTGCACTCATTAACCCCGGGAAATACACTATCCAATAAAAACATATAGAAATCAGACATGGTAGTGAATATAAAACAACCTTTTCGAACCAGGCAAATTTTGGAGAACCGGAAATTTGATACTGAATAAATACAAGAATTTTATAAAACAAATATAAAAGCATTATAAAAACCAGTACCGATTTTAGATTAAACGCACTCATCCAACGTATTTTATTTTGTTCAGAAACTGTAGTTGTAGTTTGATTTTCGTTATAGAGATCAATAACTTGCTCATTGTTATTGATACTCACTTTAACTTTTCCAGACCAATCATGGGATACAAATTCTATGCCAACTTCTCCAGATACATTCAAATTCCATTTTAATGAATCACTGCTTTGACTGGAATTATGGAGTAACATATTATTTTTAAATTGCCAATTCTCATTGTGATCCATACTTAAAAGATCCAATTCTTTACCGGCAACAGAAACTCTTTTCACCCAAACTTCATTGGACTTAGAATTTATATTTTTTTCTGACAAAGGGGTAATCTCTACCGTGATGTTTTTTGTCTCGTTAAGATTTTGTAGATACGCAACGCTAAATATACTTGTAAACAATAAAGATAAACAAATAGCTAGAAGTATTGTTGGGAATTTGAATTTTATTTGATACCCCTCAGGCACCCTAGAAATCAAAAATTCCATGAAAACTGTTAAGGCTATTGTGATAAATAAAATACTTAGTAGAGGTAACTGTAACAGTCCATATAGATAAATCGCTATGATAAGGCTAACAACAAAGTTAACTATCTTTAGCAACAACGTATGATTCTTATTCATTGCTCCAATTCTCCCTTGGGCATTAAATTTACTCGAACAGAAGTATCTTGTGAATGCCTTCATTTAGTGAAACCTCTGGTTTCCACAATAGTTCTCTTTCTATCCTTGTGATATCCAAAACATTTCTTTTCACATCGATACTTCTGGCATCCAAATACTGAATGTGAGCCTTTCTCATTGTTTCCATTGATATAGCTTCAATAATGTCTAACAGTGTATGTCCTATTCCTGAACCTAAGTTAAACACTTTTTGTTGTCCCGAATAATTTAGTAATTTACATAAAGCATCTACCACATCATCTATATATATATAATCTCGTGTAGTCAAGCCATCTCCCCAAATTTGGATTTCTTCTTCTTTTAAAATTTTATTAAGAAATATAGGGATAACACCTTGTCCTTTTCTTCCGTCTTGTCCTCTACCATACGGATTCGATAACCGTACTATACAATAATCCAATCCGTACTCATGATTATAAAAATGTAAGTATTTCTCAATTGTTAATTTTTGGATACCATATGAACATATCGGGTTTAATGGGTGTTCTTCGGGAATTGCTTCAAGGTGTGTATCGCCATAAACTGTCCCACCTGAAGAAAGGAAAACAATTTTAATATGCCCTGTTTTAACAATATCTTCAAGCAACTGTAATGTAGGACACACATTAGTCTTTATATCAAATATCTTATTTTCATTTGAAGTGGAGGGGATAGTTGTACTAATTAAATGAAAGACAACATCAATCCCTTTAAGATAAGGTGTAAAATCTTCCGTTTGTACATAATCAATTTCTATGAATTCAACATTAGACATATAGTGAATGTTGTTATTTTTGATACTTCGATCTAAGATCCTTACATTATGATTTTGTTTCAATAATTCTTGGCATAAGTTCGAACCGATAAAGCCGTTCCCACCTAAAACTAGTACATTCATTGACGGTACCCCTTTTTATTCTTTAGAAAGCAAGTTGCATCATTTGAACATTTTGTTTATCTTCAATTTCAAAAAGATTTTAATTAATCTATTCCCCCACTTAGAATTCGCTACTCTCATTAACTCATATTTCATCATGTTGTTTTGTTGAATATCACTTACCGATTGTTGGCCATTTGAATATTCAACCGGAGGATGTTCAAAGGTAGGATTATTCCATAGGTATCCTGGCCCATTCGCAACTAATAAATTATATATTTCCAAGCCATGCTCCCTATATAATTCTGGGTGGTGCAGTGACAATTGATCTAATAAGTATACAATCATATCTCGATTAAATTGTCTGGACATTGATTCTGGTCTAACTCGGTATTGCACTAATGGTTCTGGTATACTTATGCCGGAACATCCATTTTCACACATACCGATCCAACCTTCGTAATCCTCTAGTCCATACTCCATAATCGTTCGATTTAATCCAAAATTAATAAAATCTTGTCTTCTCACAACTACAAAAGCTGTCAACATATTCATTCCTATGAAATACGGGAATTCAGTATTAAATGTCGGCCAAACTCCTGTGCGGGCACCGAAATACTCCACCCAACTGTATACAAATGAAATATTCGCGTAAGTATCCAATAGATCAATTGCCTTCTCGTAAAAACTCTTATTTATCAGGTCATCTGCATCCAGAAAAGCTATGTATTCTCCATTTGCATGCATAGCTCCAACATTCCTTGCATTTGCTAAGCCGCCATTTTCAATATTCAATATTTTGATTTTTTGATTATCCATTTTTTCTATATCGTGTAGCACTTGTTTTGACTTAGCGTCTGTCGATCCGTCGTTCACAATGATAATCTCAAAATCTTCATAAGTAATTTTTAAAGCACTGTCCAAGGTCTCAAGGAGATATTCACCAAGATTGTAAAAAGGAATAACAATGGACAGTAATCCCCTCTTACTTTCAACTTCCTTTATCGTTTCCGATTTTAATGGAATTGATTGGCTAACAGGATATAGTTTTATATTCTCCTTTTTAAGAACTTGTCTATAGAATTCATGACGCTTTTGATAATTAGATTCAATATTGCATAACTCTCTAATACGTTCATATCCGTTTTTTCCAATTACCTGTAATTGTGCGTTTTCCTTTTCTAGTAATTCTAATGCCTTTGATTCGAAATCATTTTTTATATCCCAATCAAATATATAACCATTTTTTTCATGAAGCGATACCATCTCTGCTTGACCACCACTACTAGATACTAGTACTGGAGTGCCAGAGTTCATTGAAATGATACAATTATACGGATAGTTCTCGTATAAAGATGGTATCACCGCTATTCTTGCATTTGTTAATTCCTCATTTAATTGACTTGGCTTCACTGAATCTTTAAAGACCAATAGTCCATTTTGTATCCAGCGTTCGTACTTCTTCTTAAGCCATTCACCTAATTTAACTGCCCTAGGAGAAAAATAGGTGTCTCCACCCAATAGAGTGAGCTTGTACTTCTCACCTTTAAGCCATAATCTTTCCATCCCATTTAATAACTGAATCACACCTTTTCGGTATTCAGTTCTTCCCAAATATAATAAATCAGTCGTATGTTTATGTTCCGGATTCCAAATCGGCTGGGATGCCGTATTAAATGGAAGCGAAATAACCTTTATATCTTTATGTGGGGCAAATGGTTGGATTTTTTGTTTGAGAAATTCACTTTGTGTAACAATGGCATCGGCAGCATTTATGCAAAATTTCTCCATTTGACCAATCCAGTATGTTGGAAATTCGTATCTTGGCAATTGATTAATTCGAGCTAATTCGAAGGTAGGTGTGTGAAGATGCACAACAATTTTAGTTTTCTCCAGTCTCGGATCCTTCAAATACTTTCTTTGCAGCAAATAATATCCAACAGCGTTGTAATCCTGCACTTCTATAATATCAGGCGAATTACCATCTTTATCGATTAAATCTAACGTTTCCTCTGCATACTGGTACGACAATGCAGCCCAGTATCCTAAACATTGATATTGTTCTCCCAGCATATGCTGGAAACGGTATATACGTAAATTTTTGTTTGGATACTCGATTGCATATTGATGTGAATCTCTTACAATAACTGTTACATCATGCCCTTCTTTTGAAAAAGATGTTGCCACTTGCTCGATATACATTGAAATTCCTCCACCAAAATCAGGTGGATATTCACTAGTTAAATACCATATTTTCATTTGGGTTAATATTCTCTCTTTCTTATTATTTGCTTAATTAGAAACTTTCTACTTTGTAACATTTGTCTTAGCTCTTCTATATTTCGGCATTGTTCATCATTTTTATTTGTTAACTCTTCATTCTTATATGTTAATTCGTCTAGCAGCGTTTGCTTGTTCATTAGTAATAACTTAGTATCCTCTAATTCCTGAAGGTGATTATTCATTTTTCCTTTTATGTTGCCTATTTGTAATTCATACTCCTTAATCAACTCATTTTTTTGCAGAACAAGCTTTTCCCATTCATTTAGGAGGCGACTATTTTCTTGTTCCATCTTAATTAATTCATTCCTTAATAACTCGATGTATTCCTTATTTTTATCCCATTCTCCAATCAACCTGTTGTTTTCTTCTTCTATTTTCGTATAATCGATTCTATGTTGCTTCGTAACTCTCAAACTCTCCTGCAATAAATACTTAATTCGATCTGTACATTCAAGTATTATAATTTCTTGGAGTCCCTCCAATTTTTTTTTAGGTACATTTTTGAATTCATTAATAATCTTCTCGTAATACTCAATTTGAGCTGGGTACAAATCATCTATAGAAAAACATTTTGAACGTTCTTCAGATCGTTTTGATAACTCATTTCTATAACGTTCATTCTCAAGCATAAAATTTATTTTATGAGCTAAATCTCTAGCATCACCATTATTAAAAGAAACACCATAATTCTTACCTATGATTTCCACTAAAGCAGTATTATTGCTTACAATTACTGGTGATCCTGCTCTCATTGCTTCAACACATACATTGCCAAATCCTTCGAATCTAGATGGAAATACACTAACATAAGCATGCCGATAATAATTCATCAGCTCTTCTTGAGCCATTGGAGACTTCCATATAAAACGATGATGCAATTCGCCTGGAATTATTTCAAGCATTTCATCTTTCATCATTTTATTGCTGTTCTGATTCTTTATATCTCTGCCAACAACCACAAAATTAACATCATTATCATTTAAAACTTGAAGAGCTGCTCTTACAAATATATCTATACCTTTAAGTTCTTCTAGTCGTCCAACAAATAATACATACTTATTTTGCAATAATTGCTCTTCACCGATTTCTATTGCTCCTGGTTCGGGTGTATCAATCATATTGTATACAACATCAATATCATTTCGTTCTAAGCGAGTAGAAATCGTATTTTTCATAAAGTTACTTATAGCATATATATAATCAACGTTTTTAATTACGAAATCTTCTTGCAATGTTAGGCGAGTTTCCGGTGTACACAATTGATTAGCAATATTACATTCATAAGTTGGTGCATGCAATTTTACAACAAAAGGAATATTGCTAAACTCATCTCTAACACGCTTATAGAGCAAAGAATAGAAACCTTCCCCAAAATAATCTGCAAATTCGATTAAACTTATTTTTTCTTCTTTCGTTAGCTTTTTTAATTGATGATAGACCCCGAGTGAATAAGCTAAACTAAAATCATCTATTATAGACGATTCCTTTTCAAGATCAATACCTATAATGTTAATATTAGGTTCTTGATAGTGTTTACTTAAAGCACACTCAATTTGATTGCTCTTTGAGGTAATAATAAAAACTTTATTTCCATTCTTGGCCAGTGATTTAGTTAGATTATGAACATAAACGCCAATGCCCGCTTTTTGAAAAGGATATAATTCGCGGGAAACTAAGCAAATATTCACATTAATCTACATCCTTTAAATTAATCGTGATATCTATTATCTTTTGATTTTTACTATACAAGTCTACTTTCAACATCTCGTCATCATTAACAATAATTTCCACACTACCACTCCAAGGATGTGATAAGCATTTCAAGTTAAGTGTATCCCCAATTATTTCAAATTCTATTTCCGCACCATGTTGACTTGCAATTAAACAAGCTCCTGTCGTTGCCTCGCGATCATTTCTAGTCATCCAATACTCATCTTTTTTCACTTTTTTCAAATCCAACGCTGGAATCTCATTTGATGAGATATGATATATCCAAACCTCACTGCCCTGGGTATTCGCATTTGAAGAATCACAAACTCTTATTTTAGTTAGAAATTTCTCATTTTTTTTCGAACTCAATATCTTCAGTTCCCCTTCAATCAGAATAGATTCCAATTCGCTCGAACTATCCTGTTTTTTATATTCTAGGAATTCTATATATTTTTTCAATGAATCCAACTCATATTTTGCGTTTTTGATTTCATTATCCATATTGTGTTGATATAATAATTCATTGTTCGGGATACGCATACTCGATAACAAAACAGTAACGAAGTCCCTACCTATGAAGTCCTTAAATACTCTTTTTCTAACGATCGAATATTTTTCGAAATCTTCTAACTCCCATTCGCTTTTGTGCTCCTCATATTCATTGCCATACAGAGCATCTTGCTCCCAATCTTCACCAATTGGTATGTTAATCATCACGAAATTTGATATTTTTAAGGCAATATCCAGTAGTTCGTACCCTTCGATTTTATAAAAATGTTCCAGTACGTCCCCGAAAATTATTAGATCGTATTTTGTGCTACATGTTTTAAAAAAATCTCTCGCATCTTGTGTCCATATTTTTGAATAAAATTCTTTATGGTAATTTTCGATGTTTGTAGGAAAAGCTTCAATTCCTTCGACATGAATATCCCAGCTATCTTTTTCAACCTTCCCGTTCCAAACATCCAGGAACTCCCTGGAGATAATGCCCCATCTGCCAAAACCTACACCGACGTCTAATATTGATCTAGGATTGATTCTTCTTATCAAATCAACACAAAAAGATACATTTTGCCAATTCGAAGTCCCCATTATCATTTTCCTCCCTAGTCAATTTCGTAATCGATATCATAATTCTGATAATACATATACCATACTGGCCTTTGAGGATTATAAACACTTTTAAACGAATAACCTAAATCGACGTGATCTAAAATCGTCTGATCAGCAATATTCCTTGTATCATTAATAGTGACGCCCAAACTAAAAGTCATGTCATGCTTCAATAAATTGGGGGACACAAATTTCACTACCATATTTTCACTTTCTTTAAAAACGGGGAACTTTATCTTTTCCTCAAATGTAGTCGTACCCGTAACATCTATCCCGTTTTTATCACGTATCCTAATGCAACAATTTAAATTTTCTATATTTTTAAATGCTTTAAGATGAATCTCTATTGTCATCAATTCACCGAATTCAAAATGATCGACTACATTACCGTCTCTATTTTTCATTGCTATTTTCTTGATACGAACATCACCTGTACCATAGCGTAAGCTTTCAAAATCAGAATTATCTAATGAGGATTCTGATTGCTGTTCTACTATTTCTTCACTAGTGTCTATTGATTGATCTTGCAAATTACGAGATGCATCAGCATTTACATTTGCAATTTCTTCTGCTTCTGATTTGTATATTTTTTTTCTAGTATCCATTAAATATAAATCTGTAACTTCAATAGCATTGCCGTCGGCTTTTACATTTCCGTTCTCGAGATAAATGCATCGACTGCACAAACTCTTTATCGCAAAGGTATCATGACTAACAAAGATGACTGTCGCTCCCTGTTCAATCAATTCCTTCATTTTATTCATACATTTATGTTGAAAACTCATGTCACCAACTGATAGCGCTTCATCAACAATTAAAATATCGGGATCAATATTTATCGCAACTGAAAATGCTAATCTGGCATACATACCGCTCGAATATGTTTTTACGGGTTGATTTATAAAATCACCGAGGTCTGCAAATTCAATGATATTTTCAATCCTCGCATCCATTTCTTTCTTTGGAATACCAACAATTAATCCATAAGTATATATATTTTCGATACCTGTATATTCTGGATTAAAGCCAGAACCTAGTTCTAAAATAGCTGACACCCGCCCAAATACTTCTACGTTTCCAGTGCTTGGCTGAATAATGCCAGTAATTATTTTCAACAATGTCGATTTTCCAGAGCCATTTTTCCCTATAATCCCAACATTTTCACCTTTTGAAAGAGTAAAAGAGACATCATTAAGTGCAAAAAAGTCTCGATGGTATTTTCTACCACCTAGACTTAAGGCCTCTTTCAATCTATCTGTTGGCTGACTATACATCTTATATGATTTCGATACATTATTAACTTTAATTATTTCCATAAATGTCCCCCTCCCTTATTTATAACACGTCCGCAAAATGAGGTCTTAGTCTTCTGAACAAAAATCGCCCGATATAAAAGACAACCCCAGTTGAAACCCAAAAGAAAAGAGTACTTAATGGTCTTTCCCAAAACCAAACCTTATAAACTAATGCATCACGATAACCTTGAACAATATAAAAAGCAGGGTTCAATTTAAAAAATTGAAGTAATGTAGGAGAAAGAATTTCGTAATTCCATACAACCGGTGTTAACCAAAACCCGAATTGCAAAACGATCGCAACAACTTGTCCAAAATCTTTAGAGAAAGGTACTAAGGAAGCAGTTAAATATGATATTCCCAAAGAAAAAACAAATATACAGAGCGAATAATAAATAATTTGAACACTATGCAAAGTTATAGGAATAGCTGTCGAGAAACATACGGCAAATAACATAACAACAAAAAACAAATGTACAAATAAAGCAACCACCAGCTTTACCATTGGCAATATATTGATATTAAACATTACCTTTTTAACCAAGTAGTTATAATCCACGATACTCATCGTTGCACCTAATATACCTTCTGAAAAGAAGAACCAAGGAATAATTCCACAAATAAACCAGATTAGATAAGGAACATTTTCTACAGGAGTTGCTCTAAAGCCAACTTCAAATACAAACCAAAATATAAGGATCGTGATTAAAGGTTGGATAAAGGCCCATAACGCCCCTAAGTATGAGCCAGCATATCTATTTTTAAAATCATTTTTTGCCAAACTTAAAATAGTACTTTTATACTGAAAGATTTCTTTTAAAAAATTCATTGGCCCTCCAGAGTATCATTCATGTGACTCAATCCAATTAAATAGCGTCCATAATTTGTTTTTAATAAGGGTTCGGCCAGTTCAATTAATTTTTCTTTACTTATCCATCCATTTCTAAATGCAATTTCTTCAATGCAAGCAATGAAAGTACCTTGTCTTTTTTGGACAGCAGCTACAAAATTCGATGCATCTAGCATTGAATCATGCGTTCCTGTATCCAACCATGCCATCCCTCTACCCAACAACTTTACATTCAGGCTCCCTGCTTCCATATATACCCTGTTCAAATCCGTAATTTCCAATTCACCTCTTGCTGAAAATTCCAACTTTTTTGCTTTTTCTACGACTGTATTATCATAGAAATATAAACCCGGTATCGCATAATGAGATTTAGGAACTTTCGGCTTCTCTTCTAAAGATACTACTTTACCATTAGTATCGAATTCAACGACTCCATATGCAGATGGATCCTGTACATAATACCCAAAGATACAAGCACCGTTCTCTAAATTACCGGCTTCCTTTAAGCAGCCCGAGAATCCTTGACCCCAAAAAATATTATCTCCTAAAACCATTGCTACTTTATCGTCACCTATAAAGTCCTCTCCGATTATAAAAGCTTCAGCTAGTCCATTTGGTGACTCTTGTACTGCGTAGTCAAAGTTCATCCCTAAGTCTTTCCCGCTTCCTAGAAGCTCTTCAAAATGCGGCAAATCACGAGGGGTGGAAATAATTAATACATCTCGAATGCCCGCCAACATTAATACTGAAAGTGGATAATAAATCATTGGCTTATCGTAAACTGGTGTCATCTGCTTTGATGTTGCTTTAGTGATTGGATAAAGTCTGGTTCCGGAACCACCTGCTAGAATTATGCCCTTCATAATATCCCCACCCTTTTTATTTTTTCACCCTATTAGTTCTGAATCATGGAAAGTACAAATATCTAAAATTATTATAAATACAGATAGACAATGTAAAATAATTTTATTAACATACAGCATAGTAATATCGTGTTACAATACTACAGTTGCGTTAGATATCAAATAGTATGATAAAATAATAAACAACACCAAAAAGTAAAGGAGCGTAAAAATTGTCGACTTATGGATATACTGGCTCCAAAGCCAAAAAAAACAGCGAAGGCTCCAAAACGCCTTGGCTACTGCTTGGAGTCATCATCTTATTCTTACTTTGGTCTACCTTTAAAGTTGCATTATTTAACGGACAAATGGCAGAATTCGATCAACCAATATATGTAGCTGCATTATTCTCCGCCATTATAGCAATGATAGCCATCGCTGTTGGTTGGAAGCAATTTAAATGGTCTAGCCGCAAAGACATATTGTCTCTCTTCGTATTCTTATTACCTGCCAGCTTTGCGTTATCTTTGATAACAGCAGCATCAAATTATCTAGCAATCAACATGCTAGTTATCATGCTTATGTATAGCATATTTTTTGTCGCTTCTTCCATTATAGCGCAAGATGGTGTCGTAAATCGAACATTAAATCTAGCTATCATTATCATTTCTTATATCGTCGTCTTTTTTGGATTGTTTCATTGGTTAGGAAATGGATCTGGTGTAACGGCAATTATAAAGTGGCTGGGGGTTTCGACAACGTCATCGGGAGCATACTTGAATGCAGTTATGAGTGACTCTAATGGCGAGCGACTTACATCTGTCTTCCAATATGCAAATACATACGCTGGTTTTCTTATGGCATTTCTATTGGGAGCATTATTCTTCATTAGTAAGTCTCAAAAATGGTGGGGGAAATCCGTTCATGCATTTATGATTGTACCTATTATGTTATCCATCTTTTTAACTTTATCTCGTGGTGGATTACTTCTCCTCCCCGTTGCGTTTATAGTTGTACTAGTTTTTTTAAAGCCATATCGTCAATTGATGTGGTTTATACATTTAGTTATCAGCGGAGTAATTACGGTTCTTGTTTTGAATCCAGTTACTGAGATTGGTCTACGGGTTCAGAAAGAATTTTCCGTATCTGATTCTTTGAGAGGCTGGGCCTATATCATAGTTGGTTCTTTGCTCTCTGCAGCAATTTCTTATGTACTTGAACGCTGGATTTCGCCGTGGTTAGAACGAAGAACAACTGCAATTTCTAATAAACGATGGGGAAGTTTCCTAATTCCTGTCGGCGGAGCAGTTTTGGCAGGTTTGCTGTTGTTTATTCTTGTTGGAACGAATGTGAAAAACATGCTTCCTGAGAACATTGCAACACGGTTGGAAACTATTAATTTTCAACAACATAGTGTGCTTGAACGGATTACTTTTTATAAGGACTCACTGAAACTCGTAGCGGATTACCCGTTAATTGGTGCAGGCGGAGGCGCTTGGGCCGCGCTTTATTCGAAATATGAAAACAATCCCTATGATATTCAGCAAGCACATAGTTTTTATATGCAATACTTAGTTGAAACCGGGATCATCGGTATGCTTATTCTTTTAGCTTTTCTAATCTATATTTATTGGCACTATATCCGATCATATGTAAAAGCCAATGATCAAGAACGCGACAGTTATTTTTTGTACTTCATTCTATCAACGAGTATTCTTATTCACAGTGCAATGGACTTTAACATGAGTTATGTGTACATTGGTATACTTGTTTTCATATCTCTTGGGGGGATGACTGCATCCATTAAGTCAAAACCAATCGAGAAACGTACGCAAAAAACATACCAAATTGCATTGACAAGTATTCTAGGAGTAATTGGTATTGGTCTTTTCATTACTTCCATGCTCTTTGTACAGGCATCAAGCTCGTTTGCAAGCGCGAAAGAAACTGTCCTTACAACTCAAGACTTTACCAAAACGATGGTTCAGTTAAGAAAGGCTAAGAGCATACGCTCCACTCATCCGGAATACGCAGCTTTTGAGGCGAATCTATACATGTCAGTATATCAACAACAAAAAGATGAGCAGTTCTACGTAGAAGCAGAAAAAGTATTGAAAAATGCACTGAAGGATAACCCTCATAATAAGTCACTGCTCTTGCAGCTAATCAAGCTATATAACACAAAGGGGCTAGACGAACAAGTCTATACCGTATATTCTCAAAACGCATCCAACTTCCCTTGGGACATGAAATGGTACGGTGAATATATGGATAAGGCTTTACGTGAGGGCTATAAAGCTATATCAACAGCACCAGACAAAAAAGATGGGTATTTGAACGAGGTCATCGCCGCGTTTGAGCATGTTAAGGCAGGCGTGGAGCACTTGAAGACATTGCCGAAAGGACAGCTTCAAGGTAATCCATTTTACGTTACTTCTAGTATGGCTATGAATGCTGGGCGCGCATATTTAATGAAGGGTGATCCCGCTAAGGCAGCTGAAGCGATGAAGCCATACTTACAAGAGGACTTAACTAACTCGAACGACCCTGCGAACAGCCCTGAGAACAACCGTGAGCTCGCACGATGGTACGTAGCTGCAACGATCCAACAGGGGCAAGTAGATCAAAATTGGTATGACAAACTTGTTGCACTAGGGTCAGACCAAAAAGAGCAGATTGACCAAATCGCAGGAATGAGATTTAAAGCTGAGTAGGGTAATAATGCATCTTAAAAAAACGGCCCCATAAAAAGGGCCGTTTTTTTGCATGTGTCAATTATTCCTTTTCATACTCAACTATCATACGCTTCATATATTCCAACAAATCTCCCCGCAGCTCTGGACGCTGCAGTGCGTAATGCAGAGTCGTCTCAATAAAGCCGAGTTTCTCACCAACGTCATGCCGCTGACCATCAAAATGATAAGCCAATACACTCTGTTCCGTGCTTAGCTGCGCAATCGCATCAGTAAGCTGTATCTCTCCATTAACTCCAGCTTCTTGCTGTTCTAGCAATTCAAATATACGCGGTGTAAGTATATAACGCCCCATAATGGCCCAGTTAGATGGTGCTGACTCTCTGTCCGGCTTCTCTACAAGCTGTTCTGCACGAATGATCCGTTCTTCTATAGCTGAGCCCGCTACGAGTCCATAACGGGATACCTGCTCCCAAGGAACTGGCTGTACACCAACAACCGAGGACTCATAACGATCATATACGTCAATCATTTGTTTCAAGCAAGGTACCTCTGCTTGTACGATATCGTCACCGAGTAGAACAGCAAACGGCTCATTTCCGATAAATTTTCGAGCACACCAAATCGCGTGTCCTAATCCCCGAGGCTCTCTTTGCCGGATATAATGAATGTTTGCCATCTCTGAAGATTTCCGTACTTCTTCTAACAGCGCTAATTTGTCCTTCTCCAACAGATTATGTTCAAGTTCAAAATAATTATCGAAATGATCCTCGATTGCCCGCTTCCCCTTACCTGTAACTATGATGATATCCTCAATACCTGAATCAACAGCTTCCTCAACAATATACTGAATCGTTGGTTTGTCTACTATAGGAAGTATTTCTTTTGGCATGGCTTTTGTTGCAGGCAGAAATCGAGTACCTAGGCCTGCAGCTGGTATAATCGCTTTTCTAATCTTCATTTCTGACCCTCCAGTGATTATCGAATACCGAATCATATAATTACCATACTAGTATACATGACATCCTCATAAAACTATAGGGACAAAAAGAAGTAGTATGATTTACTCGATACTGACAACAAAAGATATATTAGTAAGCTTACAAAAGACATATGATTGGTAATCAAAATAAGCTAGCAGACATCATTAAGTCAGCTTGGAATTGACATTTGCCACCCCAATAGCTACGAATGTCAAGAAGTGATATAGTGATAAAAGCAGGGCCCACAGCCCTGCTTTTATCATTTATATGCTATATAATTCGTTCCCTACTTCACTAACTGCCCACGTGTTACGCCGAGTTGGTTCGTTGCCTTCAGCTTGCGCCATACTTCTGTGCCGCTGATTTCGCCACGAATCGCACGGCCGTACAGGTCGATAACCTCCTGCACTTGCTCTGGCGTTTCCTCCAAGAACTCGACACGGTATGTGCCAACGCCTAGCTCCAGGAAGTTGACCAAATACTCCGCGCCCGACTGCTCAATCGCGTTGTATACGGTATTGCGGCAGCCTTCGTCTACACGGACTGGGTGAGACATGCCGATACGGTCACGCAGCGATACACGATGTTCTTCGCACGGACGACCGCAGTTCGTGTAGTCCGTTCCTTCGCTCAGGAACGTGCAGTACACGCAGTGCTCAGTATGGAACATCGGCAAATGCTGATGAATGACGATTTCCAGCATCGACGTATCTGCATGACGCAGCATATCGACCATTTGCTGAATGTTCAAGTCATACGACGGCGTAATGCGATCCAATCCCGCTTCCTTGAACAGCTGCACCGTCTTATGGTTCGCTACGTTCAAGGAGAAATCGCCGATTAGCTGCGGGAATGGTTCTTCCTGCGGTTTACCTGGGCAGATAGCCAGCTTCGGATCATTCTCCGCCTGCTCCATGATCTCCTCGCTTGGATGCGCAGAGGCCGCCATCTTACTTGCCCACTCCGCCTTCTCCAATTGATAGTAATTCAATGCTCCCGTATTGCGGACAAGAACAGCATCCGGCTTCAGGTTCAATATGTTGCGATGGTACCCGTTCTCGTTCGGCATATGGATGCGCGGCGTGACCAGCGCAATCGGTTTGCCTGCAGCGCGGCATGCCTCAATGGCAGCCGGGAATTGCTTAATGAATTCGAAGTCAGCATAGATCAATGCCACATCCGTCTTCACGGCAGCCTGCACCTGCTCCAAGTTGCGGCACAGCGCTGTCAATTGCGCACCGCCGAATGGCACTGGTGTTTGCTCTTTAACGGCATCCCCCATAGCCTCGATATCGTGCTTCACGTATACCGGTGGCTTCGGACGCTCGCCAGCAAGCTCTTCCACAGCACGACGACGAATCGCATTTAATTCGCGCATCGGAACAATGACGTCGCCTTCTAGCGCCGCTTCCAAGGCCTCAAGCTGATACACCGTGCCGCCAAGACGACCGAACTGCTCGCGAAGAAGCGCTTCGTCCATTGGACGTTTTTGTGCAACATCAAGCGGCAATTCCGAATCTACTTGGACAACCGTTTCTTTTTGTACATCCGTCCACCAAGTACGCAATGGTTCGCCAGCACGGCCTTCTACGCGCACATGCACAGGGAAGACACGGTATGGCTTGTCCGTCTCAAACGTAGCACGCATGCGCTTATCGAGCGCCTGGTCGCTCGTCTTCCAGATGCGATCCCCAACATGAACACGGCGCAGATCCACGTCATTGCGTCCTGGCACAATGTCCACGATCCAGCCTTCCTCCGCTTCGCCTTCCAGTTTCACGCCTTGACGGCGCAAATCGTAGATGCGCCCGCCCTCTTCCTTCTTCGTCGGATCACCGGCATCGAAGCCAATGCCGTCGCCGCGCTTCAAAGGCGCTTCCAGCTTACATACGACACCGTCGCGCAGTACCTGCTGTACGGTACCCACGTATACACCGCGGCTTTTCGGGAACGTTCCGTCCACAAGCTGCTTGTTGTTCGTTCCCTTCAAGAAGCCGTGCGTGAAGCCGCGAGAAAAGCTTTGCTGAAGCTCACGGACTTCTTCCTTCGATGGGCCAGCCCAATTGCCATCGAAGTAGTCATCAATCGCTTTGCGATACTTGCTCACCACATTCGCTACATATTCTGGCTGCTTCATGCGGCCTTCGATTTTAAAAGACGTGACACCCGCTTCAATCAACTCTGGCACAATATCAATGGCCGCCAAATCCTTCGGCGACAGCAAATACGTCACATCGCCCATCGGCTGATGCTCGCCGTCAACCATCATGTCATACGGCAAACGACAAGCCTGTGCGCATTCACCGCGGTTCGCCGAGCGGCCGCCCCACATTTCAGACGTCAAGCATTGTCCAGAGTAGGAGACACACAGTGCGCCATGCACGAATACTTCCATCGGTACGTTGGCCTTCTCGCCAATCTTCTGAATTTGCTTCAAGTTGTTTTCACGGCCAAGCACGACCCGCTCCATCCCATACGGCTTCGTAAACTCAGCCGCTTCTGGCGACGTAATCGTCATTTGTGTAGATCCGTGGATCGGGAAGTCCGGCGAAATTTCACGAATCATTTTCACCAAGCCCAAGTCTTGCACGATAACTGCGTCCACGCCTGCATCGATACATGTCTCGATGAGCTCCTTCGCATCCTCAAGCTCATTTTCGAACACCAATATATTAAATGTCAAAAATCCTTTAACCCCATAACTATGCAAAAACGCCATAATGTCCGGCAAATCATCCATACGAAAATTGTTCGCACGCGCACGCGCATTGAATTTCTCTACTCCGAAAAAGATCGCGTCCGCGCCATTTGCCACTGCAGCACGCATGCAATCCCAATCGCCAGCCGGCGCCAGCAGCTCGATATCTCCACGCTGTATCCCTTGCTTCATTGTTGACATGCTCATCCTCCAAGCTAATTTATCCATTGCCGCATGATGCGGTCATCTCTATCTACTTATTTAAATATGCTTCAATTAGTATAGCGATCTTTACGCTGAAACTCCAGTATAGGCTAGAACTTCCTTTATCACTCTTTATTACTCTTTATCACTGTACAGATCTCTGCATGAGCTTGCTCGTTGCAGGTTGTGCACGGATATTTCCACATGCAAAAAAAGAAAAGAACAGCATCCCGCCAGAACGGCTAGGATGCTGCCTGTATCACGATTTCTTATTCGTCACTTGATCCGTAAATTGAAAAGATTTCATCGTACGCTTCAAAGAGTCAAGCAGTTCCGGTGTTGAAGAGGAATTATCAACGGAATACAAAAGCGAGAATACCTTGCCATCACGGGCAATCAACAGCATGTTCTGCGTAAAGCTCGTTTGACTTGGTTCATTCATCCCTTTCATTTCTACCACCAAAGCCTTATGTCCCTGAACGGTTGTCTTCTCTTGCTTTACAATTTCAAACTTTGCAGTTCCCTCTTCTTTGTAATAATCTTCCCATATGGCAAACGCCTCTTCTACCGTCCGCACAGGATCCACATGAATCGAGAAACCGCTGTTCGGCAGCGTGTATAAGGCAATCACACCTGAATCCTGTTCACTGTCATAATACTCGTCTGCCCAACCATAGAATCCGGTTGTCCACCAATCCGGCACTTGCAGCGTAAACCCGTAATTCTCAGCTTTGCGAGGCGAGGAAGCAGCCCAATCCTTGTACCAATCGTCGCCTTTCGGAAAGTCTTCTGGTTCGTTGAGATCTTTCTTCACGCTTCCGTCCACCTTCATTGAAGAAAGAATACGTTTGCCAAGTGCGATACCTTCCTGGTTATCCGGGCAATGATAAATCATCAAATACTGCACACCTTCATCGATAACGAGCTGCTGTATCGTCACCTTCCAGTTTTTCTCGTCAATCCGACTCTTGACCAAGATCGATTTTGCCGCTTTGCCATCCGCCAGCTTCACGTCCTGTGCAGGCTCAATTTGCAAATGCTCAGGCTTGGTTGTCTTTTTGAGCAAGGTGACATGATTGTTGACCATTTGATCGAGTGTAGTGCCTTGTGCAGCGGAAGCGATATTATAATTGATATATTTCTCCCAATCTTTCGCCCCATACGATTGAGTAAACGTATCAGATGCTTCCCATTCTACTGGGATCTCCATGGTCAGTCCCTTGCCCCATAACTTCGTATTGCGGTAGCCATCCTTCACCGAGCTAATATTGGACGTACCTGCAACTGCCGAATAGTCTGGACGGAACGTATTCAATAGCGGCACATATTGCTGCATTTGCTTCGTCTGCTGAGCAGTATCATCCCAAATACGCACCACATAACGCTTACCGTTCGTACTGAGCACGCGGGCAATATACATTTCATCTTCATTAGCCATGACAGCCTGTGCATATGCAATACCATCAACCTTGCCTGTACGTGATTCTGATATTTCAGACTCAGCACCGGACATACCATACGTCTCTTCCGTTTGGAGGTATTCCATTAATTGCTGTTCTGTTGGTTTTCCCTTAAATATATCTGCCCAATGCTCCAGTGCTTTCGAATTCCAATCCAGTACATCGATCGTCATATAGACTTGCCGCGTCGGATTGGCAAAAATGATGTTGGATTCATCAGGAATCAAACTCTCATATCTCCAACCTTTAGGCAATACCATATTCCATTGATAGTAAGAATCGCCGACACGCTCAGCCTTCGCACTTACATCTATAGCCGCACCTGCGAGAGTACCTGCTTCCTTCCAGCGTAGAACAATCGTGTTATCCTTATCCACCGAATATGAGGCTCCAAAAGCCTGTGCAAGCGGCTTGAGCGGGACCATCGCTGTACCGCCAGTCATTTCAGGAGCCACCGCCAGTGTGACCAGCTTGTCATTGAGCATTGCTTGCTTCTTACCGATTCGCATACGAATAGATGCAGCATCGCTGTCCAAAATCACAACGTCGTTTTTCTCCCATTTCATATCCGCATCGAATACTTTCGTAAAAATGCTGAGCGGAACCATCGTTACTCCTTGGCGAACATATGGCTTAATAATTGTCAGCTTCTCGCCATTCCACATTGCAGTTGTACTGCCCGCTTTCAATCGAAGCAATTCTTCTTGATGAACCGCGGCGCTTGCTGCCGCGATCGAGGTAGGGGATGCACTCCAGCCTATTGTCCCCGCTACTACTGCAGCCATCGTCATAATCGCGATATTCTTCCGCCAAAAATGGCTAGAGAATGGAAATCGAGTCGTCTCTCCCATATGAGGCACTCTCCCTTTGCATCTTCAACTCTATACATTTGAATTAGGAACAATCATTCATTACTCCATGTTCTTATCAACTTCAGATTCCTTTTTAACTGCCGGCTTCGTTGCCTCACTCAAGGCAACAACCTTTGTGACAAGATTGCCTTTTGCTTGCATTGTCAGCTTAACCTGTTGTCCGGGCAAATACACCTTCAAAACCTCATTCACATCAACCAAAGTCTTCACAGGTTTGCCGTTAATGGCATACAGCACATCGCCCTCTGCAATGCCTGCCTTTTTCGCTTGTGGGCTCACGACATTCGTCACCCTGATCGGATCATCGGTGGGCAAGCCTACATACGCAGCCCAGCTCTCTTCCAGCTCAACGCCGATCGATGCCCGCTTCATCTTGCTATATTTGAAAAAGTGCTGCACTACCATCGTTACTGTATCTGCCGGAATTGTGAATCCCATGTTCTCAATCCCTACAGCTGCGAACTTCATCGAATTGATTCCTATTACTTCGCCACGCATATTCACGAGCGGCCCCCCACTATTGCCTGGGTTAATCGCCGCATCCGTCTGAATGAGCTTGTAACTGGAATCGACAGCTCGGTCGATACCGCTAATAATGCCTGAAGTCGCTGAATTGCGCAGCATAAAGGAGACCGGTGTTCCAAGCGCTACAACCGCTTCCCCCACCTTGAGCGTCGAGTTCGGACGCACAAAAACGGCCGGCTTCATGTTCTGAGCAGCAATTTTGATCAAGGCGATATCGCTCTCCTCATCTGCGAACCACTTGGACACGGCATAGGATTTCCCTTCCGGCGTTACAACTACCGGCTTCTTCAGCGCCAAAATCACATGAGCATTGGTAACGATCCATCCATCCTTGCGAATCACGACACCTGTGCCATGAGACAACCAATTGTCTGAATTATCTTCTGCATCCACTTGCCTGCCAATGATAGAAACGACAGATGGACTTACTTTTTCTACAATTGCAGGTATATCATTCGACTTAAATCGATATGTATTGGACTTGTTATCATAAGTACCTTTGCCGCCCGCAATCTGCTCTAGCGCCTCTGCCTCCACATATACCTTGTCCTTCACCTTTACGGCCCGAAAAGACGCCTCTGCCCCTGCTGAAGCTGGTACAACGGACGCTCCAAACAGCACGAATGCCGCAAAAAGGAGGAGCCTTCTTTTCATTGTGTTTCGAATAAACTCCATAAATGCTGTACTTCGTGTGTGACTTCTCTTTCCTCGCTCAACCATTCGGTTGTTCCTCCTCTTGTCCCCACATCCATCGGGACATCCCAATCTACCTTCTCATTCTCCACCAACTACAGAACTTATGCAAGAAAAAAAGACTCCTTGATGATATCCACCAAGGAGTCCGCTTGTACAAGACATGTATGTATCGCCTTATGTGTTATGTGAAGATCAATTGTAAGAAAGCTGGATGGCGATTACCAACCCTGCACCATTATCCAATCCGCATATAAAAATACAAGCAAGCTCACAACGGCGAAGCCGAGCGCAAATAGGTTGCGAGGACGCTGCTTGATTTGGCGAAGAACTGCCCAGATCAAGATTAAAGTAAACGCAATCATAAATAGATCAAAATGCTGATAGGTACTTTCGCTCTGTTGTGCTGCTTCGGCCAAAAACATGGTGTGACCTCCCTCTACACGTGCATTATACTCATATGCATCTATGTTATATTTACCCAGCAAAAGATGCAAGGCAAATTTTTCATATTTAACAAGATTGTCACCAATATTTCATGTTTTATCCCTCGTCTCCGAAATTGAGCATGATAGATGTCATTGAGTAAGAGAATGATGGACATGCCCTCATCCAATTTTGATTTCGATCATAACCTACAATCATGATCGATATTCAACTTCATATTCGTTGGAATATCTCACCATGTTCACCGGGTGTCATTCATAAGAGATATTGAATGCATTTATTAGAAATTGTAATAGCTCTTTGTCTTATACACGCATTGTCGCCTTACTGGAAATATGTTACGATATCCTCACCAATAATTCTTACTATTTATATCGGAATAAACAAGTTAAGGAAGTGAGGAAACTGCCATGGCTTATGATCCGATTTGGATGAAAGAAACCGCAAAGCTGAATAAGTTTGAATTTGTGAAAATGGAGAAGGACGGTCTTGATGTCATCCGCGATATTATCGAAACATACGCGCACCAAGGCTATGAATCTATCCCAGAGGATGACAAGGGCCGATTTAAATGGGCTGGCGTCTACGAGCAAAAGCCAAAGGACGGACATTTTATGATGCGCATCCGCATCAATTCCGGGATTATGTCCGCCGTTCAAGCTCGTGCGCTCGCAGAGATTGCAGATCTGTACGGTCGGGGATTAATGGACGTAACAACACGCCAAGCAATTCAATACCACTGGCTGCGAGTTGAGAACCTCCCTGATATATTTAATCGTCTGCAACAGGTTGGACTCTATTCTTATGAGGCTTGCGGCGACTGCCCGCGCACAATTGTCGGCAATCCGCTTGCCGGTATCGACCCTGATGAATTAATCGACACGACCGAGCTTGTTAATGAAGTAAATGATTTCTTTCTCTTAAACCGTGACTTTTCTAACTTGCCGCGCAAATACAAAATGTCGATATCCGCTAACATCTATAACAACGCGCATGCTGAAATTAATGACTTAGCCTTCACCCCTGCCGTCAAAATCATAGATGGCGAAGAAGTACTTGGCTTCCATGCCCATGTTGGAGGCGGCCTATCTGCCAAACCGCATTTAGCTCAGAAGCTGAATATGTTCATCCGCCCTGAAGAGGTACTCAAGGTAGCCATCGGTGTTACTACCTTGTTCCGAGATCATGGTTTCCGTGAAAAGCGCCATCATGCACGGTTGAAATTCCTGATAGCTGCATGGGGAGTTGATGCCTTTCAAACTCGATTGGAAGAGCTCATCGGCAAATTTCCTGCTCGTGGAGAAGACAAGACCGTTGGCTGGCAAGCGGCATATTTTGACGGAGTACATCCGCAGAAGCAGGATGGTCTATTCTATATTGGTTTAAATGTGCCGATCGGTCGGCTAAATGCCCAAGAGTTCCGCCAGCTTGCGGACGCAGCCGAAACATATGGAGACGGATTGTTGCGGACAACGATGTCCCAGAACATCATTCTGACAGGAATACCTGAGCATCTAGTCGATGAGGTTCTCGCTCTTCCCGTGCTGCAGCGCATCACTCCACATCCAAAGCCATTCATGAGCCGGACGGTATCATGTACAGGCAACGAATTTTGCAATCTGGCTATTGTAGAAACGAAAGAACGTGCTCGTCGGGTAGCTGATTACTTGGATGAGCATGTTACCGATCTGGATGAACGTATCCGTATTCATTTCATTGGATGCCCAAATGCATGCGGACAAAAGCATGTGGCTGATATTGGACTGCAAGGAGCTCTTGTGAAAACTGAGCAGGGCATGGTTGACGCCTTCGATATCGCGGTTGGCGGCATACTTGGACCGAATGCCCGTTTCAACACCACATTGAAAGGACGTGTAAAGGGAGACGATGTCCCTTACGTTCTTGAGCAGCTTCTTCGTTTTTACAAGCAGGAACGCAAGTCTAAAGAGACGTTCCACAGCTTCTTCCTTCGCGTAGGAGCGGATGCGTTCCAGCAGCGCCTAACTGAAATATTGGCCGCTCCTATCTGCTAGTCTCGATAGTGAATGAATACATCCTCGCAAGCTTTCCCTCCACCTGCGCAATGAACGAGAGACCAGCCTCAGCATCATGCTTTGGTTGGTCTCTTCGCTTCGTCACTATGCTGATTCTCATGAATTGCTGCATCAGCCAAGCTATATCATCTCAATTTCCTCATACGATCGAATCATTACATCTGCGGACTCAGGTGCAGTGTCGAACTGGTTCGCCTCATCGATGAATACCTGTAGACTTGACCCGGCTGCACGCCCCATCTCCATGTCGCCGACCGAATCCCCGATAACGATGATTTCATGCGGTTCCAAACCAATCTCACGGCATGCCAATTCCACCATGTCCGGATAAGGCTTCCCTTGGGATACGCAATCATCACCTACTACAGCATCAAAGTAGTGGCGTATCCCCATCTTCTGCAAATGCTGCTCTGATGGTCCTTTATCATCTGCCGTAACTACCGCCATGCGAAGTCCATGCTGACGGCAGCGCTCTAGGAACGGAACGACACCGGTAACAGGAACAATATTCGCGTGCTCCAACAATTGCTCGTTTGCCTCTTCAAATAAGGCTGTCATCCGTTGCACTGCCTGATTCCATGGAACCCCTTCCTTATAGAGCAGGTATGTCGCAATCGAAATCATTTGCGTCGGGGACCCCATCGCAAGCGGCCCTTGCCGATCATGCGATCGAATTGATCCATCAGCATCAATATGGACACCTAATATATATCCTGGATCTTCCGGCAAAGAGCCTCCTTCTTTTTTCAGCTCCATTTCCAAGTCCTTCATTACCTTCTCTGCCCACCAGCCCCATAAGCTAATGAACTGCAGTAATGTTCCATCCTTATCGAATAAGATCCCTCGTACCTTCGTGCTGCATGAACCAACTTGAAGCTGTACCATCTGCACCATCCTCTGCTTGAACAATATCGTTGCCCTACCAATTCGGCAGACAAAGCATGGTCTCCTGCCTGCCCCCTTTCCAACTTTATAAATTCTAAAATAGAAACTTGATAATGGATAAAAGGGCATCATGGCATTTCCTGGTTCTCTATTGTTGATCCTCCACGGCTTGAATCAGCATGCAAAAAAGAACACAGTTGACCATATAAGCCGAACCGTGCTCTTTTCTCTAGCAAATTGCTGCCTTTATTTATACGTTCTGAGCTTCTCGTTCCTTCTTCATTAACTGCTTCGTACGTTCCGCATCCCGCTCCAAAATCGGCTTCAAGTACTTGCCTGTATAAGAAGCTGGTACAGTTACCACCTGTTCCGGGGTACCGTGAGCAACGATTGAGCCACCGCCGCTGCCGCCTTCCGGTCCCAAATCGATAATATAGTCAGCTGTCTTGATGACATCCAAATTATGTTCGATGACAAGCACCGTCTCACCGGAGTCTACAAGGCGGTGGAGCACCTGCAGCAAACGATCAATATCCGCAACATGGAGACCTGTAGTCGGCTCATCCAAAATATAAATCGTCTTGCCTGTACTGCGGCGATAAAGCTCAGCCGCCAGCTTGACTCGCTGTGCCTCACCGCCAGACAGCGTTGTCGCCGGCTGTCCAAGCTTCATATAGCCAAGGCCGACATCAAGTATCGTTTGAATCTTGCGATGAATGCGCGGAACGTTCTGGAAGAACTCTACGGCATCTTCCACCGTCATTTCCAGCACGTCTGCAATGTTTTTCCCTTTATATTTCACTTCCAGTGTTTCACGGTTATAGCGTTTGCCCTTACATACCTCGCAAGGCACATATACGTCAGGCAGGAAGTGCATCTCAATCTTAATAATCCCGTCGCCGCGACATGCTTCACAGCGGCCGCCCTTCACGTTGAAGCTGAAGCGTCCCTTCTTGTAGCCGCGAATTTTCGCTTCATTTGTAGACGCGAACAGGTCGCGGATATCGTCGAACACGCCTGTATACGTTGCCGGATTCGAGCGCGGAGTCCGTCCAATCGGTGATTGGTCAATATCAATGACCTTATCGATATGCTCTAGTCCGCGAATTTCCTTATGCTCGCCCGGGCGAACCTTCGCTTTATTCAGGTCGCGTGCCAGTGTCTTATATAGTATCTCGTTAACGAGTGTCGATTTACCAGAACCGGATACACCCGTAACGGCTGTAAAGACGCCAAGCGGAATCTTGACATGAACGCCCCGCAAATTGTTCTCCTTCGCCCCGCGAACTTCCAGCCAGCGTCCATCATTCTGACGGCGTTCCTCAGGTACCGGAATGAACTTGCGGCCGCTCAAATATTGACCCGTCAGCGAGTTCTTGTCCTTCATGATCTGGTTCGGCGTTCCCTCAGCCACAACCATACCGCCATGGATTCCAGCGCCTGGACCGATGTCGATAATATAATCGGCTGCCAGCATCGTATCCTCATCGTGCTCAACGACAATCAATGTATTCCCCAAATCACGCATATGCTCCAGCGTCTGAATCAAACGGTCATTGTCCCGTTGATGCAAGCCAATACTAGGCTCGTCCAAAATGTATAGAACACCCATTAAGCTAGAGCCAATCTGGGTCGCCAGGCGAATGCGCTGTGCCTCACCGCCAGACAGTGTTCCCGCTGCGCGGTTTAAAGTTAAATATTCAAGCCCAACATTCACTAAAAAGCCTAGGCGAGAATTAATCTCCTTCAAAATAAGATGCGCAATCAATTGTTCCTTCTCCGTCAGCTCCAAGCCGCTGAAGAAGCGCTGTGCTTCCCCAATTGAGAGGGAGGTTACATAGGCCATGTTTTCCTTGCCAACCGTAACCGCCAAGCTTTCCTTGCGCAGGCGATGACCTTTACAAGATCCGCACGGCTTTGCACTCATAAAGCCTTCAATATACTCACGAATGCCTTCTGATGCCGTTTCGCGATAACGACGCTCCAAGTTATGAACGATTCCTTCGAACGGCACGTACGCTTCCTTCTTATGACCGAAATCATTCTCATAGCGGAAACGAACCTTCTCCCCGCCCGTACCATTCATCAGCTTAGACATCTGCTCCTTATCCAACTGCGACACCGGCACATCCGTAGCAATTCCGTAATGTTCACATACCGCAGCAAGAAACTGCGGGTAGTAGTTCGACGTGCTGCCTGCCCAGGCCTCAAAAGCACCATCTTCAATCGTACGTTCACGATCCGGCACAAGCAGCTCCGGATCCACAATCATCTTCATCCCGAGCCCATCACATTCCGGACAAGCACCAAATGGACTATTGAAGGAGAACATACGCGGAGCAAGCTCATCTATACTGAATCCGCACTCGGGACAAGCCAAATTCGAACTGAATACAAGCTCCTCCTCGCCGATAATATCCACAATCAGCTTGCCTCCTGACAGCTTCAATGCGGTCTCAATGGAATCGGCAAGACGCGATTGTACATCTTCCTTCACGACGATTCGGTCTACAACCACTTCTATCGTGTGCTTCCGATTTTTCTCCAATTCAATCGTCTCAGACACATCGCGTATTTCCCCATCTACACGTACCCGCACGAAGCCTTGCTTTTGGATATCAGCAAATACAGTCTTATGCTCCCCTTTACGACCAGAGATGACAGGGGCAAGCAGTTGAAGCTTAGTACGCTCAGGGTACGTCATGATACGGTCTACCATTTGTTCTACCGTTTGCGACGTAATCTCAATCCCGTGTTCCGGACAATGCGGATGACCAATGCGCGCGAACAACAGGCGAAGGTAGTCATAAATTTCAGTAACTGTACCAACCGTTGAGCGCGGATTCCGGCTTGTCGTCTTCTGGTCAATCGAGATAGCTGGAGAAAGCCCATCGATCGAGTCGACATCCGGCTTCTCCATCTGCCCTAAAAATTGACGCGCGTAAGCGGATAGGGATTCCACATAGCGGCGCTGTCCCTCGGCATAAATCGTGTCGAAGGCTAATGACGATTTGCCCGAACCGCTTAGGCCCGTAAGTACAACAAACTTGTCACGCGGAATCGTTACATCGATATTTTTCAAATTGTGGGCGCGTGCCCCTTTGATTACAATATGTTCACTAGCCAATGGAATACCCCTCCTGCTCGTTCAGGTTCACTCGAACCAAGCACGGCATCTAAAATCACTGCTCTATGTTAGTCCATCGCCTTCAATTCCAGCAAAGCATCACGCAGCTCGGCCGCGCGCTCGAATTGAAGGTTTTTCGCTGCATCTTTCATTTCCGCTTCCAAGCGCTGAATGACCGACTGGCGATCCTTCTTCGACATCTTCTCGACAGACTTGCTTATGTTGTAGTCTTCCTTCGTCTCCGCCGTCTTCGTTGCCTCGATCACATCGCGCACTTTCTTGCGAATCGTCTGCGGCGTAATGCCATGCTCTTCATTGAACGCCATCTGAATGCGGCGACGACGCTCTGTTTCGGTAATAGCCTTATGCATCGAATCCGTTATTTTATCCCCGTACATGATAACAAGTCCCGATGCATTCCGCGCCGCACGCCCTATCGTTTGAATGAGGGAGCGTTCCGCACGCAAGAAGCCTTCCTTATCTGCGTCCAGTATCGCTACCAGCGATACTTCCGGCAAGTCTAGACCTTCACGCAGCAAGTTAATGCCGACTAACACATCATATACACCAAGCCGCAAATCACGCAGCAGCATCATACGCTCCAATGTCTTAATATCAGAGTGCAAATAGCGAACCTTGATGCCGATCTCCTTCAAATAGTCCGTTAAATCCTCGGACATCTTCTTCGTCAATGTCGTGACAAGGACGCGCTCTTCCCTATCCAAGCGTATGCGGATTTCTTCAATCAGATCGTCAATCTGTCCTTTCGTTGGGCGTACCTCGATAATCGGATCCAGCAGTCCTGTCGGCCGGATAATTTGCTCGACCATCTTCGGACAATGCTCCAGCTCGTATGGTCCTGGTGTGGCCGATACGAACACCGCTTGACCTACCTTTTGTTCGAACTCCTCAAACTTGAGCGGTCGATTGTCCAATGCCGACGGCAGGCGGAAACCATGCTCAACAAGTACTTCCTTACGCGCTTTGTCTCCATTGTACATCGCCCGAACCTGCGGGAGCGTAACATGAGACTCGTCGACCACGACAAGGAAGTCGTCAGGGAAATAATCGAGCAGCGTATAAGGCGTAGCGCCGCGCTCGCGGAATGTAAGCGGGCCAGAGTAGTTCTCGATACCCGAACAAAAGCCCATCTCCTGCATCATCTCGATATCATAACGAGTACGCTGCTCCAATCGTTGTGCTTCTAACAGCTTGCCCATACTTCGCAGTTCTTCTAACCGCTCTTCCAATTCCCGCTCAATATTGACAAGAGCCAGCTTCATCGTTTCTTCTCTCGTTACGAAGTGAGAAGCCGGGAAGATCGCAACATGCTCACGCTCGCCGATAATCTCTCCTGTCAAAACGTCGATTTCGGTTATACGCTCGATCTCATCGCCGAACAGTTCGACGCGAACTGCATTTTCGCCATTCGAGGCAGGAAAGATTTCAACTACATCGCCTCGTACGCGGAACGTACCGCGTGTGAAGTTCATATCATTGCGCTGATATTGGATGTCTACCAGCTTGCTAAGGATTGTGTTGCGCGGCTTTTCCATACCTACTCGCAGCGACAACACTAGATTGCCGTATTCCATCGGGGAACCCAAGCCATATATGCACGACACGCTCGCTACGATAATCACGTCACGGCGTTCGAACAAGGAACTTGTCGCCGAGTGGCGCAGCTTATCAATCTCCTCATTAATACTCGAATCCTTCTCGATGTACGTATCGGAAGAAGGAATATAGGCTTCCGGCTGATAGTAATCGTAGTAACTGACAAAATAAGACACGGCATTGTTCGGGAAAAATTCCTTGAACTCACTGCACAACTGTGCTGCCAGTGTCTTATTATGGGCAATAATAAGCGTCGGACGGTTCAAACGCGCTATTGTTTGGGCAATCGTAAAGGTTTTCCCTGTTCCGGTCGCTCCAAGCAGCGTCTGATACCGTTTCCCTTGATTAATGCCCTCAACCAATTGTTCAATCGCCTTAGGCTGATCCCCCTGAGGAGAAAAATCAGATACTAGCTCAAAAGGCCTCTCTTCCCTTTCAAAGTCCGTCACAACTTCACCGCTTTCTATTTAATATCATGTATATTTCATATGATGAACTGCATCAGTCGAGAGTCGAAGCCAAAATCAAGCAGCCGTGCTCATGACCTGTACAGTGAACATTCGTTTATTGCAGAAAAAGCTTCCTTATCATGCCATTGCTTATAGGCATATACTCCTGCATATAAGCACAAATTTTCATTATTCTGGGACATTCTAGGACTCTCGACTCAAAACTTCGGCACAGCTCTGAGAACCTGCCCCTTCCCTAAACTTTACCCATTTTCCACCCGATAAACATATCAGGAACAGCATCGCGAAAAAAAACTTCGCACAGGTCTGTTGGCATTATCATATTGCTTGCAAAATTGTTGCAAAGAAGGTCCCGCATGAGGCGGATATCATCTTTACATATGAAAAAATAAGAATGTTTGTTCCCTTTTCCATTATACTCTTTTCGTCGATTGGATGCAAATGGGAAACATTGAACGGGAGAGAGGATTATTTCTATGGACAAAACAACTGTTATTGGTATTCTTGCCGGCTTGGCTGCACTCATCGGGGGCTTCCTATGGGAAGGCGGCCAAATGGGCGGTCTCTGGGAAAAAACGGCTGCACTTATCGTGTTCGGCGGCACGATTGCCGCCGTCGTCATCAGCTTCCCTGGCAAGCGGCTGCGCAGCATTCCGAATGCGCTTAAGATGGCCTTCGGCCGCAGCACTGAGAACCCACAGCAATTAATTGACGACATTGTTGCGATGAGCACTGTCGCTCGTCGCGAAGGTGTACTTGCATTGGAGAACAGCATCCACAAGCATGACAATGGCTATTTGCGTGATGGTATTATGATGATTGTGGACGGGACCGATCCCGAGCTCGTAAAGCAGATGATGGAGCTGGAGATGGATGCAATTGAAGAAAAGCATGAAGGTTATGCTAAAATGTTCGAGGCTGCTGGCGGCTATGCGCCAACAATGGGGATCATCGGAACAGTCATGGGACTGATTCATGTTCTTGCCAATTTGTCGGATCCCTCGACACTTGGGCCATCGATTGCCGTTGCCTTCACAGCTACCTTATACGGTGTTGCAACTGCGAATATTATATACTTGCCGATTGCAAGCAAAATCAAAGCGCGAAGCATGGAAGACTTGCGTGTGATGGAAATGATCGAATACGGCGTATTAGCAGTACAAGCTGGTGAGAACCCGCAACTCATTCGCAAAAAGCTGGGATCGTTCCTGCTTGCCGAAGACTCCTTCGCGCCGCTGAAATTGGTTCCTGAAGCAAACCGGGGGATGATCCATGAGACGCAGAAATAGAAAACAAGCGGCACGCGCTGAAAACCACGAGCGCTGGCTCATTACTTACGCGGATCTCATTACCTTGCTCATGATCTTTTTCGTCGTCATGTACGCGATGAGTAAAGTTGATGTGGATAAATACGAGTCACTATCTGAAACCCTACAGCTATCCTTCCGAAATACGGATACGTCTTTAAAGGGCTCTACCATTCTAGATGGAGCTTATTCTAAGCCTGGACAAACTGGGGATAAGCAAAAGCAGCAAGATGGGTCAAGCGGCAAAGACAAAGAGGAAAAAGCGGTGGCTATCGGTACAATTACGAATAAGGACCTAGCCTTCCGCAAGCAAGAAGCAGAGCTAAAAAACTTTATGGGCGTCATTCAACAGTATGTGGATGACAATAAGCTTGGAAGTCAAATTACCGTATCTGATACACCCAAAGGCATCGCCATTCGAATGAGCGACCGCCTGTTGTTCGACCTAAGTCGTGCGGATTTAAAGGAAAATGCACTGCCACCGCTGAAGAAGCTCGCTACCTTATTTCCTAAGCTGAGCACGTTAATCAGTATCGAAGGGCATACGGATAATTTGCCGTTTGCACAAGGCGGACGGTATAAAGATAACTGGGAGCTGTCTGCTGCCCGTGCTCTATCTGTACTTCGCTACTTTGTCGACGACAATAAGCTGGATGCAGACCAATTCCAAATTGCCGGATATGGGGACACGCGCCCACTTGTGGATAACGATACCGAACAGCATCGACAACAAAATCGGCGTGTAGAGATTATCGTTCTGCGGAAAATGATCCAATAAGCGAGTAGTTAACAGCTCCACCAAAATGGTTATCCAGTAGTTATACACAAGGGAAACTGGACTTATCCACTTTATTCACGGATTTATCTACAGAATGTTAACAACTTGTCGACAATATCATCGTTTTCACTTGATTTTATCCACAATCCACAAGAGTTCTAAATTCGACTCATAAAAAACAAAGGGATTGACCAGTGCAGCTGTAAACAGCATTTGGTCAATCCCTTTTTATTATCGATTCGACACCTATGGTCGATATTATTGTACCAACATATATCAAGCTCGGTATTTTATCCAATAAACATCCTACTACAAAAAAATAAGATGAATGAAAGAAACTCTCGCTATGCCCGATTATCCACATCTGCAGAGATCGATGCTTTCCCAGCATCCACAGCGCCTTCTGCCTTGTCCGCAGACTGACTACCGCTATCTACATTCTCTTGCTGCTTGCACTTCGCCCCGCGCTTGGAACGAGTCCACGGCACACGCAAAAAGGAAAATAAGGATAGCGCCCGTGTCACTGCTACATATTCGACATGATCATCCGGAGCCAGCAATACACCCAGTTGATGATGATCGCCTGCGTAAATGGCTCTCTGCAGGAACCGAACCTCACCTGCTAAGTTGTTGACTTCAAGCTTGCAAAATGCTGCGTTCATTCGCAGCGCCTGGTGCAACTCCTCTTTTGTCCTCACCTTAATGCCATTTACCTTTACAATGACTTCACCCTGCACGATACCAAGCTCTGCTGCAGGACTTTTAGGAAGTACCGCCAAAATGCGAAGTCCACCCGCATCTTGCGTGAACACCGGACTATGTTCTGCCTCTTCCCTGCGACTCAGCCATATCAGGCCCTCATGCATCCCCAGCGCAGCAATTGCAGCTACAGGGACAAGCGGCGGCCACCAAGCAGCAGCTAGAGATACGGCCAGCAGCAGCGCTGCATATGCGAACAATCGCGTGCTGCTTAGCGCAGCCTTCTGCTGCGGAAGCTTCGTGAACGTCAGCTCTGAGAAGCCGACGACGACAGGAAATGCAACTAACATCCAGCCCTGCTGCCACAGATCTCCGCCAAACAGCGGCGTCCAAGGCAAGGCTGCTCCATCGCTCGAGGCTGGAAAGAGCAGGAGCAGCGGCACTGGCCACATGCTCTGCATGCGATAAGCGCCTACTACGCGTCCGCGTTTGCTCTCTATAAACATCGGGCCAGCCATTTGCGCTGCCTGTTTGCGGATAAGCACAGCTTCAGCGGCATGCAGCAAAGCAACAAGCACCAGCAGACCTGCCGCGTCCATCCCGCGAACAGAAGCAACTGCATCTCCAAGCCAGCCTTCCGGATTCCATGCAGTCCCCCAGATGTTCAATCCAAATTGAATAAGCGCAAGCATGCTCGCTGCATACGCAAGACATAGGAAACGAACACGTACAAGCAGCAGCACGAGCGCAATCATCCATAGCAGTATGATGACTTCACGCGATAGAGTCACACCGAGGCCAATCGAAGCGAATGAAACGAGGATCCCTGCAATCAAGCCACCAAGCCAAGCATGCCAGGTGTGGGTTATCCAACTATGCATCTTCACGGCAAATAACCTTCGCTCCAGGATGACCTGCCTGCGATAATGCAAGGCAATAAGAAGAATGGACAGCCAATAAAATGGTGACAGCAGCCACTGCAATAGAGCCTCTCCCACTCGAACACCGATATCGATAAGCAGGTTCACTTGATTCGCCCCTCTCCATCACCAATTAGACAGTGCATTCCAACTGTGTTCACAAACATGCTACCTATTTGCTGCCTATACGCAGCCTTTCTTGCCTTCAAGCTCACCAACCATCTTGCATTCAAACTATATTCCCACTTTCTTTACACCCTTTGTTACAACATAAACACTCGCACATCATGCGTTCACGTATCCATTTACCCGAAAATTAAACCTTACAATCAAAAGAAAAAGAAGGCCGAAGCCGAGGCTTGCGACCTTCTTTATATTCGACAGCGTTTAGCGGATTTCCTTCTTAAGCACATCAACCGCCTTATGCAGCTGTGCATCATTTTGCGGATCCCGCATCGCCTTAATAATAGCCTGCTCTAACTGCTCGCCAGTCTTTACATCTACCTTGCCTGTAACGTTCAACTTATATGCTTGCTGGAACGCCTTAACGGCTGCTTCGGTCTCTTTGGAGAAATAGCCATCCTTACGTCCAGGCTTATAACCAAGCCCGTCAAGCATAATCTGAATGTTCTTCACATGCTCATTGTTCATATCGAAAGCAAGTGTTAGATCCTTGGCTACAGGAGCGACATAATAGAAATCAGGCTGCTGCACAGCAACATCCGGTTCAATGCCCTTCTGATGGATCCAATTGCCCTGCGGCGTCAGCCATTTCGCAATCGTAATCTTGATCAAGCCGCCATCCCCAGAATTATAACTTGTCTGTACGGTTCCCTTGCCGAACGTATGCTCACCGATAAGCTTCGCTCCAGCCGATTCCTTCAGCGCACTAGCCATAATTTCAGAGGCGCTAGCACTGCCCTTATTCGTCAGCATTGCAACCGGATAAGGCTTCAGTTTCGCTGTTCCCTTGGATACATAGCTGCTGCGTTCTTTGTTCCGATCCTCCACTTGCACAATCGATTTGCCTTCCGGAACGAACAGCTCCGTCATCTTCTGGACAATATCGAGCACGCCGCCCGGATTATTACGGACATCGATTACAAGCCCCTTCATTCCTTGCTTCTCCAGCTTCTCCAGTTCTTCCTTGAAGCGTTCGAATGTGTTAAGTGAAAATTGGCGAATTTCGATATATCCGATGCTTCCATCAAGCATTTTTGGATATACGGTCTCCATATCGACCTCACCCCGAACGACAACGAGCTCAAGTGGAGCCGCTTGCCCAGCACGTTTAATGAGGATTTTAGCTTTTGTCCCTTTTGGACCGCGAATTTTCGCTACGGCTTCATTCAGGCTCTTGCCTTCCAGACTTTCTCCATTTACGGAAATAAGCACATCCTTCGGCTTTACGCCAGCCTTTTCAGCTGGGGATCCCTTGATAGGAGATACAACCGTTACTTCGCCGTTCTCCATCGTTACTTCCGCACCAATACCAGTAAAAGCGCCTTCAATGCTGTGATTGAATTGCTCAGCTTCCTCTTTCTCCATAAAGGAGGAATATGGATCGTTAAGCGCAGCGATCATGCCGTGAACAGCACCGTTCACAATCTTGTTGCGATCAATGGCGGTAACATATTTATTCTCGATAATGCCTAACGCCGAGCTCAGCTTCTGCATCTCGCTTGCTGATAAGCCATTGCCTGTCGATGCAGCTTGTCCACCACTCGCAAATATCGGCAAATCCATTACTGTAAACGTTAAGGCACTGCCTGTCAGCATTGCCGCTCCCACTAACAGAGCGACGGTCCGCCCTTTGAATGACATCGAATCACCGCCTTTGTATTCCCTATGTTCCGTATGCTTGCTCAGACAACATTCGTTTTAGTATATGCCGAAGCTGCCATTTTTATTTCAAGTAAGGCCGTGGATCAACCTGTTCCTTATTCACGAGAACTTCGAAATGCAGGTGGTTACCTGTCGCGCGTCCCGTGGCGCCTACCTCCGCAATCTTGTCGCCGCGAGAAACTTGGTCGCCCTTCTTCACTTTAATGCCCCCATTGCGGATATGACCGTATAACGTCCATAAACCATTACCGTGATCAATGATGACACAATTACCATATCCTGACCACCATTCAGCCAATGTAACCGTCCCTGATTCAGCAGCATAAATATCCGTTCCTCCAGGCGTAGCCATATCCAGCCCACTATGGAACGCGCCTTGCCGTCCAGTGATCGGATCTTTCCGCGAGCCGAACTCAGAAGAGATATAATAATCGGCATGAAGCGGAACTGCTAATTGCCCGCCGGAATATGCAGCACTCGGATTGCTTCTTGGCTTCGGTCTAGGCGATTCCTTCGGCTTCATCAGCTCATTCTTCTTCCGAAGAAGATCAGCACGCTTTGAGGCAAATTCAATAAGCAGCGCGCGTTGTTCCTCGCTCGCTTCATCCGATTCGTCAATCTGCTTGTTATAGCTTGCGATCATGACTTCCTTTTCTTTTTCCTTCAGCATTAAGTCTTTCTTCGCATTATCAAGCTTTGCATACAACAGCTTTACTTGCTTCAAGTTGGTCTCGATTTCTTGCTTTTTCTGCACAACCAGTTGCTTGTCACGCTTATGCTCCGCCAAGATTTCCTTATCGTTCTCCGCAATCGACTGCAGAGAATCAAACCGATCAAGGAAGTCAGAGAAGCTAGTGGCGCTAAACAACACATCTATGTAAGACACAACTCCGTTCGTATACATTAATCGAACACGTGTATCCAATAAATTTTCACGATCCTCAATGCGCTTATTCACTTTTTGCAGCTCATCTGCCGCTTGAGCAAGATTCAGCTCGGTAGTATCAATTTGATGAGCGACATTCGCCATCTCACTTGCTTTTTTATCAATCTCAGACAGCAGGTAGTCCATATCCTTCTTCGTCTTCCCAAGCAGCTTTGTTGCTTCAGCCTTCATAGTCTTTGCTTCCTGCTGCTTGTTTTCTGCCTGGCGCATCTCGTTCTGAAGCTGCTTCAATTGCTGATTGACCTTATCCAACTCCGATGCTTGTCCCGTTGTTGGCGGCACCATTGAGAAGAGAATCGCAAAGCTAGCGAATAACATGAACCACTTTTTAAAATCTGTTCCCCGTTTCAATCCGATGTTCCTCCTATTCTCCCCGATTGGGACTAGCGCTCAAACAGTCACTACACGATAACGCTATACTTTCAAAAATTTACGAATGGAGATTGTACTTCCCCACATGCCGATCAAAATGCCCAATGCTACTAGCGAGCTGCCGACAAGCAGCCATGCATCCTGAAGTGGGACAAGCTTAACCATTTGCAAGCCCAGCTCAAAATTCGTCACGAGCTGCTGATATCCGTAAAATAGAATTCCAACTGTAAGTAATGAGCCTAACAGCCCTATAAGAGCCCCTTCTACGAAGAACGGCCCTCGGATGAAGGAATTGGTTGCCCCTACAAGTTTCATAATGCTGAGCTCGCGTTGGCGCGCCATAATCGTAACTTTAATCGTATTTGAGATAAGAAACATGGCGGTTACAGCCAAACCCGCTACAATGATCAACCCAAAGTTGCGAACAGTTGCCGTGACCTTTAACAGTGTGTCGACGGTACCCTTCCCGTAATTGACCTTCCACAGCGGCTTCGCACTATTCGTATCATTAATGGCATTAATCTTCTTAGCAACCATGCTAATTGTTGCCGGATCATATACCTCTACCGTGAAGGAATCCGGCAATGGATTCGTCTCTTTCGTATAGCCGTTGAGCAGTTCCTTGCCATCCTCGCCCAAGTTTTCCTGCAGCATCTTCATGCCTTCTTCCTTGGAAACCGAGATGACCTTGCTTACCTCCGACATATTGCCGATATCTGTAGCGAGCAACTCCTTCTGTTCCTTTGTCACATCAAGCTTAAGGAAAACTCGGATTTGCACTTTGTTGTCAATCTGCTTCGTCATTTCATTCACATTCAGCGACAACAGCATGAACACACCTAAAATAAACAACGAGATAACAATGGAGCTAACCGATGCGAACGACATCCAGCCGTTGCGTAATATGCTCTTGCTTCCTTCTCTGACATGGCGGGTAAGTGAATTAAAAATCATAGCCGTATTCCCCCCGCGCCTCGTCACGTACAATTAAGCCTTGTTCGATTGCAATAACCCGCTTGCGCATCGAGTTGACGATATCTTTATTGTGAGTTGCCATGACGATTGTTGTGCCGCGGAAATTAATTTCCTCAAGCAGCTTCATAATGCCCCATGATGTCTCTGGATCGAGGTTCCCCGTGGGCTCGTCCGCCACAATCACGGAAGGATTGTTTACGATAGCTCTAGCTATGGCAACGCGCTGCTGTTCCCCTCCGGACAACTGCGCCGGCAGACTGTTCATCTTATGCTTCAAGCCAACCAGCTCCAGCACCTCAGGTACACGGCGCTTAATGACCTTCTTCGGCGCTTCGATAACCTCCATGGCAAAAGCAACATTCTCATAGGCTGTCAGCTTCGGCAGAAGTCTGAAGTCCTGGAACACGACGCCGATATTGCGCCGCACATAAGGAATTTTGCGCTGCTTCAACTTGCCGATATTGAATCCACTTACGAAAATTTGCCCTTTTGTGGGCACTTCTTCTCTATAGATCAATTTCATGAACGTCGATTTCCCTGCTCCCGACGGTCCGACCAAGTAGACGAATTCATCCTTATCAATTTGGACGGATATGCCGCGCAATGCGTGAGAGCCGTCTTGGTACGTTTTCCATACATCTTGCATTTCTATCAAATGATCACACCCTAAGTTTAAAAGATCAGCTAATATACATTCGACATAAGTGCCCCAATTCCTTTAAAAGAAAGGAAATTTCAACATCTTTTTACGCATTGCTCCACAATCAGCTACATATAGCGGCTATCGCCGTCGGATTTGCGTCTTTCTAAATTTCCTCATTACTGCGCAATTGTCCCCCTTTGTATTTTTGGAATAGTAAGAACTCTCATTTCCGTTTCCTAGTGCATTAGTAAAGTTTAGCGTGCAAGTCGCATATAGTATGAAAATGAACGATTCCGCCTATATGGATTGGAAGCATATTTGGAATACGGACGATTTTTTCTTTATTTTTTCATAAGCAGGAGGCTGTTGCAGTGAAAAAAATCCATGCACTATTTATTATCCTTGCCTCGCTCTTATTGGTAGGTACTGCGCTCTGGGGGTGGGCTCACAGCTATGCTTCACAGTCTACGATCCCTCCCAACGTACACTTGTCTACATGGAATATCGGTTCCCAATCCATGGACACCTTCCGCGAGCAATTAAAAGATAAAATGAAGGAATTAGAGCGGACGTCGTTCGAACTCTCCTTCAAAGGCACTAATATTGAACCCATCCAAACGACACTTGCCGATCTCGGTGTAACGTATGATGCAGATCCTATACTGCGCGCACTCGACAAAATGAAGGAAGGCTCACTGTGGGAACGAATCCAAGCCCGCTACAATTTCTCGACGTCCTGGACGCTTCAATTCCGCTGGAATAAGGAGGTTTGGGCAAAGCGCCTAACAGCCGATTGGGAGGCGCAAACCTTTGGCAAGCCCGTGAATGCAAAAAGGGAAATCACCAAAGACGACAGCATTCGATATACTCCCGAGAAAGCAGTCTATCGAATCGATCGGGTTCAGCTGGAACAGTTGATTCGGGCGTCCATCCCGCATACGTGGAATGATGGACGGACGATTGCGCTTGAAGTCCCGATGCAAAAGACAAATCCGCCAGTTACGGTCGCATCACTGCAAGCCGAAGGAATTGAACGAAAAATTATCGAGTTCTCTACAAGCTTTGTGCAAGCCGATGACGGCCGCACCCATAATGTCAATGCGGCTGCACAAACGATCCATGATATGGTGCTGAAGCCTGGTGAAATTTTCGATTACGATAAAGTCATTGCCGAAACGGAAAAGAAATACGGCTTCAAGGAAGCTCCCGTCATCTTTAACGGCAAGCTTGTACCCGGTATTGGCGGCGGCATCTGCCAAGTATCTAGCACACTATATAATGCGGTGCTTCGCACCGGGCTAGAAATTGTCGAACGGCGCAATCATTCCCTGCCAGTCTCTTACTTGCCTATTGGACTGGATGCTACCTTTTCTCAGGGTTATATTAACTTCCGCTTCAAAAATACGACCGGCAAGCACTTAATGATTCGAACCGCTGCCGAGAACGATCGGCTGATTATTAAATTTTTTGGAACTATGGATAAAGGCGTCTCTTATCGAATGGAAACCAAAACATTAAAGGTGTTGGAACCGACGATTAAGTATGTTAAGAATCCAAACCTGCCTATTGGCAGCCATGAGACCATTCAGCGCGGAAAGCAAGGGTATACGGTGGAATCGTACCGGATTAAGCTGGTGAACGGCAAAGAGGTCGAACGCAAGAAAATGTTTGTGGATACGTACAGACCGCAGCCTACTCTTATAGCAGTGAATACAGGAGGCTCCGATCAGTCTTCTACGAGGAAGGATCAAAGTCCAATCTTAGAGGATGGCGTGAATGGGCCAATATTTAACGATGAATCTTAAATAGAGGTAAGCGAAGGCAAAACTCATGAGAAAGAGCCCTGCATCAACTTGTGATGAGGGCTCTTTTACGTTCATATCGATCTCGTATGCAATTTATTAATATACTCGCAGATAGGAATTAAGCTCCCAACCATGAACTTGAGATGCATATTCGTTGTATTCCTGCTCTTTCACCGAAATATACGTATTCAATGCCTGCTCACCCATAATATCCTGGATGATTGTATCCTTTTCCATATGTCTTAACGCCTCAAATAAATCCCGGGGGTAGGCATCCCATTTATACGGAGTGCTATTTACCGCTTGATGAATGTCCCTACTCGCCTCCTTAGGAGGCATTTCCCTCTTTTTCACACCCTCCAAGCCTGACTTCAGCATGACGGCAAACAGTAAATATGGATTAGCAGTTGGATCAGGCGTACGATATTCAATTCGCGTCTGTTTGCCTCGTGCCGCAGGAATTCGGATCATTGCCGAACGATTGTTTTCAGACCAAGTTAGATGAGTCGGTGCTTCATAGCCTGGCATCAAACGTTTATAAGAATTAACTACCGGGTTCGCAATGGCAGACATTCCTTTTGCGTGATGCAGCAAACCGGCTATAAAATAGAGAGCAATGTCACTCATCTTGGATGGTGCTTGCGGATCATAGAACACATTACACTTCGCATCATCCTGCAAAGATTGGTTGCAATGAAGGGCGTTGCCATTCTGACCGCTCATCGGCTTCGGCATGAATGTAGCATGAAGGCCATGTTGATTTGCCACTCGCTTCGTCAGCAGCTTGAACATTTGCCACCGATCGGCGGCCCTAAGCGCTTCACCGAAGCGAAAGTTGATCTCGTGCTGGCCTGGAGCCACTTCATGATGAGACGCCTCGATTTGGAAGCCTTGCTTCCTCATCTCCTGCAATAATTCAAATCTTACATTCTCCCCGCGATCTTGAGGGAATAGATCACAATATCCACCTTCGTCATGAGGCGTGACAATTGGTATTCCCCGTTCACTTAGAGGATAGAGGAAAAATTCGCCCTCTACCCCGATGTAATAGGAATAACCCAATTCCTTCGCTTCCTGCAGCACTTCTTTCAGCATACTCCGGGTACACCCCTGCGCGCGGCTGCCATCCGGCAAGCGGACATCACAAAAGAAAGATGCTATAGTACCGTATGTGGAGTCGTGCCAAGTATCCACATGGAATGAAGTTGGATCCGGATGCAAGGCGAGATCGGATTGATCTACACCGCCGTACCCTGTGACCGAAGAACCGTCAAACATCATCTTCCCTTTAAAGGCAGCTCCCGCTTCATCACGATGGATGACAAGCTGCTTTACCTTGCCGAACAAGTCCGTAAATTGCAAACGCAAATACTCTACAGCATGCTGATGCATCCATTCAACGACTTCGTCTCCAGATTGAATGAGGGGAACATCTTCGCATGGGCTTGATCCAGCTAGGAGTTCAGATGAAGCTGTACAATCCGACGATGGTACAGAACGTTGCATTACGCATCCCTCCTCGTTCGCTGTTGCGGCACATCTGGAAGTGTATTTACAGAAACGATATCTTGGGATTTTTTGCGCGGAGGCGTCCAAAACTGCTCATTGCCGGGCAGGTCATCGAACCATGCGGCATCATCCGGACAATCTAGTATCATGAATTTGCCGTAATTTCCTTCTCGGGATTGATGATATTTCAGAAATGCCTTTCCATTCTCAATTGCCAATATTTCAATTTTGCCGGATGTATGGCTCATGGACAATCGAACTCGCTTGCCAAGACCCGACGTCTTCGCCTTCGCTTCTTCTACGAGCTGGTACGCCTCCTTCAACGAGAGGACAAATTCACTATTTCCAGCGACCGGCCGATTAATAAAGAAATAATAAGGAGTTACCCCCGCCCATGACAGCTTATCCAGCAGTTCGCCCAGCACTTCAGCATCGTCATTGATGCCTCTAAGTACCGGTGTTTGGTTGACCACAATTGCCCCAGCATCATGCAGCGCCTGAAATCCGCGCTTCGCTTCTTCTGTAATTTCACGAGGGTGGTTAATATGGGCCATTACATAAATCCGGTGGTCAGGTGTGGAAAATTCCCGGATTGTCTCCAGCAACAATTCGTCTTCATAAATGCGCATTGGATTGAAGACGGGCAGCTTGGAACCTAATCGGATGATCTTGACGTGCGGGATATCACGCAGACGCTGCAATATCTTTCTTAGCTTCGGTGTGGCTAAAATTAGGCTGTCTCCGCCAGTGAGCAGGACATTATTAATCTCGGGGTGTTCGGCAATGTAGGAGAGTCCTGGATTTACATCGGACATCGCTTCTTGGACATCGTTACGGAAAAGTCGCTTGCGGAAGCAGTATCGGCAATAAGCGCCGCATACCTCTGATACAATTAATAGGGCGGTAGATGAATACTTGTGCTGGCAGCCAGGAACCACGTAGTTCGTATCCTCATCCGAGGCGTCCCATCGTCCATACTCTTTCAGTTCCCCTGTATTCGGGATGACAAGCTTCCGAATCGGGTCATTGGGGTCTTTCCAATCAATGAGGTTCAAATAATAATCATTGACGCGGAATACAAATTTCTCGGTAATTTGCTTAAGCCGTTTCCTTTCCGTCTCGGGTAACTGGGTAACCTTGTCGATATCGGTGACGTACTTCGGCTGAGGCATTGGCATTCCTCCTTATAAAATTTTGAATATAAGTGCACATGTGCACCTCTCTTTATTATACACATATTTACATATTCAGGCAAACACTGAGTGGCTTAGTCTGTCCACCTGAGCAGGAATGTCACTGATTTTTCACAAAAAAAGAGCAAGCGCGTCAGCGCCTCACGGGACGCTATTAACGCGCACTGCTCTCCTCTTTTTATGCTAATGAATCCCTCTATCAAGCCTAGTTGACGCATGTAAAAATCCAGCAAGGTTTCATACTGCCCGCTTCGGTCTCCTAAACTTACATAATAGCTCCATTCGACTCAATCCATACTGCCTTCTGCGCTATTGCTTCCTCTGCTCGCTGAATCGCAGCCTCTACCTGAACTGTTGCCGTTCCTCCGTACACATTGCGCGCATTGACGACTTGCTCTGGCTGAAGCACAGCATAAATCCGATCATCGAACAGCTCCGAAAATTGTTTGAACTCTTCCAGTGTTAAATCAAGCAAGTATTTGTTTTGCTCAATACAATACAGCACCGTCTTGCCAATCACTTCATGCGCCTGCCGGAACGGCAAGCCCTTGCCTACAAGAAAATCCGCAATGTCCGTCGCATTGGAGAAATCCTGACGTACCGCTTCACGCATCCGTCCGCGGTTCACCTTCATCGAAGCAACCATCGGAGTGAAGAGGCGAAGTGCGCCGTTCAGTGTATCCACTGTATCGAACATGCCTTCCTTGTCTTCCTGCATATCCTTGTTGTAAGCCAGCGGCAGTGCCTTGAGCACTGTCAGCATGCTCATGAGATGGCCGTATACCCTTCCTGTCTTCCCGCGAACAAGCTCTGCGACATCCGGGTTCTTCTTCTGCGGCATAATGCTGGAGCCAGTACAGAAGGCATCATCCAGCTCAACAAACTGGAATTCTGTACTCGACCATAGTACCAGTTCTTCGCAGAAGCGTGATAAATGCATCATAATGAGCGAGGCATTCGACAGAAACTCCACGATAAAGTCACGGTCGCTTACCGCATCGAGACTGTTCTCATATACACGGCTAAAGCCTAACTGCTTCGCCGTATAATGGCGATCGATAGCAAAGGTCGTGCCTGCAAGCGCTCCTGCTCCAAGCGGCAGCATATCAATCCGCTTGTAGCTGTCCATCAGTCGTTCAATGTCACGCTCAAACATCGACACATACGCCATCAGATGATGGGCGAACAGGATCGGCTGCGCGCGCTGCAAATGCGTATAGCCGGGAACAATCGTTTCCACGTTCTCTTTCGCCTGTGCAATTAGCGCTTCCTGCAACTTCACAAGCAATTCAACAAAAGTAACGACACGTTTACGCAAATACAAATGCATGTCAGTTGCAACCTGGTCGTTACGGCTTCTTCCAGTGTGAAGCTTGCCGCCAATCGGGCCAATCAATTCAATCAACGCTTTTTCAATATTCATATGAATGTCTTCATCGGATATCGAGTAATCCAATTCTCCGCGACGGATCATACCCGCCACCTGATGAAGCCCATCTGTGATTGTATCCACATCCTCCTGCGGCAAAATGCCGCAGGCTCCCAGCATCGCTACGTGAGCCAGACTGCCTTGAATGTCCTCTTCTGCCATCACTTTGTCAAAAGTAATCGAAGCTGTATATTGTTCGACGAGTTGATCCGTCTGCTTTGTAAATCGACCGCCCCATAGTTTGCTCACGCTGCTCTCCCCTTCCTGTATTACACGCCCGTTTCTTGCAAGGAAGCACCCGCTCCATGAACCTTCGTGCCGTGTACGCCGGCAGCGACCTTCAGACGCAGCGCATTCAAGTGGATGAAGCCTGTTGCATCGTTCTGATCGTAAGCTTGAGACGGATCTGCCTCCATAGTCGCAATATCTGGATTATACAAGCTGACCGGGCTTTGTACGCCCGCGCCCATAACATTGCCCTTGTATAGCTTCAAACGTACTGTTCCTGTCACATGCCTCTGGCTTTCGCCAACAAGCGCTTGGATTGCAAGCCGCTCAGGAGCGAACCAGAATCCGTTGTATACTGCCGCACTGTACTTCGGAATGAGCGAGTCGCGTATGTGCATCACTTCACGATCCATCGTCAACGATTCCATAATGCGATGAGCTGTAAATAAGATGGTGCCGCCCGGTGTCTCATAGACGCCGCGGCTCTTCATCCCGACGAAGCGGTTCTCTACCATATCGACACGGCCAACGCCATGCTTGCCGCCAAGCTCATTCAACGATTCCATTACCTGTAATGGCGACATGAACTCACCGTTGATCGCAGTACAGTTCCCTTTTTCAAAAGTCAACTCGACAAGCTCTGATTCGTTCGGCGCTTCCTCAGGAGATACGGTTAACACATACATGCCTTTATTCGCATCTGCCGTTGCATCGAACCACGGATCCTCGAGCATACCACTCTCGAAGCTGATATGGAGCAGGTTGCGATCCATCGAGTATGGCTTCGCTGCAGAAGCCTGCACCGGAATACCGTGCTGCTCCGCATAAGCAATCATCTCTGCACGACCTGGGAATTGCGCACGGAATTGCTCAGAACGCCATGGCGCTATTACTTGAATATCGGGAGCAAGAGCCGCCGCAGTCAATTCGAAGCGCACTTGGTCATTCCCTTTGCCAGTTGCACCATGCGCTATTGCCGTTGCGCCTTCAAGGCGTGCAATCTCAATCATCCGCTTTGCAATGAGCGGACGCGCGATGCTCGTGCCAAGCAAATATTGCCCTTCATACAGCGCTCCCGCCTGGAACATCGGAAAAATGAAGTCCTGCGCGAACTCAGCGCGCAAATCGTCAATATAGACTTTGGATGCGCCTGTTGCAATCGCTTTTTCCTCAAGTCCATCCAGCTCTTCCTTCTGTCCAATGTCTGCTGTGAAGGTGATAATTTCTGCATCATAGGTTTCTTTCAACCATGTTAGGATGACGGATGTATCTAAGCCGCCTGAATAGGCCAGCACAATTTTGTTCTTTGCCACGACAATTCCCCCGTTCAATGTGCAGTTCAAAGTGAAGTCAATTCGGTTATTTACGCCCCCATAATTGAAGCCATAATCGCTTTCTGTGCATGCAATCGATTCTCCGCTTGATCGAAAATAACCGAGTGCTTGCCATCGATAACGCCTTCGCTTACTTCTTCGCCGCGATGCGCCGGCAGGCAGTGGAGGAAAATATAATCCGGCTTCGCATACCGAGCAAGCTCCTCATTTACCTGGAAACCGCGGAACGCTTGCTCACGCTTCAACTGCTCCATCTCGAATCCCATGCTTGCCCATACATCTGTATAGACTACATCTGCATTGGCGATTGCTTCCTTCGGATCGTTCGTGATGAGCACGTGAGAGCCTGATTGCTGCGCCTGCTCGTGGCATTGCTTTATAATATCCGCATCCGGCATATAGCCTTTAGGCGATGCAACAGCTACATGCATGCCCAGCTTACTTGCTCCCATGAGCAAGGAATGCGCCATATTGTTGCCATCGCCGATGTACGCCAGCTTCAAGCCCTGTAGCATCCCTTTTTTCTCATAGACAGTCTGGAAATCCGCAAGAACTTGGCATGGATGATTCATATCCGTCAGTCCGTTAATGACAGGTACAGTAGCGCCACGAGCCAGATCAATGACGGTGCGATGAGCGAAGGTACGAATCATAATGCCGTCTACATAGCGGGACAACACCTGAGCCGTATCCCATATCGGCTCGCCACGTCCGATCTGCAGGTCATTTTTGCTCAAAAACAAAGCCTGACCGCCCAACTGATACATGCCGACTTCGAACGATACACGCGTGCGTGTAGACGATTTTTCAAAAATCATGCCGAGTGTTTTCCCCTTCAGCGGGTGATACACCTCGCCTGCCTTCTGCTTCCGCTTCAATTCGATTGCAAAATCGATCAAATAGTGCAGTTCTTCCTTCGTATAGTCAGCGAGTGCGATAAAATCGCGACCGCGCAAATCAATTGTCGTTGCTGTTATTGCCATCAAGGCCACCTCCGTATATTTTCTCTGTCTTCCCGCTTCATCTGTGCTTACGATTGCTTACCATCTATACAGGTACAACAACCTCTGAGCGTTTCGCTAATACCTCATGGATAATTGATACTGCCTCTTCAATCTCCTCGTCTGTGACCAATAAGTTCGGCAGCAGGCGAATGACATTAGGCCCTGCACTAAGAAATAACAGTCCAGCTTGCTGGGCGTCCTTAATCAAATCTGCTACAGGCTCACTGCATTCGATGCCAACGAGAAGACCGAGTCCGCGTATATCCTTCACGAGCGGAACATCACTCAGCTTCACACGCAGTGCGTTGAGCAAGGACGTTCCCTTTTCCGCTGCCCGCTGCGCCACCTTCTCCTCTAGCATCGTTTCCAGCGTACCCACAACTGCAGACATCGCAAGCGGATTACCGCCGAAGGTCGAACCATGCGTGCCTGCACTGAACGCTGCCCTTACATGCTCCTGCGCCAGCATTGCCCCTACAGGGAAACCGCTGCCGAGTCCTTTGGCTACAGTAAATATATCCGGCTGCAAGCCGTAATGCTCATAGGCGAACAGCGCTCCCGTGCGCCCCATGCCCGTTTGAACCTCATCCACGATAAGTAAAAGTCCATGCTCGTTGCACAGTTCGGCCACTTCTTGGGCAAATGCCGCCTTAATCGGGAAAACGCCGCCTTCCGCCTGCACGATTTCAAGCATAATTGCTGCCGTACTGTCATTGATTGCGGCCTTCAACGCTGCGATATCGTTAAACGGCACATACCGGAATCCTCCCGGAAGCGGAGCAAATCCCTCCTTCACCTTGTCTTGCCCAGTAGCCGTCAGCGTCGCCAGCGTACGACCATGGAAAGATTGATGGAATGTTATAATTTCCGACCGCCCTGTCTTAGCGACTACAGTCTGATAGCGGCGCGCCAGTTTAATAGCGGCCTCATTCGCTTCCGCCCCACTATTGCAAAAGAACACAGCATCCGCACAAGTGTGAGCGGTCAGAAGCTCTGCAGCCTGTTCTTGCTGAGGGATATGGAACAAGTTCGAAGCGTGCCATAACGTATCCAGTTGTTCTTGTACACGCACCTTAACTCGCTCCGGCACATGTCCTAAGTTCGTTACGGCTATGCCGCTCATGAAATCCAAGTAGCAAGTTCCTTCATCGTCCCATACCCGACTGCCCTGTCCCTTCACCAGTGCAATTGGATAGCGGGCATATGTTGGGAACAAAGCATTCGTTCTCTTCCCGGCATCTACATTCATCGTCATTGTCTCCACCCCTTCATTCGATTTGTATACGATTGTAGTAAGTCTCTTGAGTACATCTCTGCGATTATTATTTATGTTTCTCGTGCTGCTTGCCCCAATCTCAATCTATTGAATGTTCTGCAGAATGATAGTTAGATTGTTCTATGCCTATACTCCTGCTGCACTAACAATCCGAGTTCCAATCGGCTCCCCTGCCATCAAGCGACGCAGCACATCAGATTCTGCCCCGTCTGCAATAACAACCTCCTGCACGCCACCCTCCAAGCACTTCATAGCGGCCTGCACCTTCGGAATCATGCCTCCATATATTTCTCCGCTAGCTATCATCGCTTCAATGTCTACAGTCGTAACGATTGGAAGCACAACCTTGCCTTCCGGTGTATTTCTCATAATGCCCGGCACATCTGTCACGACAATCAATTGTTCGGCTCCGAGATGAGCTGCAACAGCACCTGCTGCCGTATCCGCATTAATATTGTAGCGTTGACCCGTGCCATCAAGTCCAATTGGCGCGATAACAGGCATATAATTCATGTCGATTAATCCAGTGAGCAAGGCTGCTCGAACTTGAATAACATCCCCGACATAACCCACCTGATCCACGTTGGATACTGGTTCCGATTGAATGAGTCCGCCATCCGTTCCTGACAAGCCAATTGCATTGGCTCCCACTTGCATCAAGCGACGCACAATTTGCTTGTTGATCTGTCCGGCAAGCACCATTTCGACGACATCCAACACGGCTTCATCAGTCTTGCGAAGACCGCCTATAAATTCCGATTCAATGCCGAGCTTATCCAGCATGCCTGAAATCGCTGGCCCTCCACCATGTACAATAACAGGCACGGTGCCTTCTTCCTGCAACTGCTGAAGCTGTTCATAGAACGAGTCTGGCAATGCAGCCAGCGTACTTCCTCCGCATTTCATTACGAACAGTTTCACAGCTGTGGCTGATGACTGCACATTACCCTGAGTTTCTGTCGCTGCCATATCCCTCCGCTGAACCTCCCCGCTCTATCGTTACGTCTTACGACGCCTTGTCATGCTTTACTTTGGCGTTCGACCTTCCGTCCGCTGTTTCTCTCCTATTCTTCATTTCCTTTGCACTGCAATGAGAGGTTCTTACCGCTTCTATAGCCGTGCTGTACTGCTGACCCAACTGCCGTCTGCAAGCTATAACGATCTCATACTCGATACTTATTTGCGTACTATGTCCGATACGCTGCATTAATGCGCACGTAGTCATACGTCAAATCGCAGCCCCATGCTTTGGCTTCCCCAGATCCCATATGTAAATCCACTTGGAAAACCACCGTATCGCCCTTTAAATACGCAAGCGCCGCCGCTTCGTCAAATACAACCGGCGTCGACTGCTGCAGCACCATAATTGATCCCATATGAATATCCACTGTCTCGGGGTTTACAGGCTGGCCTGCATAACCAACTGCTGCAATGACTCGGCCCCAGTTTGCATCTGAACCATATACAGCAGATTTCACGAGACTTGATCCGACAATCGATTTGGCAATAGCACTAGCAGATTCATCAGACAAAGCACCAGATACCCGCACCTCAATCAGCTTAGTCGCCCCTTCACCATCTCGCGCGATGGCCTTAGCCAGCTGTTCACACACATATTGAAATGCCGCAGCAAATGCCGGCCACGCTTCATGCTGTTCTGTGAACGGTTCATTACCTGCCATTCCACTGGCCATTGCAAGAAGCATATCATTCGTGCTTGTATCTCCATCAACCGTAATCATATTGAATGTCTTATTCGTCACCGTCCTGAGAAGACCCGCAAGCGTATCTTGTTCGAGCGCTGCATCCGTCGTTACGAAGCCGAGCATTGTTGCCATATTCGGATGAATCATTCCCGATCCCTTCGCACAACCCGCAACCGTGACTTGCTTGCCATTAACAGTTAGAACCGCACAAGCTTCCTTCTTGACGAGATCCGTCGTCAAGATCGCTTGCGAAAACTGTTCTGCGCCCTCGGCAAGAGGAGTCAACTGCTCAGGAAGCTTCATAATGCCTTGCTCCACACATTCCATTTTCAACGCCTCACCGATAACGCCTGTGGAAGCAACTGCTACGTAATGCGGCGCAATGCCAAGCTGCTCTGCAAATGCGCTGCGCATCCGGTATGCATCCGCCTCGCCTTGCTTGCCCGTACAAGCATTTGCGTTGCCGCTGTTCACGATAATGGCCTGCAGCTTGCCTTCCTCCTCCAAACTCGCCCTCGTCACGGCAAGCGGTGCTGCTTGGAATACATTTGTCGTATATACCGCAGCAGCAATAGCTGGAACGTCGCAGACGATTGCTCCTAAATCATTGCGCGCCGTTTTCTTCAATCCGCAATGCAGCCCGCTGGCCCGAAATCCAAGCGGAGTGGTTACTGAACCGTCAATGATATCGAATAATTGCGTCTCTTTCGCATGTACTACCTGCGTTTGCATCATTATCTACCTTCTTCTTTTTCAAAGTCGTACATCTATATCAAGGAGATTTGATCCTTCTGCTCCGCTTCTCACATTTCTATGTTCACATTACGGGTACACTGGCGTGAGCATTAGCCCTGCCGTCTCTTCCCAGCCCATCATATGATTTAAATTTTGTATTGCTTGACCTGCCGCTCCCTTGACCACGTTGTCAATGACCGAAATAATCGTTACGCGATTCGTTCTCTGATCTACGGCAAATCCAATATCACAAAAGTTCGAGCCGAACACTTCTTTCGTCGCCGGCCATTGTCCTTGTGGACGTATGCGCACAAACCTCCGACCTGCATAATATTCTTGATAAAGAGATATAAAGTCCTCTTCAATAAATGTGCCTGCAAGCGATGCATACATCGTACACATAATGCCACGAGTCATCGGCGTCAAGTGTGTAGTAAACGTCACCGTAACCGGGTTCTGCGCAACCTCGCTAAGCACCTGCTCAATCTCTGGAATATGCTGATGCTTGTTGACTTTATAAGCTTTGAAGTTTTCATTAATCTCAGCGTAATGGACACCTAAGTTCACGCCCCGACCCGCTCCGGATATGCCAGATTTTGCGTCAATAATGAGAGTGTTAGGCTGAATCCATCCTGCCTGCAATGCCGGAATGAGCCCGAGCAGGGTTGCTGTCGGATAACAGCCCGGATTGGAAATGAACTTGCACCCCGCTACATACGGTTTCTGGTACATCTCGCACAATCCATACTTTGCTTCAGCTAACAGCTCAGCCGGAGGAGCAGAGTGCTTATACCACGCGCTGTACAACTCGCCATCCTTAATGCGGAAGTCCCCAGATAAATCAATGACGGCGAGTCCTGCCTCCAGCAGCTTCGGCACCAGCTGTCCGCTCACACCCGAAGGGGTTGCGGTAAACACAACATCCGCCTTCCTTCGCATCTCCTCCACATCGACTCCGTCCAGCGTATCGCACATCACTTCATTCAAATGCGGATATCCCTCTGCGATTGGAGCCCCTGCACTCGAAGCCGAAATGACTGATGTGATGGTGACATTCGGATGATTCAGTAACAACCGGATAAGTTCAACACCGCCATAGCCTGTTGAGCCGACAATGGCTGCTCGTACATGCTTCTCTTGATTCATTTTCATTCTCTCCATTCCTCGCTACTGTTGCGTAGGCAATAGCATGATTTCGCAACGTTCGATATACGATTTACGGCTGCTGCTACTGGCTTCAAAAACAATGACACGTCTAGGAAAATGATTCCTCATGAATAATTATGTATCATTATACGACTGTATTTATATAAATACAACGGTTTTCCATGAAATTTCATGATATTTATGAAAAGAGCAAATAGAATGTATCTATGCGAGAGGGATTACAACGGGATAAAACGCTTGGTATAAAGGGGTTTATGGCTACTACGTATGGTCATTAAAAGTATGAGGTTCTTTTCAAACAAATAAAAAAACGCGGATTCGACCGCATTCACTTACAGCATGATATGCAGGAGGAAACCACGTTTTATGAATAAAATCGTACAACTTATGCAAGCTATGCATTCTGTAACAGAGGCATGCATAGCATTCCACTTATAAATTACGCTTGGATCTTAAAGCCTTCTCCAAGTACTTCATTTGTATCACTAATAATGACGAACGCTTGTGAATCTACGGAGCGGACGATCGCTTTCAGTTTATAAACCTCACTCTGTCCGACAACAACCATCAGTACAGTTCGTCCTTCCCCAGTATAACCGCCTTCGCCTTGCAGCTTCGTTAATCCTCGATCAAGATCATGGAGAATCGCATCTGCAATTTTATCCGAATCATCACTAATGATGAATGCAACCTTTGTATAGCCTAAACCTACTTGCACCACATCAATTGTTTTGCTTGTTACAAACAATCCGATGAGTGCGTACATGGCACTTTCAAAGGAAAGCATGAAGCCCGCCAGCAAAATGATAACACCGTCACAAATGGCAACCGCCAGCGCTATATTGATTTTCCCGAACGTACTAAGCAGTTGCGCCGTTATGGCATTGCCCCCTGTAGATCCACGACCGCGGAAAACAATGCCTAAGCCAAGACCGATGCCAATACCGCCAAATATAGCAGCAAGCAGTGGATTGTCCGTTGCCGGCCCTACATGCTGTGTCAGATAGATAAAGGTCGGCAAGGAAACGGAGCCTATTAAAGTCCGTATGCCGAACTGCTTGCCAAGCAAGCACACGCCTAAGATAAAGAGCGGGATGTTGAAGGCATACTGCGTGATCGCCGGATTCCACCCAAATTGATTCTCCAGTACGATAGAGAGGCCTGATATGCCTCCTGAAGCAATCTTATTTGGCAGCATTAATGTATTGAACGTAAGCGCCATAATGAAGGCTCCGAGGAAAAGAAGGCCGTAATCCATTACTGCTCGCATGGGATGATTGTACGGTACCAGCAAGCCATCGGCGCTGCGCCGAGGCTTTTTCAGTTCAGATGTAGATGAATCCGATGTATGAGGCATACTGTGTTCTCCTTCGTATTACCAATATGATAGTGCCAGAACGAATCGGTTGAATGAACAGTATATTGGTACTGCATGCTGTCAGCCGTCTGCTCTGTGAATCTGTCTTATTATGCTCATTCTCTAGCATGGTAAAGCATTCAAGCACAACAAAAAACCTGCCCCGATCAAAGATCGGCGCAGGTATGTGCAGTCGGTACCAACTTATTATGCTTCAGATGATGGTTGAATTAAGGTTCTCAAGTACGCGTCAATAAACGTATCCAAGTCGCCGTCCATCACGGCGCCGACATTTCCGGTTTCCACCTGCGTCCGGTGGTCCTTGACCATGCTGTACGGATGGAATACATAGGAGCGAATTTGGCTGCCCCATGCGATGTCCATCTGATCACCACGGATTTCTGCTAACTGCTTCTGTTGTTCCTCAATCTTGCGTTCATACAATTTGGAACGAAGATGGGTCATGGCACGCTCACGGTTCTTGATCTGCGAACGCTCTGTCTGACACGTCACGACGATGCCTGTTGGTATATGGGTAATCCGAACAGCGGAATCCGTCGTATTGATGTGCTGACCACCTGCACCGCTCGCGCGGTACGTATCGACTTTCAGATCCTCTGTACGAATTTCAATTTCTGCGTCGTCTGTAATCTCAGGCACGACGTCGCAGGATACGAATGACGTATGTCTGCGGCCAGAGGAATCAAATGGCGAGATACGAACGAGACGATGTACGCCCTTCTCCGCCTTCAGATAGCCGTAAGCGTTATACCCTTTAATAAGCAGCGTTACGCTCTTAATGCCCGCTTCGTCGCCTGGCAGATAATCCAGTACTTCGACCTTGAAGCCGCGCTTCTCTGCCCAACGTGTATACATGCGCAGAAGCATTTGGCCCCAGTCTTGAGACTCGGTTCCGCCTGCACCTGGATGCAGCTCCAAAATGGCGTTCATTTTATCATAAGGCTCGCTCAGCAGGAGTTGAAGCTCGAAATTCTCGATACTGGACAGTAGCTTCTCTACACTAGCTGTCAGTTCCTCAGCCAGCGATTCATCATCCTCTTCCTCTGCCAGCTCCAGCATCATCTCGTTGTCTTCATAATCCTGCTTCAGCTTCCCATACTGCTCGACAATGCTCTTGATTGCATTGAGCTCGGAGATAAGTCCTTGCGCTTTGTCATTGTCATCCCAGAAGTCCGGTGCGGCCATCTTCTCCTCGAAGTTGGCAATCATCTCTTGCTTCAGATCGAAGTCAAAGAGACCCCCTAAGGTTTGTAAGTTTAGCTGCGATGCTGCGCATATTGTGACGTACACTTGCGTCGATCATCATAATACCACCTCGGTAAAATTGGTTAGGAAGGGAGCTGTGTCGCTTCCTTCTCCCGAACAACGGGCGGCTATACGGCCGCCCGTTCGGGTCTATCATGTGGAGATTTCGCATTGGCATCTATCCACAATGATGTATGCTTTTGCTGTATTGTATGTCCGATATAAGAGCGTTCATAACCTCAATCGGCATACAAATCTCTAAACCTTATTAGTCTTGCTTACCGTGACATTGCTTATATTTCTTGCCGCTTCCACAAGGGCACTGATCGTTACGGCCAATAACTTCGCCTTTCACGACAGGGCGCTTTTCCGCCGGCTCTGCATTCGTGGACATCTTGCTTTCTTCCACGACAGCTTGACGCTCAACGTTTTGCTCTACATGTGCCTTCATGATGTACGTAGATACTTCTTCTTGAATCGAAGCTACCATGCTGTTGAACATTTCGTAGCCCTCGAATTGGTATTCACGCAGCGGATCCGTACCGCCGTAAGCACGTAGGTGAATCCCTTGACGCAAATGATCCATTGCATCGATATGATCCATCCACTTGGAGTCCACGGCACGAAGCACGACAACCTTCTCGAATTCACGCACAAGTTCTGGCCCAATGCGCTCTTCGCGTTCTGTATATTTCTCCATAACCTTGCCGAACAGGAATTCCGTAATTTCTTCCTTTTCCTTGCCCCACAGGTCATCCTTCGTAATTGTACCCTCGTCAAGCATCTGACGATGCATGTAGTTTACAATTTCTTCAAGATCCCAGTTCTCTGGAATATCATCTTCGTTACAGTGTGCATCTACGACACGCTCGATGCATGGCTTAATCATATCCAACACAATTTGGCGGATATTTTCGGAGTCAAGCACCTCATAGCGCTGCTTGTAAATGATACCGCGCTGTTGGTTCATGACATCATCATATTGCAGGACGACTTTACGTAAGTCGAAGTTGTTGCCTTCTACCCGCTTCTGTGCAGATTCCACAGCACGCGTAATCAGCTTGGATTCAATTGGCTGATCCTCTTCAAATCCGAGACGTTCCATCATGCCCAGTACGTTATCCGCACCGAAACGGCGCATCAGCTCGTCCTCCAAGGACAGATAGAACTGCGAGGAGCCTGGATCGCCCTGACGTCCGGCACGTCCGCGAAGCTGGTTGTCGATACGACGGCTCTCATGACGCTCTGTACCGATAATATGCAACCCGCCTGATGCCGATACGCCTTCGCCCAAGATAATGTCCGTACCGCGACCCGCCATGTTCGTAGCGATAGTAACTTGGTTCGGTTCACCTGCGCTAGAAATGATATTCGCTTCCTCCGCATGGTACTTCGCATTCAATACCTGATGTTTTATACCTTTGCGGCGAAGCATGTCAGACAAGCGCTCAGAGTTCTCAATCGACACTGTACCAACCAAGACTGGCTGGCCATTTTTGTGGCGCTTCACGATTTCCTCGACTACCGCGTTATATTTCGCATTTTCCGACTTATAGACGACATCCGGCATATCCTTACGCTGGTTCGGCTTATTTGTCGGCACTTGGATAACTTCCAAGCCGTAAATGCTCTTAAATTCTTCTTCCTCTGTCTTCGCTGTACCAGTCATACCGGCAAGCTTGCGATACATACGGAAGTAGTTCTGGAATGTAATTGTTGCGAGCGTCATGCTCTCATTTTGCACCTCAAGGCCTTCCTTCGCCTCGATCGCTTGGTGCAAGCCGTCGCTGTAGCGACGTCCAGCCATCATACGGCCTGTGAACTCGTCGACAATGACGATTTCGCCGTCATTTACGACATAATCAACATCCAAGCGCATAATTGCATGAGCCTTCAACGCTTGTTGAATATGGTGATTCAACGTTACGTTCTTCACGTCGAACAGGTTCTCCACGCCGAGTGCTTTCTCCGCCTTCGCCACTCCTGCTTCGGTAAGGGCAACTTGACGCGTCTTCACATCAATCGTGTAATCCTCTTCACCTTTCAAGCGGCTAACGAACCGATCTGCAACGAAGTAAAGCTCTGTAGACTTAGCAGCTTGTCCAGAAATGATAAGCGGCGTACGTGCTTCGTCAATAAGAATGGAGTCCACTTCGTCAATAATCGCGAAGTTCAGTGGACGCTGAACCATCTGCTCTTTGTAAAGCACCATGTTGTCACGCAGGTAGTCGAAACCGTACTCGTTGTTCGTACCATACGTAATATCGCACGCATATGCTTCCTGCTTCATATTGTGATCCATGCCGGAAAGGTTCAAACCAACCGTCATCCCCAGGAAGTTATATACTTGGGCCATAATCTCGCTATCGCGGGATGCCAAGTAATCGTTAACGGTAACGACGTGTACGCCTTTCCCTTCCAACGCGTTCAAATATACAGGAAGTGTTCCGACGAGTGTCTTCCCCTCACCTGTCTTCATCTCAGCAATTTTGCCTTCATGAAGTACCATACCACCAAGCATTTGTACATCATAATGGCGCATGCCCAGCGTACGCTTTGCAGCTTCACGCACAGTAGCGAAGGCTTCTGGCAAGAGCTGATCCAATGTGTCGCCCTTTGCAAGACGCTCACGGAATTCCTCCGTCTTCGATTTCAATTGTTCATCGGATAATTTCTCGAATTCGGGTTCCAGACCGTTAATAACCTCAACCGTCTTCATGAGCCGCTTAACTTCGCGTTCGTTGGCATCGCCGAATATTTTCTTTACAAGTCCTAGCATGCTTAACCCCTTTCATGCAAATCCGATCGTGATTTTATGGCCGTTCTCTATACCACATTCAAGCTTCTGCATATAGAACGGTAACATCGACTCGTTTTGCAATAAATTGTAACAGTTTCAACAGGGTCCCGCAACCGCCGCAGGGCATGTTTTCGGCGATCTTTCATCACATTTTCACACGAATGTAGCGGCATACCGTGGGCAATCCTGCTTCCAGCAACAAAACAAACATTTACAAGATAATATTAGAAGGTATTGAACAATTGATATACAAGTCCAGCCTTCTGTAATGCCATACTATTATATACGTGAAAAGAGCCCATTCCGTTGTGGAAATAGGCTCAGTCCTTTTTTGGTAATCGGGTAGATTCTAGGGTTCTCTGCCTATATTGGCATCCGAAACCTCAATATTCCCGTTCTTAGCCTTGTTCAATCAAGCCATAACGGCCGTCATCGCGGCGGTATACAACATTGACTTCCTTGCTCTCCGCATTCGAGAATACGAAGAAATTGTGGCCAATCATATTCATCTGCAGGATTGCTTCTTCAACGTCCATCGGCTTCAGCGTAAAGCGCTTCGTCCGTACGACTTCAAGATCATCCTCTTCTTCAACCGCAACTGGTGTTGATGTGGACTGCTCACGGAACAGCTGCTCTGCCGCACCAACCTGACGGAACTTGCGGTTGGCTTTCGTTTTATGCTTGCGGATTTGCCGTTCCAACTTGTCTACGACACCATCGATCGATGCATACATGTCCTTGCTTCGATCTTCAGCCCGCAGCAGCAAACCCGGTAATGGGATTGTTACTTCAATATTGTGTACATCCTTCGTAACGCTGAGTGTAACATTAGCGCCTGAAGCAGGGGGAGTTTCAAAATACCGTTCCAGTCGGCTCAATTTCTTTTCGACATAGTCAAGTAGTGCGTCTGTAACTTCAATGTTCTGACCTCGAACTTTATATTCCATATAGCACTCCTCCTTTGGATACTTCTATTATACCATAGCTATGATGGAGGAATCAAAAAAACGGTTACAATCCGTTTACAATTCCGTATCCTTCATTACCCCTCAGTGGAGAAGGTGAAACGATATAAAAGGTTGTCAGAGAAGCTGTATTACGTCTGCCGTATTACATCAAATGGCAACTTACTTATAAGCAGGCTATAAGTAGCCTTGGGATACAGCCACAGAACAAATAAATAACCACTACCAAAATATAAAAACCCCTGGCATTAAGCCAGGGGCGTGTAGCTAATCGGAATCATATATAATTCGACTCACGTCGGGTATGATTACAGTTTGATTACGTTAGCCGCTTGTGGACCGCGAGCGCCTTCAACGATATCGAATTCTACGGATTGACCTTCTTCCAAAGTCTTGAATCCTTCGGATTGGATAGCGGAGAAGTGTACGAATACGTCGTTGCCTTCTGCAGTTTCGATGAAGCCATAACCTTTTTCAGCGTTGAACCATTTTACTTTACCTTGCATGTCGATAACATTCCCTTCATCTTCAAATGCCGTGGAGTTTTTATCCTCCACAAGTTTGACTATATCACCGGGTGGAAGCGTTGTCAATGAGGAAAGGGATATTTTTCTTATTATTTAATCTGTAATATTTTTTGGTTATTATTCACAATCGTTCTCGGCCATTCCCCTAAAATAAAATCAAAAGGCACGGGCTTATAGAATGTTCATAAAACAAACTTCATCCTATAGCCCGTTCCCGTAAAATCTGAAAAATCACGCTCTCAAAAGAGTATATACAGATCTCATTTACTTCATATTCAACCATTCGGAAACAGGTTTTAAATGGCGCATTTTATCCAAATACATGCTTGCCTTCATGTTTTCGCCGCGTTCAACGCAGATATCATACAATTGACTCCAAATTTTAAATGATGGATCGATTTCGCTGCATTTACGGTAGTAATAGTAGCTAGATTCATCATCTCCGTTCAACTTCAAAGCTTTTGCTGCGATTTCAAATATGCGTGCGTTAAGTTTAGGGGAGTCGCTCTCCAAGAGAACATTCAGGGCAACTTCATGGAAGCCATACTGAACTAGTTTTTCACTTAAAATCAGTCTAATGTACGGATCATGAACATGGCTGCCAAAATAATCGATGATATCAAACTCTTGAGCATGCAGCACATCCTCCAATAAATCGGAGACATATTTATAAAATTCGTTAGATAAATCTTTTTCAGATAAAACCATGCCTTGAATCATCTTTTTTAAAATTTTTGATTCTTTTTGATTAAGATTTATATCCAAGGAAGCTCTGTTATAAAGATTTTCGTCTCTTGTCACAAACGAAAGCAACAACATATCTCGGCCATATTGAGAAGATTGATCCCTTGCAAGCTCCCCGTTGACCGCTTCCCTCTCAAGCACCTCTTCGTATTTTTTATCCATAAGAAGCAGGAATCTTTGCATTTCATACGGTATAGAGACATTATATTCCTCAACATAATTCAGTAACAATGGATGACGCATCTGGTACAGGGCAATCAGCAGCAATTCCAGATCCTTGTCCGAATCCAAGTTCCATACTTGTTTGAGTATCCCATATAGCTGCTTTCTATCCCCGCCAGGGAAAATGTTCAGAAAAACTTTCAATGTCGGAAAACTATTTTTGCTTCCTTTCAGCGCTTCTAATGCATGGTTCAGCGACTCTTCCCGACGTTCCTCTTTCAAATATAATTCAGCTAGCTGGGCATGGGCCAAATAAGAGCCGACGCCTTCTTGGGAATTATGGTACGTTTCCGACACTTCGCCAATCTCTAAACATTTTTTGTAGCATGCTTCGGCATCCCGGAAGTATTCGATCTTTTCATATACGAAGCCTTTGAAATAATGCAAATCTGTATACGTAGGATATAAAGCGATACTGTCCCGGAACACTGCAAGCGATTCTTCGTGCCTGTTAAGCTCCATTAGACTTTGTCCCAAATATACAAGCAGTTTTGGCGTAAAGGTGTAGTTGCTTCCCGCAGCAAACGATTTCTTAAATGCATCAATCGCAGCCAAGTGTTCACCTTCAATTTTAAGCTGAACTCCAAGATTGTATAAATTGAATGCATCCGGATTTAATTTGGCTTCTTTTTTTATGATCTGCATGTTTCTCTTGTTTTTGTTTTTCTTATCGATTACGGATTGTTGATAACCGTCATGATGTATAAGGACGGATAATTTTCCATGTTTTAATTTTGTAGTCTCTGTATCAATATGCTCATGCAGCGCGCCTACATATTTAATTTTTGGTGAATTTCTGAACAGTCTAATGGAAGAATGGACCTCGTTAAATCCCGACCCCAGGTCATTTCTAATCTTTAGTATGTAGCAATCGCAATCTAAGGGTTCCTTCAATACACCCTTTGTCGATTCGTCCAAATACTCATCGGCATCGAGCTGTAAAATATACTCCCCGGTCGCAAAAGATATCGCATGGTTTCGTGCATCGCCAAAATGATGATTCCAATTATAATGATGAGCTGTAATTCCGCGTTCCTCTAATATTTGCAAAGTCCGATCAGTAGATCCCGTATCTACGATTACGATCTCATCCACAATATTTTTCACGCTGTCCAAACATCTTTCCAAACAAGACTCTTCATTTTTCACAATCATACATAATGAGATCTTGGGACGTGTCATAACACATTCTCCTTCAGTCATGTTGTTTTATCGTAACAAGAGCAATCGTTCCATAGCAGGCTTAAAGCCGAATTCACTACATCGTTCATAACAGTCCAAGGCTTGCTGCTTCTGTCCCGCCATTTCATAATAGATGCCCAAATTATAAAGAGCCTTGAATGTACCGACTCCCACATGAGATTCATATTGCGTATTTGATACTTCACCCAGCTCTACGCAGCGCTCAAACAACTGCGGAACTAAGTGAAATTGAGTTACGTCCAAATTATCGACGATTGCACGACCCTTCATAAAATATAAATCCGTATAATCAGGGTACAGAGTAATGGCCTCATCAATAATAGACGAAAAATCGTTGTATTTTTTCACTTGCAGCAGAACATGACATAAAGAATAGATGATATTAGGCAGGCAATAATGGGAATCTTGCGATGCTGACTGATAAGCCTGACGAAGATATATTTCTGCCTCGGCATATTCCTTTTGGATAGCATGTGTTTTGCCTAATTGATATGTAATATATGAGTTATCCTCGTTTTCCGAGGCTTCTTTTCTTAACAATTCAATATTTCGCGTAATTTTCTGTTTTTGATCAATAACTTCTTGCATGTAACCAAAATGATTAAATTCGATATCTGTATCGATACTTTCTGGTACATTTCCTTCCTTACATAACTGTTCATGTATACGCCCCATATATTTGAATTTCCCGTTATTCGGGAACATTCTGGTTGCGTAACTAATGGATGTATTTGCATCATCCGTATAATTTCGAATTCGTATTCTGGCTGCCTTGCTCTTATTTTCGTTCAAAAAACGTGCGGTATCATGTAACGCTTGAACAGTGCGATGATCTAGCCGTTCGTCTGCGTCAATCATAAGAACTATTGGAAGATTCGAATGTTGAATCGCCGCATTTCGCGCCTTGCTAAAATCGCCTTGCCAGGGCATTTCTATCGTTTTTGCCCCCATATAGGATGCTATTGAAACGGTATCATCCTTGGAACCTGTGTCAACCACTACAACCTCTTCCACATACGGAAGTACCGAAGCAATACTCTCCTTTATAAAGGATTCTTCGTCTTTGACAATCATGCAAGCGGAAATTAAAGATTTCATTATCCACATCCCTTTTATAAAAGATACGGCGCCTAGAAAACTAGACACCGTATCCTTTACTTAAGCATTAGTTATAAGTGTATCCTCCGGCAACAATGCCTTCTTGTCCATCTGGGTTCACGACTTTTACGTCAACCGGACCTTTGACAGGCGAAGATGGCGTTCTGACTTTCAACGAAGTAGAATCTACAAATACCGTAATGGCCTTCACTCCGCCGAAATAAACGGTAGTTCCATCTACGAAGTTAGCTCCGTTAATGTAAAAGATATGTCCGCCAGATGAAGATCCACTTGTAGCCTTCAACTCCGTGATAACTGGAGCCGGTTTAGGCGGAACTGGCTTATAAGTAAACCCGTTAGGAAGAAAACCTTCCTGGCCAAGACTTGATACCACTTTGACGTTAACACTTTCAGGTTTTGCCCATTGAGGTGTTCTTACCTTCAACTGAGTACTGCTTACAAATGTAGTGACTGTTGCTACGTCATTAAAGTAAACTTGTGATCCTGAATCGAAGTTTTCACCGTTAATGGCAATTACGATAGGACTGTTATATACGGTTGAATCCGGCGTAATATTCGCAATTGTCGGAGGCGGCGGAAGCTCAAAGGTATAGCCCGCTGCCAATACAGCAGATTGTCCGTCCGGATTAGTCACCGTGACGTCTACGCTTTCTGGTTGTGTCCATGCAACAGTACGAATCCGAAGTTCAGTATCACTCACAAATACTGTAACTACCTTCTTGCTACCCAATGAAATTACTGCTCCGTCCACGAAATTCGAGCCTTTCACTGTAACGATTTGATCGCCCTTCATCGTTCCCTTGTCTGGGGAAAGAGAAACAATTTCTGGTTTAGGTGGCGGTGGCGGCGTTACATAAGAAAAGGCCTTAGGAAGTTCCACGGACTGTCCATCCGGATTCGTTACCTTAATATCTACGACTTCCTCTTGCGGCCAACTTGGCATAAGAACTTTCAATTGCTCGCTGCTCATAAATACAGTCACTGCATCCTTGCCACCGACAGAAACTTTAGCACCATCTTTAAAGCCCTTACCGCTTACGAACGATGCCTTTCCTCCGGCGAGGTAACCTTCATTTGGAGAAATGCCATCAACCGTTGGTGCTGGATCTTTCTCCGGTTCTTTGTACGTAAACGCTCCGTCTAGTTTTCCTTCTTGATTATACACGTCCGAGACTGTAATACTTACGCTCTCAGCTTTGGACCACGCAGGAGTCTTGAAACGAAGTTCGCTATTGGACACGAACGTAAATGTTACCGGCTTATCTCCAATCATTAACTTATTATTAGAGGAGAAGTTAGTCCCCGTTACCGTAACAGTAGTCCCGCCGGCTATCAAACCATTATCAGGATTCGCCTTAACGACCGTTGGCGCCGGTGGCGACAACAATTCATAACCTTCCTTTAAGGTCGCGGATTGTCCATCCGGATTAGTCACTACGACATCTACTTTTCCAGGCGTACGCATCTCTGGTATTCTAACGCGTAATTGCTTATCACTTAGAAAAGCAGTTGCGGTAATCTGTTGGCTTCCTAAATAAAGTTTAAAGCCATCTTTGAAATTTTCACCATTAATGTATACGATATTCCCGCCGCTTACAGGTCCGGAAGCCGGGTTTACGCTCTCAATTTTAGGTCCCGGTGGAGGCGGTGGCGCAACAAATGTATATGCTTGCTTTAATGTACTGACTTGGCCGTCCGCACTCATAACGGTTACATCAACAGTCTCTTCTGCTGCCCATTTAGGAGTTTTGATCGTAACGCTATCAGGCGTAACAGCCGAAACCACAACATTGGTATTATTAAATAGAACTTTTAAACCGGAAGCAAAATTTTTACCGGTCAGAGTTACCACTTCTGAACCCAGAGTGGAACCCTTGTCTGGATTCACCGTCAATAATTCTGGAGCCGGAGGCGTCAAATATTGATACGCATCTTTCTTTACTGCTTCCTTGCCGTCCGAATTGACTACTTTGAGGCTTACTAAGCTTCCAGTAGTCCATTGCGGCGTTCTGATTCGGATCGTGTTGGAATCTACCACTGTCACAACGGAAATTTGTTTATCGTCAAAGTACAGCTTAGCACCTTCTCTGAAATGATTACCTTTGACATTAACCAGCGTGTTGCCTTCAATTGGCCCTTCAGTGGGCGAAATGGATTCGATGATCGGTGCGGGATACTCATATTTGTATCCATTAACCATTACAGCTTCTTGCAAGTCCGGATTGACGATTTTAACGTCTACGGATTCGGCTGTGCTCCAAGCTGGAGTTACAAAACGCAGTTCAGTTGCAGAAATAAATTCAACAGGAACTTCCTTATTTTTAAGGAACAGCTTAATATCTTGCTCGAATTGAGAACCTGTAATCGTTACCTGTTCTCCACCCAAAGTCGATCCGACATTCGGAGTAATAGATGTGATTTTAGGCCCTTCAATATACGTATACCCATTTGGCATATTAACTTTCGTACCGTCAGGGTTTGTTACTTCAACCATAACCGCTCCGCTGTTTGTTGATGCAGGAGCTTTTACCTTTATTTCCTTTTGGGTAACCGAGTTGGTCGTGGCGGAGTTGTCTCCGAACTTAACGACAGCGCCATTCATGAAATAATCACCCTTAATGACTACTTCATTCCCCCCGGATACAGGCCCTTTATTCGGTACAATTTCCGCAATGACAGGCTGCGCATGATAGCGGAATTTTGCCGTCGCTTGTTGACCATCATCGTTCTTGACGGTAAGGGTAACTTCCCCTTGCACCCCCGTCGGCGTCACTACGACCAGCTTTTCGGGACTTACATATTCAACCGAAGCTGCTTCCTTATCGCCAAATAAAACAGTCGGTTGCGGACGGAAGTTTTTACCGGAAATCTCAACTTTTTGACCACCTGCCACATCTCCGTTATCTTGAACAACCGTCGTGATGACAGGGGCAGGATATGTAACGTTAACATGAGGATGCTCAACTTCAAATGCCTGTCGAGTGCCTACATGATCTTTATAATCGATTTTAATTTTTTCTGAGCCTACCGAAAGATCGCCAACCTTGGAACCTTTAATATGACGAATCTTGTATTTAAAAGTTAGGACTTCATTTTTCAGCTCAAGGAATTTCCATTCCAGCGTATTTCCCTTTACGGTTGGCTGTGGAATATTATTCTCATAGGATCCAGGCACAATTTCAAATTCGGGTGCAACCGAATCGGTAACCGTAACATCATATGCACTTGCCAAGCCGATTTCTTTAACGATCGCTTGGTAAATTTCATTCAGTCCATTTGCACCTAATACAAAATGATGATGCTGAGCCGTCGTGGCCATTTCCTTCATCAATAAATTCGGTGCACTTTTGGTTGGATCTTCATCCGGCAACAGCAAAGCAACCGTATAAAACACGATGCCCTCTTGTTTTGCCAGCTTAGCTTGCTCCAACGCCGCCTTGCGGGCGTTCTCTACCGGTTGAGGATGAGTTGCTTCCCCATCCGTCAACAAGATAATGACTGGCTGCGCATCGGGACGATGGTTGTGCAGCAAACCTCTTGCACTCTCGATAGCATCCGCCGTTGCCGTGCCTCCCCCAGCCGTAATCTGATCCACGTATTTGTTCAAATCACCCGCATTTGTGGTCATTGGCTTAGAAGTAAGCGTCGTACTAAAATCGACGATACCAATCTGATGCTTTGTAAAGTCCACAAGATTAACGAAGCCTTTAGCAGCCGCTTTCGCATTTCCTATTCTATCTTCATTGTTATTTGATTTTGACGGCATCATACTGCCCGATCGGTCAATGATAAGGATGATATCGTTTGGCTTTACGTAATTGACCGGGTTTGAGCCCTTAACGTTGAGAGTAACTTCAGTCTCTTCCCCTTCTACCATGCTCAAGGGGTTTACCGATTTCTCAACATTTACAATTTGGTCTGCTTGAACTCCACTTGCTGCAGCTGATATTGGGACATTAACAGCTGCGAGCATAATAATTAGTAAGAGATTCAGCCACTTTGGCATGAACTTCTTCATTAATATAGGCCTCCCCAAGTTACTGTTTTTGATCAAAGAAGTAAGGAGTCGTAGAGGACATTAACTTCGTATACGGATTAGCTGTCCTGTTCCCTGCCCCCAATTTTTGGATGTCTCGGTTCTGTGCATTTTTATCTTCAAGAATGAACTGTACGAGTTGTTCGTGCAACTCCTTGACTAAGGCAAGATCAGAATGAATTGCAACAGTTAGCGTGCTTTGCTTCAATTTGGCATAGATCTCATCCAGCTCGGGCGCGAACTCCTCATAACGCTCAAATTGGTAGTCCTGTAGAAGCTGACGATATATAGATATCATTCTGCCAACAATTTCTGAAGGGTGATTTTCATTGTTACTCATATTACTTTCCACCCGTCTTTAATTGCAGCAGTGCCTGCTTCCAGGTTTCGACCATTCCCTTAGCGAATTCCAATACATCGTCAAGCATTTTGACATCTCTGCTGATGATGAACTGTGCGATATGCTGATTGTAGAACATATAGAGATTAGCCAAATCCTTTGCAATATCATAGTCTGTATTAAGTGTCACGATCAGTTCGTTAAGAATCGAACGCACCTTATGCAAGCTGTCGTTCATCTCTGCATACTGATGTTGAGAATATAATTGCTTTGCTCGAAGCAATGATTTGACCATCTCCTGATAAAGTAATAATGTCAATTCACCAGGACTAGCTGTCTCTACCTGAACTTTCAAATATTGCTGTTGTCTCGCGTTCTGCATCATTAACATCTCTCCATCAGTTTTCATTCTTGTCGAAGCATTATTGTCCTAATTGTTGTGCAAGCCATGAACCTTGACTATTCAACTTCTGCATCGCCTTTTCCATTGCAGTAAATCTCTTGTAATAACGATTTTCAATATCCTGCAGTTTTCTTACCCATTGCTTCTCTTGATCATTGATATCTTTTAATTGTCGACCAATAACGCTGTCATCAATGGATTCTAACAGGGTCGCGGAGCCCATCTTTTTCGTTACTTTTTTCATTTGCGCATCGATTTCTTCGTATAATCGATCGCCGATCCCCAATTCGGAACGACGCTGCTTAATGTTCTCCGGCGTATCCGGCTTTGTTGAAGATGTCTTCAGAAATAATTGCTTAACCTCATCAAATTGGTTATTGATCGCATCCGTCAATTTCTTTTCATCGATCTCCAATTTGCCGTTGTCTTTATAGTTTTTCGACGTTGTAATTCCGATTTGAGACAACATATTCAATTCGCCGCTCGGAATACCTGCCACTGGAAGGCTTAGAGAGCTTCTTAAAGATTGTAACGCCCCCTGAAGCATGCTGTCGCCATATAATGTTCCTTGACGCGCTTTTTTCTCCCACATCTCGATTTGTTTTTCTGACATGGCCTCTTTTTCTTCTTCCGTGAGCGGCGTATAGTCGCGATTGCGTCTTGTCGTCGTCATGGTAGAAACCTGGTCGACCATCTCATTGTATTTGGTTACGAAGTTTTTAATTTTGTCTATCAAACCGGATTTGTCGGATTCTACGCCGATCGATGTTTGGCCAACATCTTTCAGCTGCAATTGAACGCCATTGACGTTAATAGTATTGCTTGTAGACGTTATGGGCGCAGAATTATTTACGCTATATTCCGCATCCGAACCTGTAGAACTGCCTGGAGTAATATTGAGCACGCCCTGCAAATTACTCGGAAGCGATATATCGATTTTTGCGCTTGAACCCGATTCTTTGGACATCAACGTTATGCGCTTTGTATTTTTGTCAAAAGAAGCCTGCACGCCGCTTTTATTGGCTTGCGCATTGATATTCGCTATTATCGCATCTATATCATCATCTGCTTTAACTTCTATATCCACGCCGTTGATATTAATCATTCCCGCCTCATTAAGAGGCTTACTAAGGTCGGCGGTCATCGGGCCGCCTATCGTCGTTGCGGATGTGGCTAATTTGTCTACTCTGATTTGAAAAGCGCTCGCTATGCTGCTGTTGCTCGTAACAACCCCAGCGACCTTTTCATTAGATGAAGAGGCTTTCGTTTTATTGAACGAGCTTTCAAATCGAATATCGTTCGCCGCATTTCTGAAGTTCAATAATGCAGTATTAGCCGTACGATAATCCTCGCGTTGCCACAGTACAAGTTGCTTCTTTCTGTTCAGCTTGTTCAGGGGCATTTTTTCGCTTTTCATTAAATCGCTAACTAATTTATCAATATCCATGTTCGAAGACAAACCGCTTATCCGAATTGGTCCACCGATGCTTGGCATTTTTCTGGCACCTCCTACATTCTTTCATCAAAAAAAACACCCGCTCGAATACAGATGTTGTACATCATATCCAAAATCTTTTCACTTGGTATTTCACGTATAACCTCTTCCGTATCGTTTCGAATAACCATGACCATGATCGTATTGGTCTTTTCGTGTATTTTGACTTGGATGTGGGTTTGGTTAACGCTTAATGCTTCATTGCACTTATCTATCATTTCTTCTAAAGAGTATTTTTTTCCATGGTACTGCCCTGATTCTTTTCCCGTGCTTTCCATGCTCAATGATGCAATATCTTGTAAGGTTAACGGATTAGGGAAAACATTGTGCGGACGGTGTTCAATCCTCATATCTGCAATCCCCTCAAAATTAATAGGTTAATCGGTTGAAACGAATGTTCCTATTAAAAAAGGCCGACCGGTATCCCGGCCGGCCCAGAGCCTGCATTAACGGAGCAATTGCAGTACTCCTTGAGGTTGTTGGTTAGCTTGCGCCAGCATTGCTGTAGCAGCTTGTTGAAGAATGTTGTTCTTCGTGAATTCGGACATTTCTTTAGCCATGTCAACGTCACGGATACGGGATTCAGCAGCTTGCAAGTTCTCTGCAGTTGTTCCCAAGTTGTTGATTGTGTGCTCAAGACGGTTTTGAACAGCACCCAAATCGGAACGAATTCCGGAAACAGCATCAATTGCAGTTTGGATCGCTGTCAAGTTGGAAGCCGCTGTAGCATTCAATTTACCCGCAGCAGCGGACAATTCTGTTACAGCAGTTTTGTCGATGGAAAGAGCAGTAGAGTCTGCTTTTTTCAAAGCCAAGGAAATTGTTTCCCCGGAATTTGCACCAACTTGGAAAATTACAGTGGAAGCTGCATTCAACAATTTCTTCGTGTTGAATTGTGTTTGCTTCGCGATATCATCGATTTGGGAACGAAGTTGATTCACTTCAGCGTCGATTTTCTTAGCATCTGTAGTTGTCAACACTTCGTTCGCACCTTGAACCATCAATTCGGACATGCGTTGAAGCATGGAATGAGTTTCATTCAAAGCACCTTCAGCTGTTTGGATCAAAGAGATACCGTCCAAAGCATTCTTGGAAGCTTGTTCCAAACCGCGGATTTGGTTACGCATTTTTTCGGAGATCGCAAGACCTGCAGCGTCGTCCGCAGCACGGTTGATGCGGTATCCGGAAGACAATTTCTCCAAAGATTTAGCTTGAGAGAAGTTGTTAGTCGTCAATTGACGATGAGCATTGTAAGAGCTGATATTGTGATTAATACGCATAATTAAGTTCCTCCCTGGAATCGTTTTATGGTGCTCGCTTCCTTGCTTACACCCTATTGGTCAAGGTCTGTTCTTCGGCCGATAGAATCATACGTTTGACCTACTATTTTATATATCGGCATTGGTTTGTCGAAGTTTATAGCTAAATCATTTTTTATTCAACTTTTTTTCTTCAGCATCATCTTTAGAACTTCAAGTTGCTCTTTCGATAGATCAGACTTTGCAGCAATTTCGTTTTGTTCTTTAATGCTTTGAAATATTTCCTCTCTGTATACGGAAATATCCGAAGGAGCATCGATTCCAAGCCTTACCTGGTCGCCATTTACCTCTACCACGGTCAAAACAATGTCTTGTCCAATCATAATTTTTTGACCTTTGGCTCTCGTAAGCACCAGCATACTATCCCCTCCCTATTGGATACTGCAACTGATATTGAGGGCCGTCCAAAATAATTTGAGCAGCTTGATTATTAGTTACGTTTATAATTAATGGGGCTCTTAAGTTCAAGGTTGTGTTAGAATCGGATCTGGCCGTAAGAATAACACGGACAACAATTTGCTCTTCGGATGTTATATTCAAAGTTTGCTTTATTTCCTCGCTAAGCTCGAACTCATACTCAGGAGCAAACAAAAACGGATCGACGATCATAAATGTTAATTGTTCGTTTATGGCGCACTGTAAACACTCTATCGGCAAATTAGGCTCGATTGAATGAACCCATGCATACCCCTTAGATTCTGGAAATCCCAAAATGCCATCGTGAAACGCAATCATATCTTTTTCTTCAACATGAAAATCGCCAAGTCGCGCAGATCGCACTACCATTCTAATCCCTCCCAAAATAAAATAGCTATAAAGAACATCAATCGTTCTATATAGCTACTTCATACCTTCTATACTACTGCATCTAATTGTTTGCCGCTACTCGAAAAAAAGATATAGTTATTCTGAATCAAGTACGGATTCACCTTGCCAGGATAAAACTCCATTTTCGGGATCGTACGCTCAAAATTAAAATGTACGCCGCCGGGATTCCACTCTGTCTTCAATTCGCCCGGAGTGTATTCTACGTCGACATTATCATAACTTGGCATACCGCATATTTCGATTGGATATTGTCGAAACATTCGCTCTCTTGCTATCTCTCCAAAGGCATTTTCCTTTTTGTGGAATGCCATCATGCGATCGCCTTCGCTCGCTAAGTTCGCAATGTTCTGCATCGAGATTTGGAGTGATTCTTGCGCGATTCGATCCGTCACTTCCTCAAATCTAGCCCTTCCCAAGGCTGACCAGGCTTTACGCGAATCAATATTCAATTTCCCATCGCTGCGATCCATCTGAACGGACACTTGCTGCTGCGAGATTTCTAATCGTGAAGGCGGAGTTTCAATATTCAACTTACCTGCCTCGCGCTCCAAGCCGACTCTTGAGAATTGTTGATTGATCTGGATATGAGGTATATTCATCCCCTATCACCCTATCGTAAGAAATCTAGCAGACTTGGGCGTGAAATACGTGCAATTGTGTCAAGAGAAGCTTGGAATATGCTTTCTGCAGTCTTTAATTCTGTGATCACCTTAGGCATATCAATATCTTCCGTTTTTGATTGTAGGTCAATATAATTCAGATTTAGATCTTCTAAACGGCTCGTCGTAAATTCCAAACGATTTTGTTTAGCCCCAACCTCTGCTTGCCCTATTACCAGCTTTTCTAACATTCCTTGCAGCTTAGGAATTGCCCCTGAAATTCCACTAGTATTGTCGTTGAGCAATGCAGTTTTCATATCATTTACAATTGTAAATATGTTATCAGCATCTCCAAACTTCCCAAATACCTTGTCACCTAACATATTCACATCAACATAAATACCCGCGCCAACTTGATACTGTACTATACCATCATCTAAACTATACTTTTCGTTAGCTGGATCATCTGGATAAGGCTTCTGATCTGTACGTTGTCCATTAAAAATATATCTTCCCTTAAACTGTGTATTCCCTAGAGATACCAGATGAGTATATAATTGTTCAACTTCACGAGCAATATTCTCACGCGCATCTTTAGGTACAGTATCCGTACCACCTTGAACAGCGAGTTCTGATAACTTCTGTACAATTTGAGTAGCTTCGTTCATTACAGTATCAGTAAACTTCAAAAAGGAATCAGCATCATCTACATTCTCAGAAAATTGCGTCGTAGAACTAATTTCCGCACGATAATGCAGAGCACTTGCCACGCCGACTGGGTCATCGGAAGGACGGTTCAGGCGACGATTTGTCATAAGCTGCTCTTGATATTTGTCAAGACGCTTATAGTTATTCTGCAAATTTTTCATCATGGAACTGCTCATCATCGATTGTGTTATACGCATGTTACTCTTCCTCCTTATCTGCCGACGACGCCAGTGCCGTTAATGAGCTTATCCAGCATTTCGTCCATCGTTGTAATAATGCGGGATGAAGCACTATATGCATGTTGGAATTTGATCAAGTCCGACATTTCCTCATCCATTGACACGCTGCTAACTGCTTGACGCAGACTGTCCGCATGATCTGCGAGCAGCAAGCTGTTCTCTACCATTTTCGTTGCATGGTCAGCATCTGTACCAAGCTGCGCCACGACGGATTGCACATAGCTGTTAATCGTCGCGGATTTCGTAACTGCACCTGGTTGTGAGAAGCTATAAACTTTCTCCGCCAAACCAGCAATAAGCAAAGCCATATCGCCGTTCCCTTGCAATGGAACTTCTTGCGTAGTGCCGTTTGGCCCTTGGCGTACTTCTGTGCGCATCGATGCCGCAATATTCTTTACATCACTCAATATGTCAGCATTTACTCTCATATTGCTTGCAGTGATAGGTCCACCATTTTGCGATACAAAGAAGTCGCCGCCTTGCTTAGCAGGCTCTTGTAAAGCATAGCCCAACTTGTGCAAACCATTAAGACCGTTTACGGTATACTTTGTATCGTTCATCAGCTTACGTGGGTTAGAAGGATCCGTAACTGCATTTGGTATAGATACCCCTGGAGGCAAGATAGTGCCCGCCGGCAAGGTAACTTCAACTGGCCCATTCGCAATCGTATTCGCGATGATGTCCAATTGGCGTTTGTACTCTGCCACATGGATATCTCTCGATTCCACGTAACCTTTAATCTCGCCATCTGTCAATGCGCCAATATCACCATCAGTAATTTGCGTCATCGCCATATTGTCGACTACAAGCGTGCCGCCAAAGGTTACCTGATAGCTGTCTTCTCCTTCCACGACATTCACATTGCCAAGTCCAGATAGCTGATCAACCAGCAAATCCCGCTTGTCGCGTAAATCGTTGGCATTGTCGCCAAGACCCTCAATGCGTTTAATCATCTGAGTCAAATCAGAGATTTGAGTAATATAGTTGTTAGCCTCGCCAATTTTGACGTTAATCCGCTCAGTCAAGTTATTTTCGAGCGTGTTCAACTGGTTTGAGATATGGTTGAACGTTTCCGTCAATGCAACCGCTTTTTGTTGTACAACGGTACGCGCGGAGAGATCGGAGTTACCTGGATTCTTACTGAGCAGCTGCCAAGCATTCCAAAACTCTGATACGCTCTTTGCCAAGCTGTTATCCGAAGGTTCATTGAATACGCCCTCAATATTGCCAAGCGTCTCCTGCTTCACCTTCCATGTGGAATGCACCGTATTCTGATTTCGATATTCGATATCCAGCAAGAAGTCACGCACTCGGCGGATACTATCCACCTCGACACCCATTCCTAATTGGTTCGGGTTCTTAGACAAGTTATACATGCCCGGATAATCAATCGGACGTGCAGCCGTCAGTCTTGCCACCTGACGGGAATAGCCAGGCGTATTCGCATTCGTAATATTGTGACCTGTTGTGCTAATGGACGTCTGGTGGGCCATAATGCCCCGCTTACCAATCTCTAATGTATGAAAAGTCGAACGCATCGCTCGCTTCCTCACTTTCTCCGTAGCTTCACACTTCAGCTTTCTATCTGTTGTCTAGGTAAAGCTGTACCTTTATAACCTGCTTCATCCTTGCTTTTACGCTCTTGTGTCGAACATACTGCGTGGTGTGCTCGAGTTTCCCTGTGCCGGATGCTGATATACGACCTCATCTTCCGGACGGCTCATATATAAATTCAATGAGTATTCGACAAAGGACAACGATTGTTGCAGCAGCTCCTGTAAGATTACATTGCGTTCCTTCAGCTTGTGTAAGGTATCGGATAAATCCCGCTGAATATTGAGCAGTTCCATTCGTTCCTCCGCTTGGAAGACAAGCCGAGCAATTTCCGTTACCGTTAAATTCAATTGGGAACGTATGCCCTTCTCCTGTAGGAACTGCTGTGCTATCTGCTGCCGCTCTCCTTCTGCTTCAGCAACCTGCTTCAGTAATCTGGATTCCTTCGTCATCAGCTGCGACAAAGCTTCGACATCGTTCTTGATAATCACCTGCTTCTTCTCTTCTGCGATATCCAGCAATTGTTTATGCAAATCGTTCAGAAGCGTAAGCGATTCAATGATTTGCTGCACACTCACACCAGTTCCTCCACTCATTCGTTCTCTTTACGGAACAAGGGAAGAAGCTTCTCTGCTATCTTATCCGCTTCCACATGGTATGTCCCGGTAGATACCGCCTTTTTCAAATCCGCAATGCGCTCACTGCGCGCAGGATCATTCACGCGATTCTGTGCGTCAAGCATCTCCTGTGCTTCTGTCGAGATGATAAGCTCATCCTTGCGGGAAGGCTTCTGCGACGCACGATGCATTGCCTGCTGCTTTTGATAATATTGAATCGCGCCAAGACGCTGTGTTTCATTAATTTTCATCTCATTCACCTCGTTCCATAAGACAAACTCAATTCATTACAAATCCCTATAGCAAACCATGCTTCAATCTCATAAATACCTTCAAATACTTTATACGGTCGCCTTCTATCCAGTCAAAAAGAAAAGCCGATAACCTTTACTAAGATTATCGGCGCAGTGTCAAGAATTATTTAGATGTAATGTCATGAATCTTTTGAAGTTAATCTAAAAAATCCAATTTTAGAGAGTTTTGTTATTGACAATCTCAAAATTTAAATTATTCACGTTCCCGCTTCGTATCAATGACCCGGTACGCGCCATCCCCCGTGCGAGGAGCTTCCTTCGTCTCTTCCGCACCGACTACCGTCTGTGTAAATTCCTTCACCAGGCGATTTCGACAAGGCTCACACATATTGCCCTCGCGAATTGGCTTATGGCATATTTCACAGTCATAGGTCAAGTTTGGTGCTTGGTATATGGAAATGCGCCCTTCTTTAATAAAACGCGTGATTTGACGAACGCTTACTTCTGTCGCTTCACTCAGCTCCTGCATCGTGGCTTGACGCTCTTCACGCAGATAAGCAACACAGCGTTCATACTCCTGTTCGATTTGTTTCAAGCAGTTTGGACAGAGATCTCGGAACGCCTTGGCAAAAAGAATTCCGCAGCGCGGACAATTGCTCAGCTCCATGTCATTCGCCTCCTTCGATGCTTCATTTCTTCATCATATCGCAATATTCGGCAGATGACGAGTAATTTTTTATTCAGTTTGACTAAGCTCTCGCCCACGTATAGCTTACGATTGAAACTGGACAGCCCAGTCCCCAGCATATGGACGATAACTGGCGAGAACATGCTCGCAATGTACTGCCTGTTGTGTATACATCATCGATCAAGAGCAGGCGCACTTCTTCCATTCTACTTACTTCCCTTGTGCAGTGTAAGGCCCAAGATTCCTGCAGTAATTTTAATGCTGTATGACGCAGTGTGAATGCATGCTCCATATTGTGCTCCCTTCCTGCACGCGTTTGCTTGCTTTGCTTCTCCGCATCCTGAACACGTGCAAGAAGTTCTATAACTGGACGTCCCCACTTCCCGCCCAATGCTCGCGCAAGTTGTTCCGCCTGGTTGAATCCACGAGCATAGAGACGCTCCCTAGTAGTTGGTACGAAGGTAATGAAATCGGGCAGAATTTCATCCAATCTTCCCTTGAATAACTTAGCCATTTGCCTTTCTTGGGTTCTTAGACCCCACACTGTTGACAGCAACGGTTCATATGCGAGCTGCATCATGTTAAGCACAATCTGCTCATACTCTCGATTTCCCTTAAATTTATATTGTGCAAGCCACTGCTTCATCCGATCGTCATATTGAACTACGCTTCGATTGGCTCTTAGACCATCATTTTGCAATGGATGCCGTCGACAATCTGGACAACGGATCGCACGTCCGCAATCGGAACAGCCTAGCGCATCAATCCATGGAATAAGATGGATACACTTACGACACATCAACGGCAGAAGGTGCTGTTCATAGGGAATAGGTGGACGAGAAGGAGCTGTTTGATTTATCTGAATCGAGCTTTTACAGATCATACACGTATACAACTTCGGCCTAAGCAACGTTCCATACATCTTCTCCATCCATGCCCCCAGTTGCATTCTGCTAACCAATTCGCTGTATCCTCTTAGCTTCCGACAATAAATAGCCTTTCCTAGCCGCTATTCGATTCATGTCCCGGATTTGGCGCACCGCAGACCGCTGCGATCGGTTCCATTGTGGGGAGCCGAACACAACCGTTCCTGAAGGATCATCCTTCGAGCGCCCTGCTCTTCCCGCCATCTGTACAAGCGAAGCTGCATCAAACAGACGATCATCCGCATCGAGGATAAATACATCGCTCATCGGTACCGTTACTCCCCGCTCCAAAATCGTTGTTGTAACAAGCAACCGTATTCTCCGATCCCGAAATTGAAGCACCTTATCTCCGCGATTCTCATCTGCTGCTGATGTACCTTCTATCAGGACACCCTGGATATGTTGACGCAGCAAGCGAACCATCGGTTCAACTTGACGAATACGTGCAAGGAATACGAACAACTGTGCACCTCGAGTTACCGAATGGCTCATGCGTGCAAGCAGTATAGCGGGAAGTTTGTTCACAGATAGACACTGCGCGACTGTGGACATTGTAATATGAGCAGGAATCGGCAATGGATGCTGGTGATAACGTACAGGTACCCTCGCATGAGATAATCTGCCGCTTCGGACGTTCTTCTGCATCTTTTCTGGTGGTGTCGCTGATAAAAACACAAACACACCTCCAGGGCGACAAGCACGTTCTGCGGTACGTTGGAGCACGGGATCATTATGATAGGGGAACGCATCAAGCTCATCAATAATTACCAAATCAAATGCCTCCTCAAATCGAAGCAGCTGATGGGTCGTCGCCAGCGTAATATCTCCTTCTCTCCAGCGTTCCGGACTGCCGCCGTATAAGGTTACAACCTTATTTCGCGGGAACGCCTTCTCTATCCGTGGTTTTAATTCCAGCACAACATCGCGCCTCGGAGTAGCGATCAATACCCGTCCATGCTGCAACAGCGTATCTTCAACAAGCGGAAAAATCATCTCTGTCTTTCCAGCTCCGGTAACGGCCCACAACAAAAAGACCCCCTTACTTACACTTCTTAACGCCCCCTGCTTTCGAATTACCCTACCATTCCGACTTCGCACTCCCAGCTTCAAATCTCGATTCTCCCTTCGAACTCCATCGATATAATCTAATGCTTGTCTGCTTGCCTCCAGCTGTGCGGGAGAAAGCCCCCACTTCTCCAGTTGTTCCTCTCGCAGGGATCTGAAAGCTACCTCTCCACCGTCACCACGATGAATCTTACCTGCTATCAAAAGAGAACAAGAGCGACAGCGACCCAAATTCAAGCATTGTGTACACGTCCAGCATTGAACGGAATGACAAGTTGAGCAAGAAGAACCACTCAAACCCTCCGAACTCCCACAGCGACCGCATTGAACTGTGATCGAAGCTTTACGCATAAACCTCATTACTCGCTTCAATGGAGATATTTGTTCGCTGCTTGACAGTCTAACTCCGTCCTCATGACTCGCATAAGACATTCCTGCCCGCAGCTCCAGCCAACCTTGCAGCCACCCCCATTGGAGGAGGGAATATCTCTCTTCAATCCATTGCTCTGCACCCCGATCTCGCAGCAAATGAACCAATTCTTCATCCAAAAGCAGGCGTCCACGAATCAAACAAGCCAATCGATAGGCATCTGTATCCAGTGCAGCAGCATATGCCTCAAACTGCGGATTGTTATACTGATGCAATGGGCTCGGCAGCTTCAACGTATTCGCCTGATCCTGCCCCGCTGTATAGGACACGGAATGCTCTGCGACCCGATACGCAGACATTTGCTTCTCCATTACCAGCTTGTTGGATGTAGGCTCTGAATATGGCGATTCGATAATGGCAACAGCCAAGTGCTCCTCCACCAGCATCCGCTTCATCTCTTCCTCAAGCTCCTCCACACATGGAGAGAGAATTTCAGCAAAATAGCGAATCCAGCCACGTTCCCCCCAGCGATCCATTGCTTCTCCTGCCATAAACTGCTCCAACGCAGAAATGCCAATCTGTATCGGCAGCTGTTGCTGCAAGACAACCAGCTTCGATCCGCGGGATTGACTATTGTCCCCTGTCAGCCAATAGCTTACATCGACACGCCAATCCATGGTAATGCCCGAGTGCCATCCGTACTCCGTTCGCACGGCATAAATTCTTACTTGCATGAATATTCCCTCTCCTTCGCCATACGGCTCACCGGAGCATGCTTGCTACTTGATGTCTGGATGCGCATCTGCCAAATACGCAAAAAAAGCACACCCCACCCGTTGTATCAGGTGGCATGTGCTTCATGCCCAGCGCCTTATCGTATTTGTATAAAATTGTATACGAATCGACGGGTTCTGACAACCCTAAACTTCAATAAACATCGAGAAAGTAACCGATCAGCATATCAAAACCTGACAGTCCCGTCCTCTCGCACAACACCGCTTACAATGCACTGCGAGCCTTGAAGGGAACCTTGCGCCAATCTTCTTGGCGCCGGGGCTCAATAACGACCAACACTTCTTCCTCTGATTGACGTTGCTTCAATTCGTTCAGCGTCATATCTAACTCATCCCGCTGGATTGCAAGCAGGCTCCAGCTCACTTCGTCCCTTTCCGTTACACGCGAAGCAATTGGGAACGTATCGTCAGTGGAACCGCTATCCACGAACGTGAAATGCAGCTTCCGTCCCTTCAGCCAAGCAAACCAACTATACGCACGAATCACCCATTCGATATGGCGTTCATCATTTTCCGTCACAAGCACGACATGCATCCAAGGCGCTGGTCTAACGCCACGTACGAGCTGCTGCCATTGATGAGCAAGATGAACAGCCGCTATCGCGAGTCCGAAGCATCCCACAATCCAACATAGCATTGCGATCATGCGGCCACCTCCTTACTACCAAGTGTATGCCGCAATAGATGCCGGGGTGACGGACAGGCGCCATCTGAATAATGGTTCAGATATAGAAATAGATAGTTATAAAGTTACCCAGCCGTTCTTAATGGAATTGATAACCGCTTGTGTCCGATCATCTACTTCCATCTTTTGCAGGATGCTACTGACATGGTTCTTAACTGTCTTCTCACTGATGAACAGGAATTCACCAATCATCTTATTGCTCTTGCCTTCGGCCATTAAGCGAAGCACTTCGGCTTCACGTCTTGTCAATGGATTATCTTCAGCGGCAATAAACTTCACGCCTGCATCTCTCGATTGGCTGCTCACGATACCGTTGCCATCAAGCAGCGTCATCCGACGAAGCTGCTGAATAAGCTTGCCCGTTACCTTCGGATGGATGTAAGCATACCCTGTTACAACCGAGCGAATTGCATTAATTAAAGACTCCGCCTCCATGTCTTTCAACAAATAACCGGAAGCTCCTTTGCGCAGCGTTTCGAATACATAGCTTTCATCGTCGTGTATTGAAAGGATGATCACCTTTACATCCGGAAAAATATCCCGCAATCGTTCTGTTGCAATAACACCATTTTCGATTGGCATATTGATATCCATCAGAACAACGTCCGGCACTTCTTTATTGCAAAATTCCAATACCTGAATGCCATCGCCACACTCGCCAATAACCTCCAGATCGTCCTCCATGTTCAATATACGCTTCAAGCCCTCACGAAAAAGCTGGTGATCGTCAGCAAGGAGTACTTTTATAGCTTCTGTGTCCTTCTTACGATTCTCCATAAGGTTGCTTACTCCTCTCTCTTATCCACATTCGTCGGAATTTTTATCATGATGCGAGTTCCACGGTTCTCCGCCGAATGAATTTCCATACGGCCCTCAAGCAGCTCTACCCGTTCCTGCATACCCAGCAGGCCAAAATGAGCATGCTCTTTCGACTTCTCCTCCAGAGACTCTACCTTGAAACCAAAACCATTGTCGCGCACGACCAGGCGCACTTCTTCTTCGTCATACGTCAATTCACAGGTAACGAAGGAAGGATGCGCATGCTTCGCCGCATTAGTGAAGGCTTCTTGCACCAATCGGTAAATCGCAGCTTCCATCGCAGAGCGCAGCCGACGTTCCTGACCTCTAACCTCGAATGCAGTCTTAATTCGATGCTTGTCTTCGTAATCATGTATAAATTTTCGCAGTGTCGGTACAAGCCCTAAATCATCCAACGCCATTGGACGCAAATTAAAGATCACCTTGCGGATCTCTTCCAAGCCGAAACGAACTTGCGATTTTAAATCTACTATTTCGTTCTGCACCATTTCAAATTCCTGCTTATTTAGCATTCTTTCTACAATTTCCGTCCTAAGCACTAGATTGGCAAGGGATTGTGCAGGGCCGTCATGGATTTCACGTGCAATCCGCTTCCGCTCTTCTTCCTGCGCCAAAATGATCTTCAAACCAAGCAGTTGCCGGGTTTTGGCTGATTCCAATATCCGTGTTACCTGACTCAGATCACCAGATAAATATTCAAGTGCGACACTCATCTGAGAACCAATTGTCTCCGCACGCTCAATCGAGCCCTCAATCGCACGCAGCCGCTTCTGAATATCGTCTCGCCGGGTTTTTAAGTACCCTTCCTTCTCCCGATACATCATTAGCTCAAGCTGAAGCTGTGTGGCCTTTTCATAGGCCTGCTTGATATCTTCCTCTGTGTACCGGACAAAATCGCGACTTACATCCGTCAAACGCAAACGAGCCAGACGATAGTTCCGCTCCAGCTCGTCCACCTTATCACAAATCTCTGCGGTCTGATCCATAACCATCTGCAGCTCTGTGCTCATTGAAATCGCTTCGTTACGAGACGAATCTAATATTTCATAGATTTGATATTTGCTTTCTTCCATCACTTTGATGGCGTTCTTAATAACGCGATCAATGACATCGACTTGATTATCCACTAACGTTCGGTCTCCTCGTTCATAAAAGGATGAATGGAATTTCATCCTTTATGATACCACATCAATGGATGGTAATGGACTTCGTATTTTGATCCCATTTTACAGTTAGGCCTAATTGTTCCGACACGAATCTAAGCGGGACTAAAGTCCGACCTTGACGAATGATTGGTGCGACATCAGAAGTAAGACGAGAGCCGTTGCGCACAAATCCCTTCTGATTTACGATCATTTCAAGGAAACGCTCGCCGCGCATAATCGTGACGGATTGTGCAGATCCATTCCAGAGCGCTTCGCCCCCAAATGCATCAAGCACAACACGCACTGGCACATAAGTTGATCCATTCAGCACGATTGGTGCAACGTCCATCTTCTTCACATCGCCATTCACCTTGGAAGACTTGCTGTTCACTGTCAAATTCATGGTAGCGGATGGGAAAATATCAGAAGAACCAGCTGGCAGCTGTGCAGTTAAGTTATCAAATGCAACCGCTCCTTCAGTTGCACGTTCATCCTGATCTTCCTTGAAGTTAACCAAATATAACCGTTTCAGCTTAGCTGGATAGGATATACCTAGTGATGATAAATCGACTTCTACCTTCTTCCACCCATCCCAATTGATAGATTCTGCAACATTCACATAGTGCGCTTTCTTGTTGGCATCATGGATCTCTAGTCTCAAGTTGTTAAAGCTCTTGTCTCCATAGACATCGAACTTCAAGCCACTAGTGCCGCTAGGAAGATCTATGCCTGTAGAACCATTTAGCTCCGCATAGGCAAACTTATCCACATTGCCGCCTGCCTTCATATCATAAGACAACTTAATCACCTTATCATTGGATCCACGGCCGCCAAATCCGCCTTCTATGCTCGCTTGTCCCTTCGTACTACCCTTAGGCAATCCAGAGAAAGACACACTCGTACTTGATTGATTGAAATTATCGATCTGCTTTTCTGCACCAAGTGTCACTGGAATCATCGTCTTTAAGCCATCGTAGCTGGCAATGGCATAGCCAATCTTCGTTCCTGCCGGAACGGAGTCAACTCGAAGCACTCCATCCACAACTTTTCCATTGAAACCGCGAAGCTCCCATTTGATAGCAGATGCAGGCACTGTAGCCTTATTGCCATCAAGCAATGTAGCCTTAATCGGAACTGGAACGCTGGCTCCTGCAGTAAGTGGAGCGGAGGACGTAGCAATTTGCAGACTCGATAGATCCTTCGCGCCGATGACCGTAATCTCTGCCTTTGTCTTAGCTCCTCCTGTTGTAGCTACGATCGTTGCCTTGCCTGACGACTGTGCGACAAATGCATCCTTATCCCACTTCATCTTTCCATCAGCAGAGCTCCATTTTACATCCAGATTAGAAGCATCTACAGGATTATAGTACTCGTCATATGCCTTCATGCTATATGTTGCTCGCTGACCGATAAACAGCGTTTTTTCGCCACTCAGGGTCATACCTTTTACTTTGCCAGTTGGGGCTGTCGTGAACACACCAAGACCATTCACAACAGAGCGGACATTGTTGCCGCCCTCTTTCGTTTCATGCGTAAGCTTCGTATCAAACTCGCCTAATGGCCGATTCGTCATCGTCGTGGAACCGCCACCGTCCAAATTCACCGCTTTCCAGACGCCAGCCTGCACTAATGCTTGCTGAAATTCCTTCAACGTAAAGCCAGAGCTTACGCTGTTCGATTCAGCTGTAACAATGTAAGCATATCGCCCATCCTTGGAATAGCCGACCGCTGTACGGGCCGTCACACCGCTGCCGCTAATGCCGCTCGTATCACGCGTGAAGCTAGATGCCTTGCCGTTCTCTACAAGCAGTGTATGACCGCTAATCATCATTTGGAAGGAGGAAGGGTCTACCGCTTGTCCCGATGTCTGTGACGTCAAACGATAATCAATCTTAACCGCTGTACCAACTTCCATCGTACGACGCATGAAATCAGCTGCCTGCCCATGGCCTCGCAAAATAACGCCATCTTCCGGAACCTCAATTGGAAGAGCGCCCATATCAGAGATTTGCTCTACAACTCCATTGCGCACAAGCACCTCGGTCGGGGTCGTCGTTGTATCATTTGGACGCTTCATCCCTGACCAAGCATTGGTGTAAATGTACATGGCATTCATGTGGCTGTGCTGCTTTCCAGGCTCTTTATCATATTTCATCTTGTTGATGCCAGACAAAGGGAAGGTTTGGCCATCGTTCAGTGCCACACTGCCTGTAAAGCGGTACTGATCAATGGTTGGAGTTCCACTCTTCGTCACCGCAAAAGCATACATGCCCGTCAGCTCCGCTGGACTTGTAATCATGACTCCTTCAGAAATAGAACCTCCCATCGGTACTTGATCGGATCCCATCATCCAATAATCTCCGTTTACACCCGCAACAGCGCCCGTTTCCTTCGTCATTTTCGTGACGGGGTTACCAGTAGCTGTCTTGCCGTTCTTTCCAGTCATCACATCCAGCTTAATATAAGGATTGCGCAAGTCTGCTTCTATCATATTTATCCGGGTCTTATATGTCTTCGAGCCTCGCTGTAAGGTATATTGATAGGTAACCAATCTAGCGCCTGAGGTAAGAACCTCTTCACTGATTTTTTGCAAAGAATTAACTGGTGCAACATCCCCGCTAGAAGACTCAATCGGTGCATCCGCATAGACATAGCTTCCCCAACCGAGTGCAGGCTGTATGAACAGTGCGCCGGACAGTACGACTGCAGCAGCCTTAGTCCCGAATCGTCTGGTGTGCTTGTGACGAACGGAGTAATTTGATTTCCCCATGTTTTTCTCTCCCATTTCAACCTGTTATGTATGATTATCGATATGTTCGTACCAAAACTCTACTATATATAGACTACCAAAAACGACAAAAAGTTGCGATTTTGTTACGTATTTGGTCAATTTCCCGGGTCATAGTTTTACAAATTATAGATATAATTGAAGCAAAAAAAGCCCTGTCTTCGGCCTCTTCGCCGCTCAAAGACAGAGCTTTCTTGCAATTCTATTAATAATCCAATGTTATATATCCTACCTTCTTCAGCAGTCGGTTCAAGAGAATAGCTGCCTGCGCGCGGGTTGCTGATCCTTTTGGATCAAAACGATTGGCGCTGACCCCTTGAATCAATCCATCCTGAACGGCCTGTGCTACGATTGTTGCACCAGCACGAGTAAAATCCTTGTAGTCCTTGTATGGCTTCAGCACATCTGTATGTGCTGCAGACATGCGATATCCTGAAGCCTGTGCTGCACGCACCATCATAAGCGTAATTTGTTCACGCGTTATAAATTGCTTCGGCTTAAATGTCCCATCCGGGAATCCCGAAATGATACCTGCACGGATCGCCGCGCCAATATAAGCTCCGGTAATATCTCCTTGATTCACATCTCGGAAGCGCTTGGCGGCTTCATTGTCTGGAGTAAGTCCTAATGCACGAGCAATCGAAACGGCAAACTCCTCACGAGTAATTGGCTTATTCGGCTCGAACTTTGTTGTGCTGCGACTGTTCATAATCATTTTCGATACGAGGGCCATCACATCAGATTGCGCCCAATGTCCTTGTACATCGGCGTACGATTGTTTGCCCATCGTAAATAGGATAATTTTGGAACCTGACATATTCGTAGTCGCTACAGTGTCTAATCCTGCACGAGACAGCTTCGTTGGCAAATAGCCGAATTTGGAGTAACTCTTGATCCATTCGACCAATGCAGCACGACTTGCGGTTACAGACTGCGCTGTCTTCATTTTTACAGCCGAATCGATATCCAGTACAGTCCCTGACCCGTTGCCAATCAAATTGAACAGACTGAATTGATAAGCTTTCACCATCGCTGTCGCTTGGGAGCTTGAAAGCTCATTTGTAATGGTCACAGTCTCATTTACGGGCTCAATCTCAAAAAGAAGCGAAGAGTTCGTAATAGATCCTTGTGTACGCTGAATGATCTTGCTCATCGTATCTCGATTGAGTGATATCCCGTAGACAACATCTTTATACTTAACCGTGAACCAAATGACATCCGTTCGTGAATATGCCTTTTCAAAAGCTGCTAACGGCACAACAACCCGTGCGCCTGCTTCAGAGGACGGCACCTCGAATCTCAGCTGTTTATCTGAATCCATGGATTGTCCAGCAAATTCGAACGCTGTCTTCACTTTATTCGTATCAAGTGTGTAACGATTAACCGTTATTCCACTGTTTGTCCGGTCGGAAGTGATTTGAGCCGTGTTCGCCAATAGTACGTAGGCGTAGTCGCCGAAGGAGCTATCTTTATCACTTTTCACAAAATAGCTGTCCAACGATCCTGTTGTTCCACCTGTGCTAGTTCCCGTGCCGTTCACTTTCATGTTCGAGAATGTCTTGATCTCAATTCCCGATTCCGACTTCAGTGCTTTTGAACCTGTATTGTAGGTCACACTTAAATTACTTCCATCAGTTGGTGGGTACATCAGCTCAATTGTCACTTGTGTTCCACTGGCAGATACCTGTTTAATACTCATTGCCTGATTGCCGGAAGTAACCAGGAACTGTGGATAGTAAGTCGACGACATCGATTCCAGCCGCTTGTTGAACGTCAAGATGATCGATGGTGACTTCCATGTTAATGATTGAACAATCGGTGCTTCACTGTCTGTAGAATTGGAAACAGAGACAAGGTTCAGGTTGGATGCATAGTTATAATTCCAATCGCGAAGCGGCGGATTCCCTCGAACATAAGACACGGTTACAGTGTCTGTCTTGAGCACCGCTGACTGCAATGTCAGTTCAACCCGATTATCCTTAATCTCAACCTTTGTAACATAACGAGGCTTTTCATTCACGAGCACCGAGAAATGACTCTTCATCGGAATATTGTTCTTATCCATCGGTTTGTTGTACTTCAAAATCATTTTTGTTCCCAGCGCTGTTGCTTCTTTTAACTCTGGCGGTTTGTTGTCATAACTATTCCGTACGAAAAATTCATCGATCGTTCCTACTTTGCTGCCACGGGTATCCTCTAGTGGATAATTGCCTGGCGTGTAACTGACCTTGACAACATCTCCGTTCGATACCGAACGATTTAATGACAAGGTAACTGTAGACGAGCCGCTGTTATGTGATAGTTTATCAATTCCTACAGAGGAATCATTGTATGTGACCGTAAATTGACCGTCTGCATAGGAAGAGACACTTTTCAAAGAATCTGTAAAATATAGATATAACGTAGAACCTGAAATATACCCATCACGCAGCTTTGTTAATGTCGTGTCTACCTTGTTCTCTACTGCACGCGTGCTGAAGCTGGAAGCTGCATTGCCTACTGTATCGCGTACCATGCGGAAACGTGCTGCATAGCTAATCTTAACGTCCTGACCAACTGCAACACCGCTTTCTAGCGATACATAGACAAAGTTGCTAGAGGTATAAGCACTGCTGACACGCCGCCCTTCATTATTCACCGTTACCGTGAACTCGTTGGCAGGCGGATTCACATTGCTGTCGAGCGTCTTATTATAACGAATTTGGATTAGCGAGTTGTTGTACATCGTCACATCTTCAACTGTTGGCGGATTACGGTCGGTAATCGCCGTAGAAAAGGCCCATTCCGATAAACCTGCAAACTCATTGCCGGCCTCATCCTTGACCGCTCCCCTTGCAATGCTGACTGCATACACGGTATTTTCCTGCAAATTAGAGGCCGGGTAGATCCACAACTCCTTCGAATTGCGTACGTTTACGCTGGCCGATTCTGAGTAGGAACTTGATTTACGTCGTAATTCGACACCTTTTCCGGTGTACACGATTGGTTTACTAAAGGTCACGATCAACGTCTTGTTCGATGGCACAGACACACTGCCTGATGATGGATCGAAGCTGACAATCGTAGGCGCCGTTGTATCCGTTGATTGCGTGCGGAACGACCATTCTGCAGCCTCCATCAGATTTCCAGCCGCATCCCGGAAAGCCCCCTTCGGTATGGAGACGACATATGTACGATTTGCCTCTAGGGATAGTACATTGGTAGACTGGATAATCGCAGATCCTCCACCCGTTATCGCTGAGGTAACTGGAAGTACAATATCTTGGCGACCGTCTGACTTAATCACGATATTCCCTGTTACTTGATAAACAGACTTATCAAATGTTAGCTCTAAGCGCGTCTGTGGCGGCACAGCTGTTCCGTCTAGCGAGCGCTTAGTTATTTTCGGGGGATTCGTATCTACACCTGGATTTGTTGTAAAATTCCAGTATGTCTTTCCTGAAAAACCTGCCACTGGCGTTCCATCATCCAGATCCAGAAATGCGCCTGCATCCATGGTGACGTAATACGCCGTTCCCGCTTCCAAACCATCCAGTTTTGTCGTTGCTGTGAGTCCGTTAACTGTGAAATCCTTCGCAGCTAATGTCTTCACTACGCTGTTGTCGCTGAACTTATTGATCTTGATACTGCCTTGGCCTGCTTGGACAGGACGGTTAAACGTAATTTGTGCATCCGCAGGCAAAGTAATTCCTTGGCCTTGTGGCGAGAAGGACGCCGCTTCCTGCTGAGATTTGGTTGAAAATGCCCATTCTGTAGGTGTGGACAATTCCTTAGAGTCTTCTCCCAAAAAAAGCTTTCCATCTACTTTGATAACATATCTTGTGCCAGCTTCAAAAGGCTGCAGCCCTTCCAACTGGAACGTTAGATTATCGGTTGTTGCTATTTTCCCGATTCCATTCGCACTTGTTTCAGCGAAACGCTGCTGTGCTCCTGTTTTTTCGTTCGTTACCGTAATGTACCCATTTGTCATGGATACTTTCTCGTTGAACGTAAATTGTATGCTTGATGGATTGATCGATACTCCCTGTGCTCCGTTAGCTGGCATAGTGCTAACTATCACAGGAGGGGTAGCTGCGTGCACTTCAGGCACTCCTCCCCATCCGAACACTCCTAAAAAAAGGACGAAGGCCATTGTAGCCGCAATCCATTTCTTCATTCTATATGCTCCTTTCATTCCGAAGACAGTTGTACTTTATTTGTCGGTAAAAAGAAGGAAATAGTTTAGATTCATCATTACTAGTACGCAAAAAAGACCTCTTTCCGAGCCTGTAAGCTTAGAAAGAGGTCTTGTATAAGCGCTGAAATAATAAAGGTTAGGTTACAAACCTGCTTGCTCACGCAGAGCATCTGCTTTGTCTGTACGTTCCCAAGGCAAATCCAAATCTGTACGCCCAAAGTGCCCGTAAGCAGCAGTCTGCTTGTAGATTGGTTTGCGCAGATCAAGCATTTTAATAATGCCTGCAGGACGAAGATCAAAATGAGATTGAATCAGTTCAACAATTTTCTCTTCATTTACTTTGCCTGTTCCGTAAGTGTCCACGTTAATGGATACTGGAGTTGCTACACCAATGGCATAAGCCAATTGGATTTCGCATTTGTCAGCTAAGCCAGCTGCTACGATATTTTTCGCAACATAACGCGCTGCATAAGCTGCAGAACGGTCAACCTTCGTTGGATCCTTCCCGGAGAACGCTCCGCCGCCATGGCGTGCATATCCGCCGTACGTATCCACAATGATTTTACGGCCAGTCAGGCCAGCATCACCTTGTGGTCCGCCGATTACGAAGCGGCCAGTTGGGTTGATGTAGTACTTCGTCTTGTCATCGAGCCATTCGCTAGGAACGACCGGAGTAATAACCAGCTCTCTGATATCACGTTGGATTTGCTCCAATGTTGTATCTTCAGCATGCTGTGTCGACACGACAATCGTATCTACACGAACTGGCTTATCTCCATCATATTCAATCGTCACTTGTGTCTTACCGTCTGGACGAAGGTAAGGCAGTGTGCCGTCTTTTCGTACTTCGGACAAACGACGAGCAATGCGGTGAGACAATGCAATCGGAAGCGGCATGAGTTCTGGCGTTTCGTTCGTTGCAAAGCCGAACATCAAGCCTTGATCGCCTGCGCCGATATTCTCTGTTTCTTGCTTGGCATCTTCAGTACGTGTTTCAATGCCAGCGTTAACCCCCTGAGCGATGTCTGGAGATTGTTCGTTAAGCGAGGTCAATACTGCACAGGTGTTATAATCAAAACCATACTTCGCGCGCGTATACCCGATATCCTTAATCGTGTTGCGTACGATAGATGGAATGTCAACATAATCTGCCTTTGTGCTGATTTCTCCTATGACGAGAACTAATCCCGTGGCTACGGATACTTCACATGCAACCCGAGCATTCGGGTCGTTCGCCAAAAAGGCGTCCAATACCGCGTCCGAAATTTGGTCGCATATTTTATCCGGGTGTCCTTCAGTAACGGACTCGGACGTGAACAAGTGGCGTCCTTTCAATGACATAGGACTCGACCTCCTAACCTTTAATATGGCTCTCCCATGAGCAGCCTAAACAAAAAATGAACCTTTCCCGGAATGGAAAAGGTTGTTATAGCAGCCTTCGAAAAATCATATTACTGTATTTGTCCGGTCCTGTCAATGAAAGCGACGAAAGTTGGATTTCCTATTTTTTCTGTAATGCCGTCGCGATGAGACGCTTGGTAATTTCGCCACCTACCGAACCGGCATCACGTGAAGAAAGGGTACCCCAATCTGCGTGGCTTGTCGTATGTTGAACCGGAACGCTGCCGAGTTCAGAAGCGAACTCTGTATCCATTCCAATATGTGCTCCATGATGAGCAACAGGAAGCCCGAACTCAGCTGCAATCTCATATTTCATACGGTACAAGACATCTCTGCTGGCTGGCACTAACGTTTTTTTGCTCACGGTATATCCTCCCTCGTTATATATGCATCTGTGACACTTATTGTGCCTCATTCGGAAAGATACACCCACAGGAAATGTTGCCCGTCTTGCCAGCTCATGTTAATTATTCAGCTTTTTGTATCGTGTAGCCGCCACGCACCATCACAATCAATCCATTTTCCTGCTGCGGATCCGGCATAACGCCGCGTCCATCACGAGGGAACAACAACAAGTGGTTCGTAGCAACCGCTTGTCCACTCTTAATGTCTGTCCCTGATGTTACATCTGGCACACCATTTTCATCTGGGCTTGTAATGACGGCTTTCCCGTTGCGAACAATAACCTCTGTCCCAGCCTTAGCAACAAGCTTTTGACCACTTTTAATCGTAACGACTTTAAGTTCAGTGCTGCTTGCATCTGTTTCTGGCTGTTTCACATTGTCTTTATCTTTGCTAGCGTCGTTGCCTGTACTACCTTTCTTCAATTCAGCTTGAATGAGTGCTTTAACCTGTTGTTCTACATAGCTCTTCGTGACAAGAGGATCTGAAGATGTTCCTGGTGCTGTATCTGCCGCGAATGCGTTCACGCCCAAAATAGAACCTGCTACGATCCCCCCAGCTATTAATGTAGTTGATAAAATAACCTTCGTTAATTTGTTCATTTTTTCCTCCTCACTCCTATTAGTGAAAATCCCCTCATTCAGAGGGGATTTTCTTGATTTCTATTAGTCGCCAGTTTTCAGGTTTTTGATATTATATCTGCTTCCATAACTAGCAATTTTGATTCTCTCGTCTTGGAATGAATCATAAAGGGATACTTGGAAGGCTCCATTCTCAACTTGTTCAAAGAATGTATCCGAAATGGAAGTAGAAAATGACTTTCTTTTTGCTTCTTCTAAATCTTTCTTGCCAATTTCTAGAGCCTTTTCGAATTTACGCCCACTAGTATCTGTTATTTCAATAATTAACTTATGTTCGTACTCCCCGATATTGTAATCTTGCTGCCTAATTAAATCGTAAGTGAACTCGAGTGACAAATTCGAAGACTTGTTCGCAGTAGCAGTAAAATTATTAATCGACAACTTATATGGGAAGAAATCAAGATCTTTAAAGTCACGTTTGAAAGAAGGCTGAACAATATCCAAATTCATTGCAACCGCGTTGACGTAACCATCAGATTCTCCTTTTGGTGCAGTCAGTTTATTTTCGGTAATTCCTTCACCGATAACAAATTGCAACTTTTTAGGATCGATCGAACTTGGAACCTTAGCCCAAGCAGTAAGTATATTTTGTCCTTGTGGGTTAGTAGGCCCCTGAATTTGTGTAATATTTGCCTTGTAGTAACGCCCATCATCCGTACGATAATATCCAACCATTTGTGATAAGATAGATTGGCGTTCTTCCTGGCTCTTCATAATTAGGTCTGTGTAAATAACTTGATTTGCTGCACCTGGATATACCTTACTATTTGATGCTGTAATATCTGCTTTACGACCTTGTGTTTTCAAACTATGAATGGATCCATATTTAACCACTGGCAATTCACTTAATTTACCGCCATTTGTAAATTGAATCATTGGCGACAGATCTGACTCCCCTAATTTTTCCATCAATGCCACTTGAATTTGTGAAAAATCTAAATAACTAGGGAGTTTTGTAACAATGTATATATCTACTTCTTCTTTTGGTCCAATAATGAGTGCGCCATTAGAGCTTACAACTTGCGTTTTGCCTGTAATATCAGCTGTGTCTAATTTATATACACCTTCAAGAGCAGGCAATTGAATGGTTTTAAACTCTTTGTTTTTAATTTTCATTTTGGCTGACAGGATATCCCCATCTACCCACGGAAGCCGTTGCAACGATTCAATGGTTACTCCCAAATTACCTTTACTATGCTGAACATTGTATTCGATTCCTGTCTGATTTTTCATGGACTGGAGTTCAGGTAATCCATAAATACCTTCTGGATATTTAAATTTTGTATCCTTTTGTGTATCTTTTTGTGCATCCTTTTGTTCAGGATCAGAAGGTCTATTCATTTGCAGCTTAAGTTTGCTAACATCTATGTCATATTTCACATTAGCGGTTAAGGTTACTGGGCGTTTTTCCAATGGCTTAAGAACAAGACTATCAAGCGATTTCGTTTGAATCGGAACAGATAACCCATTCGGACCATTAATCTCAAATTCGTATTTAGGTATGTTGACAGGGCTATTCGTCAGGTTCTCAAACTGGAATGTCAATGTAATTTCATTTTGGTCAAAGCTTTGATTTGACCAACCAGTTACAATTTTCGTACTCACTTTTGAATCATTTATTTTGATAATTTTTTCCTTGTTTGGTGCTATGCTAGAATTACCAGCGTTCGATTGCGGCAAAGATAAGGTTGCAATCGGTAAGTTCATTTTTAATGTTTCATCTTCAGTTAATACCTGCATCTCCAATTTATTAAGGATTATGTTCTTCGGAACTGCAGTCATAAAGTTTAACGTCTTCTTCTCACTTGGCTGAAGCTTATATTCCTTGCTTATGTTATCTGGAACAAGTGGGTAATTACTGCCACTTGCCGTCTTCAACACATATTTATAAGTAGGATTCTCCAATGGTTTAAAACCAGCATTCTCAATGTTGACAGCCACATTCACGTAATTAGAATCACCTGACGGGAATACGATAACACTACCGATGCTCGTTTTGATCGGAATATCATTCATTCGAACTGTGCTTTGTTTTCCAGCTATTGTAGATGTCATCATCCAAGTTGGGATACTAAATGATCCTAATCTATTTTCAAAATTTGATTTGCTGAAATCCCATTTAATAATGTCAAAGTTCAAGTCATTAACTGTTAAGTGTTTTGCTATCTTCGTATAGTACGTGACATTCATTTGTGAAAGAGCCGGTACATTTTTCTTTTCTTTATCCTTAGTTGTTAAGTTGCTTGAGTATACTGTTCCACTTTTCGTACGAACCTTAGTCCAATAATCAATGAGCGGAATGCTCCGTTGCTCATTATTGTAATAAGTAAGCGTATAAGTCAGAATAGTTCCGTCATCCTGCTTATTGAGATTAACATCTGTTAGCTTAACAGAGCTTTTTGCTGTTAATTGAATTGGCTTCAGTTCATTCAAAGTATGTACTGGGGTTGGTTTGGTAACCTTTGTTTGCTTCTTATTTGCAGGTTGTTGTTTATTGCTGGCTGGATTATTTGCAGCGTATGCAGTCGTAAATGTTATTGAAAAAGTACCGAGTACAAGAGACAGAGATAGCATCGTCGCAATGGCCGTTGTTCTTTTCAATCTAGTTCCTCCTATTTGTTCATTCTCTTATATGTATTATAACGCGAATAGATAGGAGTTGGTTGCGGTTTTGAAATAAGTTTGAGGGTTACATTGTTGTAAGGAAACGAGATTATTGTATTCAATCATTAAAACTTAATATTTATAAAAAAAGAAAGCCCCTTATGGGGCTTTCTTTTTAAGGATTACTTACCGGAGTATGTTCCAGGAAGGTAAAAGTCTTGAATAACATTACCTTGTCTGTCTCGAACTACTGAAGTACCCTTGTCTTGAAGCTCAACACGGAATCTAGTGTCAGACTTCACTTCTTTTACGCTAGTTGGAAGGTTGAACAGAATCTTGAAGGATTTTTGCTCAGCTTTTCCATCTGTCGCAGCTTCGATTTTCACGATGTCTGCTTTTTGTGAATCAACTTCTACACCGAAGAACTTGATGAATTGAGCAGTATCAGCAAAATCAGTATATACAACCGAGTTCACACTAACTACAGCTTCATAAGTAGCACCAGTTACAGTCGCTTTATTAACTACAACAGAAGTTGCTTCCGGTCTAAGTTCACCGTTCACATCAACAGTGAATTTTTGGATACGATTTCCAAATGTATCTGTAGAATTGTCGTTTACTGCTACCAATTGAGCACCAAACAGGTCTACTGGAAGTTTGTTGCTGTCATTGAATTTCAATGTCAATGTGTTTCCATCCTGTTGATAGCTGTTTGGAACTTTTGGTCCATCTACAGTAGTAACTTTGAAGTCACTTACATCAACATTATTCAACTTACCTGTCAATTTCACTTTCAACTCATTGCGATCTTTAACAGTAGCTTTTTCAGCCCATGTCACTTTAGCATCGCCAAGCTCTTTTACTTCAACTTTGTAGTTTTCGCCATCTTTGAACCAGTCGCCATCGATGTCTTTAATCAAGGTAGCTACAACAGCTGGTGAATATGGATTTTTAACTTTGCCATCTGTAGTCAAGAAAGTACCACGTTTAGCATCGATACGGATTGTATCTGGTTGTACAAGTACTGGAGTCTCATAATCATCATTCAAAGACTTACCGAATACTGTGTACTTCGCTTTAATAGTTGCATCACCGTCTCCATCCGTTTTCACCGCTTTAGGGAATTGGATGTAGATATAGTCTTGGTTAGCGTCGTAGTTAGTCCATGCGCGAGCAGAACCACTCTTTGCATCAGCAGTGATTTTCTTAGAGAATGGAAGCATTGTGTTGCTCACATATGCGTTGTCTTTAACACCATTCACTTCTAAGATGTAGTCACCCTCATCCAAAGGTTTGATCAAGTCAATAGTAACGGTTTTCTTGTCTTTTTTGTAAGTAGGTGTTGTCAAGATTTTACCGTCATTTTTGTTGACAGCATCATGCTTGAAGAATTTACCGTCTTTGTCTTTCAAGATATAGTTGTCACGGTTAGTTGCGGAAGCCGCATCCAACTCTTTGTTGAATGTCAATATGATCTGATGATCGCTGTTTTTCAATTCAACTTTTTCTACTTCTGGACGTTCAGCATCCAAAGAAGGGTTAACTTTAACTTCACGGTTAGCTTTGTTATTGCTGTAATCCGTTGCACCTTCAATGTAAACTGTGTTTTCGCCCAAGTACAAAGCCTTAGATTTTTCGAATTTCACAGTTACGATGTTGTCTTTAATTTCTACCTCACCAGTGTTGCTGGAGTTTCCATGGTAGATTTTGCTGATCGATTTAACAGTTTCGTTAAATTCGATTTCCAATTCCATTGGATCTTTTGCTTTTGCAGATACAACTTCTGGAGCAGTAGTATCTTCAGCAATTGTGAATGTTTTTTCAACTGGAGCAATTTTCAAACCAGAGAAGTCTTCAACATTGCTGACTGTCAATTTGTGTTCGCCTACAGACAAGTCAGTGCTTACGATTGCAATGTTTGGATAAACATATTTAACGGATGCACTAACTGTTTTGCCGTCAACTTTATAGTTGCTTGTAGTGAATACGCCTGATTTCTTAACTGGCTCGGAGAATACAACTTTGAATGCTTTTGTACCCAAGCCTACAACTTCTTTAGCTTCAGGAGTTTTCACGTCCATTGGCGTGAACTTCACTTTTTCATCGAAAGTTTTGGACTTATCTTCGTTTTGAACGCCTTTAACTTTCAACTCGATTTCTTTTTGGTTCTTCATTGTAGAAGAATCTTCTTCCTTAAGGAGAACGTAAACAGTGTTTTTGTCAATCAATTTAGCACTGTCAACTTTAGCATCCTTAACTTCGTAGTTGTCAGCTTTTTCAGCGGATTTCTTATCAAGAGAACCGTCGAATTTAACAACTACTTCTTTCAAGTTTTCAGCCGTAACAGACTCGATTTTTTGAGCTGCTGTGATAGTGTAAGTCACTTTAGTAGTGATCTTGAACTCTTTGCCTTCTTTGTTCTTGTAAGTGAATGTCACTTCAGTTTCTTTGTTAGGCTCAAGAGCTTTATCCAAAGTTACCTTTTGAACTTCTTTGTCGGACATAGTGAATTCAACTGTTTTGGAGTCGATCACTTTGTAGGACGTTACTTTAGGACCTTTAGACATTTCGTCAGCTGCAAATGCTGCTTCTACCAATTGAGCGCGAGTTGCATTTGCTTTAGGGTTTGCATCTTTGGAGAACAAACCAGCGTTAACTGCTGCTTCGAAGTATCCTTTTGCCCAATCAGTAGCTTTGTTTTGAGCATCTTTAACTGGCTCAAGTTTCAAAGCAGTAACCAAAGTTTTGGATGCTTCTTCAACTGTGATTTTACCGTTGAAGTCAAAGATTTTCTTAGTCAAATCTTTACCTTGCATCAAGCCTTCAGCTGTTACAGCTTCGATGAATGGAGCTGCCCAGTTTTTAGCATCATAGTTTTTATCTTTGTAAGAATATTGTCCATGGATTTCTTTCAAACCGAACAATTTAACAAGAACTTTAGCGAACTCAGCACGAGTCATATCTTGACCAAGTTTCGCGTCAGTAGTTCCTGGATAGCCGGAGAATACACCAGCTTCTTTCAAAGCATCAAATTTCTCTTGAGTTGTTTTTGCTGCGTCAGCACCGAAAGCTACGTTTGCGAACATAGAGAACGCCATAGCAACGGAAAGCAGAAGGGCCAATCTTTTCTTCATAACCTTTTTTTCTCCTCCTCTAAATTGCTTCGTTTGTTGAGTTTGTTGCGTTTGTTGCGTAGAAGTTTGATAGTTCATTTCCCTCATTCGCCGATTCACCCCCTTCCTAGAGTGAGCGAAATGTAATCTAAAAAGAAGTCTGCAACATAAGGACATGCCACAGAAACTAGTAATCGATTAGGAACAAATGAAAATAAATAGAAATACTCATACCACTCTAGACATTATACAATGTCAATTGCCTAGCGTAAAGTATATTTTTGTGAAATACAGGGAACACTTATGAATTTAACCACTGTATTCGAGCTTCATCATATTAAACGCACAGGTTTCAAAAAAGTTGCGCTCTGCGTGAAATTATTTAAATATTTTTTCGCAGATTTCAAACATTTACTTGCTTATTACAATCATCAACTGCATATACACGGATATGCTATACATATTGCAATACTTGAATTCATTTATATGTATGCATTAACGAATACATGTCCTAGTATAGCGCCTTCATAGCGATGAGTCACTCGTCAATGTTTTCCACTGAATGACAGATCACCCATGAATATGATCATAGGTAGATTCGTTACATTATTTCCAGATCCATGATCCTGATGCTACGTATCTCTTCTATATATAAAGGAAGAGAGCCGAGCATTCGACTCTCCCCTTTATTACCCGTGAATGTACTTAATGAATCCGTGTTACATCTTAGGCAGTTTCTTCAAATCAATCATAGCGCGCGCCATGATTAGGGCAGCATCGCCACGGAGCATATTCGCAGATGGCTGGAATACATACCCTTTCTTCGGATCAGAAGGATCGATTGGAACTCCCGAAATAAAGCCTTTCTTCGCTATCGCAAGTACAGACGGCTGTGCATAGTAATCAATCTTGTCTGCATCTTGGAAGTACTTCAATAGATCCTTGCGAACCTTGTCGCGATTCGTATCCAGCTTCAAGTTCAATGCTTTCGCAAGCATGACTGCTGCATCCTGACGAACAATAGAATAGTCGCCGCCAAATTCATTCGGCGATACACCACGGACGATACCTTCACGTGCGGCAGTTTCAACATAACGGAAGTCCCACAGCTGATTCACATTGATTGTATTCATCTTATCTGCTTGTGGCACTACAACATCATTGAAATGCTTCTTGCCGTCATAGTTCAACGGAATTTCCTTCGCACGAACGATCATGCGAGTGAATTCGCCACGAGATACATACATATCTGTACCAAACATGGAGAACGGATCAAATGGATTCATGACACCTTTTGCAAAAATCGTTTCAATGAAGTCACGTGCGTAAGGATGCTGTACCACATCATGATAAGAGTAAGACATCTTACCAACTACATAGTATCCAAAGCGCGTAAATGGAACTGTAACGGTATGCTTTTTCGCATCAACGACTCCACCGATGTTTTCCCATTGCTGCAATTCCGAATCAAAGCGGAACACACTCACTGTGCGACCACCGTCATCTGTTACATTTTTATCATAGCTCAAAATCAATTTACCTGGTTTAGACAAGATCAGCTCATTGCGCAGGTCACGCTTATAGAACATCTCAATTGGTGAACCTGGATATTGATATGGCTCAGCGCCATATTTAATTGGATCATAAACAGAGTCTGTCTTGATGTCATCCGCTTGACCTGGATCCATCCAAATGACCGGACCGGCCTTAATAAAGCGCTCTGGGAAGCTCGCCTCAAAAATGTTCTTTGCTTCAATTTTCGCCAAATCATAGTTTGCAGGCTGGTACTCAAATTCGCGACGGTCTACTTCTCCATCGAACGAGTTCGCAATTGCAAACAGAAGATTATGGCCGCTAAATACTTGGTTTTTAAAGTTCTGCGGCACATTATAGTCACGTCTTACAAGATTCGCACCTTTTTCGAACGTTAAGTTTACGATGCCTTCAAAAACTTTATGTGATTTTTTCATCGGCTCCATATACTGAGCACCTGGAATCGACGTAGGTACGTACTTCACCGTAATGGTATTTTTGAATGTATCTTTGCCTCTTGAAATAGCTATTTCGATCTTATTGTCTTTATTTGCCTTAAGGCCAACGACAAATGCACGATACGCATTTTCGTACGGTTTTTGTGTCTTGTCATAGCTTGGGTAGTAAATCATTTTTTCTGCTGGAATTTTATTAATAACTACCTTTTCTGCACCTGGCGAGTCAATAATGACTTCAACAAAGTTTTGGTTAACCACTCGCTTTTCAAGCGCTGGCTTCAAAATTGTGTAAGGTACATCTACCGGTACAACTTCTAGGCGATATGTTGCACGAGGACCACCTTCGCCACTGTTAAATACAGTCATGTTCATTGCGACAGGAGTTCCATCACCAGGAAGATTTATGCCCTTAATAATAAAGCTAAAGAATTGTTTATCATTATCGTAGTAAACAGAGATTCCGTTAACCACAGCACCTGAATTGTACGTATCTCCATTTTTGTCCGTGAACATATTTTCCAATGTCCACTCAACTTTCCCTAATGGGTTTTTATCGTTTTTCAAAACAGGAGATTGGATCACTAACTTGTAATTCTGAAGCTCGTTAGCCGTACCGCTTCCTCGCAGAGTTGTAAGTTTTCCTTCGATTTCAGCTTTGTTTTTTCCGAGATCAATAAAGTCGAACGTACCGTATACATTCATTTGCGCTTCACGAGTCAAATAAACGCTGCCTTTTTTCTCAAAGCGAGGATCATTTGGCTTCGGATCCGGATACGTTGTGCTGTATGGATAAATTCCGTCTGTCTCAGGTGCTGGAATAACCGGCAAGTTCGTCGGAATAAGCGTTACCGTAATGGTGTTCTCGTAATGCGATTTTTGGGAACGGAATACAAATTTGATTTTGTTGTCTCCCATATACAACGCATCAAAAGCCTTTTGCTGGCTTACTATTTTAAACTGACTTTTTGTTGTGCCTTCAGCCAGTTCCAAAGTTGTATTATTGACACTGAAAAATACCGTTTGTTTTGTCCCTGAGTATACAATTTCATCTTCGTTCGCAATATTATAGATTTGACCCGCCAAGTCCTGTAATTCCTTCATGACTTGAGCTTGACGATTAGAATTTGTTGTATCCGTATAAATCTTTTGTCCGTCAAATGCACCATCGTATTTCACATATGGTCCATATAAAAGAGTAACCGTTGCCGTATATGTTTCATTAGAGCCATCCAAACGAAACACAATCGTCTGTTTCCCTGTGCTTGGCAGCTTGTCAATCAGGTATACAACCCGACTCATGGATGTCGGCACCCCATTGATATTTTCAACTGTAACATCCTCGGCAACAATCGTAGGATTTAAATGGTAAGTATTGGCATTTTGCTTTTTGCCTAATGCGTCGGTTACAGATTCAATCGAAATTTTAGGACTGCTTCCATTAGGCACTAAAAATTGGATTGCAGCCGGCATGGAAAATAACTGCGCACCGTCAAGCTTTCCGCCTTGCAGCGCCACAACTTCCCCAGGCGTCATTGTGTTGTTATATCCACTCAAATAATTCGCTGCGTAAATATATGGTTTGCCTGCATCCTTCAACAATACGGAAAATCCGGACATACTCTGCAATGAAGGAGTAGACAAAGCATAGTTCGTTGAAGTCAAAGTAATGTTAGTACGAACATCTTGCTTGACAGCGCCTGGTATTTCAAATGAGTACTCCACAAATTTTGGATTCGAGGAAACCTCAACCACATTCGTTGCATTTCCGTTTGTTTTATTACCGCTGCCCGTTTCAATCATTTCATATGCGACACCCACGCTAGTCGGCTTCGCTTTGGTTGAATCGTAAGGGATAAGAACACGACCATAGATTACACCATTAGTATTGGCAGTAATCGTAGGACTTTGCGATAAATCATATTTTGTTGTTCCGCCATTTTCCTTCATGTGAACATCATGGAACGTTACATCACCATTGAAAAATGCCACTTCTCTTGTTGTTTCAACCGATTGTGTACCGTTAAATACTTTAATTTTAACTAAGTTCCGGCCTTGCTCAATGGCAATTGGAGAAGCAAAGAACGTCCAGTCATTGCTCTTAGACACACCAAAGGACCAGCTTCGTCCGTTCACGTCAATTTGGACTTTATCCGCATTCGGTGCTTTACCGGAGATGCTGACGTTTACCGATTTTTTACCTTGAGAAGCATCCGAGTAAACAATTGTCGACTCATCTTCTTTCAAGTTATAGACATTCCCATCCAAAGATACGGACATGTCGTACATCGTTGGACCATTGCGGTACTCGATAAAGATGGAGTCATACACATCCGACATGCCTTGCAAGCCTTTGAATGTAATTTGGTTCAATCCAGGGTACAACTGTAAATTATACAATTGAATTTTCGAACCATTGATCATAATGTTAGCCGTTTGGCCTTCACGTTTATCGTTTTGATCCACTAAATATTTATCCGTCGCGTTTGGATCAGGATTTTTATTCAGCTTGTACACGCTATAAGATATCGAATTTCCGTTAACGCCATTCAATGTACCTTCTAACGTCACACGTTCACTGTTCGTTATACGTGCAGACGTAGGTGAATACTGTTCATTCGGAAATACGAAATGGTTGGCGCTTGCTGCGAATGCCGTTGATACTGCTGTACCGAGCGAAGCCGGGATGAGCGTAACGACGAGCGCGAGCGTCAACAGTATGGATACCAGTTTCTTCAACGCTATTAGCCTCCTTGTTTTAGAACCGTATTTGAGTTGCCCCTATCGGCTCGACACTTCCTTGTACTTCTGTTATCGGCTAATCTCGTCCTAAATTTTAGTCAATCCTCCGAAGTTTGTATCGCATATCGAACTGTAAGACAATTAAAAATAGTCTGTTATAGCAAAGAGCGGTATCAAGTGAAAGGAAAAGGTATCCATAGAAATAAAAAACGAAAAAGGGCATAACAAAAAACCTTTGCCCCAAGCAGTTCAGGCTAAATGCCTGACTCCGCTAAGAGAGCAAAGGTTATGCGTGCAACATACAATATAATAGCGAGCTTACTTCATCAAAGTCCGCATGTAATACTTGTAGTAATCGTTATTTCGAACGCGATTCGGCATGCACCTTCATGCGCAAGCGATGCAATACGTTCAGCATCGGTTTTCTCGTCTTGCTTACGATACCAATCACTTCAGCCCCAAGCTGGAGCGATACGAGCAGGACGCAGATGACGACCAAAGTTACCCAGTTCGCATCATTCGATGCGGCAACAGATTGGATTACAGCTAGCAATCCGAAGAATGCAGCGATACCGTAGATGATGAGCACTGTCTTCCGATGGCTGAAGCCCAATTCGCGCAGGCAATGGTGCAAATGCCCTTTGTCTGGTGCGAATATCGGCTTCTTTTGCAGCCAGCGGCGTACAATCGCAAAGAATGTATCCGACAGCGGCACACCAATAATAAGCAATGGTGTAATGAACGACATAATCGCAATTTGCTTAAAGCCCAGCATAGATAGAACTGCCAAGCTAAAGCCTAAGAACAAGGAACCAGAGTCACCCATAAAGATCTTCGCCGGATGGAAGTTAAAGAACAAAAATCCAATAATGCTTCCAAGCAAGACGGCGCAGAGCAAAATAATTACGGGGTTGCCCATAAAAATGGCCATGACCAGTATCGTGGCAATGGCAATGCCGGATACCCCAGCTGCCAGTCCGTCCAAGCCATCAATCAAGTTAATGGCGTTCGTTACACCAACGATCCAAAAGATCGTAAGCGGAATTGCAATCCATGTTTCAATAAATAAATATTTATCGCCAAACGGCACATTTACAAAATCTACAGTTAAATCAAATCCGAATACCACGACACACGCAGCAACAATCTGACCGAGCAGCTTTGCTTTCGCAGACAGTTCAACACGATCATCCAGCGCACCAATCAGAATAATGATGGAACCTCCGGCAAGCAGCGCCTTCACAAGATTCGCATCTCGCGATGAACCAAGCAGTGTATCAGGGATAAAAAGCATAAGTCCAAGCAGCGTAATTACAAACGCCGCAAAAATAGCCAAACCACCCATGCGGGGCATGATGCGCGTATGCACTTTCCGCGCATTCGGTACGTCAACCGCACCTACTTTGATCGCAAACTTCTTCACTAAAGGCGTTAATCCAGTGGCAAGCAGCAGTGCTGCCAAGCAGCCACCAATTGCGTATACGGTCATCATCGGTAGTTTCAACCCCCATTTATGTTACCGGATCGAATTATACTCCGTTCAAAATGGAAACACCAATGCCGGATTCATGTGAAAACTTACGAAAATGAAAGATTATACGTCATTTTACTGCACTTTTGTGGGCTTATCTTTATCCCACATCACTTTCCATGCAAATTTAGGCAGTGCCAGCATTCGCATGAAGCGCTTTGGCTCCTTGGCTAGACGATACAGCCATTCAATACGCAGCTTCTGTACCCACATTGGCGCTCGCTTAGCCTTTCCTGATATGACATCGAAGCTGCCCCCGACACCCATCATAAAAGGAACTTGAAGCTGATGACGATATTTTGCAATCCAAGGCTCCTGCGTATCAGCTCCACGAGCAACGAACAGCAAGTCAGGATTCGCCTCACGGATCTGTGCAACAACCTTTTCATCCTCATCGCTCTTAAAAAATCCATCTCGATATCCGACAATGGAGATGGACGGATACTGCTCTTGTAACCGTTCCGCAGCTGCCTGAACTACATCAGGGGCAGCACCAAGCAAATATACCTTCCACTTGCGAAGCTCTCCCATCTTCATCAGCTCATGCAGAAGATCGAAACCGGTAACTCGTTCAACTACTGGATCGCCGAATTTATTAGCTGCCCAGACAATGCCTGTTCCATCCGGAACGATCAGGTCTGCTTGCTTCATGACGGCCATATTCTTATCATTCTCCAAGGCCGCCATCACCATGATGGGATTCGCTGTAATCACTTGAACCGAGCGGCCATTGTCAATATGATCAACAAGAAGCTTTACGGTATCTTCCATATTCAGCTTGGAAAATGGAATGCCATAAATCGAAACTTTAGGTACATCCTTCATTTCTAACATATCACAAACCACCTTACGCCTTATGACGCAGCCATTTCACAATTTGTTGCGCTGGCTGTTCTGCTTCTTGCTTCAATACAGTTATTGCTTCCTTATGATCCTTGCGCCAGCCATCTACATTATTGAGCAACTCACACATATAGGATGCAGCTCGAACCGCATCCAGCTTAGCTGTCGTCCCAATCGCCTTTTCATGGAGACGATGCAGAAACTGATCAATCTTCGGATCATAAGAAATCCCTGCAAGCGGCACCTCTTGGGAGGCCGCATAAATGAGGGAATGCAATCGCATTCCAACCAGCACCCGGCATTGACTTACTTCCCGCAGCATCGTTTGAGGGTGCTCAAGCGGAGCGCATAAGCTCATCACCGAGCCAGCCTCTGTAGCATTTGCAGATTGGCCGCCGCACAATCCATCTGCCTCCGGCACCATAGTCTCCAGCTTCTTCATGACATAACGGGAAGCTTCTTGATCACTTGCGCCGTGGAAAGGCAAGAACCGAAGATGGACATTCTGCATTTGACTTAACTGAAGCAGCATATCGACAATCGAATCCATATCAGAGCGATCCTGATTCCAAAACCGGAGGGACACGCCCACATAAGGTCGTCCTGCCTCATCAAATCCTTTTCCGTCATCAAGTTCGGATTTCTCACCTTGAGATGCCGGCAACCGAAGGCCCATCACTGGATCAGGTACGACGTGGATATTATCTTGCCCTATTCCCATTCGCATTAACAGTTCTGCAGACTCACGATCACGTACCGAAACATACGCTGCACGGCTAAATACATGGCGAATGTACGGATAGAAGGACTCGCGATTGACAGGCCCAACTCCTTGCGAATAAATGAATGTCGGCTTGCGGAACCACTGTGCAAGTTTCAATACGCCCAAGTAATAAGGAATCGTCTTTGAACTGGTGGCATCCTGAAGCAGGCTGCCACCGCCGCTAATCAAGGCATCGCTGCTGCGAATCGCACCGAGCAGGGCCCCGGGCTTCATTCGATGAACAGCTTGTACCCCATATAACCGAGATGTCGTTTCTGGATCACCCGATAATACAACTGGCTCGATTGCCGTGCCGGCTTCGTTACCAGCGCGTTCCAAGGCAGTCAAAATTGACAATAGAACCGCCTCGTCACCACTATTATTGAATCCGTAATATCCGGAAAGTACTATTCTTGTAGCTTTGGACGCCATGCATCCCAACACCTTTCAATGATAGTCCACACGAAAATGCCAATGATTCCGATAACGAGCCCCAGACCAAGTCCAAGAAGCGTACGAATCAACGAAATCATGACTGGCGTATGGATATGCGCGAATGTATCTACCATAGACAATTGGCCGATAACCGCAATGATGAACGCATACAAAGCAATCCGATAACGGTAAGCTGCAAATGCTGCAACCAAGAATAAAGGATGCGCCATCAAAAATTCTTTATTTCGAGGTCGAACCCCTAACGTATTCTCAAGCAGAGAGCGGAACGATTTTTCAAAGGAAGAAACAGTTCCCGCATTCCCCGTACGGGATAGGTAGTACAACCCCACTACGCCCGCGACGCCTGCCGCAATGACCCACAACACCGTAATCGGCATTTTGAGCCAGCGATTGGCTTCCTTCACTACGGAATCTCCACGGTAGAGGAAGATATACAAAGCAGTAAGGCCAATTGGAACGAAGTGCAGCAAGCTGACTCCGCGGAATTGATTCAATACAAGACTGTACGAAATATTGTTAAGCAATGCAATCACGAATGGGATAGCCATCAACGACAATAACGTCGTACGTAAGAACAGACCAACCGATTTGCTGAATCGTACCTTAAAGTTGACGATCGAAGGGCTCATATCTACTCTCCGAACGGCAAGCACCATAGCGATCGTCGGCGCGCTTATGGCAACCATAAGTGCAAGCAATTGCTCAAACAAGGCAGGTTTCAACACATACATTCCTGCGCTTCCGATTAAGCCAAGCACGAAAGCTGGAAGCATGACATACGGTACAAAATAAGAGATCATCAGCGCGATCAACGCTACACTGCCAATAACGACAATGATTTTCGCAATTCTCTGCCAGGAAGCATCGTAAACCGTAAATGGCTCCGCAGTGCCCAATGTAAATCCATTCTTTTCAATCGATGCAACTGCATCCCCAGGTGCCTTCAAGGTGTGAATCAAATTATCTATCGAAGTCACAATTTCAGACTTCTTTACATCTTTCTTAACAGCTGAGTTCAAATAAATCATACGAATATTGCGATCCTTCGTCGCAAGTGAGAAACGATCAGCCAACACATCAATATCATTGAACGATTCCTGATCATTAATCGAATGCAAACGTACCACATTATATTTCGTCAAATAAGCCAGCTTGTTCATGCCCTGCTGCGGCTTTTTCAAGCCTTCAATGGCAGCAATCCCAATGTTGTGCTTATTCAACAGATCAGCAAATCCCGCCAAACTATTTTTCTCTGGATCATCATTAAAGCCTTTAACCGCATCCCCATCGAACAAAATGCGAGTCACACCTAAAGAATTATAATATTGCAGCAGTTCATCCATTTGCTCCTGATCATACTCCGAGCTGTCGGACAAACGCGGCATAATGGCAAATCCTTTATCCACCAGCATCTGAATCGTGATTGGATCCTGCGGCATCGATTTCATCACTGCGGATTCAACTGGAGTTTCCAAAATCAATCCATTGCGTCCCTCGAACTGCCACGCGCGAACCTCTACACCCAAACGAAGAAAAGTCTTCTCAATCATCGGAGAAAGCTTCTGTTCATTCTCAGCTGATGTGAACAAAAGATATGTATAATTCTCATTTAATGGCGGGAGCTTCTTTTGCAAAGTTGCCGCATCGTTGGAATTATAAATCAACACTTTGCGTGCTGACTTCAAGTCCGACAAATTACTCTCGAACAGCGCCATCGTGTGCACGCCAGCATCTTTTAGCCGTCCCAACTGCTCATCGATAAACTCATTTGGCTTAGCCATTAGCCCAGACATATCAACCAAATTACGATAATTGAATACAATTTCAACCTTGTTCGCCGACTGCTCTGTCTGTACCCGCTGCACGGCTACTGGAATAGCGGCTACTAATCCGACAATAGCTACGAGCCATAGCCATTTTTTCATATGTCGGTTCCATTTCTCTACCTGTTGAAACACTTGTTTCCCTCCTTAAACCATTCCGAATACGTTGTACGCGAGTCACCGCAATATTGTGGCATGCTTCGATTGTTCGATGAGTTCCGAGTCTATTCGACACGGCCGACACGCATCTGATCATCAGCTGCAGCTATCCTTAGAATAACCGAACTGCGCTTCATTCATTGCAACAAAACCCGCGTAATTTGTATTCTATTCTCGATCCGACAATGCAAACATCAATTCACCTTCAGCTACGACCTTATCTCCTACCTTTGCTGTTGCCTGTCCTTTCCCAATCGTACCCTTCAATCGTGTGATTTCTACTGTTAGTGTCAGTGTGTCACCCGGCACGACTTGACCACGAAAACGGAAATTATCAATTCCAGCAAAAAAGGCAAGCTTCCCTTGATTCTGCTCCATTTTCAACATAGCAACCGCACCTACCTGTGCAAGCGCTTCAACAATCAGAACTCCCGGCATAACCGGATAACCTGGAAAGTGGCCTGCAAAATGCGGTTCGTTCATCGTTACATTCTTAATTCCGACGGCACGTTTACCTTCTTCTACTTCAAGAATGCGATCAACGAGCAGGAATGGATAACGATGCGGAATAATTTCCTGAATTTGTTCAATGGATAACATGGTGACTTACTCCTCTCTTCCTATACGTATATTACGGCAGCTATACGTCAATAACTAAGATCATCCTTCATGACTGCAGGCTTGAAGGTTGAGATAAGGGGCTCCTCTTACAGCTATTGCTGTCAGAGGGGCTCTCTTCTTAAAATCAGAATGTACAACTTCTATCAATGTCATTCTGCTGCAACATAAGTTGCCCTCCTTACATGACCCCATAGCACATCATAACAAGCCGTAGCCAATGTAAAGATTTTCAACCCTTCACAGTCAACAAACCTATTCCCCTCACAAACGATTTGAGATCTCATTTTCGACTTCTATCTTACGATTAATTCGAATAAACAAGAGCGCGTACATAAACGATGTGATAAATGAAAATAGGATTACCGCCCATAACAGTTGGACTGCATAATTCCATTGGAAGTAGACGAATAGAATCGCGATATAATAGAAGACTGTCGTCAATTTCCCCATCCAATTAGCTGGAACTGTTTTCTTTCCTTTAAAATGAAATAAAGCTGAGCACGCAATCATTCCTGCATCCCGAATCAGCATCGCTACCGCAGCCGTCCAGGGCATATCTCCAGACCACAGCAAAGAAAACATGACGGTCAACATCATTAGCTTATCTGCCAATGGATCCAGCATCATGCCGATATTCGTTACTAAATTATACTTGCGTGCGATATACCCGTCCATAATATCAGTCAGTCCGGCCAGCAGCCAGACACCGAATGCAGCGTATCGCTCACCGATGAAGAACAAAGCCATATAAACGGGGATGAGAACGAATCGAAACATCGTTAACATATTCGGTAAATTCAACCTCAAAACCCCCAGTTCCCCCCATTTTCAATGTTCCTCCAACTCATTATACATGCCCCAAAACAAAAATGAAACTTTATAGCCTGGTACAGGAGGTCAAAAGCCCCTCAAGAAATAATCGATCACTGCCTTCTTCTTTTCCTTCGCCTTACGCACAAAAAAATCCCCACAAAGTGGGGATTCCCTTAACCGAACACAAGTTGGAACAAATGTGTCCATGTATTGACGTTCAGTGCATCTGCAACAGAACCCTTGCCTAGCACGACAAATCCGGCTACCATTCCGCCGAACGTAGCTAGCACGCATAATAGTGGGACAATGGCCAGTCGAAAAATCCACTTGCCTGCCTTAGAATGGCGAACCGGTTCCTGCTTAGGTTCCGGCTCTTGCTCAGAGGCTGTCTGAGCAGCCTCCTTGCCCTTGCGCAGACGCTGCTTGCGCCGCTCTTCGAATACAGGCTGCTGAGCAGGCTTGCCAGCTACCGGCAACTCTAAATGATCGTCGGTTTCGGTCTTCACCTTCGTCTCCCCGTCCTCGTGTTCGGAGCTGGAATGAGGACGATGCAGACGCGCTAACGATATATCCTGTTGCAGCGGCTCATACTCATAATCGAGCAGCTTCTTGTTTTTCTCTTCTTGGTCACTCATTATCTCACCCGCTTCGTTTACGCGCGAAGGTTATTCGCCAGCCCCCACATCGCGTCTCCGGAAGTCAATGCACGAGCGGACATCTGATACGCACGCTGCGCTTGAATTAAATCGTTCATCTCATCGATCAGCGATACATTCGATTGCTCAATCATACCTTGTCGAACGTGAACCGTTTGATTTTCCGTCAGATCAAGATCCTCAACGACTGCATTTCGGTTCATGTTAGGGGCCATTACGTAATAATTGTTCTCTGTCTGTGTCAGGAGCTCTGGGCTGATTGGCTTCACAACCTTCAGCGTAGCAATCGGATTTGGAATCGCCACTATGCCATTCTTCGTCACGAATACTTGCCCCTTGTCATTCACCTGTATCTCTTGATCCGGAGCAATTCGAATCTCTGCACCGTCTTTATCTAATACCTTATCGCCTTGGGCCGTTACCAGCACCTTTTCATTCGAAGCCGGATCTATCGTATAATGGAAGGCTCCTTCTCGTATCCAAGCAGACTGGCCATTCGTCAGTCCGATCTCGAATAGCGCATTGCCTTCAAGCGCAAAGTCAGTGCTCACACCCGTCTGCTTTAGTGAACCTTGTGAGAAATCACGGCCCATTGCAGTCAATCGTGCCCCGTAGCCAAGCGTGTATCCCATTGGAGTTGCTCTTCCTGGCTGACGGTAATCTTTATCATGTTGTCTTACATTTGTAAGTACATCGGCAAATGTAGCGGACTTGCGCTTATAACCATTTGTATTCAAATTCGCCATATTGTCTGCGACGATATCCAGCTTACGCTGAATGCCATTCATGGACGTAGCTGCAGAAATCATAGACTGGTTCATATCGTTCCTCCTATTCTAAGCGCTTAGACGCGCCCTACCTCATTGACCGTCTTGTCCAGCGTCTTATCATAGAATTGTACGACTTTCTGATTCGCCTCATAGGCACGGAAGGCCGTCATCATGTCCGCCATCGATTGGGTCGGATCTACATTGGAACGTTCTAGATAACCTTGCTGTACTTGCACCTGCTTCTGATCTTCCGCTGTCCATGCGATCGCGGTTGCTTGGCCAGCGCCCGCTGCATCTAGGCGGAAACGCCCATTACCTGTTCGAATCAACATATTCGGGTTCTCAATGCGAGAAACGAGCAGATCTGCTCCCACTATCGGAGTTCCTGTATGTACATTGTACATTCTCCCTGCATCATTAACCTTTACATCATCCAGAGATACATTGGCTGGCAATACAATAGGCGCCTGATTCCGGTTCAACACAAGCGCTCCGTCTGCCGTCGTCAGCTCATGACGCTCGTTTAATCGAAAATGGCCATCCCGCGTAAAACGCACCTCGTTGCCTTCCCGCACTGTAAAGAAGGCTTCTGGCTTATACACAACATTGCCTTGCCCATCTCTTCCTTTGCCTGAAGCGTCAAAAGCAACGCCCGGAACACTTAAATCTGCAAGCAGCGCAAAATCACCGGATTGGTTCGTCTGCATCAGATCCCCTTGATTGAACAGCATGCGGCTCTCTTCCGCAAAAACACCGGTATTCAAACGGCCAATGGTTCGTCCTGATCCTTGATCGCCACCCATTAAGGACAGCATCATTTCAGGAAATGAATGTACAGCTCCTGTTACCGACTTGTATCCAGGAGTATTGATATTGGTCATATTATTCGTAACCGTATCATGTCTCCGCTGCTGGGTCATCATGCCCGATGCAGCCGTATATAACCCTCTAATCATGTCGCTTCCTCCCGATCTATCAAAGCATATACTTTGTATATCGGATTACACGAATGATTTCTTAACGACCTTATCCAAATTGTCCAGCATAATTCCTGTACCCTTCACGACACAATGCATCGGATCTTCGGCTATAAGCACTGGTACCTTCAGTTCATCTGCCATTAGCTCGTCCAATCCGTCAAGAAGTGCTCCGCCGCCAGTCAAAATGACGCCGCGATCGATAATATCCGCCGACAGTTCCGGCGGTGTCCGTTCCAATACCGATTTCGCAGCCGCGATAATCGACGAGATTGGATCCCACAAGGCTTCACGAACTTCATCGGATGTGATTGTAACCGTGTATGGAAGGCCAGATACCATGTCACGCCCACGGATATCCATTTCCCGTTGTCCACCTTCGCGCACCGTTCCAATGTTGATCTTAATATCTTCAGATGTACGCTCCCCAATCAACAACTTATACTTAGACTTAATATATTTCATGATGGAGCTGTCGAACTTGTCCCCAGCAATTTTAATAGAAGAGGCGGTAACGATGTCTCCCATGGACAATACCGCCACGTCTGTCGTTCCGCCGCCGATGTCAACAACCATATTGCCGCTTGGTTGGAAAATATCCATCCCTGCGCCAATTGCCGCCGCCTTCGGTTCTTCTTCCAAGAAAACATCCTTGGCACCGCTCTTCTCAGCCGCTTCACGAATTGCCTTCTGTTCAACAGAAGTAATGTTCGTCGGCGCGCAAATTAGAATTCGTGGATGCGAGTACCATTTGCGACCGCCGACACGTGAAATAAAGTGCTTCAGCATTGCTTCCGTTACCTCGAAGTCAGCAATGACTCCGTCTCTAAGCGGGCGTATAGGGACAATATTACCCGGTGTCCGTCCAACCATTCTGTGGGCTTCTTCACCCACGGCGAGGACTCGCTTTGAATCGCTTTCGATTGCTACAACCGAAGGCTCGTTCAAGACGACCCCCTTCCCCTTGACATGGATGAGAACGTTCGCCGTTCCCAAGTCGATTCCAATATCCTTGCTAAGCATAAGTTCGAGAGCCTCCACATTCATTTTTCATGTCCAAATCGAGAAATTACGACCGTTTTCTGCAAAATATTTACTCATCGTTTACCATATCATACTTTCTCTGCTACGTTCAATGACAGATTGGAAGGCAGCTCACATTTTAAAAAGTTATTGGAATGGGGTGGGGGGTTAGGATTTACCGGCCGTCATCACCTCACGTTTTTTTGAAGTGGTTTTCTTATATTTTATCTTCGTTGCTTCCCCACCACGCAAGTGACGAACGGACTTATGATATTCGAGAATGTGCTTCACCTGATCAGCCAAATCGGGGTTGATCTCAGGCAGCCGTTCGGTCAAATCTTTGTGCACCGTGCTTTTGGACACGCCGAACTCTTTGGCGATAGTACGAACCGTATGCTTCGTTTCGACGATGCAGCGGCCGATTTTGATGGTCCGTTCTTTGATGTAGTCGTGCACGTTCCCGCCTCCCTACTCGGTTTAATTGGTACATTATATGAGGGGGTCGCACACTTATGCGTTATAACCAAGCCTGACAAGCTTGGCTTAGCCAATATTTTTGCCAAGGCTGACAGTGGACAAGATGGATAACGGAATCACCTATCCGAAGAAAAGGCAGGAAAAAAAGCTTAGTCAAAGCGGTATTTCTGATGCTTTCAAAATTGTGGACGAGATGGTTCATATCCAAATTCAAACGAGCAAAAAATTTTTTTCGAAAAGCGATCATTTCTGATGCGATTTCCTCCCCGACCAAAAATATAAAAACGGGCAAATGTCCTAAAGACATTCGCCCGTTGTTACCAGTTCAACCGTATTAGTTTTTAACCAGAACCGATGTCGGGTTGACTGGCTTGTTCTCATTGTACACTTCAAAGTGAACATGAACGCCCAGTTCCTTCTCTAGTTCGCTGCGGCCTGCAGAGGCAAGCGCGTCACCCTTCTTCACGGTATCGCCAAGCTTCACTTTCACATCAGCCAAGCTTTGATAGACCGTTTTCATGCCATTGCCATGATCCAGCTCTACGACAAATCCATTCGTTGAATGCTGCTCGGCACGTGTTACTTTACCACTCATAGCTGCCAGCACATCAAATGTCTGCTTGTCCTTGCGTGCCAAGTCGATACCTACATTCGGCGTAAACGTTTGCTTGTACTGCACCATTGCCGCGGCCTGTTCTTCCTTGGAAGCCTTCTCGTCATAGTACGGCATAACGACATCTACATCCCCAGCGTTCGCCACCGGCCAACCGAGTGTTTCGTTTGTTGCCACAACTTCGACTGCTTCTTCCTTGGCTCCTGTTGCCGTTCCTGCTGTTGTGTTGCCTTGCTTCATCGTCTGCTCTGCTTGCGTCGCATCCTTGTTTGGGTCGAGCGGTTTGTGGTTCAAGTCTTGATAGACCCAGACTAGAGTTAGGATAATTGCTGCTGCGGCCATGTACAAAGCGGGGAATACCCATTTCTTCGACAACAGCTTTCTCCATGAGGATGTGTGAACCGCTTGCGTCCCATGCATTGATTTGGAGGCTTCAGACGGATTTGCTGTGCTTGTCGTAGATGTATTCATCGTTGATTTGTTTTTTGAGTTTTGATTTTGGTTTTGTTCACTCATTTGTGATCACCTCAGTAACCATTGTTACCGAGGCTAGTACTTTTATACGTAGAAATGCTAATTTTTAAGATATGAAGCTAGCAGGGCTAGAAAGCCTAGTCTAGCTCCCTTCTGAGAATGGCTCGTATCGCCTCTGCCCAGCGGCGAATCCCTGTAATGCAGCTCAGTTTCTCAGCCGGCCTGCTGCTAACTTCGAAGCTTTGTCCAGTTTCACATCATTATAATAGTAGGTTACAATTTGCTCGGCTGTCGCGCCTTCCTTGGCCATCCCCTGCGCCCCATACTGGCTCATGCCTACGCCATGCCCGAATCCATATGTGGTAATGACCAACTTGTCATTGTCTACACTCCAATCGAATGCGCTTGATCGCAGTCCAAGCTTCTCTCGAATCTCTCGTCCTGTAAAATGTTCTGATCCAATCTGAACCTGACGCACCCGCTTGCCAACCGTTCGAGATACAATGCGAAGCTGATTCCCAATCCCTTGAATGGAAGCTGTCTTGCCAGTTGTTCCACCATCTGATTTCAGCTTCAATGCTTGTGCCGATACCCCAAGCTCTGACAGCAGGTTATTCATTTGAAAAGTAGTGCGTTCCGCATATTTCGGAGCGACCCGCTCGTCCCAAGGACTCGGCACACTTTTTAAGTATGGGATCGGGCTCCCCCAGTAATCCTCTGCATTTTCGGTATATCCATTGCTTGTCGAGAAAAAGGCAGCCATAATCGGTTTACCCTCATACGTAATAATGAGATCCTTCGTCTCTTCCACGGCGCGGCTCAGCTTCGCCGCGGCATCCTTCGGTAGCCGCTTCATCTCCGCGAGCGGTTTGTAAGCCTGATGGGCGACGGTGTTTGTCACGTCGGCCCCCTCTGGTGCGCCGCTTGCATCCTTCGCCAGCAAGCGGCGCATGATGTACGTGCGGGCGGCTATCGCTTGCGCCTTGAGCGCTTCGAGCTCAAAGCTGCTCGGCATCTCTGCCGCCAGGACGCCGCGCACGTACTGCTCCAGCGCGATGCTCTCAATTTGGCGCGTGCCGCTCAGGTACACGCGCACCATGGGCTGCGCCGCCGCTATGCCTGGCGACTCCTTTTGCGCCTGCGGCGCCGTGCGCTCGCTGCGCACGCTCGTGTCCTTCTCCTGCTGGTGCTCTTGCACCAGCAGGAGCGGCACGAGCAGCGCGAGCGCGATAAGCGCGCCAGCCCATAGGGCGGTGCGCGCTAGCAGCGGCAGGGGGCGCCTGCGCATGCCCCATCGCCCCCTGCCGCGAAAGCCCAGGCGCGGCTTCAGCCAGCGGGCGAGCCGTCGCGCCTGCGCGTTCAACATCGGCTGCATTGCCATCCGACTCTCTCCTCCTCTCCCACGGAAGAACCCTCTCTTCATTTCTAGCATTTCACAAATAGAGCAGAGTCAATCCTCTTTCTTCTACCCTATGCTTTTTTGAGAGAGGACAGAACCGGATAACCATTTATCTATCGTTTGCATTTAGAAAGGATCCCAGACTTTAGAATTATGTATCCTATATGCAAAAAAGCCTCCTCTTTATGAGGCGGCTTTTTGTCTAGTCGGTACACCATTTGTATCGATGCTATTGTCTATATATAATCCAGATGGAGGCTCCTTCTCTAGCCTTCTCGACATAGGCTTACGCCCAAGTTGGCTGAGTTTGGAAAACACCTTCTACCTTCTCTTCTTTCGTTTCTTGTGGCTTTTCCGTCATATTCACACGATAGATGTCCGCTCCAAGCGCAGACAATTTCTCCGCCAAGTGCACATAACCGCGATCAATATGATGAACGCCCCCAACTTCTGTCGTGCCTTCAGCGATCAAGCCTGCACAGATCAGCGCTGCACCAGCACGTAGGTCAGTTGCCGTTACCTTAGCGCCTTTCAGCTTCGCTGGTCCTGTTACCACAGAAGTACGTCCTTCAACCTTAATATTGGCATTCATCAGGTTGAACTCATCCACATGCATGAAGCGGTTTTCGAATACCGTTTCCGTAACAACAGATGTTCCTTCCGCTGCAAGCAGCAATGCCATCATCTGCGACTGCATGTCTGTTGGAAATCCAGGGTATGGAAGCGTCTTGACATCTACAGCCTTCAGCGGCTGTTCCGCGCGTACGCGAATGCCATTCTCATCCGGCTCGATTGTAATGCCCATCTCTTCCATCTTCGCAATAACGGGGCCAAGGTGATCCGCAATTGCACCTTCCACATACACATCTCCGCCTGTCATCGCAGCAGCAACCATATAAGTTCCCGCTTCGACACGATCAGGGATTACTGTATGCTCAGCACCTTGCAGATGATCCACACCTTCAATGCGAATAACGCCTGTTCCTGCTCCGCGAACGACTGCTCCCATCTTGTTCAGATAGTTCGCCAAGTCGACGATTTCCGGCTCACGAGCTGCATTTTCAATAATTGTCGTACCTTCGGCCAATGTAGCCGCCATCATAATATTTTCCGTCGCACCGACACTCGCAACATCCAAGTAAATCTTAGCGCCCTTCAGTCGGCCGTCCACTTTCGCTTCAATATATCCTTGTCCGAGACCAATAACCGCACCCATGGCTTCAAAGCCTTTCAAATGCTGATCGATCGGACGAGTTCCAATAGCGCATCCGCCAGGCAAAGAAATACGCGCCTGTCCTGCGCGAGCCAGCAACGGGCCCATGACGAGGAACGATGCTCGCATCTTACGCACCAACTCATATGGAGCTTCATAGGAATGAAGGTTCTCCGCATTCACATGAATAGTTTCGTTGGAATATGTAAGGCTTGCACCTAATTTTTCCAGTACATTGTGTATCGTTTTCACATCGTCAAGTGGAGGTGCATCGCAAATAACGCTAACGCCTTTTTCTCCCAGTAACGAAGCAGCGATGATCGGAAGCACAGAATTCTTCGCGCCACTAACACGCACTGTACCCATCAATCGGTTGCCTCCGCGGACGATAAATTTGCTCATCATGTTTCCCTCCGCGCTTTATTTCGCCCCATTATCCATATTTCTGTAAAAAATGGTACGTTCTTTTGATTTCCAAACTACATCATACCACTGCATCACAGCTATGGACAAGCGATATTTTTCGATAGACCCTTCCACATTTTCCTTGGGGCTATCATCCAGTGTTGACATCTTCATTCGATGTTATTCGACAAGTGCTTAAACCCTTGTCGGACGGGGCCTCATCATATAAACATAACGGTTTGAACCCCGTCGGTGTACCGCCGTCCATTTCCTCTTAACCATTCCTGAATGATTCAAAACAAAAAACGTAATGATTGTGTCCAACTCCAATAATCGACAAAAAAATGAGCCACTGCTCGGCCGACTATAATGGCTAATAGTAAATGAACCATTTTGCCTTGTGGGCTTTGCGGGTGCCGAATGAACAAATCAATTTTTACGTTTTGCAGTGCCCACCATGCAAGTGCAATGCACAGCAATGTAATTATCATTTGAACAGCACCGCTCCAACCTACAGACGAGGTGACCTGTGTCCATGTTTCATTTCCGCCCACTTTAACCCCTCCTTACGTTTTCTTGTCTATGGCAACGAGGAGCATCGCTGCAAACTCAGCCCGTGTTGCTTCGCGATTTGGCTCGAACGTATTCCCTTTATAACCGCGAACATATCCCTTGCGTTTCATCTCAGCCAGCATAGGAGCTGCCCAATGCCCTACAGAGACATCTGCAAATGGAGGAGCACTAATCACCCCTGCCTTGAGGTGCAAGGCATTCCCTATCATCACCGCCATCTCTGAGCGTTTCACCTTTTGATCCGGTGCAAAGCGCTGGCCGCCGACGCCTCCAGCAATGCCTGCACTCGTAACCCGCGAAACTGCTGAATAAGCCCAATGCTTTGAAGTCACGTCCTTAAAAGATGGCGACTGCTTCCCCTTAGAGCTGAGCTTGAACGCATTTGCCATGATCGAAGCCGCCTCCGCTCGTGTGATAGGACGATCCGGTCCAAACTCCGCTTCAGGATAGCCGTTAATCCAGCCTGCCTTGACCGCACGAACGATCGAATCCTTAGCCCAATGTTGACCAATATCACGGAAGCCAGCTACTAGCGGCTCAGCCTTTACAGACAAGGAATAGAATTGCGTATCAAACTTATCACTGGTCGTCAATCGTACGTAGTACGTACTTGGTTCTAACTGAGTGCCTATCTCAAGAGAGGTCTCACCCAATCGATTGCGTGCGGAGGCAATCACCTTCTGTTCCCTTGAAAGAACAGACATTGTCACCACACGGTTAGAAGGTACATTCACTACTCGGAAACGGCCGTACGTCTGCTCCTTCACATTCCATTGGAACCAATCAACATCAGTATCCTCATGAAAGACCCCTTTATATTCCGTTCCTTCACTCATGGTGATAGCCTCATACACCTTATCATTCGGTTCATTTGAATCCGTAAATTGCGTCACATAATCGATATGCAGCTTATATTCTCCTGCTACGGCTTCCGGTCGTGCGGTTACCGCATTCTGTACCAAAATATAATACTTGCCCGCAGGTAAATCAGGAAGAACAACCGACTCAGCCTGACCTTCTTTCTGTTCATCTACCCAGCGTGTATCCATATGCGAGCCACGAATCTCCATTGCTGGATCAATACGAACAGTGTCCGTATCCAGTTTCAACCGAAGTGTTGCCTTCGTCGGCAGTTGAATCGAGTACCAATCGAAGTCAGATGCATGACTGAATGTGCCTACAATATCCTGTGTCCGAGCAGGAAGTGCAAAGGCTTGAAACTGCTTATCATTCGGCTCGAACGGATCCTCATAAATAAGGAAACGTGACGATAATTTGTATGCGACCGCAGCACCCGCATCCTCTGCGTAAAATCGGAAGACATTCTTTCCCTTCTTCACGGGAACAGCTAGCGGCTTATTGCTAGAGTAGCTATAAGCCTTACCTGTACGGTTATTGCCAGCAAAATGTGTAATTCCGATTTTGCTTGATCCTTGAATTCGCTGCAGATTCAGCTCTAGAGTTCCATCATAGGGAGCATCAACAACGAACCAATTATCCTTCTTCTTTCCGTTTATTTCTGCCGCCAGCGAAGTGTCTATCGGGAACACTCTCGCCTTTTCGCGACTCGTATTCGTTCCGAATGGATCTTGCTCTATTGGCGTTAATAACGCTTGGTCTGCACGAAGCATTCCATAGCCGCTAAGCTCGTCCCAGCCTTTCGCCTCGATATCCTTCGCTGTTTTCCGCAAATGCTGGCGAATTTGATATGGTTTCAGCTCAGGGTATTGGCTCCACAGCAATGCCGCTACTCCTGCCACTTGAGGAGCAGCCATCGAGGTTCCTTCTTCAGCAGCATAGCCCCCGCCTAATGCGGTCGTAAACACATGCCACGGCGCAACAAGATCTACCTCCGGACCAGTGTTTGAACGCGGCTCCACCCGCTGGTGATTGTTATTGCCGCCGATGGCGAGCACCGTAGGATAAGCGGCTGGATATTTAACCGCAATTTTCTCTCCATAGCGAGTACCGTCGTTACCAGTAGCTGCAATGAGCAGAACCCCCTTCTGCTCAGCATAATTCACAATTTCCTCCATGTATTTCGAATAGCGGTAGAGTCCGACTGACATGACCACGATTTTGGCGCCATGATCAACAGCATATAAAATCCCGGCCCCTAATTTATCCTCATCGCCATATCCCCTAGCATCGAGTGCTTTGATCGGCATTATTTTAGCTGACCATACAATTCCGGTTGTACCTTTACTATTATTGCCGATAGCCGCAATAACCCCGGCAACACTGGTGCCATGACCGTTATCATCTTGAGGGATGCCCGAATCCAGCAGGTTAATCCCCTTCACTAAGTTTGGCTTCAAATCCGGGTGGTTAAAGTCGACCCCCGTGTCGACAAGCGCAATTGTCGTAGACAGATTGCTCCGTGTCCGTCCCCACGCCGCTTCGATCCCTATCTGCTGCAAATAATGCTGCTGGCTATATAAGGTATCATTCGGCTTTACAACTGACTGCAGCGTATGAACCGTGTGATTCGGTTCGATGTATTCAATATCATTCGATCGCTTCGCATCGCGCAGCCAAGCATCCGGCTGCTCTGATTCCTTAGGACGAACGACCATGATCCCTACTGATTTCTGCTCTGACTCCACAATACTACGACGCAAAATTGCGTCATCCTGTGATCCTTGCTTCCACTTCATAATCCATGAGACGGCTTTCTCGTCACGCTGTTCATTGATGACAAGATTCGCAGTTGGTACAAGTGCCGCAGCTTCCCAACTGTGCTGTGCTGCCTCATTCAATCCACTTACCTCGTACATCGGCGAGATCGCTTGACGCATGCCTGACGATTCTAGCAGCAGCATGCTGGAAAGTACTATGATGGTGCCGGTCACGACGACGCGAGGCAATCGTTTCATAATGAATCCCATCCTCTTCTTGTTCCGAAGGCCTGTGCTAGAGGTTTATGAACGTACGATTCACTGGAAGAAAGAAAATTGGAATCATTCCGCGATCATATCTCCTGACCTCTATCCTTGCTCTTTATTTACGACTATGAATGAGATAAAGACAGACATCGTTTGGCGTTGTCTCCATCCATACAGACACAATATAACTTTACACGTTAAACGTTATAAAGTTTCGCCGTGGGGGCATTCTTTCCTTTTCAGATCGGTCAATTTGAGTCCGTAGTCCTACATGTAATAAAAAAGAATCGAAGCCTCTTCATAAACAGAGGCTTCGATTCTTCAATAACATGGAAAGTCGCTTTGCCATCAACCCAATGAATCGTTGTTCCTGATCACATACGGATCAGCAAGTCTGCTCCAATGGAGAAGACTTGTTGAATCGCCTTAACTACAAAACCTGGGAACACGCCGAGCAGCAGCACGAAAAGTACGCACAATGCGATGACAACTCGTTGTGTCATTGAAATTCGTACCTCATCCTCATTCCCTGCCCGCATGTACATCTGGCGGATAAAGCCGAAGTAGAAGTAGAAAGAGATAACACCTGTAACCATCATCAATATAGCGAGCCATACCGTATGACCGGCGGCTGCGCCGAATATGATGTACAGCTTACCCATGAAACCAGCCGTAATTGGAATCCCTGCAAGGGACAGCACGAGCACTGTCATCGCTACGGCAAGCCATGGTGAACGATAATACAAGCCAGCATATCCCTTCATCTCGTCATGTCCTGCTGAACGTTCGATCACCGTATGGACTGCGAAGGCACCAATCGTCGTGAATAAGTATGCCAGTAAGTAGAATAGGAACTCCGAGAAATTCGACGAATGCCACGAACCATCCAGCATATCCAATCCGATTGGTACAAGCAAGTAACCTGCATTCGCAATACCAGACAAGGCAAGAAGCCGCTTTACATTCGACTGTTTGAGCGCCATTGTCGTTCCGATAACCATCGACACTGCTGCCAGAACTAAGAGAATAGTGGCAAAGTCGTGATAGATGATCATATCCTTGTTGACGCCCAAACCAAAGTACAGACTGTAGAAGATGCGGAATAGAATTGCCAAGCTGGCACCTTTGGAGACAACCGCCAAGAAGGCTGCAACCGGTGTTGGCGCACCTGCATATACATCCGGTGACCAGGCATGGAATGGAGCTGCTGCCACCTTAAACCCGAAGCCTACCAGCATAAGCAGAAAGCTCACATAAATAAGTGGCTCAAAGGCATGCACATGATCCGACAGCCCTCTGGCAATCGCTCCAAGCTGCGTGCTTCCGGTTATGCCATAAACGAATGACATGCCGTATAAAATAAATGCGGACGCAACACTTCCCAATACCGCATATTTGAATGCACCCTCTGATGACTTGCGGTCATTTTTCTTAATTCCAACAAGAATGTAGGATGTGATGCTTATGAGTTCAAGACCAACATAGAGCGTGATGAGATCCCCTGAAGAAGCCATCATCATCGCCCCAAGTGTAGCTGGCAGCAGCAAATAGTAATATTCGCCGCGATTTGAGATTTCATTTTCCCGTATATTTCCGATACTCATCAGCAGGATGAGTCCCGTTGCAGTAAGGAATACGATTTTAAGCAATAATGCAAAATCGTCTATGCGATAGCTTTGATTGAGCAGCTGCACAGCCCGGGTCGCTTCCTCTGAGAGATATACCCGTTGATACAGCTTCCATATAACTAAGCCGAGCGAAATCAGAACGCCCAGCAGGGACAGCCCCCCGATAATATCCCGATTTACACGACGGGGCAGCGCCAAATCAATGAGCGAGATCACAATCGCTGCAATAACAAGCGTCAGCTCAGGTGCAAGCAGTGCGAGATCGCCCAATTGCAGCAGTTTAACTGTAGTCGCATCCATGGGCCTACCCCCTCACCTTGAATAATTCGATGACGTGCTCGACGCCACTATCAATCGGTGCCGTAACGAACGACGGGAACAATCCGATTAAGATAATGCACGCTGTCAGTACCATAATCGGCACGGCTTCGACAAGCCTTGCATCCTTTAAGCCTGCATAGCGCTCATCTCTCGGACCATAAGAGATAGCCAGTACCCCGCGAAGCACATATACACTACTTAAAATAATGCCAAGCGCTGCGAGTATGGCAGCCCACTTCATCGTTTCGAACAGCCCAAGCAAGGAGAGAAGCTCCGCTACGAATCCGGACAAGCCTGGCAAACCAAGCGAAGCCAAGCCTGACAACAGAAGAATACCGCATAAGAACGGCATGCTCTTTGCTAAGCCACCCAACTCGTCGATTCTCGTAGTTCCCGTTCTTTCTAACAATGCACCAACAAGCAGGAAGAACAGCGCCGAGATGAATCCATGCGATACCATCTGTACTACAGCACCCTGCAGCCCGATATCATTCATTGCCGCAATACCAAGCAGGACGAAGCCCATATGGCTAATACTCGAGTAAGCCAAAATTAATCTAAATTCCTTTTGTACAAAGGCGAGTATAGCCCCATATAGCACGTTGATAACGCCTAGCACAGCCAGAAGCACTGACCATGTTGCAGTCTCATGCGGAAGCAAGGCAGTTCCGAACTGTACAAGCCCGTATGCCCCCATCTTCAGCAATATTCCGGAGTGCAGCATGACAACTGGTGCCGGAGCTTCTGCGTGCACACGCAGCATCCAGGTATGGAATGGAAATATCGGGAGCTTTACGCCAAAAGCAACAATAAGTAAGAAAAAGACAAAGGTTCGCATACTTTCGGACAAGTATACCCCGCTCTGCTCCTGATTGATAAATGATGCTGCATCGTTAATGTTTTTCAAAATGACATCAAGATTGCCGGAATACACGTAATGGCCATTGATAGCCATATCCGGGTTAGGTGCAAAGCCTGCAGTCACCGTCAATATAATGAAAGCCACCAAGAGAAGCGCGGATCCGAGACCATTGTACAGCAGGAATTGGTTTGCGGCCTTCTCGCGATGCATATAGCCCCAAATTCCAATAAGGAAATAAGTCGGCACCAGTGTCCATTCAAAGAACATGAAAAATAAGAACAGATCGCGTGCCATAAAGACGCCAAGCATACCGACTTCAAGCAGCAGGAATAGAATAAAATACGACTTCCAGCGCTTCTTCACGTATAGGGATGCAAATGCTGCCATTGAAGCTACGATCGTTGTCATTACAACGAGTGGAAGCGATAGCGAATCAATTGATAAATGATACTGTATCGTGAATGCCCATGAGCTCAGTCCCTCAATCAATTCGGAATTGAGCGGGATGGAAATCCATGAATGTTGCTCCACCAAGCTCTTGCCTTGTTCCAGCGCATCATAATTGCCATAAATGACAAGCGCCAGCAAAAGCGGCACGAATGTCGTCACAATGCCCGTTACTTGAATCGAACGTGTTCGTTCTTGGGGAATGCACAATAATACGATTACCCCAAGCAAAGGCGAGAAGGTCAGCAGCGTTAGCAGCGGCATCGAAGAAAGAACATTCAGCATCTACCAGAACCTCCTTCCAAGTGCCAGTACGAGCAGAATCATTCCGACAAAGCCAAACAGGGACACTAATCCATAGGTTTGAAGCTGGCCACTTTGCAATCGCAGCGACGTTCTGCCGATACCGACCGTAAACCATGTGACCAAGCGAACCAAGCCATCAATGATCCATTTATCAATCGCCTTTAGGAATAGCCCTATGCCAGTAAGAGAACGTACAAATACAATGTGATACAGTTCATCCACATAATATTTGTTGGCAAGCAAACGATAGAGCGGTGCTGCCGTTTGCTCGAGCGTATCTTGACGCTTGCGGCCAGGGCCGTACATAACATAACCAAGTCCAATACCCAATACACCGATAAGCGCCGATACTATCATCACCATCACATTCGCGTGTTCAGCCGCTTCCTCCCCAGTCAACCATGAGCCGAAACTGCCGCCAAACGGAGTGTTAATGAAACCAGCAACGATAGCCAGTATACTGAGCACGATCAAAGGCATCGTCATGGATAATGGTGATTCATGAACCTTGGATGCATCGCTATCTGCCGATGTCTCACCTGTAAATACAAGGAAAAACAAACGTGCCATATAAAATGCAGTAAAGAATGCAGCTATTACACCAACAATAAATAATAGCCAATTATTTTGCTCCCAAGCTGCTGTCAAGATCGCATCCTTGGACCAAAAGCCGGACAATGGAGGAATACCGGACAGAGCCAGTGCTCCAATACCGAATGTCCAAGCGGTAACCTTCATGTTGCGGCCAATGCCGCCCATCTTGAAAATATCCTGTGTATGTACAGCATGAATGACGCTACCCGCTCCAAGGAACAGAAGCGCCTTGAAAAAGGCGTGCGTAAACAAGTGGAACATACCTGCCGTTACCGCTCCGAGACCGAGCGCCATCATCATGTAGCCAAGCTGGCTAACCGTCGAGTATGCCAGAATACGCTTCAAGTCTCGCTGCGCGATTGCAATCGTTGCTGCGAAGATCGCTGTAAAGCCCCCCACACTTGCAACAATCGTCATCGCCGTAGGAGACATGTGGAAAATATCAAATGTCCGTGCAACCAGATACACACCTGCTGCTACCATCGTAGCCGCATGGATAAGAGCTGAGATCGGTGTCGGCCCTTCCATCGCATCCGGAAGCCATGTATGCAGCGGGAACTGACCCGACTTACCTACCGCCCCAACAAATATGAGAGACGCAATCCAAGTCGTCAGGCCGGCAGAAATGCCGCTCTGTGCTAGCGAATCTGCATTGCTGAACACATTGCTTATGGATGTAAAATCAAGCGCGTGGTTTGGCATATGCCAGAACAGAAGCAGCAGCGCAATGAATAAACCAACATCCCCTATCCGTGTGACGATAAACGCCTTCTTTGCGGCCGCACGTGCAGCCGGGCGCTCATACCAGAACCCAACGAGCAGGAATGAGCACACACCAACAAGCTCCCAAAAGATATAGAGCTGCAGCAGATTTGGAGACAGTACAAGCCCCAACATCGAGCTGGTAAAAAGCGCAATGTACGCATAGAACACCGTTTGCCGCTCATCACCATGCATATACCCTTTGGAATATATATTTACTAGCAAACTGACCAGCGTCACAATGACGAGCATAAGTGCGTTCAAGTTCGTTACATCGAATCCAAACTCTAGACGAAAGTCACCAAAGCGAATCCAATCGAAGCTTCGGGTGTAGTCTTCCATCGTGCTGGACACCCGCTCCCATAAGAGGAGCGCAGACAGTACGAACGCAGCAAGAGAGCTGATGACGCCGAGCAGAACGGCTGCGCCTTTCATCTGACGGCCAAATGCCGTCAGCATGAGGAACGCGAGCAGCGGAATGACCGGGATAGCCCATGCGAATTGCGAAAAGACGGATTCCATTGTCGTATCCTCCCTACCGATTATCTCTTCAAGTCGTCAAATTCGTCCACGTTGGCCGTTCCGCGATTCCGGTACAACGCGATAAGGATGGCGACACCGATTGCCGCTTCCGCAGCTGCAATCGCAATTGTAAAGAGAGAGAAAATTTGCCCCTTCAGGCTCGGTACGACCCCGTATTTCGAAAAGGCAATCAAATTCAGGTTCGCTGCATTAAGCATTAGCTCAATGGATAACAGTACGATAACCGCGTTGCGCTTGGTAAGTACCCCATATAAACCGATGCAGAACAAAATAGCGGCAAGTGTCAGAAAGGAAGCAAGCATCGTGCTCAAGATTCATCCGCCTCCTTTTTAGCTAGCACGATCGCCCCGATAAAGGCGACCGTCAGCAGAACCGACAGCAGCTCGAACGGAATGACATGCTCCGTAAACATCTGTTTCCCGATATTCAGCGTATTGTCCTGTGCAAGTTCAGCATCTTGGTGCACTGGGAATTCAGAGCTGCGAATGGAGAAGAACAACACTCCGAACAATGCAATACAGCCGATTGCTGCCAGCGTTTCCTTCCACGGCTTAACAAATGCCTCATCCTGCTTATCGTGCCGGGTCATCATAATACCAAATATCATTAGAATTGATATGGCGCCCGTATAGACGAGCACCTGCACGAAAGCAACAAACTCGGCATCAAGCAAAATATACATTCCTGCCAGTCCTAAGAAGGAAAAGGCAATGGATATCACCATATGTACAACCTTTGAAAAATTGAGCATCAACACAGCACCAGAAATAATGCAGATAGCCAGCACGAAGAAGACAACTGTCTCCCCTGTCCATTCCAAGGAAAAGTTAAACACTTTTCTTCGCGCCCCCCTTCGGCATGGCGGAGTTGTTCTCTTGACGAATGTTGACATTGTTGTCGTTCAGCCAATTCAAATTTTTGAACAGATCATCACGGCTGTATGTCGCCAATTCAAAATTGTTCGTCATGACTATCGCTTCAGTCGGACATACTTCCGTGCATAGATCACACAAAATGCAAATTTCAAAGTTAATATCGTATGTGTCGATCACTTTGCCCTTCTTCTCCGGATCCGGATTCGGTTTACCTATCAACGAAATGCATTCCGTTGGACAGATACGGGCACATTGATTGCATACGATACACTTATCAGGATCGAAATGCTGTATGCCGCGAAACCGATCGGGCATCTCTAGCGGAACATCCGGGTATTTGTAGGTGACCTTCTTCGACGTCATCGCCTTCCAAGTAACCCCCAGACCCTTCAACAGTCCTTTCACGGATCTCACCCCTAGCCTATTTGTTGAAAATTTCGATGTATATCGCCGTCAAGAAGACGTTAAGCAGGGCAAGCGGCAGCAGCACCTTCCACCCAAAGCCCATCAATTGATCCACGCGTATGCGAGGCATCGTTGCACGTAGCCAGAATAGGAAGAAGACGCAGAACGAGAATTTCAGGATGAACCACAGCAGCCCCGGTATGAAGTCGAGGAACGGGAGCGGTGGATGCCAGCCGCCTAAAAACAAGACCGTCGTCAGTGCTGAAAGTGCGAATACATACACATATTCCGCCAACATGAAGAAGGCGAATCGGAAACCGCTATATTCAACGTGGTAACCCGCAACAAGCTCTGATTCTGCCTCAGGCAAATCAAATGGGGTACGATTCAACTCAGATACCCCAGCGATAATAAAGACAATGAATCCGATGATTTGCGGGATAAAGTTCCATTCCCAAAAATAGTTGCCTTGCCCTTCTACTATGGTACGCAAGCTGAGCGATCCGTTCAACATGATAATACCAGCTACTGAAATAACGAGAGGTATTTCATAGCTTATCATTTGCGCCGCTGAGCGCATACCGCCGAGCAGAGAGTATTTGTTGTTGGACGCCCATCCTCCTAAAATAATACCAATCGTAGAGATGCTGGACAATGCAGCATAATATAACAATCCGACATTCAGATCGGCAAAGCCTAAGTTAGCGGCATAAGGAATTGTCGCTATAACGGCAAATGCCGGTACATACGTGATGACTGGAGCCATGATGAATAGTGCTTTATCAGCCTTGCGAGGTATTGTGTCTTCCTTAAGCAGTAGTTTCAAAATATCAGCAACCGTCTGCAGCAATCCAAGCGGACCTACTCGTGTAGGGCCATGACGCAGCTGCATCCAGCCTATGACTTTGCGTTCGAAGTAAATCGCATAGGTTACGAAGCCTAGGACAACGAGTAGAAGAACAACTCCCCATGCGATGAAAATTAGTCCATTCTGCCACGTGAGTGTTTGATTCAACAAGTCCCCCACTAGCAATCCACCTCCCCGACGACGATGTCAATCCCGCCCAATATGGTAATCAGGTTCGTCATCGTTTCGCCTACGAGCAGCTTCGGCAGTATTTGCAAATTCACAAAAGACGGACGGCGGAACTTCAGCCGGAATGGCTCCGCCTTGCCCTTAGATACGATGTAGCAGCCAATTTCTCCGCGCGGCGATTCGATCCGTGCATATACCTCACCCGCAGGCGGCCGTATGACACGAGGGACTTTGCCCATTGTTTCTCCTTCGCTCGGAAATTGCTCTACAGCCTGCTCCAGAATACGCAAGCTCTGCTTCAGCTCTTCCAGACGGATGACATAGCGATCATAGCAATCTCCTACTTTGCCCAGCGGGACATCGAATTCAAAGCGATCATACAGGCTGTAAGGCTCATTTTTGCGCAAATCCCAGTTTACGCCCGTACAGCGCAGATTGGCGCCGCTAAGCCCATAGGCGATCGCGGTCTCTGCATCGTAAGTGCCGACTCCCTTAATACGGGATAAAAATATTTCATTGCCACTTACGAGCCGATCGTATTCATCCATGCGCTTTTTCATATAAGGCAGAAACTCACGTACTTTATCGATCCAGCCCGGAGGAGCATCCCACTTCACCCCGCCGACACGCATATAGTTGTACGTAAGTCTAGCACCGCACAATTCATTGAATAGATCGATGATGATCTCACGATCACGGAATGCGTACAGGAATGGGCTCATCGCACCGATATCAAGCAAATACGTGCCCCACCACACAAGATGACTGGCTACACGCTGAAGCTCCATCACGATAAGACGCATAAATTCGGCCTTTTCAGGAATCTCCAATTGCATCATCTTCTCTACCGCATGAACCAGTACATAATTGTTCGTCATGGCAGAGACATAATCCATACGGTCTGTATAAGGAATAATCTGTGTATAATTCAAGCTTTCCGCAAGCTTCTCCGTACCGCGATGCAGGTAACCCATTACTGGAGTTGCTTCCGTAATGACCTCACCGTCCAGCTTGACGACGATGCGGAATACACCGTGCGTACTCGGGTGCTGCGGCCCAACATTAAGCAGCAATTCTTCTGTGCGAATCACGGGTGGTTACACCTCCGAATCTAACGGCACATAATCTTTGCGCAGCGGGTGTCCAACCCAATCATCCGGCATCATGATGCGGCGCAAGTCGGGATGTCCCGGAAAATCAATGCCCAGCAAATCGTATACTTCACGCTCATTCCAGTCCGCTGTTGGCCATATTGGCGTTACCGATGCGATGGAAGGCGCCTCGCGATCTGTCTTAACACGAACAGCAACCTCTGCTCTCGTGTTCAAATTAATGAGGTGATAGATGACTTCTAAATGTGACTCCTGGTCGGTGCCGGATAAATTACGCAAATAGTCACATGACCAATCTCTGTGCTTACGAAGGAGATCGGCAGCCGCTAACCAATGTTCATTTTTTACCGTTACCGTAGGCAAATGATCGTTCATCTCATTGATAAAGGCTTCCTCAACCGCTTCTTCTGCGATTTCCGTCTTCAGCAAGGCAACGAGCTGATCAAGGACAGGCTGCTTGGGTGAAGGCTCTTTCGGCTTAGGCGGTTCTTCATCTGCCTTTACCCGAGGAGCGCGTGCAGGCCGTTCTGGTTTCTCAGCGGCATCACCAGCACCTTCTTCTCTCACGCGCGCTCGTGGTGGACGCGCTGCTGCAGGTTCTGCTCCTGTAGAAGCTTCTCCGCCGCCTTCTGCCGACTTCGCTCGCGCTGCTCGCGCCTCAGCAGCCGCCTGCATTCGTGCTGCCTTCTCTCCTTCCGTCAATGGCGCACGCTTCGGCTTCTCTGTTTCCGCTGTGACGGAAACCTCCTTCGTAGCGTCGGTATGGCCTTCGGTTTCAGCAGCCGTAGGAACGGGCTTCGATTCCAGTTGTATGTCTTGTTCCTTCTGGACTTCTTTTTTCTCATCAGTCTTTTCAGTCTCCAGCTTCTGCTCTGGTGCTGTAGGATCAGGCTTCACACCCGAAGCAGCCTGATCTGGCGATTGAGATTCTTGAATCTGCTCACTAGCCTGCTTTTCTAACTTTTCTTCAAATACAGAATCTTTTGCATCCGGGTTGGATTCATGGCCTGTTGCTGTACTCGAGATTGAGTCTGTATCCGACACTTGCTTCTCATGTTGTTCAGAGGGTAGTTCTCCTGCAGTCTTGTCCTTCTCTTGCTCCTCACTCATCGATTTGTCACCCGCTTTCCGGTTTTCGCCTCATAGCGGATCTTTTCTTGAAGCTTGTTGATTCCATAAATTAGTGCTGCAGGATTTGGCGGACAGCCCGGGATATAGACATCCACCGGTACAATCTGATCCACACCCTTCACCACAGCATAAGACTTGACATATGGCCCTCCGGCAGTAGCGCAGGAACCCATCGCTATAACCCATTTCGGCTCCGGCATTTGATCGTAAAGTCTGCGAAGCAATGGTCCCATCTTCTTCGTAACGGTACCTGCTACAATCATTACGTCTGATTGACGGGGCGAAGTGCGAAAAATAACGCCGAAGCGATCCAGATCGTAATGGGAAGCCCCAGTGCCCATCATTTCGATTGCGCAGCAGGCAAGACCGAACGTAAGCGGCCACAATGAATTGCTTCGGGCCCATGCCTTCAATTGTTCAAGCGTGCCAAAGAACACATTGCGTTCCAACTCTTGCCGTTCTTCCGGCGTAATTGATTCTAAAGTGAGTCCCATTGAAGCACCTTCTTTTTCCAGGCATAAATTAGTCCAACCAACAGCAATCCGACGAAAATTAACATTTCGACAAGTGCAAACAACCCTAGCTGATTGTATGCAACCGCCCATGGGTACAAGAAAACGGTTTCGACATCAAAAATGACAAACATGAGTGCAAACAAATAGTACCGTACGTTGAATCGGACTTGTCCGACACCAACAGGCTCGTTACCGCTTTCATAAGTCGTTTGCTTCATGTCTGTCGGCTTCTTCGGCCTAAGCCATCTCCCTACCGTCAGTGCGACAACCGGCAATAAAATACCGAGTGCAATAAAAATGGCCACAATGACGTAATTGTTGATGTACTGTTCCAAAGGTCATCCCCCTCCGCCGCAGCATCTGCCATTTTGCAAAAAAATAGAGAATTTTGTAATAAACCCGCCACAATTATAACAAAACCTACCAACCCCGTCTATGCAATTCCTGCCACCTTTTGTACATCTTTTCGAAAGTTGTTCGGTTTTGGTTATATACATATTCACATAAGGAGGACGATAGAAGATGACTAGTGAATGTTTTATGAACATCAGGAATGGATAAAAAGAGAGGAATATCGCACTGGAGGCCAAAAAAGGACAAAAAAAGAGAGCTGCGATCCGGTCACAGCTCACGGAGGATGAGGAAACTACCTACAATTAACCAACCTACTGAAAATCAAAAGAACCAAGAAGAAGGATATTTCACTTGGTGTGAATGTTCAAGAAGTAGCCTTCCCGAACGTACACTTGATGAGGTTAACTTGATAACCTCCACCTGAGAATGATTATCAATATTAACTGTCTTTATTATAAACAGACCCCTTACATGCGTCAAGCAATAAAATGATATTTTCTAAAATATTTTGTGGTTTCATTGCGATGTGTGAAAAATGGTTTTGAACTCTGCAGCCTGTTCAGTTTACAATATCCATACATCGGATCATACAACAAGGGGTTGAACGACTTATGACACAACCGATGATTTGGATCGTCGGCGCCGGTTGCGGCATCGGACTTGGCATTGCCAAGTCATTTGGACAGCGTGGTTACCTTCCGATTCTCATTACAAGAGATACGGAGACGCTTGAACAAATGAAAGACATTCTGCACGACATGAATATCGAAGCGACTGGCACTGTCGCACTTACTAGCGACGAAACTGCCCTTCGTAAAGCACTGATAGCACTAGAATCCGAACACGGTACACCCGAGGTCGTCATATATAACGCATCTGCTCATGCACCTGGGCTTCCATCTGAAGTGCAGCCTTCTGATATGATTGAAGACTTCAAGGTGAATGTTGTCGGGGCGCTTACGACTGCTCAGTGCGTTCTCCCGGGCATGAAGACTCGAGGCACAGGCTCTTACCTACTGACTGGCGGGGGACAAGCACTGCACCCTACAGCAGCACTAGCATCGCTTGGCATTGGAAAGTCTGGTCTGCGCAGTCTAGCTTACAGCCTGCATGATGAGTTTAAGCAGTGCGGTTTATACGCCGGTACATTGACCGTCTGCGGCTTTGTTCAGCCTAATACCTCCTTTGACCCGCAATTGGTCGGTGAAGCCTTCTACAGCATGCATACGAAGCGTTCTGAAGCTGAGGTTATGTTAAAGCCATAATTTATATTCTTATGAAAAAAAGAGCTGTTCCACCAACCCGAGAGGTTCTGGAACAGCTCTTCTTCTATTTATATTACCATTCTTTTTGTGAGACTTTAATCCGCGTCACGGCGCGTTGGAGCGACAATTCCGCACGACGGAAGTCCAGGGAATCCTGCTTGCTCCGTGCAGCCATCGCCAGACGTTGCTCCGCCCGGGCCTTGGCTGCCTTGGCACGTTCCACATCGATGTCTTCCGGCATTTCCGCGCTTTCTGCCAGTACAACGACTTTGTCTTTACGTACTTCGACAAATCCGCCATGTACCGCAATCCAATGCTCCTTGCCGCCTTCCTTGATCTTCATCGGACCAATACGAAGCGGCGTAACCATTGGAATATGGTTCGCCAAAATACCGAGATCTCCTTCGACGCCCTTGACGCTAATCATGTCCACCTGCTGTTCGAACACTTTGTGCTCCGGTGTAACGATTTCCAACAAAAAGGTGCTCAACTGAGGTTTCCTCCTTCCGTTCTGTCCTTGCCTTAGCAACAGACAGCCCGTTTCACGTCAAGCCGCTTACAGCGTCTTTGCTTTTTCCACAGCTTCTTCGATCGTACCAACGTACAAGAAAGCTGCTTCTGGAAGGTCGTCATGCTTGCCGTCCAGGATTTCCTTGAAGCTGCGTACTGTTTCTTTAACAGGCACGTACTTACCGCTAATGCCTGTAAATTGTTCCGCAACGTGGAACGGTTGGGACAAGAAGCGTTGAATTTTGCGCGCACGCGCAACCGTCAACTTATCTTCTTCGGATAACTCGTCCATACCAAGGATTGCGATAATATCTTGAAGTTCTTTATAGCGCTGCAAGAGGCGTTTAACGCCTTGTGCGACATGATAGTGCTCTTCGCCTACAATATCTGGTGCCAAGATTCGGGATGAGGATGCAAGCGGATCAACCGCAGGGAAGATACCCATCTCGGAAATTTTACGCTCCAAGTTCGTCGTTGCATCCAAGTGTGCAAACGTCGTAGCTGGAGCCGGGTCTGTGTAGTCATCCGCAGGAACGTAGATTGCCTGGATGGATGTAACAGAACCTTTTTTCGTAGAAGTAATCCGTTCTTGCAACTGACCCATTTCTGTAGCCAATGTAGGTTGGTAACCTACCGCGGAAGGCATGCGGCCGAGCAAGGCGGATACTTCGGAACCCGCTTGTGTAAAGCGGAAAATGTTATCGATGAACAAGAGAACGTCCTTGCCTTCTTCATCACGGAAATGTTCAGCCATAGTCAGACCCGTCAAAGCAACACGCAAACGTGCTCCTGGAGGCTCGTTCATCTGACCGAAAACCATCGCCGTTTTGCTGATAACGCCGGATTCTCTCATTTCATGGTACAAGTCATTACCTTCGCGCGTACGCTCGCCGACACCCGCAAATACGGAAATACCGCCGTGCTCCTGCGCGATGTTGTTGATCAGCTCTTGGATCGTTACCGTCTTACCTACGCCGGCACCGCCGAACAGTCCGATCTTACCGCCCTTCACATACGGAGCCAGCAAGTCGATAACTTTGATCCCTGTTTCGAGAATTTCCGCTTGCGTGGAAAGTTCGTCGAATTTAGGAGCTTCTTTATGAATCGGGCTAACTGTTTCTTTTACAACGTCGCCCGCATTATCAATTGCTTCTCCAAGCACGTTGAATACACGACCCAACGTCGCTTCGCCTACCGGTACTGTAATTGGAGCGCCAAGATCTGTCGCTTCCATGCCGCGAATCAAGCCGTCTGTAGAAGACATCGCAACGCAGCGAACTACGTTGTCACCCAAGTGAACCGATGCTTCCAACGTCAAGTTGATGTCAGGCGCGCCGGCAGTTGTCGACTTCTGCTCAATCTTGATCGCGTTCAAAATTTCAGGCAGTTGTCCACGTTCGAACTCAATGTCGACAACCGGACCCATTACGCTAATCACGCGTCCTTTACTCATCTCGTTCCCTCCTACTGTCAAACATGCATTTCCGATTAAGCCTGAGCGTTTGCCCCTGCTACGATTTCCGAAATTTCCTGCGTAATCGCCGCTTGGCGTGCACGGTTGTACACAAGCGTCAGCGAGCTGATCATCTTCGTTGCGTTCTTCGTCGCATTACCCATCGCGGTCATCTGCGCACCGAACTCACTTGCCTTCGCATCGAGGAGCGCACTGTAAATGAGTGTCTCTGCATACTTCGGCAACAATTGCCCGAGCACTTCTTCAGCAGAAGGCTCATATTCATACGATGTTACTGGTCCGTTAAACGCTTCATCATCAAGCGGCAAGAGTTTTTTCTCTACCGGCACCTGTGTGATTGCGTTCACGAATTCGTTATAAAACAGAATCAGTTCATCATACTTGTGCTCTTCGAAATATTTCACGGCGTTGTATGCGATAGACTTAATATCTGCAAATGTAGGCGTATCCGGCAACTCCGTAACAGCCTCCACGATATTAAATCCTCTCCTGCGGAAGTAATCACGACCCTTGCGTCCGATGACGAATAATACGATATCATCCTTCGTCAGCTTGTTTTCCTGCATCGTCACCATGACCTTACGAAGCACGTTGGCATTGTAGCCGCCCTTCAAGCCACCGTCGGACGTGATAACAAGATATCCTGTCTTCTTCACAGGACGCTTCTCTAGCATCGGGTGGGAAATCCCTTGCGTACCAGCCGCAATGCTGGAGACGACCTCCTTCAGCTTATCCGCATAAGGACGAGCTGCCTCAGCCTTCGATTGTGCGCGGCGAAGCTTCGCCGCACCAACCATCTCCATTGCCTTCGTGATCTGCTTCGTGCTCTGCACGCTCTTGATCTGGCGCTTAATCTCGAGAATTCCTTTAGCCACTTCCATCTCACCTGCCTTTAGCGCTTTGCGCAGGGCAAAGCGGACTTCTTCGAATGCGCACCGGGAGCCCTGAGGCTTCCGGGCTGCAGTCAACTTCTATCTATTACACTGACACGGCGAAGCTCTTTTTGAATTTCGTTACCGCTTCAACCAGTGCGTCTTCGTTTTCTTTTACCAGATCTTTCGTATCGCGGATCGATTGGTAGATGCTGTCTTGGTTACTTGCCAAGTAAGCATGGAATTCATTCTCGAAGCGTTGAATATCTTGCACCGGAATATCATCCAGGTGCCCCCTCGTCGCTATATACAAGCTGACAACTTGCTTCTCTACCGGAAGCGGCTGGTTGACACCTTGCTTCAGAATTTCCATCAAGCGCTCACCACGGTTCAAGCGAGCAAGCGTTGATTTATCCAAATCGGATCCGAATTGGGAGAAGGCTTGCAATTCACGATATTGTGCCAAATCGAGACGAAGTGTACCTGCTACCTTCTTCATCGCCTTGATCTGTGCGGAACCACCGACACGAGATACGGAAATACCTACGTTAATCGCTGGACGTTGACCGGAATAGAACAAGTCAGCTTCCAAGAAAATTTGACCGTCGGTAATCGAGATTACGTTAGTCGGAATATAAGCCGATACGTCAGATGCTTGAGTTTCGATAAATGGCAATGCGGTCAAGGAACCGCCGCCTTTCTCGTCGCTCAGCTTCGCAGCGCGCTCCAGCAAGCGGGAGTGCAAGTAGAATACGTCACCAGGATATGCCTCACGGCCTGGAGGACGGCGAAGGAGCAAGGACAATTCGCGGTAAGCCGCGGCTTGCTTCGACAAGTCATCATAGATCACGAGCACGTGCTCGCCTTTGTACATGAAGTACTCACCCATGGAGACGCCTGCATATGGAGCCAAGAACAGAAGCGGTGCTGGCTCAGATGCCGATGCTGTTACCACGATTGTGTACTCCAATGCGCCATGACGACGAAGTGTTTCTACAACTTGTGCAACTGTAGATTGCTTTTGACCGATTGCGACGTAAATACATTTCACGCCGTTGCCTTTTTGGTTAATGATCGTATCGATCGCGATCGTTGTCTTACCTGTTTGACGGTCGCCGATGATCAGCTCGCGCTGACCGCGGCCGATTGGTACCATCGAGTCAATCGCTTTAATACCTGTTTGCATTGGCTCATGTACCGATTTACGGTCGATAACGCCTGGTGCATTGGATTCGACTGGACGGAACTCCGTCGTAGCGATTGGACCTTTGCCGTCTACTGGCTGGCCGAGTGGATTGACAACGCGGCCAAGCAGCGCTTCACCGACAGGAACTTCCATGATGCGTCCTGTGCGTTTCACTTGGTCACCTTCGCGAATGTCTTTGTAAGGTCCAAGAATTACGATACCGACGTTATTCTCCTCCAAGTTGAGGGCCATACCCATAACGCCGTTAGAGAATTCGAGCAACTCGCCGGACATACATTGCTCTAGTCCGTGTACACGGGCAATACCGTCACCAACATTAATGACCGTACCGACTTCCGCCACTTCGATTTCCGATTTATATTGTTCGATTTGACTTTTAATCAGTGTACTGATTTCATCAGGTCTGATGCTCAACTCGCTTCACCCCATTCTTCCGTGCTAAATAGTTGATGAGTGTTCAAAAACGGACTTCTTGAACATTCTCGATAAGAATTACTGCGCTTGCAATTTCAATGATCTATTTAGGCGTTCCAACTTGCCGGACAAGCTGCCGTCATACAGGTGATCCCGAATGCGGACTTGCAAGCCTCCGATTACGGATGCGTCAACAACGTTATGAACGCGAATCGTCTTGCCTAGTTTCTGACCGAATTCAGCAGCAACAGCTTCCTTCTCCGATTCATCAAGCGGATAAGCGGATGTCACTGTTGCATCCAGGATGCCGAGCGCTTCACCAGCAATGCGTACATAGCTGTCTGCTATCTCGCGCAGTGCGTCAATACGTCCACGTTCGATAAGCAGCTGAACCATGTTGAGCAAAATATCAGACACATGACCGTCCAGTACTTTGCCAAGTACAGCGGACTTCTCGGCATGACCGATATTCGGCGACGTCAGAATAAGGTACAATTCATGATTGGCTTTCACCAATTCCGCAGTTTCCTTCAACTGCTGTTCCGTTTCCGAGACCAGTTGACGCTCCTGAGCAAGTTCGAACAACGCTTTGGCATAACGCTTGGCGATTACGATGTTCTGGCTCATTGTTTGCCTCCTACCTCTTTCAGGTATTGGCCGACCAATTGCTCTTGATCTTTCTCGTCAACTTGCTTCTCCAAGATCTTCGATGCGATTGCTACGGACATGTTGCCCACTTCTTCGCGAAGAGCTGCAACTGCCTTGTTCTTCTCGCTCTCGATATCGCGAGCTGCTTCTTCCTTCAGACGAACAGCCTCGCTCTTCGCGCCGCCGATAATCTCGTCTGCTTGACGAACGCTCGTTTGTTTCGCTTGCTCGATGATGTCGTACGCATCTTTGCGCGCTGTAGCAAGAGCTTCCTTCTGTTCTTCTACGTATACTTGTGCCTGTGAACGGCTATTCGCCGCTTCATCCAATTGCTGCTGCACGAGCTCGCGGCGTTTCTCCATCACGTCGAACAATGGTCCGAACGCGTACTTTTGAAGTAAGAAATATAGGATTAAGAAAGCAAGGATCGCCCACACGAAATTTTCCCAAACAAAACTCACTACAGTCACTCCTTTCCGTTAACATGACGTGCTAACAAAACGAAGGCGCGGATGGCATCGGCCTTCCCCGCCAAACCGTTTGTCTATTCATTAAGAGAACATTGCCAAGAACGCGATAACTGTAGCTGCGAGTGGAATAACCTCGACGATACCAACACCGATAAACATTGTCGTTTGCAACATGTTACGAGCTTCTGGTTGACGTGCAATCGACTCAACTGTGCGGCTAACGATCATACCGTTACCAAGACCTGCGCCCAAAGCGCCCAAACCTACTGCAATTGCTGCTGCTAACATACCCATTAGAAAAGTCCTCCTCAAAATTCATGTATTTATTGAATTGCTTTGTTTATATGTCTCACCCGAAGTTGCCCATAATCAGTATGGGACTCGGCAGAGTTTGTTAATGTTCTTCATGTACAGATGCCTGCGCGATGTATACCATTGTCAACATCGTAAAGATGAAGGCTTGGAGCGCGCCGATAAATATACTGAAGCCTTGCCATGCCGCGAGGAACGGTAGACCGAATACCCCTGCTCCAATGAGTGTGGATATCAGTACCTCACCCGCGAAAATGTTCGCGTACAACCGGATACCAAGCGCAATTGGCTTCGCCAAGTTCTCCACGATGTTCAGTGGAAGAAAGATTGGGAATGGCTCAACGTAGTGCTTCAAGTAGTGCTTCCGATTGTTCTTGAGGCCTAGGAAGTTCACGATAACGAAGACCATGAACGCCAGACCGAATGTTACGGATACGTCAGCCGTTGGCGACTTATACCACAACAAATGGACGTGTTCAGGTTTACCCTTAGCTGCAAGTTCGTCAAATGCCGCCTGACTAGTTGCTACAATCTCGTGACCGAAGATAGACACCGGATGATGCGCTTCGGTAATGATTGCGAATGGCAAACCTAGTACGTTGGATACGAAAATAAACAAGATAAGCGTCATCCCTAATGAGATGAATGCCTTGCCCTTCTTCAGCGGCATCGCACTACCGATAATGCCTTGTACGAACTCCACAACCCACTCCAAGAAATTCTGCATCTTGGAAGGCTTTTCAACCGAAAGATTGCGAACAGCGAGCCGGGCAATAATAAAGGTAATGATTCCGCTAAGGAGTAGCGTGAAGATGATGGACAAATCCAAGTGCAGTCCCATAACCTCGATAATCGGTGCTGAGTGCATAAATGTGTTCACCCCTTTCCAATAGACTGCTTACGCTTTCTTTCTGCTTGCCCAAATTATACTTACGAAAATCGACAATAACTGAGTAATAAAAAATCCGACAATTGTCGCCACAAGGGATATGTGCTGTTCGAACTTAATGGCGAACATGACTGCCAAGAGTACAATGCACATACGAGTTACAAATCCAAAGCTGTACCGTCTCTTCTCCTGGCTAGCAGCCATCTCTGCAATCTGTCTAACTTTGATAGACAAATAGTGAGCATAGACAAGCCCTGCCGTTGTTCCTAATATCAATCCGGCAGTGTATGGCCGATATTCCGGCGCTGCTGCCCAACCAAGTAGGAACGCCGACAGCAAGAGGAACGTCACTCTCGTAACGGCACGAACCATGGAAGTCATATCATTCATTTTGTTCCCCCATGAACTTCTTTACTAAGTAGATGATGTTGACGATGCCAAGGCACAGCCCGACAATACTTCCGACTCCCATCCAGAGCTTGGACCCATCCAAAGCATTGGCAATCCACTTCCCCGCGTAAAAGCCTAAGAGTATATACAAGGCAAGCAAGACACCCGCTCCACTGATGGAGAGGGCAACCAGCCATAGGCGATCGTTACGATTCGACATTTTCATAGCCTATAATTCCCATTCATTTTACTTAAATTTACGAGTCTTTGTCAATTGATAAAAACCGCGTAACAACAAGGATGAAAACGATACACATTCGCTTTCAAAGCTCCGAAAATCCGCGTAAACCGTACAGTATCACTGTATGCTGGTGCCTTCCCTCATAGAAGAGTGCCATCTATCAATTTGTGAACTTTGTGTGAAAAGGTTCAGGACGTTCTTCCAGAACTCCAAAACTGTGAAGAATCGCACTGACGATCCGCTGCGACGCTTTGCCATCGCCGTATGGATTTGCAGCCTTGCTCATCCGTGCATACGTCGTTTCATCCGACAGGAGCGCCTTCGCTCGCGCATATACTTTCTCCTCATCCGTGCCGACCAATTCCAGCGTGCCTGCGTCGATTCCTTCCGGTCGTTCGGTAGTTTCGCGGAGGACGAGCACAGGTATGCCAAATGACGGCGCTTCCTCCTGAAGACCGCCTGAATCGGTAAGGATGAGGTGCGTGTGTGGATAGAAATTGTGAAGGTCTACCACGTCAAGCGGGTCAATCAGCTTAATGCGCGGATGATCTCCCAGCATCTCATGAGCCGGTTCACGTACAGCCGGACTTGGATGAACCGGATATACGATCGCAATATCTTCGAATTCGTCCGCAATGCGGCGAACGGCACGGAAAATGTTACGGTGCGGCTCTCCCTGTGATTCGCGGCGATGTGCAGTCATCAATACAAGCCGCTTGCCTTGCGCCCAATCGAGCACCTCATGCTTGTAATCGGATCGTACTGTATATTGAAACACATCTGTAACCGTGTTGCCTGTGACAAATATCGATGCATCTTGCTTATTTTCTTTACGCAAATTGCTAGCCGACCAATCGGTAGGCGCAAAGTGCAAATCAGCCAAAACGCCTGTCAATTGACGGTTCATTTCTTCTGGAAACGGAGAAAGCTTGTTCCATGTACGAAGTCCCGCCTCCACGTGCCCTACCTTAATCTGCTGCATGAATGCCGCGTAGCTGGCAAGGAACGTCGTCAATGTGTCACCATGTACAAGTACAATATCTGGCTTCGCTTCTTGCAAAACAGGCTCCAGTCCCTGAAGGACACGCACAGAAATATCATTTAGCGTCTGGCGAGCCTGCATAATATCCAGATCATAATCTGGTTTAATATTGAACACATCGAGCACCTGGTCCAACATCTGACGATGTTGGGCCGTGACGCATACGATGGATTCGATGTGTTCCGGATGCTTCTGTAATTCCAAAATGAGCGGCGCCATCTTGATTGCTTCTGGACGTACACCGAACACCGTCATTACTTTCACTTTGGACATAGTCTTATCCTCCGTCTTTCTTCTTGCATAATAGTCAATACATTGTTTGCTCTAAAATCATTTTTTTGACTTCAAAAAGATACTTTTCAGCACCGAGAAGGTTGCAAGAACTCGAAGCCGAGCTTCCGAAGCGAGTTTTGCTGAACAAAACTTGTAAGGAGCAGCAGAGTGCAGACAAAGACTACATGAGCAGCTAAAATGTTTCCGCAGGAAACATACTTCGTAAGCATAAGCTCTTCGAGAGTGAATACAAGATTCGATGCCGAATTGCCTCTTGAAAAGCGAATTCTTCTACTTCGTGCCGAACAAACGGTCGCCGGCATCGCCCAATCCTGGAACAATATAGCCGTGATCGTCCAGACGCTCGTCCAATGCTGCCAGATAAATGTCGATGTCAGGATGTGCTTCCTGAACGGCCTTCACACCTTCCGGCGCTGCAATCAAGCACATCAATTTAATTTGCGTGCAGCTGCGCTTCTTCAATACATCGATAGCCGCAATCGCGGAACCGCCAGTAGCAAGCATTGGATCAATGACAATCAGTTGACGTTCTGTTACATCGGTAGGAAGCTTCGTATAGTATTCAACGGGTTGAAGTGTCTCAGGATCACGGAACAGCCCTACGTGCCCAATTTTCGCACCTGGAATCAGCTTAACAACGCCTTCTACCATTCCAAGCCCTGCACGCAGTATTGGAATCAAGCCCAGCATGCGTCCAGCGATCATTTTGCTCTCTGTTTCTGCAACAGGCGTTTCCACTGTCACTGTTTGCAAAGGCAATTCACGAGTAATCTCGTACGCCATCAAGGTTGCTACTTCGTCCACGAGCTCGCGGAAGTCTTTCGTTGTTGTCTTCTTGTCTCGAATCAATGTCAATTTGTGTTGAATCAAAGGATGATCGCAAATGACCAATTTACCCATATTTCGTGTCCCTCCGCCTTTTACTCTCTCGTTGCTGTCGATCTCATACGTGATGAATTGAACTGATATTCCTGCTTTCAACAGCCGTGTCGCTCTAGCATCTCCGGCTTCATCAACGCTAAACAGGCTTTATTATAACATTCCGCGCTTATCCCTGCACGTATTGTGGGCACTTTTGAGGTATTTTTCACATTTCCGACGAACTCGGCACAAAAGAGCACACTGTACTATTTCTAAGCATGTTGGGGTCTGCTTATACATGTTCATCCCGCCGAACATTGGAAATTGTCGATTATCCGCCCTGAAGTTCCTCGATCCATGGCCCGAATAATGTATCGTAAGCACCTGAGCTTCTCCCCCATTCTACACCTACAAAAAAAGAGCAGGTCATCTACAACGAGAGATTACCTGCTCCGTCCTTCTTATGATCAAAGAAAAGGCCCATTAACCACGAGACTAATCTTAGTATTTCAAAGTTGAGTACAGCGGGAATTGAGCTGTCAAATCGCTGACCATTCCACGCGCCTTGCTCAATACAGCTTCATCTTGAGGCTGCTTCAATGTCATGGCAATGACTTGGCCGATGACACGCATTGCTGCTTCATCCATGCCTCTGGACGTTGCGGCTGGTGTTCCGATACGAATGCCGCTTGTAATGAACGGGCTAGTCGGGTCGAATGGTATTGCATTCTTGTTGACGGTAATGCCTACAGAATCCAGCACCTTCTCCGCATCCTTGCCTGTGATATTGATATTGCGCGTATCAATCAGCATCAGATGGTTGTCTGTACCGCCAGATACAATCGTCAAACCTTCTTCAACCAACGTAGATGCCAATACCTGTGCGTTCTTGATCACTTGCTCTGCATACTGCTTAAAGGACGGCTGCAATGCTTCGCCAAGGGCAACAGCCTTGGAGGCAATAACGTGCATGAGAGGGCCGCCTTGCGTACCTGGGAATACAGCCTTATCGATCGCTTGAGCCCAGGCTTGACGGCACATGATCATACCACCACGCGGACCGCGCAATGTTTTGTGCGTTGTCGTCGTAACGAAATGGGCATGAGGCACTGGACTTGGATGAAGTCCTGCTGCAACCAAGCCAGCAATATGCGCCATATCTACCATGAACAGAGCGCCTACATCGTTAGCGATTTGGCCAAGTGCTTCAAAATCAATGATGCGTGGATAAGCGCTCGCGCCAGCCACGATCATCTTTGGACGATGCTTGAAAGCAGCTTTGCGTACTTTATCATAATCGATGCGGAAAGTGTCTTCTTCTACACCGTATGCCACGAAGTTGTACAACAAGCCTGATGCGTTCACGGGGCTTCCATGAGTTAAATGTCCGCCATGCGCCAAGTCCATGCCAAGCACAGTGTCCCCAGGCTTCAACGCTGCCAAATACACAGCCATGTTCGCCTGCGCACCAGAGTGAGGCTGTACGTTGACGTGTTCAGCACCAAACAGCTCCTTCGCACGATTGCGCGCGATGTCTTCCACAATATCGACATGCTCACAGCCGCCATAGTAACGTTTGCCTGGATAGCCTTCCGCATATTTGTTCGTCAGAACCGTTCCCATCGCTTCCATAACCGCCTCACTGACGATATTTTCAGAAGCAATCAGTTCGATATTGTTGCGCTGACGCTGCAACTCCAAGTCCATTGCTTTCAACACTTCAGGATCTGCTTGTCGTAAATGATCTACCATTGGCATAGCCCTCCCACATTTTAATTCCCTTATTGCAATGTATGACAAACGCATCTGCGTTAAGGTTCAATCGTAACCGTGATTCAACATAAAGCGACGAGTTCCCCAATTCGCCGCCACACCTAGCAAGCAAGCTATTAAGCAGTTCTGCGACTATTCACAAGAAGACAATCCTTCTTCTGCTGGAAGCTGGTATACAGCACGTTCGCCGCCTATAAGCTTCGGCCGCGTCTTCGCCATATTGACTCGGGCCTTGCCGATATAACGAACCTCTGTCCGCAAGGGTACAGCCACTCGTCTCAAATGCATGCCGATCAAGGTCTCGCCGATATCGATGCCGGCATGAGCCTCTAGTTCCTCTGCCAAACATGCATCCGGCAAATGACGGTAAGCATACGCCGCCATTGAGCCCCCCGCTTTCCGCACAGGCACCGCAGACACTTCCAGCAACCCGAATCTCTCCAGCGTACGACGCTCAACAACAAGCGCACGGTTCAAATGTTCACAGCATTGAATAGCAACCTCGAGGCCATAGCTTGATCGGAGTACACTGAGTCCGGCAAATATCGCCTGAGCGGTATCCGACGCACCAGATGTCCCAATGCGCGCGCCTGCTACCTCACTCGTACTGCAGCCAATCACGACGATCTGACCTGGCTTCAGCCCTGCCTCCCGAACGAGAGCATGTGCAGCAGCTTCCGCTTGCTCGCAAACCTGCTCCATTTTCAAGAATGACGTTGCCGGGCCTTGATGTTCGTTCTTCTCGATCTCAATCATACTGCCCATTCACCTCCACCCATTACGCTTGCGGGTGATATTTATGTTCTACGTCTGCAACTTTGCGAAGACGTCCAATATGGCGTTCCCCTTGACTGAACTCCGTACCCAGCCATACGCGTACAATCTCTTCAGCCAATCCGGGCCCAATAACGCGCTCACCCATAGCAAGCACATTCGTATCATTATGCTCTCTTGTTGCCTTGGCTGAGAATAAATCATGAACAAGCGCGCAGCGGACGCCTGGAACCTTATTTGCTGCGATGGACATGCCAATTCCAGTACCGCATATGAGCACGCCGCGATCTGCCTCGCCTGAAGCAACCATTTCCGCAACCGGTACCGCATAATCCGGATAATCTACTGATGTTGTGCAATCGCACCCTACATCAACGACTTCATGACCCAGTTCCTTTATGACTCGAACAATTCCTTCCTTCAGTCGTACGCCAGCATGGTCTGCACCAATGGCAATTTTCATCGTCGTACCCTCCATCCGTTGTCTACAAATGTAACTTCCGTCCATGTTACCATGCTCGGTATGCTACAGGTTTATTATAACGAATTTCCCGCAGCTTGGACGAGCCATTTGCACGCTGCCTCCAGTGTAACATGTCTCCATCATTGAAAAAAAGAGCATAGCACGGCTGTTCTTCCGCACACTGCTCTTCTGCCCAGGCGACCGGCCGTATTCTCCGATGCTCCACCGTGGTTCCCCACTTCCGTCGCCAGTTACATCGGATCTGCTATATCTAGTTCGATCATAATGGATGTCACAACCGATTGCAACCGTTATTTTCCTGCAGCATCCGTTCCTTGCCTATCTGCTATGCATACCTTCATCCTTGCCTGACCTTCTATCTGCACATCATTGTAGCTTGTCCAGCAATCTTGCAAGGGCAGCTTGAATTTCTGCCGCTGTTATTCGGTACTGCTCCAAAGAACCGCCATAAGGATCGGCTACATCCATAGTCGGCACACGGCTCTGCAGCTCAGCAAGCTGCACAAGCTCCTCCTCGGTAGGAGCTTGTCCCATAGCAAGCTTTAACTGGATATCCGCGGCCAAGGATTGAAGCTGTTGATATTGTTCCTGATCTTGTTCCGGATCACTCACATACTCCTTCAAAGCGAATGTCTTGTTGTGCGCACTTGGGAACTGCTGAAGGACATGGCGCTTATGGCTCGTCGTCAATGTCAATATTAAATCTGCCCACTGCACGCGTTTTTCGTCCAATACAGCGGAACGGAACTCATGGTGATTGCCAATATCCTGTTCCTCCAGCACAGCAGCAGCGTGCTGTGACATTGGCGTACCGTCCCATGCGGCAACACCCGCTGACTGAACATGCATTTCCAAGCCTCGTTCCTCCGCCATATGCTTCAGCATCGCTTCTGCAATGGGACTCCGGCATGTGTTGCCTGTACATACAAATAAAATGCGCATCACCCAACACCCCTCCCTTTAAGACCTATCTATAGGGTCGTGCATCTCCATCATTCTCATTCCTGCCTCTTGCTATATTTTCTACCCGCTAAAAGGGAAGCAAAAACAGAATGCCAAATGTCAGCAGAACTGCTCCGCCTGCAGCCTCCCCATACTCACCAAATTGTTTCCCAGCATGGTGGCCCAGCAGCAGACCTATAATGGACATCGCCCCACCGAATAAACCGAAGGCTACTATCGTCATGAACAAATCAGATCCGAACATACCTAACGAAATGCCAACAGAGAAGGAATCTACACTAACACTAAGTGCAAACAGCAGCATTCCCCATACTGTCGATGTATTTATCATTTGTGAGGATTCGCCTTTCAGCGAGCTATAAATCATGTGTCCGCCCAGCATAATCAGGAGACCTCCCGCCGCCCAAGTCGTCACTTCACCAAGCAGCATGCTCATATACATGCCTGTAGCGACACCAGCCAGCGGCATTAATACATGGAACAATGCGATAACCCCGCTAATACGAACCGCATCTCTCCGGCGAACCCCTCTCATACCAATGCCTAGACATAGTGAAAAGGCATCTGAGCCTAAAGCTGCCGCCATCAAAAAAATAGTGATCCATTGGCCGATTGGCGCTGCTGTATCCCACATCGCCCCCACTCCTCGTCCCATAGCGTCTGTTCCAGCGTATGCGGACAAGGAGAGATTCATGCCTAGCAGCTAGTTGTACGAAATCGCTTATAGCCTGCTGCACAATCAAGCTTCATTACCAAACATTATGGAAATATCAAGCAAGAGAAACCTTGTTCCTCCTAACCTGCAATTCAGACATCAGAAATACTAGGCATACACCTATTCACACCACATGACCCGATGACCCGCCGCCTTCATCATGCGGTTCATCACTGCAAGACCGATACCTTCTGTGCTGCAAGCTTCTGCCAGCATATAAGTCGCACCTGCTTCATCGAAATGCCGCAGCGCGTCATACAACAGAGAAGCTGCCTCTTCCAAGGCATGAACACTGCCGATCGATGCGACAACATCAGCCCGATACTGCGCCGCATGCTCCTTGAAGGCGAGCACCCCCGTCGTCTCTCCACGCTGCTTTGCTTCATCAAGCTTGCGTTGAATACAGTCGATGACCCGCTCCTCAGAAGTACCCTGCACAATTTGCAGCTGCCCTTTGGGCGCGTAATGAGTATATTTCATACCAGGTGAACGCGGTGCATTCACTTGATCAGCATTCGCCTGAAGTTTATGCTTCGCTGTATCTTGAGAAACAAGCGTCTTATCATGACTCAAATCTGCTCTAGCTTTGGCAGAACTCGTATTCTGATTCAACAAAGACGTTCTCTGCGACTCTTCATCTGCTTGAGCAGATGCTGGAGATTGCGGAACCTTCGACTTGATCATTCCTCCGTTAGGATCGACAGCTGGATCAATGGTTACTTCTGACGCAACCTCCTGCAGCATCGCCGTTGTAATCCCACCTGGACGGAGTACATGTACACGGCTGCCGATTAATTCAACCACGGTCGACTCTACTCCTACACCTGTAGCCCCGCCATCGACAATTGCGTCGATACGTCCATCCAAATCCTCGTGCACATGCTCTGCTCGAGTCGGACTTGGGCGTCCTGAGCGATTGGCGCTTGGAGCAGCCACCGGGCATCCAGAAGCCCGAATAAGGGCCAATGCCGTATCATGGCCGGGCATCCGTACACCTACCGTGTCCAGTCCCGCAGTCACACGGGGTGATACTGCTCCAGGCCGTACAGGCAGCACAATCGTAAGCGGCCCCGGCCAAAATTGATCCATAAGGCGCGCTGCGGTATCACTGTATGGCAGAACTAGTTCCTCAAGCTGTGACAGGTCTGCAATATGAACGATTAACGGATTGTCAGACGGACGCCCCTTTGCAGTAAATATACATTCTACAGCCTTCGTATCGCGGGCATCTGCCCCTAGCCCATATACCGTTTCCGTCGGAAAGGCAACAGTACCTCCAGCAGCTAGTATGGCCGCACCATCTGTTATTCCTTCTTGCTGTTCGAGCGGCATATCATCTGATATCAACCACCACTTCGTATGCAGTTGATGAGCGCAACCTTTTTCCGAGGTAGCTGCTCTTCGATTCTTTTCCCGTTCATGTCGAATATTCATCGCGTACATTCCTTACCTCATATAAAGTAAAGCATCACTCTCCCTCTCCCATCTTGCTCGATATGGCCGACGGGGAGCAACGCAAGAAAGATGCCAAAGGAGCTTCGGCATCTTCGTAATTTAAGATTTCACACGTATTCAAGCGTATTCGCATCTATTCGATCTTTTCTATTTTCCACATAGAACTGTATTCATTATTCTTTAGTTGTACCATAATGGCGCCGACACGTCCAGAAGAGCGGCATCCAAAAGACCGTCCGTATTTCTCCCCACTTCTCTAATCGCTTGTCAAACAACCATTTATCATCCGAAAATTGCGCCGAATATGGAGCCTATGAAATGAAATAATGACTCCAGTGCTTCCCATAGAAAGAATTTAACTTCTGTCCCGCCCGTTTCACCAGTGGATTGAGATTGTGCGCCTGTGGAATTCTTAGCATCAACCGTAACCGATTCCCCAACCGAAGATGATGAAGACTTGTCTTTCTCTCCACCCTTGGTTGAGGCAGTCTCATCAGAGTTCCTTTTATTCACTTGGGCCTGAGCTGTATTTCCATCAACGAAGCAAAGCGGCGGGAACAAAACACACCACCAATTTTGTCCGCTTCCCTCTCCAAGAGTAACGAGCAGTGCTTCATACAGGCCAGCAGGATATACCTCGCCACCATACCACTTTGCCGGGAATGATACTTCACCAAGCTTCACCTTGGCTCCGTATGCCAGCCCTTCTTCGCCCAGCACTCGTTCTGCCGTCTGCTTCAGATCATCGATATGGGCAGCAATGAGCTTGCGGGCTTCCTCACGAGTAGATGGCTTTTCCTCCGTCTTCAGCCAGCCATTCATTTGCTCCACGATCCGATCACGAACTGTGCGCTTCACGCGTTGATCATTGTCCGAATCCGAGTTCGCCAATATACGCAGCCGAATCGCATCCTCGGGGATATGATCCTGTTTCTCTATCATTTGCTTCTGAATTGTTTCATTTCCACCATCAACAGCCGCCGCACGGCCATTATCCCAACGCATCAAAGCTCCCGTTGCCAATACAGCAATCGCGAGACCGAGTACGAACACGCGTACATTCATGTTCATCCTGCTCCTTGTGAGGTTGGGCGCGCCTCTTGTCTATCAGTATGTCCGTGAGCAGGATCCTTAAACCTAGCAAAGATACATTTTTTGATAGATATATAGATTTGTTCCGTTCTTTCCCTCCGAAAATAAAAAAGACCGCCCTATCACAGACAGATTCTCTCTGCAAGATAGAACGGCTCTAACGGATTTTCTCTTCTTGTAATGAATGAGGGTACAATCCAAATTGCTAACCAGATCTATGGCTGACTACGCATGCATCCCCCACTCACTACTCCATAGTCCGAATTCCAATTACATGACGCTCGATGCCAGCCAGATCAGGTACAATGATCAGCTTCTCATTATAACCTGCATGTGCAAGCAGGGCAGCTACATCTCTCGCTTGTCCTTGGCCGACCTCGAACCCAATTAGACGAGGCGCCTTGCCAAGCGTAGTCAGCATTCCAACAAGACGACGATACGGGTCAAGTCCATCCGCACCGCCATCAAGCGCCGTATGCGGCTCATAGTCACGAACCTCACGCATAAGTCCCGCAATATCATCCGCTGGAATGTAAGGCGGATTGGACACTAGGATGTCCATTTCGCATCCAGTGAACGGATTCAACAAATCCCCTTGATGCCACAACATGCGCTCCGCAACACCTAACCGCTCTGCGTTGCTCTTCGCAACCGCAAGCGCTGCTGGCGAGATATCCCCTGCACTTACGCGCCAATGAGGCCGTTCATGTGCAAGTGCACAGGCAATTGCGCCGCTGCCTGTGCCGATATCCACAACACGAAGCTGTGCTTCTAACGGCCACAGTCGATCAGCCTCAGCAAGCACAGCTTCAACGAGAAGCTCAGTCTCTGGACGTGGGATAAGCACGTCCGATGTCACTTCAAACGACAGCCCATAGAAATAGGCCTCCCCCATAATATATTGGGTCGGCTCGCCCGTTGACCGACGCGATATTGCCTCTTCGAATACAGAAACTGCGTCTTCAGGCAGCTGTTCCGTTAGTGCAACCAAATAAGCCGTGCGTTCCATGCCCAGTACATGACGAAGCAGAAGCTCGGCATGATGACCAGCATCATCGACCCCATTTTCCGCTAAAAAAGAAGAAGCCTGCACCCAGGCTTCTCTTATCGTTGCCGGCCATGCGAGGCGATATGAAGCGTTGTTCGCCGCATTGTTCAGCTGAACACGCTCCCCATTTCGTTCGCAAGACTCACTCATGCTTGATTCTCCCTCTCCAGCAACTCCGCTTGTTCTGTCAGCGTAAGCGCTTGGATAAGCTCTTCCACATCACCGTTCATAATTTGATCAAGCTTATGAAGAGTTAAGCCGATGCGGTGATCCGTCACACGGCTTTGCGGATAGTTATACGTCCGAATCCGTTCACTGCGATCTCCTGTCCCTACCTTGCTCTTACGCTCGCCAGCATACTTGGCTTCTTCCTCTTGACGCTTAATTTCATAGATGCGGGCACGCAACACCTGCAATGCCTTCGCCTTATTATCGTTCTGAGACTTGCCATCCTGACACGTAGCCATGATTCCCGTCGGAATATGCGTTACACGCACTGCCGACTTCGTCGTGTTGACGGACTGACCGCCAGCACCAGAGGAACAGAAAGTATCGACACGAATATCTTTATCGAAAATTTCAACTTCCACTTCATCTACCTCTGGCATTACAGCTACCGTAGAAGTAGAAGTATGAATACGTCCGCCAGACTCGGTTGCCGGAATACGCTGAACACGATGGGCGCCGCTCTCATACTTCAGCTTGCTATAAGCTCCCTTACCGGATACGGAGAAGATAACCTCCTTGAATCCGCCCAAGTCGCTAATATTGGCTTCCATCAGCTCTGTGCGCCAGCCCTGCGAATCCGCATAACGCGTGTACATGCGGTACAAATCAGAAGCGAAGAGCGCTGCTTCATCGCCGCCTGCCGCCCCGCGAATTTCCACGATAACGTTCTTGTCGTCATTCGGATCCTTCGGCAGCAGCAAAATGCGAATTCGCTCCTCAAGCTCTGTTTGACGCGCGCTTAGCTCCTCGATTTCCATCTTCACCATTTCGCGCATTTCATCGTCAAGTTTCTCTTGCATCATCGTTTTCGCAGCATCAAGCTCGCTAAGGACATTTTTATATTCCATAAATGCTTCATAAGCTGGCTGTAGATCGGATTGCTCCTTCGAATATTCGCGAAGCTTCTTCGGGTCATTCGCCACATCCGGGTCACACAGCAGCTCACTCAGCTTCTCATAACGATCCGCAAGGGATTGCAGTCTATCCAACATCATACACGCTCACCTCTCTTCTCTGATTCAATACTACCACGTATATTCATGAACCTTGATTTGCGCAATCGCAGTTCGTGCTTTCTCGTAGGGATGATCGCGCTCATCGCGCAACCATTTTTATGCTTCGCCCTGCTTTGAGCTGGGCAAATGATCTTCACGTCCATTCGTGCAGGAATCCTACACGTTGAAACGGAAATGCATAACGTCTCCGTCTTGAACAACGTACTCCTTGCCTTCCAATCTTAGCTTGCCTTGCTCCTTCACCGCATTCATCGAGCCGCCAGCAACCAGATCATCATAGGATACAACTTCTGCACGGATAAATCCACGCTCGAAGTCGGAGTGAATAACACCTGCCGCTTGTGGCGCCTTCATGCCTTTGCGAATCGTCCATGCACGCACTTCCTGAACACCTGCTGTAAAGTAAGTGTACAGTCCAAGCAAGCGATACGCAGCCTTAATCAAGCGATTCAAGCCGGATTCATCCAACCCAAGCTCCTCAAGGAACATTTCCTTGTCTTCACCTTCAAGTTCAGCAATCTCAGCTTCTACCTTCGCGCTAATTGGCACTACCTCCGCATTTTCAGCTGCGGCAAAGTCGCGTACCTGCTGGACATACGGATTGCTGTCCGCATCCTTCACACCGTCTTCGCTTACGTTGGCCGCGTACAAGACCGGCTTCATCGTGAGCAAGTGCATATCGCGAACGAGTACCTTCTCTTCATCACTCAGTTCCAAACTGCGAGCAGGCTTATCATCGTACAAAGCCTCTTTAAGGCGTTCCAATACTGCTGCCTCTGCCGCATATTTCTTGTCGCCGCTCTTCATGTTCTTCTTCGTACGGTCAAGACGCTTCTCAACCGATTCTAAATCAGCTAGAACTAGCTCTAAATTAATCGTTTGAATATCGCTAACCGGATCTACTTTCCCGTCAACGTGTGTAATATTCTCATCCTCAAAGCAGCGGACCACGTGTACGATCGCATCTACTTCACGAATGTGGGCCAAGAACTTGTTCCCAAGTCCTTCCCCCTTGCTCGCACCGCGAACCAATCCAGCAATATCAACGAATTCAAATGCCGTTGGAACTGTACGGTTCGGAACAACCAGCTCTGTCAACTTCACTAAACGCTCATCTGGAACCTCAACCACACCAACGTTAGGATCAATCGTACAGAACGGATAGTTCGCCGACTCTGCCCCCGCTTGCGTAATCGCATTGAACAACGTCGATTTGCCGACGTTAGGCAACCCAACAATACCAGCTTTTAATGCCATTTATAAGTACAACTCCCTTAGAACATATATTTGAATAACCATTGTTTCGAATATCACCTTCGTACTTACCCTTGATCTATCAATTGAACATACTGCACAACTTCACTCGCAATAAAAAAATGCAAAAATTCCTTAACCATTATAACCAACAACGCAAAAAAAACCTAGTCATCGACTAGATTTTTTCCGTATTGTCAACATTTGCTCTCTTCAAGAGGCAGAATGGTTCCCTTTCTCCCCTTTCCTTCTCGGATAAGGAGACTATCCACCGAACATACTACTGTTGTAACCTTATCCAACATCCAACTGGAAGTAATGATTATAAGCAAAGTGAGGGACATTTACATGGAGAACAAGTCACATCGCGGCAATTATAAGGGAACAACAGCAATGAAAGCGAAAAATCAAGATATGGCCTTCGTCAACGATACAATTGAAGACGCCAAATCAGTGACACCTTTCTCAGAAAAAAAGAAAAAGACGGACTAGTTCCGTCTTGCCAGTTCAATGATCCCATTCCCTATTCATAGATTAGGCGCCCAATTGCCTTGCAACCAATACGATGTTATACGGAAGCAAGCTAGCCCGGCAAGCATTCTTCTATGGTTGCTTATGTGACGAATCGATAAAGAGAACGAATCGTCATTCCCGCTCCATAACGTTCTGCGTTTGGCATTTCAACTTGATTTTGCAAGCATATTTTGATCACACGAGCAGCTGCAGGATGGATCGACATCGTTCCATCTTCCTGCTTCTGCATAATGGCTGTCCCCTGTTCTGATGTCTGGAACAATGAGTACAGCATTCCATCTGCAACCAGCATCGGGCTGTTCCAATTCCATTGCAGCCATTCCTCATCCCACTGCACAGTGGACTCGCCAATCTCCCACACCACCTGACGTGAGCGCCGCTGATGAGCCGATATCGTCTTCTCCAGCGCTTCCTTCCAAAAAGCAGCACGTTCATCCAGCGTAGCACCCGCACTCAATGAGAGACAAGCTGCTTGCGCACATACCGCCGCTATAGCCCCATCTGCCCAAGGGAATTGAATACGATCAAGTCGCGGCAGTGTACACCCGGAAATAAGTCTGCTCATCTCCAGATGTCCGATTGACTCAGGAGCTGTTACAGCAATGCATACGGCGCGAATTGCTTCATGAAGCTCATCGTCTTGATGCTGTCCAAACGCAATGGAGGGGTTGAATGGCTTACCGATACGACGCCGATAGTCTGCCAACGCGAGCAAACCATTAAGACGCACACGCGCTGTACTTCCGTGAAGAGCAGCTTCCTGGAGCGTATTTTCAACAGCTTCATCCGTCCATTGCAGCAAATGCAGGACATAAACCGCCTGGACTGCAGCCATCTCATCTTCTTTTACCAGAGACGTCCAATCTTCATACCGTTGGCGAAGCATCTGGATCCAGTGTTGCTTTACCTGATAGGCAATCTCTCTTGACTCGCAATCACCAGCATGACGATAGTGGTATGGCGTTACTCCAAACGGAAGATGGTTGTCCATTACCGAGCGCAGCACCTGCGCAATCCCATTCAATATGGATGCCTTCGCAACCGACTTATAACGAACCGTCAAAATATCCAGAAGCGGCTCAATCAACGCACAAACTTCCGCATGAACGCCATTCTCCAAGCACAGCTCCTCGAATAAGGCTTGAGCTGCCTCCGCCGACTGCTCCATCGATCCGTTCTCCATGACACAGAGCAATTCCGGCACATTGTCTTCTGAGCCGAATGCATATACCAATCCTGCCCCATTGGCCATGCCCATATTCTCTACGCCTCCATAAGCCGCCTGACATAGGGGCCCCGTGGTTTTAATTTCCATTATAGCACCAGATGTCAACTTTGGAACGGATTTATCGAAAAATGTCGAAAAATGAACACAGAAGCGACAAACGAACCTTACATACAAGTGTATGTAAGACAGCATATTCATAAGTGTTTCAAATCATCACTGATTGGTGAATGAATATATAGCATGACATTCTCCCCCATTAGATGAATAGGCATTAAAAGACAACGCCCCAGAAGGCACAGCCAGCCATCTGGGGCGTTGTTCGGCACATAAGCCTTCTTTTAAGTAACGAGCAAAATTCCCGCATTGATCAAAAGTAATACTGTTACACTAAGCCGATCGACGACAAGAAAATCAAAATAATGAGCACGGGAGCAATAATGCGCATTGTGAACATCCAAACACTTCTCCACGCAGGCGAAAGGCCCGTTTCCTCGCCTGATTGCTTCCATGCGTAGCCAACCAGCAGTGTCACGAACAAGCCCCCGAGCGGCAGCATCACATTAGAAGTGAGGAAATCGATCCACTGGAAGAAGTTGCGGCCTCCCAGCATCGCCTCTTCCCATACGCCTCCAGCTGACAGCGTACATGGAAGTCCAATGACATACATTGCAGCAATCACGTAGGTGGTTGCCTTGCCGCGTCCAAGATTGTATCGACGCATAATATAGGCAACTGGCACTTCGGTCAAAGCCAAGCACGATGTCACAGCCGCAATCGCAAGCAGCAAGAAGAACAAGCCGCCAAACAAGGAACCGTAAGGCATCGAGGCAAACGCTGCAGGCAAAGCAACGAATACAAGCCCTGGCCCTGAATCCGGCTCAATTCCAAATGTAAATATCGTAGGAAAAATAATTAATCCTGCAATCAGCGCGTACACCAGGTCGCCCGCCCCGACTGCGGCAGTGGCGAGCGGCAGCGATTGATGCTTGTCCACATAAGCGCCATATGTCAGCATGGCTCCCATGCCAAGCGACAAGGAGAAGAAAGCAAGTCCCAATGCCATCAGTGCCGAATGGAAGGTCAACTGTGAAAAGTCCGGTTTCAGGAAGTAAGAGATCCCTTCTGCAGCGCCATCCAGCGTTAACGTTCGCACCATCATAATTAATAGAATGATGAGCAGGCCCGGTATAACAATCTTGTTAAATTTCTCGATGCCTCCAGATATTCCACGAGCAATAACGAATCCACTCAAGGCCAGCACGACGATCTGCCAAATGATCGGCATGGTTCCTCCCGTAAAGCTCTTGAAGTGCTCTGCATAATCATTGCTTTGGAACAGCACTCCAGTTACCGACTCCATTGCATACTGAAGCGTCCATCCAGCAATGGTGCTGTAATACGTCATTATCAGGAATGCTGCCAATACGGCGATGAAGCCAAGCACTCCCCACCCTCTTTTTCCTGATAATGTGGTAAAGGCTGAAACGGCATCACCGCGTCCGCCACGTCCAACAGCTAACTCCCCCAAAAGAACGGGCAGGCCCACGATCAAGAGACAGGCGATGAATAGCAGGAAGAATGCCCCGCCGCCATTTTGCCCGGTAACGTAAGGGAACTTCCACATGTTGCCGAGTCCAACTGAGCTGCCGATAGCAGCCAAAATGAATCCTGCTGAGCTGAATTGCTCTGACTTATTTACCTTTTGAGGAACCTTCTGAGAATGTTTTTTTGACATCTAACGTATGCCACTCCTTCTTTCCTGCTGTATTTACTAGGGTGCCCCAAGGACTGAGATAAACTCCATTTTATTCAATAATGCGCTCCGAATCGAATGTAATATTTCTCAATTCTTCAATCTGCTAACATGAACAGACATCCTCACCGTATGATTGAACGAAAAAAGGCGCTCTCTGCACTGTATAAAAAGTGCAAAAGAACGCCTTTGAACATCGTATCAATTCACAGCTCAGATTAAAAAGTACCTTACTTAATTCCCGAGTGCATAAAGCTGCTAATAAATTTGCGCTGAAACAATAAAAATCCGATAATAAGCGGCCCTACGACAAGCAAAGTCGCTGCGCTTACCTCCGCCCATTGCGCACCCGTCTCGAACGATTGGGCGAACATCGCAAGTCCGACAGTAAGCGGTCGATTTTCTACAGAGTTCGTAACGATAAGCGGCCAAAGGAAGTTGTTCCACTGGTAGCTGACCGACACGACCGCGAATGAGATATATACAGGGGCCGACAAAGGTACGAAGATACGCCACAAAATACCCAAGCGAGAGCAGCCTTCCACCATCGCTGCTTCCTCCAGCTCAAGCGGCAGCTGCTTGAACGTCTGGCGCAGCAGGAATATTCCGAACGCAGAGGCGAAGTAAGGCAGCATAATGCCCAGCTTCGTATCCAGCAAGCCAAATTCTTTTAATACATTATAGTTAGAGAAGATAAGGACATCTGCTGGTACCATCAACTGTACCAAGAACAGCATAAACACGGCATCCTTCCCGAAGAAGCGAATCCGTGCGAATGCATAGGCAGCCAGCGTTAGGCTGAGAAGCTGTACAAGCAGCACACCGCCTGCAATGGTGAAGGTGTTCAAGTAATATTGGGCAAATGGAGCCCCTTCCCATACCTTGGCAAAGTTAGCAAGTGTCCAGTCCCATGACCAGAAAGAATTCATACCTGCATCCTTGGGACGGAAAGCCGTCCATAACATCCATATGAGCGGCACAAGCCATACGATGCTGACCACAAGCATAATCGCATGCCACAGCCATTGCTTCATTCGGCGCTTCATCTTTTCAATTTTCAAGGCTCGATCCGATATAGGCAGCCTACGGGCAGCGTGTGTTCCAACTGAATTTTCCATTAGGCGCCTCCTTTATTGATAATGGATCTTGCGATCCCAACCGAAAAATTGTAAGGATGACAGCACAAGCAGCAGGGCGATCATAATTACAGTCATGGTCGCGGCCATGCCCTGATCGTAGAAGCTGAATGCCGTGTCATAGATATGGTACAGAAGTAGGCTGCTAGCATTGTCCGGCCCGCCCTTTGTCATAATCCACAAATGATCCACAAGCTTGAACGCATTTGTTAAAGCAACGACTGCCACGAACAACGTGGTCGGCATCGTAAGCGGAATCGTAATCCGTGTGGTCACCTTCCACGTGCCAATACCGTCTACAGAAGCCGATTCATACAAATCCTTCGGAATATTCTGTAATCCAGCCAAGTAGAAAATCATGAAGTATCCGGCTTCCTTCCAGATCATCATCACAATCATTGCCCACATGACTGTATCAGGCTGACCGAGCACATTCATTTCCGTCGTCTGTCCGACCCACTTCGCAAGCTGCGCCAGCAGACCATATTGAGGTGTATATATAAACAGCCAAATGTTCGCTACCGCGATCATTGGAATCATATTCGGATAGAAGAATGCCACGCGGGAGAAGAAACGTCCCGCAATTGCCTTATCAGCGAAAAGAGCCATGATGAATGCGAGCGCCATGGAAGTAGGCACCGTGCCGATAGCGAACCAGATATTATTGCTGAATACTTTTTGGAATACGGGATCTTGAAACAATGCAGTAAAGTTATCAAGTCCCACAAAGATCGGCACCGGTGTAGCCAGGTCGGATTGATATAAGCTGAGCCAGGCTGTCTTCAGCATCGGATAATAGGTAAAGAGCATAAGGAACAACAGCGATGGGAGCAGTAGCGCCCAAGCCAATGCATTGCGTGATAGGCGTTCTTTCCATTTGGCGGTCATCCTCCTGACCTCCTTCTCAAATAAATTAACGTAAACTCATGATGCATAAATCTATAAATCGGCAGGACATAAGCCCTGCCGATACAGTACACTCGTAAGGCATACAATTGCAGCTTGCGCGTGTATTACTTATTGAACGGCTTCAATGCGCGATCTGCTTCTTCCTGTGCCTTCTTCAGAGCGGATGCTGGATCTGTCGTCCCCGTCAGCACCGCCTGAACCTGATCCGTCAACGCCTTGGATACTTTGCCGTTATTGTGCGTAGACAATTTCGCATAGGCATGCTCCAATTGATCGCGTGCAACAACTGCCTGCGGGAATTCGGCAGCGTACTTCTTCATGACATCCGTATCATAAGCCGACTTGCGAACCCCAACATAACCCGTATCGATGCTCCATTGCGCCGCTTGCTCCGGCTCTGTCATGAACTTAATGAATTCCCATGCCGCTGCTTGTTTCTTCGGATCGATGTCCTTAAAGATATATAAGTTCCCGCCGCCTGTTGGAGAACCGTATTGTTTGTTCATTGGCAGGAAAGCAACACCGAAGTCGAACTTGGCATTATTTTTTACATTTGTCAGGTTGCCTGTCGTATGAATCATCATAGCTGTCTTTTGCTCTAAGAAGTCTGTAGGAACCGTTGCCCATTCCACTATGCCCTCCGGCATAACCTTATGTTTCTTGGACAGGTCTTGCCAGTATTGAAGTGCTTCCACGTTCTGTGGTGTATCGAAGAAGACTTTTTTTCCGTCTTGGGACATGAGGTTTCCTTTTGAATCTGCCATGTTCTGCAAAGAGAACAGTTGGAACATCCAATAGGCGAAGCCGGAACCCGGTACCTCAATACCTTGGCGACCGTCTTTTTTCAGCTTTGTTGCATACTCTGTAAGCTCGGCCCATGTTTTCGGCGGCTGATCCGGGTTCAGACCGGCTTCCTTAAAAGCATCCTTGTTGTAATAAAGAACGATAGTACTGCGTTGGAAAGGGATGCTGTACGTCTTGCCTTCCACTTGTGAGTTCGCCAGGAATGCTGGATAAAAATCATCAAGAAAGCCCTTGCCTTCCTTCGCAATGAAATCATTAAGCGGAATAATTGCATTCGTATCCAGCATACTGAACAGTTCAGTAGACAGCATCACCGCTACGTCCGGCGGTTGCTTCGCTTGAATGCCTGCTTGAATTTTTGTTGTCGTATCAGCATAGCTTCCTGTATATACGGGTTTCACGGTAATGTTCGGGTGCTTCTCTGTGAACTTCTTCGTCATCTCCTCAACCACCTTGGTCAGTGGCCCGCCAACTGCGATTGGATAATAGAATGTTAATTCAACATTCTCATCCTTATTTGAAGATGCATGATCAGTCGGAGCTGTTGCCGCCCCCTCCTGCGTCGTTCCTTTTTGAGGCGTCTGTGTTTCTCCTGCTGTTCCAGACTGGCCGCAGCCGACCAGCAGCGTAAAGCACATAAACAGAAGCAGCATCCACTTCGCGCGCATTTGCATATTCCGTGTTCTCCCCTTTTCTAATATCGTCCTTATTCAGATGGTATGTCTCACACCACCCTTTCATACCTTAACCTTGCTCTAGCAAGAGAGTGTTAATTCCATATAAAGATTTCGTTAATGATAGATTTCCAGCTGCCAGCAGCAATAAAAAAAACACCCTCCAGGTACTCAAGTAGATAGCACGCATCTTCATGCATGATATCTATCCTAAATACCCAAGAGGGTGTCTATTTCATTTTCATGTATTCATAGCTTATTTAAAATGGATACCAAAACGTCCCAAACCCCTGCATCCGCCATACAATAGCGGCTACAAGCACCAATACACTAACGAAGACTACAATATAATCCTCACGCTGCCACTCTGTAGCGGAGAACCATGTTCGCTTCGAATGCTTTCCGAAGCCACGCAAATCCATCGCATTTGATATCGTCTCAATACGTTGCAAGGAAGATAGGACAAGCGGTGTCGTAATCGATACAAAGTGCTTGAGCCGCTGTATGATTGTACCCTCACCTTTGCCAAATCCAAGTCCACGTGCCTGCATCGCATTCGATATATGACGGAATTCCGCCTGCAGATCTGGAATATAGCGGAACGCAATGCTGAACGCGTAGGCAATCTTATACGGAACACCAATCCGATTCAAACTGCTGGCCAATCGTGTCGGATGAGTCGTATAGATGAATAGTACGGTTATCGGCATAAGAGACATGTACTTCATGGATAACGTAAATACATAAATCAACGTTTCAAGCGTCAAAACATTATACCCCAAGTCCAGCAGCACGGTTGTCGTGCCTGTTACCTTGCTGCCATAAGCCGGTGTTATTACCAAGCTGAATAAGGAATTAAATATATTAAATAAGATCATGAGCCAGACAAGCAGCCGAATTCGCTTCCACGGCAGCTGCGCATTAATTAATAGGACAAGTCCAATTCCAAACAAGGGTACGAAAATACGCAAATCTTGAAATAAAAATACGATCACTGTCCACACAGCCAACACGAGCATCTTCGCTGCTCCGTCCATACGATGGAACAGCGTATCTCGTTCAATATAGAGCATGCCAGACTTACTCATGTCGCTTCACCTGCTTCTCATGATCGATGAATTTGCGTACGAGCACCTCTGGCTCGCCCACCCCGGTCATACGCGCAAGTGTGCTTAGAGAAGTTTCTTTCACATTGGCGCGCGCAATGGCCTCCATGTGGGTCAATACATGCGCCGTATCCCCAACAGCAATCAGTTCTCCATTGCATAGAACTGCTGCACGCTCCGTATACTCTAAAGCCAAATGCATATCATGGGTAATGAACAGGAACGACATGCCGCTGTCTGCGAGCTCTGAAATAAAGCTCATGAATTCCGTATAATGCTTATAATCCTGACCTGCCGTCGGCTCGTCCAAGATCATCAGCTGCGGCTTCATCGCCAATATCGACGCAATAGTTACCCGCTTCTTTTGCCCATAGCTAAGCGCAGATATCGGCCATTCCCGATATCCATACAGGCCGCATATACGCAGCGTCTCCTCTACACGCTCCATAACCTCATTTTCCTTCATGCCGCGCATGCGGAGTCCGAAAGCCACTTCTTCACGGATCATCGGCTGTGTAATCATATGGTTTGGATTTTGCATCACATATCCGATATGCCCGCCTCGACGCCGTATCGACCACGATCGGATATCTTCCCCATTCAGCTTGATTGTGCCAGTCGTAGGCGCAGCTATCCCCGTTAACAAATGAGATAATGTCGATTTGCCCGCACCGTTGTTCCCGAGCAGCGCAACCCGCTCGCCAGCTCCAATCGTCAGCGAGACGCCCCGAATGACTTCTCGTTCTCCGTCGTAGGAGAAACGCACATTGTCCATTTCCAGCATGACAGGCCGCTCTCCACTGCGTGGAGCCTCACTGGCCGTACCTACCCAAGCGGACAGGCGCCCCTTCGCCTCTGTATTGGCGCTTATCGCCATAAGGGAAGAGGGCTTGTCCTCTGGCTTGCATTCATATCCGGCATATTTCAACGCAGAGACGTATAAGGGCTCCCTTAACCCATGCTCATTCATGATTGAGGAAGCTAGTATCTCATCAGGCGTTCCAATCTTCACAATACGCCCCTCTGACATCAAGATAATGCGATCAACATGCTGTTCCAGCACATCCTCGACCCGATGCTCGATGATGATGATTGTTTTATTCGTTTCCTGATGAATTTGCTCCATTAGCTCGATCGCTTGCTTGCCACTGGCCGGATCCAGATTCGCAAGCGGCTCATCGAACAGCAAAATATCCGCATCCATCGACAGGACGCCAGCTAGCGATACGCGCTGCTTTTGCCCACCTGACAGCTCATGCGGACTATGATCGATATAGGGTAGCATGTCCACAACATCTAATGCTTTGGACACCTTGGGCTTCATATCAGAAGTTTTCATGCAATCATTTTCAAAGGCGAATGCTACGTCCTCCCCGACAGACAAGCCAATGAACTGGCCGTCTTGATCTTGCAGGATCGTTCCCACATTGCGGCTAATCTCAAAAATACTAAGCTCAGTAGGGCGCTTCCCCTTGAGTGTATAATCTCCGGTTATTGTCCCACTATACGTAAAAGGAATTAGCCCATTCATGCAATGGGCCAATGTCGATTTGCCGCAGCCGCTAGGGCCGGCAATTAGTATTTTTTCTCCCGGATAAATATCCAGGTTCACATTACGCAATGTCGGCTCAGACAAGCTGCGGTATTGAAAGCTAAAATCTCGAAACGAGATAAGCGGTTCTTTCATTGAATCAATAGCTCCTGTCTTCAATCTTGGGCTTTGCATTATTTTTGCACTCGCAAATTCGAGTTGTGACGGTTCATTTGAAGCAACGCCAGCACAGCCAGTAAACCGAGCACCAAGTGAACGCCGATATTCGCCAGCGTAGAAGCCGTGAACTGCACCCACATTTTATCTGCCGGCTCTCCGAATAAATACACGTCCAATAGGCTGGACACGCCAAAGCCTACAGCCAATGCGAGTGACCCGATAATCGCCAAGGATGCGATGCTTCCCTTCGAGGAGCGTCCTTCCTTGATGTTGAACGATGAGTTCAAGTAGACAATCCCCATGCCGAAGCCCGAAATGGCAGATCCAAGCACCCATGTCCACCAGATTGTACCGCCGCCCCAAGTCAAATCAGTAATGATATGCCCAATGGCTCCACTCAAAAATCCAACAATCGGTCCAAACATGGCCCCGAAAATGGTCAGAATGGCAATAGCCGGGCGTAATCCCGTCTGCGGCACTACTGGAATTGTGACTGTGCTTAGCAAGCCGTACAGTGCTGCCCCGATGCCGATGGCGACTACCGTTTTGGTGTTAAAGTCGAAAATTGATTGCTTCATCCTTATGCAACCCTTCCTTCTCACTCAAATAGGTATCGACGCTCGCCCGTTCGAGAGGTGGCCTCATCACGATTTATTAAATCCGAACGTTAGATTGTGATTCCAATCATAATATAAAGTATTTTCCATAGTATGGATACAGGTTTTATTTTCCAAAACCGAGTTTTTCTAGCCTTTTCTATCGAAAACTAGAGATTTCAGGGAGAAACCATATGTTTTAACTATAAAAGCAATAGATATAACGATTTTATTCTGTTTATCCCGATTTATGCCGATCCGGTAGTGATTCAATGAGATGATTACGGCTTGCGAACCAAACGATCCGTCTGCCGCAATTCATCGATTGTTCGCGCCCCGATGCCGAACATCGTAATTCGCAGCTCAGCCTCTACTTGAGCAAGCACTTCGTCCACCGCTTCCTCGGAATCTGCTGCTGCAGCTAGCAACGACCGTCCGAAGCCCGCCAATTGAGCGCCAAGCGCAATCGATTTCGCCGCATCAACCCCCGTATGTAATCCACCGCTGGCGATAATCGGTTGATTCGGCAGCACCTTGTGCACCTGCTGCAGGCTGTCTGCTGTCGGAATCCCCCAATCCGCGAAGGCTTCTGCGGCGCGCTGCATGACCACATTGCGGGTTCGCTGCTTCTCAACCTGACTCCATGACGTTCCGCCTGCACCTGCAACGTCTATGAAGGCAACCCCGACATCTGCTAACTGCTTCGCTGTATCCGGCGCAATGCCCCAACCGACTTCTTTCACGCCGACTGGTACGTCCAACTCATGGCATAGCTGCTCGATACGGCGAAGCAGACCAGAGAAATTGACATCCCCCTCAGGCTGGAACACCTCTTGCATCGCATTCAAATGCAAAATAAGCCCGTCCGCCTCGACGAGCTCCACCGCACGGCGGCACTGCTCAACCCCCATACCCACATTAAGCTGAACGGCACCGATATTGGAGTATAACGGTATCGTCGGTGCGAGGTCGCGGATTCGGAACGTGCTCACGACCTCGGGATTCTCTACCGCCGCTCGTACAGAGCCAACCCCCATTGCCCAGCCCCGAGCTTCCGCAACTGCAGCTAGTCTGCGATTGATTGGCGCCGCATGGCTGCTTCCTCCCGTCATCGAGCTGATGAGCAGCGGCGTACGAACCTCCTTGCCAAGCCATTCCGTTCTGAGCTCGATCTCCCGAAAGTCAACTTCGGGCAGTGCCTGATGGATGAAACGATATCTCTCCAGCCCTGTCGTTATTCCTACTCCGCTCACTGGCTGTTCAAGGCATATTCGAATATGTTCTGTCTTGCGCTGCTCGGTCAACGATGCCGCATCTGGCTGACGTTCCCGCATGGGCGCACCTCCTTACCGAATCGTATGTGCGATCTATGGCCGTTGATACTCGTTCCATCTTTCAGTTTCTTTCCTGCCGCTAAGCGCGGCAGCAATACTGTGTCTATCATTTATGCTTGCTTATTTAGACTCTTCGCCAAAAATCTGTCGCTTCAATCGTTCTCCTGTAGGGGTAACAGCCAGTCCTCCGCGTGCTGTTTCCCTCATCGTGGACGGCATCGTCTGCCCAATGCGGAACATCGCTTCGATGACCTCATCGCAAGGGATTACACTTTCAACCCCCGCCAACGCCATATCTGCTGCAACCATCGCGATCGCAGCTCCCATAGCATTGCGCTTTACGCATGGCACTTCTACAAGCCCGGCTACTGGATCGCAGACAAGCCCGAGCATATTCTTCAGCGCGATTGCCATCGCATGCGCCGATTGGTTAGGAGTTCCTCCGGCCAGTTCGGCAATCGCCGCCGCAGCCATGCCAGCTGCAGAACCAACCTCAGCCTGACAGCCGCCTGCCGCACCGCTGATCGATGCATTGTTCGCGACAACGAGACCGAATGCACCAGATGTGAACAAGTATTCTACCATCTGTTCACGAGAAGGATTGAGCTTATCCTTTAAGGCAAATAACGTCCCTGGAACAACCCCCGCTGAACCTGCAGTCGGTGTTGCACAAATAAGCCCCATCGCGGCATTAACTTCATTCGTTGCCACTGCTTTACTAACAGCATCCAGTAATGTATCTCCACAGAGAGACTTGCCGGATTGGATATACTGCTGCAGCTTCACTGCATCTCCACCCGTAAGCCCGGAATGGGAACGAACACCAGCGAGACCACGCTCTACAGCCTGCTCCATCACATCCAAGTTGCGCATCATTTGCTCAATCACCTTTTCGCGCGAGCATTGGCGCACTTCCATTTCCTGCTCAATCATCACATCGGCGATTTTGCACTGCCGTTCTTCAGTTATTGCGATTAATTCCGCCACATTGCGAAACATAATTTACCCTCCTTCCTTACGATAAGCTTTAGTCTTCCATTCGAAGCACACGATTTACTCCAGGAAGTTCTCGAATCTGCTGCAGGATAGATTCTGCAATCGCCTCATCTGTCTCTATGACCATGAGCGCCATCTTGCCCTTCTCCTTGCGGCTTACTTCCATATGCCCGATATTGACCTGCTCCCCGCTCAAAATATTAGTGACACCTGCAATGACTCCATACCGATCATGGTTCATGACGAGAATCGCAGGACACTGGCCCGACAGCTTCAATTTGAAACCGTCCAGCTCCGTAATTTCTACCTTCCCACCGCCAATCGAGATGCCGACTACCTCCATCTCATCGTGCTCATCAGACATCCGAATTTTAGCGGTATTCGGGTGCTCCGGCACGGCATCTTCTGGTGTAATGATGACTTCTATGCTTGCTTCTTCCGCATATTTCAACGAATCCGGCAGTCTTGCATCATTCGTATCATAATCGAGTACACCAGCAACAATCGCTACATCTGTTGCATGCCCCCGATAAGTTTCAGCGAATGAACCGTATAGGGAAATGTGAACCCGCTTCGGCGGTCTGCCGAAAATACTGCGGGCCAATCGTCCAATCTTCGCCGCTCCCGCTGTATGCGAGCTGGATGGCCCCACCATGATTGGACCAATAATGTCAAAAACACTGCGATATTTCATCGCGCTTCCCCCTTTGTCGACATCCCCTTCTCATTGTGCACACGCTTGGTCACGATATATCTGTACATACTCTCAGCGCATGAGCAGCAGGTTCGGAGACTTTTGGTAAGTTCTCTGATACTTCCCACCCGGCTGCTATGCGCTTCGATAACTGTCGTATCTATTCGTGTCAGGATTCGATTATACTTTTATATTGTACGCAATCGCAATCGCTTTCTCTACGGCTAAAGTCGTCCAACACGTTTTTGTGCAATCCCATCCTAGCAGGGCTTGAGCAGGATGACAACCCTGCAGCAATATTATTTTCCTGTAATATGATGTAAGCTACTATTCATTATTCATTCAAATCTTCTTACGATGATTGAATATAAGCAAAATGGAGCTTCAAAATGCTTTTGAATCCATTGAGCTGAAACTATAGGATACGATCCCCGAGCAATGTTCCGATCAGATCGAGTGCAAGTCTTGCCGTGCGGTTATCCGTATCCAGCGAAGGATTCACCTCCACGAACTCTGCAGATGTTACGATGCCGGATTCATGAAGCAACTCTAACGCAAGATGGGCTTCCCGATAGCTGACTCCGCCTCGCACAGGCGTACCTGTACCAGGCGCCTCAATCGGATCAAGACTGTCTACGTCAAAACTTAAATGAACACCATCTGTGCCGTCGCTTGCTATTCGGATAGCCTCCTGCATCACATGAAGCATCCCATAGCGATCGATATCGTGCATTGTGAAACAGGCGATCCCCTGCTCACGAATATAAGAACGCTCTCCAGGATCTAAATCGCGAGAGCCTACTAGCACAACATTTTTCGGATCTAAATGATTGCCCGGCCATTTCCATTGGCCTTCGGTCAAGCTTCCACGGCCTAAAGCAACAGCTAATGACATTCCGTGCACATTTCCTGACGGACTTGTATCTTCCGTGTTCAAATCAGCGTGTGCGTCGAACCAGATCACGCCAAGCTTGTGATATTGCTGTGTAAGTCCCCCTAAAGTTCCAATCGCAATTGCATGATCCCCGCCCAACACAAGCGGAAAGCGCCCTGATTCTACAACTGCCTGAACCTGCTCAGCAAGAGCGTCACTCATGGCAATGACCTCTGGCACATACTTCGCCTTCCCTGCAGTGACGGACAACGCTGGCGCCTCTGCTTTGGCAGCAGCTATACAGTTCACTTCCCGCTCCTCGTCTACTGCAAGTCCTAATTGATTAAGATGCCGAACAAGCCCAGACTGCATCAGGCATTCAGGGCCACGCTCCGCGCCTCGTCTTCCAGCTCCTAGACCAAATGGTACTTGAATAATAGATAATGGTACATTCATCTGTCTCTCTTGTGATGTCATACTGATCGCTCCCTTCGATATGACAATTCCGACAAATTCACCTGCTCCTCTATCTATGCTGCTGTATACCCTAGTCGATTGCCTTCAATTTTTAAATTTATAGGGGTGACTACATCTCTACATTACGCTTATATATCCGGCTTTCAAATACCTCATCTGTAAAATGTCACGTAGTTGTCGCTCTAACAGTCAACACGCTGCGGATTCGTTCAATCGCCCAATCCAACTGCTCCTCCGTAATAACTAACGGTGGAGCGAAACGAATTACTGTTCCGTGAGTTTCCTTACATAGCAGTCCTAGGCGCATGAGGGCTTCACAATACAAGCGAGCGTCCTCTGTCAGCTCCATCCCAATGAGCAAGCCACGGCCGCGGATCTCCTTCACGATTGAACTGGAGATACCAGTCAGCTTCTTCTGGAAGTAAGCTCCCATCCGATCAGCTCGCTCTGCCATTTCCTCCTCTTCAAGCACGGTAAGTGCAGCAGAAGCAACCGCGCAGGCAAGTGGATTGCCGCCGAAGGTGGAGCCGTGCGAACCGGGCTCGAACACAGATAAAATCGGTTCATCTGCCGCGACAGCCGATATCGGAAGCACTCCGCCGCCAAGCGCTTTGCCCATAATGTACATATCCGGCACTACCTGCTCCCAATCGCAAGCGAACCGTCTTCCCGTGCGGCCGAATCCGGTTTGAATCTCATCTGCAATGAACAGCACATTATGGCGAGTACAAATTTCACGGACTTTGCGCAAATAGCCCACGGGCGGCATGACAATTCCATTCTCCCCCTGAATCGGTTCCACAAGGAATGCAGCCGTATTGGCTGTTATGGCACCCTCCAACGCTTCGGCATCGCCGTATGGGATAATCGTGAAGCCTGGTGTGAATGGTCCGAAGTCGTCTTTGTATTCTTCACTAGAGGAGAACGAAGTGACTGTAATCGTTCGACCATGGAAGTTGCCTTCACATACGATAATATTCGCTTGATCATGCGGTACGCCCTTTTGTCTATACGCCCAGCGCCGAGCTGCCTTAAGAGCAGTTTCAACAGCCTCTGCCCCTGTGTTCATCGGCAGTATCTTGGACTTGCCCGTATATGCAGCAAGCTGCTCGCTTAATCGTGACAACGGCTCGCTGTGAAAGGCACGCGAGCAGAGCGTCAATTGATTGGCTTGATCCACAAGTGCTTCTATCAGCTTCGGGTGGCGATGTCCATGGTTCAAGGCCGAGTAAGCGCTTAACATATCCATATAGCGGCGCCCCTCCGGATCCTCAACCCATACTCCCTCCGCCTTCGAAATGACGACAGGAAGCGGATGATAGTTCCTCGCTCCGAATCGTTCCGCTGTCTGAATAATTTCCTCTGACCGTTTCATGTTCCGTCCTCCTCTGTCCTCAATTACGTTACTTCCCTACATCCTATTCCACAAGGGGTGTACACTCTCCTTTTCTTTAGCAGAAAAAATTCCCATGATATTCCTTCTACCGGAACAGCTGGGAACCCTTCTGCATAAGACTTATTTACGATAATTTATCACGATGCCAACGTCTCAGTGTCTTGCTTGTGCTTGGCTGCCGAGTCAAATGAATGAAACACGCCATAGAAAAGAATAAATAGCGACAGCCCGCTGAATATAAGCACCATGTAAGGCAAGCCGATTGTATCTAAACTAAACCCTGCAGCGAGAAGCACAACTTGGAACAGGACTCTGTCCAGCATTGTGCGGAATGAGAAAAATCGACCGTGCAGTTCCTTCGGAATCGACTTTTGGAAATAGGTTGACAGCAGCGGGAAGAAGAATCCTGCAGCCAAACCAAATAGAGCAAACGCCACAATCGTCATCCACTTCACATGAGCAAAGAACAACAGCGCTTGTGCGCCTGCGATAATGAATGAGAGGGTAAATAATTGCTTGAGCAAATCACGCTGCCCGGAAATGCGCTTCACGAAGAATGCGGCCAATATAAAGGCAATGCCTTCTGCGGCATAGAGCCAGCCCTTAATTTGCGAATCTTGATGCATTTCACTAATATTGATGACCATCAAGTTGAAGCTTCCAATGAAGAACCCCGGAATAATAGACAAGCCTAGCGCCGTAAGGGCAACCGGCATCCCCTTCAGCATAGGAACAATCTCCTTGAACCCACCGCCTTGCTTCTCCTTGCGATTTAGATTGCGTTTCTGTTCTCCCCCTTCATCGATATCGAGGAAGTAAGTGGAGACAAGGAGAAGTCCATAAGCAACCAATGAAGCGGTATATAAGGCAGACAAGCTCATAACAGACAGCATCATGCCAGCTGCAACCGTTCCGATGATGCGGGCAATTGTAGAGGCGTTCATATGAATCCCGTTCAATGCGATCAGATCTTTGTCCTGTACGATTAACGGGATGACCGACTGCAGGGCCGGGAAGTAAAAAGCAGCCGATATTTGCAAGCAAATCGCAAATAAAATCATCCACCATACCGAGCTTTGCGCAATGGCGAGAAACATAAAGCATACACTCACCATCCGTCCAATACCCGCCCATATGAGGACATTCTTTTTCCGATGTGAATCAATTACCTTGCCTGCATAGGGGCCGATAAGCACACCTGCCAGCAGACCTGTAAATAAGATCAAAGACTTCATGAAATCTGACGGCACATGATGCTGCATAAATTCCAGATTCGCGATAATGGATGTCCAAAGTCCAAGCCCAGCAACAAATTCGCCGCAGAGCACGATCCATACGTTACGATTGCTCCACAAAAGAGATTCCCTCCGATAACCATATGTCATAATTGGTAGAGTAAATATAGAAATTGGAAAATGAAGGGGGAATAAGCGGGCAAAAAAAGCTGCTTGGCAAAGCCAAACAGCTCCTATTATGATTCCCGTTCACTTCATAGTGGGTTATATTAGCTTCTTTACACAGCATTCGATTGCAGCAGTGTGTTCGCTACACATTCATCCTTGCGCTCGCACCGTTCACCACAAACGCGCCCCTTGCCGCGCGGCACGCACATTGGCGTTCCAAACAGCGGGTCATCGCACACGATACATTCCATACAGAATACGTCTCTTACCATGTCAACCGTAAGCACATCTTCCGGAGCCCCTTGCGAATGGATCCCCTTATTGCGCACCGCTATAATATGATCAGCATAACGGCATGCGAGATTCAAGTCATGAAGAACCATCACGATGGTACGGCCTTCATTCCGATTCAAATCGTACAGCAAGTCGAGTATCTCAATTTGATGACTCAAGTCCAAATACGTCGTCGGTTCATCCAACAGGACAATGTCCGTATTTTGCGCAAGCGTCATTGCGATCCAAGCTCGTTGTCGCTGACCGCCAGACAAGGCATCTACTGGCCGATCAGCCAAATTCTCAAGACCTGTCACCTTCAATGCATGGCGCACAAGCCGTTCATCCTCTTCTGACCACTGCTTCAGCCACGTCTGATACGGATAACGTCCCTGCTTCACAAGCTGATGCACTGTCAGGCCTTCCGGAGCTGATGGTCCTTGGGGCAAGATCGCCATCTTACGCGCAACTTCCCTCGTTCCGGTACGATGAATATCCTTGCCATCCAGCAGGACTGTTCCACGATTCGGCTTCAGCAAACGGGCGAGCGAGCGGAGCAGTGTCGACTTGCCGCATCCGTTGCTGCCAATCAGCACCGTAATCTTTCCTTCAGGTATACTAACCGTTAAATCTTCTATTATAGAGGTTTCCCCATACGATAACGTAAGAGATCGTGTGTTCAATACAGACATGATCGTTCCTCCTGCATTCCATGGATAATGAAAATCGTTCTCAAAAGGAGTTCTCCCTAATCATGCCACAAACCAGACATAGAGTCAATCTATTCCATCCGCTACTGTAAAGCCAATATGGCTTACAGTAGCGGTGAAAATAAGCGTGCTGCTGACTCAAGGAAGCGTGTTAACACTTTTTTGCGAGCGAACTGTTCCTCCACGATAGGAGCAGCGGACTGAAGATCCAGCTCGAACTCCTCTACGAGTTGATGAACACTCTCTGTACGCAGCAGCAGTGCATTGACCTCAAAGTTCAAATGAAAGCTGCGCATATCCATATTTGCAGTTCCGATCGTTGCCATCTTTCCATCTACAATAATAAGCTTCGAATGAAGAAATCCCTTTTCATACTCGTAAATGCGTACTCCCGCTTCCATAAGTCCAGGGAAGTAGGAATGCGACGCAAGAAATGGCAGCCACTTATCCGGCTTTGCCGGGAACAGGAGCTTAACGTCGACGCCAGACAACGCTGCAACACGGAGCGCTGTAAAAATATCCTCATCCGGGATAAAGTAAGGCGTCGCGATCCAAATTGATTTTTTCGCCGAGGTCACCATGGAAAAGAATACATTCTTCATCGTCTTGAATTCTTGATCCGGGCCGCTTGCAATCATCTGCACAGCTCCTGAGGCTGACTCAGTTGGCTTCGGCATCAAATATTCCGGATCATACAGCTTGCGCCCTGTCGTATGTGCCCAATCCTGCAGAAATATGATCTGAAGTGTCTTGACGGCTTCTCCCCGTACAATCATATGGGTATCGCGCCAGAAGCCATAGGTCTTGCTGCGGCTTAAATACTCATCTCCTACATTCAGACCGCCAATGAAAGCTACATTGCCATCAACAACTACGATTTTGCGGTGGTTCCGATAATTCACTCGATTCGAGAACAATGGAAATTTCACACCGCCGAATACAGCGACTTCAACCCCTGCGCTGCGCAAATCAGCCAGAAACATCTTCGGCAGATGCATACTTCCAACTGCATCTACCATGAAGCGCACCTTGACTCCCGCAGCCGCCTTGTCAATCAAGACCCGCTTAATCGTTCTTCCAATCTCGTCATCCCGGTATATGTAATATTCCATATGAATATGATGTCTTGCTTTATTCAATTCCGTAAGCAGTGCAGAGAATGTCTCTTCTCCGTTATTCAAAATCCGCGTATCGGTGCCGAATGAGATTGGGCTCTTGCTCAGACGGCTCGTCAGCCGCAGCAGCTGGCGTTCATCAGGATTAAAGGTGGAAAAGACCTGCTCCCTGCGTGTCAGCGATTCATTATCAATGAATGCATACGCCTGTCGGTCTTGAACAGCCTTGCGGGCATAGCGGCGGCGTTTGCGATAGTTTTGGCCGAATAGCATATAAAAAATAAATCCGACAACTGGAACGAGTGCCAGCACGAGTATCCAGGCAACCGTACTGGAAGGATGCCGATTCTCCATAAAAATAATGACGGCAAGCGTAATGACCGCGAATGTCGTCATAATGCTTAGCGATGTCGCAATGGTATGACCGAACGTATCGTTCACATACAGCCCAAGCGTCATCAATAAGATAATAAATAACCCAACCTGCAGCGCTCTCCTCATCCGCACTTTCCCCCATTTTCTATATTTCTGTATCTTCACACTTCGTTTCTATATATTCACTACGTACTTGCCGACCGTATGTATCATCTGTAAGCTTTTTTATGCAATTTGTTCGATAGGAAGAACGATCCATATTGAAATACTATACCCGAAATCCCCCTATTCAAATATGTCATTGACAACGATTTCAACCCTGTGACATAATTTGTCGAACGAACGATAGGTAGTTATGGAACAGCGAAGAATGGAGGGTTTCCCTTTGACTGCCAACCGCATTCAACTTATCGCTCTATCCCATTTTGCCAAATATGGCTATGCCGGAACGTCCATGTCCCATATTGCTGAGGAAGTCGGCATTAAGAAACCATCCATCTATGCGCATTATAAGAGCAAGGAGGATCTGTTCCTGCACGTTCTGCAATCTGTATTTGTCGACGAGCTGAACTGGATTACAGACTTCTTCCATAAGCACGAGCAACTGCCGTTGTATGACCAATTGAAGCTGCTGCTCAAATCATACCGTCATCGCTATAACCAGTATGATGTACTCAAGTTCATGCTTCGAGTCGCCTTTTTCCCGCCGCCATCGCTTCGAGAGCCTGTTCTTGAACGCATGCATGCCTTTGTCGAGAAGCTGGAAAAAGGACTCGTCCCCCGTATGGCACAAGCGCTTCGCTCGCAAGAAATTTGCGGCGTACATCCTGAACAGGCGGCCAAGGCGTTCATTTCCATATTGGACGGGCTTTTCGTACAGTTGCTGTATGGCGGAATTGATCGGTTTGAAAGTAATTTGGAGGCCGCGTGGACGATTTATTGGCGGGGCATTACATGTAGGCCCATATAGAGAAGAAAGGGACCTTTGTATAGAAAGGTCCCTTGTCATGTACATTGCATCGCGTTTTCGTTCTATTTTACTGCACCGGTTCGAGTACAGAATGTACAATTATGCAATCTCCATCTGTTCTGCCCATGCGGCTTCTTTGGCGATGAACTCGCTTAGCAGCAGTCCAATTGCCTTATAGATTGGATGTTCGGCATGCTGTGCTAAGTCCTCTGCAAAGCGTGGCGCCCAGTTCTTCAGATGGTCCAGCACAAATGTGCGCTGGCCATTCATATAGCGCTCGTAACGCTCCTTCGAGGCTACATTGTTCATCATCTTCTCGATAAGAACAGCCATGAATTCCAATTCGATCGCAATATGGTCGTCAGGCTCTCCGTTCATCTTTTTGAAATATAAGCTGAATTCAGCATACATTTGCCGCACATCATGAGCGTAAGACCTTGGCAGCATTTGCTCGCTCGCACGATACATCGTCTCGCAAGGCGCTACAGGCAGCTGGCCTGAAGAGCCAAACAAGCGCAAATATTCATCTCGCAGCGATGAGTATACGGCGTACATTTCGTTAATCGACATGTTCTTGAGCAAACTGCACAGCTTTTGGGCTCCTTCGGAAGCGGATGACAGCACCTTGAGCTTCTGTCCGTTCCGCCATGCCATAATGACATCTAGTGTTGGAACCTCGCCCAGGAAATCAGCCAGCAATTGATAAGCCGTCTTGCGTGTCTCCATTCGTTCCACGGTATCACCACTCCACTGTTCCAGCTGTTCTGCCGTTAACAACATCGTCCGTCCCCTCCATATGTTGATTTCCAGCCTTCATCCATATTGTCCCATAACCGGACGATCAATTGCTGTGACGAATTGTGAACAACATAGGGATGAAAGCGCTATATGTGACACTTATGTGAATTCGAACTCAATTGCCCGGCAAATTGATACGATTCAACTGCATACATACCGTATTCGTAACACCATTTATTTAAACACTAAAATACTGGTAAATTTTATTCTAACAAAGGCGCTAGTAAAGAGACAGCTCCAATTGTTGCCTGACTTTACAATCAAATTGTGATGAAAATGACAAAGAACATAAAGAGGATATTCGATAAAAAAGCATTATAGGCATCTAGAAAAGGGCTTCATTATCGCTCGTATTGTCACATCCTTCCTATGTTTTACTCATCTTCCTGCTGGGGTTCGATATCGAAAGAGAAGCACATAGCCTGAATACGCAGCTGGAAAATACAAAGCCCAAAATGAGGATCAATTTAACCATATACAGGTTGGCCTACATACGAATGGTACACAAGGAGTACACATAATGATTAATAATCCTACGGCATACAAAAAAGCAAATCATTCGCTCAATATATACGCCTCACAGATTGACTGCGGTCCAGTGCGCTATCGTGTCCATTACTGGGGCTTCATGCCTCACCATTACCATAACGCGATGCACCGGCATTCTTTCTTTGAGGTGTGTTACGTCATGGAGGGTATTGGCGAATATATCGATGACGGCAAGCATTACTCGCTAGCAGCAGGTTCAGCATTCTGCTCTCGCCCAGGAATCTGGCATCAGATTCGCAGCGACGAAGGTCTTGCCCTCTGCTTCGTTGCCTTCGACATTTTAGAATCCGAATCGACCGATGCATACGTTCACGCCTATCAAGTACTGGCACAGGAGGCAGTCCCGGTTATTTCTGAAGCTGCGGAATCTACAATGGCAGCGCTGTGGAGCGCTTTGCTGTACATGTTCGACCATGGGAATGGGCAAGGACAAGCTGCATATCCCCCAGCGGTACTGCAAGCTGCGGCAGGTACACTGCTGTACTCGATGCTGCCACTGTTCACGCCAAATCCAGACCAGCTCCCGTCAGCGTCCGAAGCAACCAAGAACCCTCCTGTCGGTCACAATGATCTGTTCCGCAGGGCCAGTCTGTACTTGGAGGATAACCTTAGCGAACCGCTGTCGCTTGACATTGTCGCACAGCATTTGCACATCTCCCCCAGGCATCTGACCCGGCTGTTCATGCAGCATTGCGGCCAGACATTCGTTCAATATATACAAGAGCGCCGCATCCAATTAGCAAAGGAACTGCTGCTCGGCAGCGATGCAGCCATTAAACATATTGCCGGGCAGTGTGGTTTTGAGTCTGTGCATTATTTTACAAGAGTGTTCACTCGCCATCTCGGTGTATCGCCAGCGCGCTTCCGTCGTGATGAACTCCATCGTCCGCGTTCAAACGTTGATCCAAGTCATCCTCCTATTTCATAAAGATGTCCTTTTTGTACAAAAACAAAGCCGACTAGTCCAAATACAGCCTTCCCTTCATTTCCTACAATGAGGGCAATACATGGTGAAAGTGAGAGAACACCTCTCTATCCGGCATGTTACTGTCTTTTTTGCAGCGATATGGAGCCGGAAGGTTTTATTCGTTATTCAAAACTCGTTCCTTGAACTGAAATGGAATTGGAGGCTACACCTAATGAGAATGGAACAGCATCTAGCCCGTGCAAAGACCCCTACCCCAAATCGAGCTTGGACCATTTATGCAATACATCACTCCCATACCGACATCGGATATACAGAGCGTCAAGAAAAAATTGAACGTTATCACGCTGAATTTATTCGCCAAGCACTGAGCATCTTGCAGCAATCTGAGAATGGCGCTAAGCCTGATTGGCAGGGGTTTCGCTGGAACTGCGAAACGTTCTGGGCGGTGGAGCGCTTTTTGGATCAAGCTTCAGAGAAGGAACGCGAGCAATTTGCAGCAGCGGTGCGCAACGGCAGCATCGAACTATCGGGTACGTACTTGAATATGACGGAGCTTCCGGACTATTCCTTATTGCAATGCATTCACAGCAAAGCGCAGGCTTACGCCAAATCGATCGGACATCAAATCGATTCCGCGATGACCGCCGACATTAACGGCTATGGATGGGGCTATGCCCAGAGCCTGCTCGACAATGGAATCAAGCATTTATTCAGCTGTATTCATACTCACCACGGGATGTTCGCTCTTGGCCGCAAGCAGACACCGTTTTGGTGGCAGGCACCGAATGGCGACAGATTGCTCGTCTGGAACGGAGAGCACTACATGTTCGGGAACGAGCTCGGCCTGTGTCCGGGTGCGCTCGGCCAATATATGATTCAGGACGAGTTCGACAATCAGCTTATCGATACCCGTCATAATGATATTGCCCGAATTCGGATGCATCGCTACGTATGCCGACTTGAAGAGGAAGGCTATCCCTATGACTTTGTGCCGATCATGCTGTCCGGTCTTGGTACAGACAATGCCTCGCCTAATGGTCGGATTATGGAATTCATCCGTGATTGGAACGCCCAATACGGAGAAACGATTCGCATCGAGATGACGACGCTTAGTGGATTCTTCGCCAGACTGAAGCAGGAAGATATGGAGCAACTGCCTGTCTATGCAGGTGATTGGCCAGATTGGTGGTCAGATGGCGTCAGCTCGACAGCTATGCATACTCAGCTATACCGTGACGCGCAGCGGACGCTAAGAAAGGTTAAGTATCTCGATCCAAAACAAGAGCTTGTAGATGTGCAGCAAATTAGCGAAGCAGAACAAGCCTTGGTCATGTATGCAGAACATACGTGGGGTTATCACTCTTCCATTTATGAGCCGTGGCATCCGAACGTGCAACTCTTAGAGGTTCGCAAGCAGGCCTATGCCGCCGACGCAAGCCGTTTGGCGCACCAAGCTTTGGATCAGGTGCTGTTCGCCCAAGGCGCGGCACCGTTATACCCGGAACGGCCGATCCGCTATCGTATCGTCAACACAGAGAACGCATCCGCGAATAAGCTGGTAACGCTGCCCTTGGATGGCTGGGAGCCTGCTTTATTTGAGGATGGGATGGAGGTCGTACACGAAGGTACTGGAGCCGTGCTTCCGCACCAGTCCCCACACCCGCAATCCATTGTCATCCAAGCCTCGCTTGATGCGGGCGAGGAGTGTTTCCTGAAGTTGCGTAAGACGCAAGCTCTGCCTATTAACCGAACAACATCCAATACCCGCCTCATGGGTAGTGACCGCGTCTATGATATGGACGATCTGCAAATAGAACACGCTGCTCACGGGCCAATCCGGATTGCGCAGCACATGATTGAATCACCCTTTGTCCGCATAGAATGGAAGGAGCATGACGGCATCATTTCTTGGCTAGATAAACAATCCGGCGCAGAACTGCTGGCAGCCAATCGCGAGTATGGGGCATTTACACCGATATATGAGGTTACTCCAGCGGCTGATTCGAGCGATCCAAGCCAAGTATGGGCCGTCCGCAGCCGGATGGGGCGGAATCGCAAGGGTATTAACGTAGAACGAAGCGCTGGATGTCTCATTCGTGTTCGTCCGATAGAAAACGGCCCGCTATATGCTACTGTTGAGCTTACTTACACAATTGAAGGCATGAGCTATTACGCGTTGTTCCTGAAGGTATACGCAACTTCGAATCGAGTAGAGGTATCGGTTCGACTTCATAAAGATAGCGTATGGCTTCCTGAAAACGTATATGTGGCGTTACCGTTTACAACAGGCGAATATAGCAAGGATACGTTATATGTAGAAAAGGCAGGAGCCATCGTCCGGCCATGGATCGATCAACTGCCGGGCACTTGCCTGGACTATACGTGCATTCAGGAGGGCTTGGCATGGAGCAGCCATACTGGGGCAGGGCTAGCCAATTCTACGATCGGATCCGAAGGTTCTCGGACAGTTATGGACGAGCTCGAACAAGCTACGGAGCGTACACTGCTTCTGGCCATGCCCGATACGCCGCTGCTCCAGTTGGGCTCGCTTGACCATGGACGCAGGATTGTCCATACGCAGCAGGCGCAGGATACTAAGCCTTCTGCCTATGCATGGCTGATGACCAACTATTGGGAAACAAACTTCAAGGCTACACTCGGCGGATTTTACGAGTTCCGTTATGCATTGGAATTGCGTCATGATGTAATTCCAACAGAACAATTGCCAGATGAAATCCCTGCGCTAGCTGCTGAGTTTATTGTTGCACGCATGAATTAATGAAAGCATGATCGTTTCAGTCTTCGTCCCCGATGCCGCTTGCTCCTCGTCAGGCATCGGGGTTCTGTTATCTTCTACATCTCCACCATAGCCGCCCCATCTTCACGAGTCCATCTTATAAAAAAGACCCAAACGGGCTCCTTGCTCTCCCATTCAGGCCTTCTTGGCATATTTTAGACTTCCTTTATTACCACTGAGATTGATACTTGCACTACGTGTGCATACAACGCATGTATTACTTGTGCATGCTTCACGAGCACGTTTGGAACTTAGATCAGCCTTCAGCCTTCGCAATTTCCGCATCAAGATCGCGGCTCGTCAGATCGGCATTCATGAAGGCTTCTGTTTCGGGGAAGTGCATATGCACTTCTGACGGCTTGCCAATCTGGATGACGCCGGACTTGAACTGAAGATCAAGTACATGTCCGCCGCCTGTACGCGCATCATCGACAAAGTGATGATGGTAGCCGGCCACGGCTATCCCTTGAGCGAAGGCCGGCATACGAAACGCTGCCACCGTACCGCGCTTTTTCTCCAGCGTGAAGATAGGCTGCGATTCGATTGCCTCCAAGAAGGGACGGAATGGCGGCTTCTGCTTCGCAACAGTACGTGTTACAACACGTTCGAATTCTCCGTCAATACGAATCGCGTAGAACAGGTTTAGGCTCGGGAGCAAGCTGTCAATCAGCTGCTCCAGCTCGCTGCGGCTCATCGGCTGATTCACCCGAAATGTCTTCTCCGCTTGAAAGAAGGTAACGGACGCGAACGGCGTTCCCTCCTCCGGCTTTACAGGCGTTACACTGCTGTCGGAGCGCAGGCGGTAGTAGTTCCCATCAAAGGCGATTAATTCACCATCCAATTCATTGAACGTGCCTATACCGAAGTCGCCATGCTGCTTCAGCTCAGCCATTGTCATGTTTCCCTCGAACACACCGTCGAGCAGGGCGCTCATAGTAGATGTCTGGAAAATGGTGCTTGGCTGCTCTGAGCGGTGTTCCGTTTCTCGTTCTGTTGTTGTATATGAGTCCGATGGACGTAATGTTGTGTTGACCGGATGTTCCAATACGGCATTCATCTTCTCTGTTCCTCCTTGTTGCGTGCTGTATTTTTCCCTTGCTTCCAGTTCGTTCTTAATGGAACTGGTCTGGAAGTAGAGTATCTCCAAGTGCGATATTGTCACTGTAATCGACAGGAATATCAATGACGACAGGCCCTTCTGCTTCAAGCGCCTTCTTCAGTGTTGGCACCAGTTCAGCAGGATCCGTGACACGGTAGCCCGTAGCTCCATAGCTTTCTGCGAACTGCACCATATCCGGCTGACCGAATTCGATGCCTGCGGTACGGCCGTATTTCATTTGCTGCTGGAATGCGACCATATCGTATGTGCCGTCATTCCAAACGAGGTGAACAATCGGCAGCTTCAAGCGCACAGCCGTTTCAAGCTCCATCGCAGAGAACAAAAACCCTCCATCTCCTGATACGGAAACGACCTTCTCATTTGGACGAACCAGTGCGGCCGCAATGGCCCAAGGCAAGGCAACGCCAAGCGTCTGCATTCCGTTGCTGAACAGCAGTCGGCGCGGCTCATACGAGCGGAAATAACGCGCCATCCATATATAATGAGAACCTACGTCACAAGTGACGGTCACGTTATCGTTGATGACGCTGCGCAGGCCATGAATAATTTGCAGCGGATGAACAGTGCCCGGCTTGACTTTCTGCGGCGGTTCACAGGCTTCCACCAGCTTTGCCAGCAAGGAGTCGCACAGCACATTCGCTTCTGGCGTCCGCTGCAAGCCGGACAAATGCTTCGTTAATTCCTGCACCGTACGGTCGATGCTGCCGAGCAACTCCATGTCAGGCTGATAATCATGATCAATATCTGCTTGTACGTCATCCAAATGAATAATGCGGCGCTGGCCGTCATGATTCCAGAACTTCGGATCGTACTCTACTGGGTCATACCCTATCGTCAATACCGCATCGGCCTGTGCCAGCAGTTCATCTCCCGGCTGGTTGCGGAACAATCCGATACGGCCGAAGAAGTGAGCCTCCAATTCACGGGAAATGGCACCTGCCGCTTGGAATGTCTCTACAACTGGAATATTCGTATAAGCGACAAGCTGCCGAATCGCATATACCGCTTCCGGCGAGCTTGCCCGCATTCCAAGGAGAATGACCGGGATGCGTGCGCTGCGCAGTGCCTTTGCCGCTTCGGCAATATCTTCAGAAGGAGCTGCTCCAAGCCGTGGCGAAGGCAGCGGGCCAATTGCTGACACCTCTACCGGACTTGTGATTACATCCTGCGGCAGGCTGACAAAAGCTGCGCCTTGACGCGGCGAAGTCGCTGCACGGAAGGCGTTCGTCAGTACCTCCGGCAGGTTGTCAGGATGCTGTACTTCTGCGCTGTACTTCGTAACTGGCTGGAACAGTGCTGCATTGTCCATTGATTGATGCGTCCGCTTCAAGCGATCTGCGCGTGATACAGCCCCACCTAAGGCAACCACCGGATCACCTTCTGCCGTTGCAGTAACAAGACCTGTCGCCAAGTTGGAGGCCCCTGGTCCAGATGTCACCAGGCATACCCCCGGTTTTCCTGTTAATCTGCCAACTGCGGCTGCCATGAACGCGGCGTTCTGCTCATGCCGGCACACAATTAAAGAGGGGCCTCGATCAACAAGTGCGTCAAAAACGCTGTCAACCTTAGCCCCCGGAATTCCAAAAATATGAGTGACGCCTTGACGATTCAGGCAGTCCACGACAATGTCTGCTCCACGCATCGCGGATAATTGTTGATGGCGATCCTGATCGACACAATGAATCTCAACGCGTTGGCTGGCTTTCTCATTCATGCGAGTCTTCGTAGTGTTCATGATATTCATCCCTTTCCTCGTGGTGATATTACCCAATGTATTAATACAGTATAAGACACATACTATGAAAACATATGAAAATAATCAGTCTGTATTATATATAATACTCCTTTTTTTTATTTTGTCTATTCGCAATTTTCAATCGGTCATGGTACATTCGAGAATAGAAGCCTGACTTACGATCCTAGATCACCTTACTCTACCGAATGAAAGGATAGATTTTCGATGAATGATAAATGGAACAAGCTCCGTTCCGCCATGGAGGAAAGCAGCATTGATGTCATGCTGATTACAGATCCGAAGCATGTCTATTACTTAACTGGCTTTGCTTGCGATCCGCATGAACGGTTTCTTGGCATCATTGCCCCTCTGCAAGGAGAGCCGACACTGATTGTGCCTGCGCTTGATGGAGATAAGGCAGCCGCTGTGTCTGTCGTAAAGGACATTGTTACTCATACCGATACCGACAATCCCTATGACATCCTGAAGCAGCATCTGCCGCAGCAGCCCGCTCGCTTCGCGATCGAGAAGGGACATATGTCCGTACAGCGTTATGAAGCATTAACAAGTGCCACAGCAGCGAAAAGCTTTGTAGATGCAGGTCCTATCCTGCAGGCGATGCGTGTCATTAAGTCGGAAGAAGAAGTCGTTCGCATGAAGGAAGCGATTCGTCTTGTTGAAGCCGTTCTGCTGGAGGGCGTAAGCCGAGTTAAAGTAGGCATGAGTGAAATCGAAGTGGTGGCGGAGCTTGAGTATTTGATGAAGAAGCTTGGCTCAGACGGCCCATCCTTCAGCACGATGGTGCTGGCAGGCGAAAATGCCGCACTCCCGCACGGCGTACCGGGCTCGCGCACCATTAAGGAGGGCGAGCTGCTCTTGTTCGATATGGGCGTATATGCGAATGGCTACGCCTCTGACATTACGCGCACCTTTGCCGTAGGTGAAGTGAATGATACTTGCAAGGAAATCTACAATACGGTGCTCGCCGCGAACATGGCAGCCATCGAGGCTGTGAAGCCAGGCGTTACATTTGGCAGCCTTGATCGCACGGCACGCAAAGTCATTGCGGACAAAGGCTACGGGGATTATTTCACACATCGTCTCGGTCATGGCCTCGGCATCGATGTCCATGAGTACCCATCCGTACATGAGCGCAACGAGGATGTGCTTCAGCCGGGCATGCTGTTCACGATTGAACCGGGCATCTACGTGCCGAAGGTAGCTGGCGTACGCATCGAGGATGATGTCATCGTAACCGCAGACGGCGTTGAGGTGTTGACTTCTTATCCGAAGGAACTGACGATCATCGGTGTGTAACGCCTCTCCGTTCTAACCGATTCCATACACAACTTGGAGGCGCATTGTATGTTCCGTACAACCCTTCAAAAACAAACACCCACCCTCATGCTCATCTCAAGCATGGAGGGTGGGTGTCTTTGCCTATTCGACTAACCTCAACTTATTCCCAAATTGGAACAAAGGCTTCCGTCAATCGTCCATCATTCATTCTCGTTACTATCGACAGATTCACGGTTCGGAACATCTTTCATGCGGTAGCTGAGCATAACGAACACGTATTCATCCTTGGTCGTCTGCTCTCGCAATTGTTTATCATTAGCAATCACGGATTCGTCTGGATTGAAAGGCGGCGGTGCATAGTTGGATGAGATTGCTTGCTGTACATAATACGCCTTCTCCGCCCATCCCATCGGTGTCATTGATGTATAGGCAATCTTCGCTTCCGCAAGCAAGTCCTCTCCATACTGTCCTTTTCGCATTCCGTCCTCGATTACATCCATACCTTGATGGGTAATGCGAAGAAGCTCCTGCACGATCAGACTGGAATGCTCCTGTGATATTTCCTTCCCCAACGTATAGCTGCGCTGCTCTTGATTCGCACGATAATACTTTTCGATCAGATTCCCCTGCTGCTTCGTCTCGACAAGCTCCAGCAGTTGGGCCTCTTCCAGCTTTTTTACATGGTAATACAGTCTGGATGGCTTCTCATCCATGATCTCTGCCATCTGTTTCACCGTAATCGGCTCATCTTGCGCAAGCCGCAATATTTGCATCCGGCGTGGATCTAGCATTATCTTCAACAGCTCGACATCGTTAATTACTCGCTGCTCTTGCAAGCTGTCCCCTCCCTTAGTCTGAAGAAGACATCGCCAGGTCTCCTCCCGTCATTCTCGCTTCATTCGTAGTTCGAAGTGCTTGATTATATTTTAACAGAGGGAAAATGACAACGACAATAATAAGCAGCAATCCGGCAAGCGCGGTGGCAAGCAATACGCCGAACATGGAAGCGAATAACCCGCCTATGCCTATGCCAAGAACTGTGCCGGCTTGCGACACAGAATCGAATACGCCTGATCCACGGCCTCTCATTTCATCTGGCATAATCGTAATAAACAGACTGCTGAGCGGTACGTTCGTGCAAGCAAGTGATACACCAAGACCAATCGACCATACATATACACTGAGAACCCCGCTCGTTTGATATAGCGAGTGCAGCGGAATAATGAGCAAGCAGAACAAGCCGATAACCCCAACTGCCCCGAGCAGCAGAACATTGGAAGCCACACGCTTCATGAGATAAGGTGCAGCGAGCGCCCCTAATATGCTGCCTACGGCCACCATACTGGAAATGAAGCCAAAATGCTCGGCAGGAATACGGAAGGTTTGCAGCAAGGCCGCATTCAAGTTCGTATTAATAACACCTACGACAAGCATGATCGGCACAAGCAGCAGAAGAAGTGCAAATAATCCATCGTGACGGTAAATCGTGCGTATCCCTGCCTTCAAGGACTTCCAGTACGGTTCCTTCGCAGCAGCCGACTGCCCCGGTAACCCGCGTTCATTTTGGATTTCTTCACGAGTCCGATCAGGTACGGGCTTTGCTTTGGTCATCGCGTAAATAAACAAAGCAGAAAGCATAAACGTAAGTCCATTAAAAAGGAATAGACGGTTAAAATGACCCAGTGGAATTAGCAGCCCCGCAATCGATGGCCCCACTAGCCGCATAGCCATAAAAGTAGCCTGCGAGAAGGAAACGGCCTGCGAGATGTTCTCTTTCCCAATAAGACTTGGCACAATGGCAGCACGTGCGGGTTCAAAAAACACGGTGCCGATGTTTTGCAACAATATCAACGCATAAATACCGTATAGATTGTGCTGAAATGCGATAAGCAGCACGACAATGACCGCACGGTAGATATCAGCGGCCATCATGATGTGGCTGCGCTGAAAGCGATCGGCGATTGGGCCTACAAATGTGCCGAGCAGCATGCTTGGCAGTACATTTGCCAGTACGACAAGGCTGATAGCCAGCGGATCGCTCGATAAATGGGCGACAAGAAAGATAACAACGAGCCGTGTAATGCCGTCGCCAAGCTCAGAAATGGTTTGGGCAAGCCATAAAAAACGGAATGCGCGGTTGTTCATGAGCAGCTTCATAGGGAATCCTCCACTAAGATGATTTTTATCGTTAAAATTTATTTTAGCGATAAAAATCATTTTGTAAAGGGGTTATTTTCCTGATCCCAAAACAAATATAAATTGCTATTCATGTTCATTCGCCGAAAAAAAGACGCTTGCGAGTCTTCGCAAGCGTCTTTCCTATGATGATACGTATTATTTTTGGATACCGAGCGAGAAGATCTCCGCACTGCTCAAGGCAACAGTTACTTCACGGTTATTCGTGGAAGCAATGTTCTCTTGAACTTCTTCCATGATGTTGCTGCGGTAGAAGCCCTTCGCTGCTTCTGGAAGCGATACATTCAGAGCAGCTTCTTCATGCTTGAAGTTGAACCAGCGACCGACCATGTCGCCTGTCTCTTCTGCCATCTTCAAGGAGGAGAACGCTACGCCTTCACCGTTCCATGCCAGGAATGCATGGTTCACTGGGAACTTGCCTTCCTGCACTTCCACTTGGCGTACAACCCAAGGTACTTGGAATGCATGAGCTTCTGCATAAGCACCGGATTCTACAACATCGCCTTCATGCGGGATAATCGCATATTCAGCCGTATGAACGCCGATGCACTGCGCTTCTGGAGTCGGGAAGTAGCCCCAGTCGCCGAGCTCGCCGGAGGAGCGAAGCAGCGTAACTGCAATCGTGTTCTTGTTGTCTTGCGATACCTCGTATTCGAACAAGCCCTTGTTCGCCACCGTCAAGCCCAGCTTGCCGTCACTTACGCTGACGAATGTGTGCTGATGCTGATCGTTGCTTGGGTTCTCCCATTCCTTCGCTGGAATGTTGTTGCGGCGAGCCGCTTCGAAGATCGATTCCGCCAAGTGTGTTTCGGATTCGAAGCCGCTTGGGAACAATGCTCTTACGCGGTGATCCTTGGACTTATTGTCCATCGTTACATGAACATCAACGCGCTTCGCACCACGATCGAGCGTATAGCGAGTGATGATGCGGAATGTAGCCAATTCAGTCGAACGCTGCGCCTTCCGAATATTGAAGTCCACAATGTCGCGGCGCTCTTCTTCCAATTTATCGTCTGCGGATACTGGAATGTTCCAGTTATGCGCCACTTCAATTACCGCGCGGAACGGCGTATTTTCTACAACCTTGCGCTCTGCCTTCAGCCCTGCCGTCGTAAGCGGCTTGGAACCTGCCGGCATGCGGAACATGTACTCGTTCCCGATATCTCCTGCATCTTCGTAGACGTTCAAACCAGCATGCGTATGACCAGTGGACTTGTCTGTCAACGTAAGCGATCCGTCTTCGGCAACGACTGCTTTCAAACGGTCGTTCTCCAGCGTGAACTCGCCTGTCACAAGGCTAGCCCCTTGTTCCTTCGATGCGCCTGTCACCCAAGCAAGCGTCTTATAACCGAATGCAGGGATATCTTGTACTTGCAAGCGCACCTTCACTGCACGCGCCATATATGGCTGACGGAACTTATCCTTCGGCAAGTCATAGCCGAAGACTACGCCCGCATCTTCCCATTGGCAATCAAGCACACTGCCGTCCGCATCGATAACTGCGCCAGCTTCGATTGGCTCCTTCTTCATTTCCGCTGCCAGCTTCATTGGATGAGCTTCACGGAAATAACGGCGGTACAGTTCAAGCGTCACTTCAACAACGCCATCGCGTCCATATCCTGTGGAGTTGAATACCGTAAACGGTACAGCTTCCTTGCCGCCGTATACAGATGTGTCGATTTGCTTAATCAGGCTATCTGCTGTTTCGTTAATAATCATTTCTGTCATATGCTTCGACTTCTCAAAGCGTGTAACCATCTCGCGATGTACTTCGTCCACGCTGCAGCCGCAAATGCTATCGTGAGGGTGGTTCTGCATCAATGTCTTCCACGCGTACACGAACAGGTGGTGCGGGTATGGCTTGCCTGCTTGGTGTGCAATTGCCGCAAGCGGCTCTGCTACCTTCTCAAGCAGCGTTTGGTTCTCTGCGTTCATTTGCTTCAAATACACGCGGGAGGATGCTGTATTAACAAGTGTATACCAGCCGTCTGTACGTTGGCTGCGCAATTCACCGTGAACCGTCTGCAGGTTCTCAGGCAGCTCCTTGCGAAGCTCGTCTACATAATCATTGAAGTTGGAATGTACGAAATCCACATCCGGGAACAGCTTCTTCGCCACTTCAATCGCTTTAGACAGATCCGTTTGAATCGGCTGGTGGTCACACCCGTTCATAAACAGCAAGTGGCGTGTGGATGCGAATTTTTCCGCATTCGGAATTTGTTTGTCCCAATAAGCTACTGCCTGCGGCTCATCAACAGGTACTTCCATTCCGTTACAGTACCAGTTCGCGAACAAAATGCCGATGACGCGCGAGCCGTCTGGGGATTCCCAGATCATCTCGGAGAACGGCGATTCATATGCTGCATCTTCCGATACTTGGTTGTTGAATCCAGTCGGCTTAACACCGCGGCCGAATACCGCTACATCAATGCCGGATTGCTTTAAGATTTGCGGCGCTTGGCCCATATTACCGAATGAATCCGGGAAATAACCGACCTTGGAAATGTTGCCGCCATACTGCTTCGCATCGCGATGTCCGATTTGCATATTGCGCACGTTCGCTTCGCTGCTTGTCAAGAACTCATCCTGCAGGATGTACCAAGGGCCGATATGAATGCGGCCTTCTTGAATGTACTTCGTCAGCTTCTCCTTCATTTCAGGGCGAACCTGCAAGTAATCCTCCAGCATAATCGTCTGTCCGTCCAGGTGGAAGCTCTTGAAGCCTGGATCATTGTCGAGCGTTTCGAGCAGCGTATCCATCAATTCAATCAAAAGTGCATGATGATATTCATAAGGCATATACCATTCGCGATCCCAGTGCGTATGAGAAATAATGTGGGCAGTCTTTTTAGTCATGTTGTTTCCCTCACTTTCATGGTGTGTGTAATAGAGATATAAGAGATATATCTACTTCAACCAATGTTCGCGGTAGATCAACTCAGAGAACAAGCTGTTCGACCAAGCGAACCATTCGCGTGTGAACTGTGCAGGATCGTCCACGTGGAAGCCTTCATGCATGTATCCTGTGCCTGCATCTGTAGTCGTGAGCAGCTCGATAAGGGATGCAATCTCTTCCTGGGAGCTTGCTGTCAAGCCTTGCATTGACAAGGCAATATGCCAAATATATTGATTCGGCGTATGCGGACTGCCGATACCCTTAGCTGCTTTACCGGAGTAGAAGTAAGGATTCTCTTCACTCAGAATGAAGCGGCGTGTATTTTGATAGATTGGATCGTCTGCCGTTGTATAACCAAGGTACGGAATCGCGAGCAAGCTAGGCACGTTCGCATCGTCCATCAGGTTATAGTTGCCGAAGCCGTCTGTTTCATAAGCATAGATTTTGCCGTATTTCGGGTGGTGGAAGATGCCGTATGCTTGAATGCCTTCGTCGATTTCTTCCATCAGTGCGTGAGCCTTCGCTGCAAATGGCGCATCTTCATAGACTGCAGTTGCGATTTCTTCCAAGTAGCGCAGCACTACAACCGCGAACATGTTGGAAGGAACCAAATAGCCGAATGTGCATGCATCGTCACTTGGACGGAATGCAGACCATGTCATGCCTGTATAGTTGACCGGCATACCCATGCCATTATTCTTCAACGTATCTGTCTTGCGGCAATCCATCCGCTCGAAGCGGTATGGCGATTGCGCAAAGTGACGCTGTTCCGTCGTCCACAGATCCATAATGATATGAGCAACCGTTTTGTATTCACCATCAAAGAGGGAAGTGTCCCCCGTCTCTTTCCAATACAAATAGGACAATTGAAGCGGATAGCATAGAGAGTCAATTTCATACTTGCGTTCCCATACCCAGCCATTCAGCTTCGTTTGGTCACGGTGATGAATTTCATCCAATGCTACTTCTTGTTCATTAAATGCATTCGCATAAGGGTCAATTTGAATATATTTCAGCTGCTTGCGCACCAGCCCGGCAATGACGCGTCTTACATCCGCATCGTCCTTCGCAAGCGGCATGTATTGGCGTACCTGTGCGCTGGAATCGCGCAGCCACATTGCAGGGATATCCCCTGTAAAGACGTAGGATGTACCGTCTTCATGCAGCTTTGTTGTCGTTTGCAACGTATTCGGGAAGCAGTTCAAAAACTGCTCCATCAATTTCGGGTTATGGGCCAATTTAGTCTTTGCTTCTTCCATCACGCGAAGCACAGCTTGCGGTAGACGTTCCATGTCGGCTCTCTCCTTTTCACTTTTGATCACGACGCATTTCGGGAAGCGATTCGACATCGAATCTTGCATTCAACCTCGAAGAATTAATGCTTTCGGCGTATGTTTCCTTCAGAAACATTTCAGTTGCTCATATAGTCTCGCCTACATCCGCTATTCCTTACAAGTTTTGCAGAGTAAAATTCCGCTGCGAAAGCATGCACTTTAGGGTCTTGCAACCTTCCCGGTGCTGAAAAGTGAATTATTTGTATTATAGCAAATAAGATGATTAATATATCAATTATATTGTAATGATTAGGATGTGAAAAAACAACCAATTGTTTGTCTAAAATAGAACACAATCAGGTGAAGCGAAGCGCTTCACCTGATTTGGATACAAAGGGCTATTCATTTCGCTTTGCACGTTGTCGTCATGCTCTAGTTGTCAAGTCTGCTGCTGGACGAAACTCATTTACGCCCGATATGGATTACTTCTTGGATGCTTTCCAAGCATCCAATTGAGCTTGCATTTCAGCCATTACTTTGTCCAAGCCAGCTTGCTTGAATTTCTCAATCGCTTTTGGAACGTAGACTTTAGGATCCACGGAACCAGTAAACAAAGATGCATAGAATTCTTCTTTTACGTTTGTCAAAGCCGTAACTTCTGATTTCACATTATCAGCATTGAAGTGGAAGCCGAGAAGCGGCGCATTTTTCGCAGCATCGTTGAACTTCGCGAATTGTTCCCATTTATCTTTAGGGTCAGTAGGCAACTTATCCAAGATAAAGAAGTTACCAAGTGTAAATGCTGGCATATCGTAGCCCTCTGTCTTAGCAGGTAAGTATTCTACTGTGCTATCATCGATACGTTTGTAGTGAACGTCTTCGATACCGTTGTTCACCAGGTTGCGCAAGTACTTGTCAGAGTTAAGCAAGTTCAAGAATTGCATTGCTTTCTCTGGGTACTTGGAGTTCGCGGAAATACCGTGCATGGAACCCATTACAGACCAGTTGTATACATATGGCTCAGTGTAAGGTGTAGATACAACTGGGTAGCCCAGCGTTTGAGACCATTGGTTGTCTGCGAACGGTTGAGTGTCCGGCATATCAACGAACCATTTGCCTGTTTTCATTTCATCGCCGTTAGATGCTGTAGCTGCATCTTTCTTCAAATAACCTTTTTTGTAGTAGTCATGCATGGTTTCGAAGCTCTTCATCATATCTGGTTGTTCCAAAATATTAACTAGCTTCAAGTCATTCGTATCTGTCAGCGCCACGCCGATTGGCAAGTTTTCGTTCACCAAGTCGTAAGGAATGCCGAATTTGAATTGCTTATCAGCAGACACTGGATACAATCCAGGCTCGCCTGCTTTCACTTTTGCAAGTACTGGCTCCAAATCTTCCAACGTCTTGATGGATTTGATGTCGATATTGTACTTATCTACATATTGCTTGTTGAAGCGGAATACTTTTTGAGCCGGAAGCTCTTTATTTACAGGAATCGCGTATGTTTTACCTTCAATTTTTGCACCTTCCAAGAAGGATGGGTGAACGTTTTTCTTAATATCTTGGCCATACTTGTCAAGCAGTTCATCCAGTTCGTAGAACGCGCCTTTTTTAGCGTTTGTTACATAATCAAATGCCCAGGAACACGTGAAAGCGATATCAAAAGGTTCCCCAGAAGCGGCGATTACTTGCATCTTTTGGTTGTAATCGCCCCAGTCGAACATTTTCATTTTGATTGTTGCACCGATTTTTTCTTTCGTGTACTCGCTGACTTTTTCCATTACTTTGTCAACGTCTTTTTGCGGAGTACCGATCGTGTACCAGATCAGTTCTACTGGCTTTTCGTCTTTTTTGTCTCCTGATGTGCCAGCCGCTTCTTCTTTTTTACTTCCGCAACCTGCGAGAACCAAAGATGCGACCATGATGAGGCAGAATGTCATCATCAGCATTTTTTTTGCCTTAGCCATTTTGTTACCTCCCCTTTTTGAACCACGCTGGATGTTTATATTATTTCCAGAGGCGGCAAGATCATTTGCCGCCGTCCGGGAATAAACGTTATGGTAGTAAGAATTATTCTTTTACTGCACCAATCGTCAAGCCTTGAACGAAGTAGCGTTGGAAGAATGGGTAAGCACATGCGATTGGCAATGTTGCCAGTACGACGAGTGCCATCCGTGTTGCTTCCTGCGGCAACGTTCTGAGCATTTCGAGCGATTGACCGGATGAGTTCAACTGAGCGTTTGACAGCAAGAACTGCATACTGTTCTCGATGCGCATCAGCATGGACTGCAATGGAACGAGTGACGGATTGTCGATATAGAGCAAAGCGTTGAACCAGTCGTTCCAGAAGCCCAATGTCGCGAACAAACCAATTGTCGCAATCCCCGGCAAGGAGATTGGAAGTACAATCGTAATGAATGCCCGCAATTCGCCAGCACCATCGATCTTCGCGGATTCGATAATCGCATCCGGTACTGTCGTGTTATAGAACGTACGCATGATGAGTACGTAGAACGCGTTCATAATAAGGGGCAAGATAAGCGCCCAAATCGAATCCTTCAAGCCCAATACTTGCGTGATAACCATGTACGTCGGTACGAGACCGCCGTTGAACAGCATCGTAAAGAATGCGATGAAAGAGAAAAATCCACGGTACGAGAAATTCTTGCGTGATATCGCATAAGCATACAAGCTAATAACCACCAAGCTGATCAACGTACCAACTAATGTAATGAAGATCGTAATCCCGTAGGAATTGAGCAGCTGATCTCCTGCCTTGAAAATGTACTCATAAGCAGAGAAGCTCCATTTTTCAGGAAACAGTGTGTAACCCTTGCGTGCCAATGATTCTTCATCCGTTAACGAGATGACGATAACGAAGAGGAATGGGTAGACACACATAAGAGCGAATGCACCGGCGATAATATTGAACAACAGGTTCGTACCTCTGGACAACTCATGAACGTCACGATGTTTAGTCTTACGCAAAGTCATTCCCCCCTAACCTAGAACAACGCATTGTCTTTGTTGAATTTTCGAACGATCCAGTTCGAGGTCATGACAAGAATGAATCCGACTAATGATTGATACAAGCCAGCTGCCGTACTCATTGCAATTTCCCCTGTCGCCTTCAAACCGCGATATACGTAGGTATCGATTACGTTCGTTACCGCATACAACGGACCAGAATCACGCGGGATTTGATAGAACAAACCGAAGTCTGCGTAGAAGATCCGTCCCACAGCGAGCAGCGTCAAGATTGTAATAAGCGGAGTAATGGCCGGTAATGTAATGTGGCGAATTTGCTGCCACTTGTTCGCTCCGTCAATCATCGCTGCTTCATAGTACGTCTTGTCAATGCCGACAATCGCCGCCAAGTATACGACACTGGAATAACCTACGCCCTTCCAAATATTCAGGAATACAAGGATGTAAGGCCAGTACGTCGTATCGGAGTACCAGGACACCGGGTCTTTGCCCATCCAAGTCAGAAATTGGTTCAATACGCCTTTATCTACGCTCAAGAAGCTGAATGTAAAGTAACCGACGATAACCCAAGACAAGAAGTGAGGCAGGAACATCCCGGTTTGATACAATTTTGCCAACCGTTTATTCACAATTTCGCTCAAGATGATTGCCATGGCTACGGCACATACGAGACCGAGAACAATGAAGACCAAGTTGTATAGTATCGTGTTTCTTGTAATGACGTAAGCGTCATTCGTTTTGAAAAGGTATTCAAAATTTTTAAACCCTACCCATTCGCTCTGCTGCAAGCTAGCAAGGAAGCCGTCTCGGCTGAAACGATAGTCCTTGAAAGCGATCACAGTTCCGAACATTGGCAGGTAGGAGAAGAACAAAAACCACAAGGCTCCCGGAAGAACCATTAGTAGAAAGATCCGATTGCGGTTTAAGCTCCGAAAGGCGTTCTTGATGAATTGCATCCGATCATCCCCCGTTGCTGTGTTGTACTTATAGGGTAACTCAACTGATGCGCTTCCAATAGTCAATAAACTTTAGATTTGGTGTACAAAATAAAGAAAGGGCTTACACGGCGTCACTTCACCATGGATGCCCTTTCCAATGCTGGTTATTATGACAATTCTTTCGCTGCACTATGAATCTCTCGGTACTCCTTCGGAGAGATGCCAACGTACTTTTTGAACTGCTTGTAGAAGTAGCTCTTATCCCAATATCCAACCTTGGCTGCAATATCCGTCATTCGATAATTGGTTCCCGTCAACATTTCCTTTGCCTTGTTGATCCGTGTCTTATTCAAATAATCAGAGAACGTGGATTGAACCTCCTTCTGGAACAACTGTCCCAAATAGACCGGGTTAATATTGTACACCTGACTGAGCGTCTTAAGCGACAGCTCCTCGGCATAACGCTCTTGAATATCATGCAGCACCTGTCTGACAACAGGGCTCATATCCTCCGGTTCGTTCATCAGCTCAATGACATGGGCAGCAACTTGCAAGACATGATCCTTCAAGGCTTCCAGTGTCTGAATATGATACACATCATCGAACCAGTCCCTCTCATCGTTCAGTTGCAATACCGATGACCCCTTCACAGACTGCTTCCAAGCGATGAGCAGTTCCACGGCAAAGTTCCGCATATCGCGCGGAGTGACGCCATCTGTATCAGACAATCGTTCAAAGTCCGCTTCAAGCTGCGTATTCAACCCGTCCTTATCTCTCGCGTACAGAAGCTTCACATACGGCTCCGTCTCTGGCTGAACCGATGCCGGTCGCGACGAACGATAGCTTTCGATTTCATCGCAATCTATAAGACTGTCATCCACTCTAACAAGATGGTACGGCTGTACCTGCTTTGCATGATCGAAGCTGACAGAAGCCTTGGCGTATCCCTCCTGCACGCTGCCCACGGTCACTTCAAGCACGGATTGCAGCTTTTGCTCTGTCTCTGCCTTCCATCGCAGCAGCACCTCGATTGCTTCCTGCTTGTCCTCTCGCTTATACAATCCAAGGACAATTGCCGTTTCTCCATCCCACTCGCGAACGCAAAATCCGCCAAACTTCTCTTCCAATAGATGCTTCGCCTGAGTAGCAACCTCATCCTGCTTCATATAGTCCATTTCATTGTCCTTCCGCACCTCTGGCCGAACAAGTACAACCATATAATAAGGATGAACGAAATGGAGATCCAACAAATCTGCCCGCTGCTGCAGTTCTTCCATATGAATCCGGTCACGCAGCCAGCGGAATAATACGTTATCCCGCAAGATGTCGCGGTTATGAAGCTCCACCATATGGTGCATGCGCGATTGATCCAGCTTCTGTACCGTGTTCTCTAGTGTAGAGCGGAATTCATCGATGTTGATCGGCTTCAGCAGATAGTTCTCGACTCCGTGCTTAATCCCTTCCTTTACGTACACAAACTCATTATATCCACTCAATATGATGAAGCGCGTATGCGGATGAACCTGCTTCACCTTCTCAATCAACTGCAGTCCTGTCATCTTGGGCATCATAATATCCGTCACAACCAAGTCGACCGGGTGATCCTTCAGAAGATCCCAAGCGGCCTCCCCATTTTCCGCTTGCCCAACAATGCGGAGTCCATAGTCATTCCACTCTAATATAGATTGCAATCCTTCAATAATAAACGGTTCATCATCGACTAAGAATACATCGTACATCTATATCCCCCCAACTCTAGTCACACGAAGTTTGCTTTTCATGATGAAGTAGTGGTACTAGAAGTGTTCATCCACGCTATTATTGCAGCGGCACCCGGACGGTCGCCGTTGTACCTACGTGCAAGGTACTGTCTATCGTCAATCCATATTGTTCACCGTACAGAATGCGGAGACGTTCCTGCACATTCTTTAATCCGAGTGAGCCATGATCCTGAATGTTCGGCTGCTCCAAATCCCTCTGAATCTCCTGCAATCGTTCTGGTTCAATCCCTTTTCCATTATCCGCCACCCGAATAATAAGTTCACCCTCATCCTGAGCAACCTCAATGCGGATATGATTATCATTTCGATCCAATACAATGCCATGGACAAGATAATTTTCAATTAGTGGCTGAACCGACAGCTTCATCGTATTATAGCCGCCAAGCCGTTCATCCATTTGAATGGTAAATTGCAGCTTGTCGCGGTAACGAATTCGAGTGAGCTCTAAATACCGGCGGCAGTTTTCAATTTCTTCATTTACCGTGATGATTGTCTTGTCCTTCACCATATGGCGGAACATCGCTGCCAAACTGTAGATCATTTCCCCAACATCATGAGCGCCTTTGGATACGGCCCGCATACGGATTACTTCTAATGTGTTATATAGGAAGTGTGGCTTGATTTGCGCCTGCAAGGCAATCAATTCCGCATGCTTTTGCTTTAGTTCAGACTTATAGACCTTATTAATGTACTGTTTCAAGTCCTCACACATCTGATTAAAGCTTCCCGCGATAAGTCCCAGTTCATCTTCGCGTGTAACCGGAAGCCGTACATTCAGATTGCCTTCCTGTACCTTCTTCATCGCCATTACAATCGTCTGTGTACGGCGGGATAAATGGAGCACGGAAAGGTACGTCACCATCAGAACAGCAAAGATACAGAGAGTCGTGACGATGCCAATCGTGTTCTTTAATCCTGACAAATGATCAGTAATAGCCGCCTCCGGGAGTGCGCCTACGACATACAACCCCAGCTTGTTCGTCTGGGAGACGGTTACATAGGAGGACTTCCCATTCAGTTCAATCGACTGCGGCTTATTCCGTTCAAGCTTGGACAGCTCATCCACATTGGCCCATTTCACCGCATCCTGGTCTTGCGAGGAGGGGTATATTACATCCCCCTTCTGATTCAGCACGAGCCATTGCTCGCCTCGAAGTGAGTATCCGATCTGACGTCCAATTCCGTTCGTATTGAAATCAATCGTAATGTGCCCTGCTGTCAGCAGGGATTCCGGGCTGCTCACACGATTCGTGACACTAATGAGCGGCAGCTTCTCGGATTCCGACTGAATCACATTTTCCTTCATGGGAATTGGGCCTTGCCCCTGCTGCCCCTGTTGCCCTAGCCGCTTCGTCTCCTCCTGTTCCATCATATCGACCAAGCGATCAGAGGGGCGAAACACAGGCATATCCTGTATATCGGCCGAATTATCTTCCTTTTTACTTTGCTTCATATAAGAAGTAACTCGCTGTCCGAAACGATCCATTTTCCACTGCATATTCACCTGCGGATCCTGACTCCAGTCATAGAGACCGCCCTTCGCTCCATCGCCAGTATACATATAAGCGAACTGCTTTGTAGGACTGATAAGATTAATATTTTGCAGGTCAGGATCCTTCCAGAATTGGAGCATAAAAAATTCCTGCATTTTGCGCACATAGAACACATTGCTGGAACTGTAAGCATCCAAACGATAGCGGATATACTGCTCATACCCTTCATTCAGCAAGTAGACTGTGTCCTGAATGAGCAGATTATCCTGGTACACCTGCTGTACAATCGCCTGAGCAAGGTCGTTCTTCTGATCTATATAGCGGTTAATGGTATCCACCGTACGCTGCTGCTCCATCAATGCATTGCTGACATCTTTACGCGCAAAAAATTCATAGGCGAATACGGATACCGTTACTAATGAAGCAACCGCAATCAGTGAGTACATCGCAATTAATTTATTAAACAGCTTCTTTTTAAAGTGCTTCTGATACATTTGGTGAAACGGTTTCAACAAGGCTTATACCCCCATCCCTTGTCGGCACACGAGCTCGATAGCGGTTCGGTACCGCTTTCTTTTTCTTGTTTAGCACATCCACACCTGAAAGATTGCCATTCAAACCAGATGCGTCTTACTCAAGCTTTATAATATCATAATCAATATATTGAACATAACTCTAAGTGTAAATCTATTGTTGCTGGTAGTTCTGTATCTTGATCCTACTTCTATGATTACATATATACAACACAAACGATATCTTTTAAAATTATCAATATATTCCAATTAGGGATACATAACGAAACCCAGCCTCCCTAAGGAAAGCTAGGTTTTATTGCGGCATCATTCAGCCATTCGCAAGCTGATCGGAGAAGTAGATTTCAATTTCCTTATTTATAAGGCGGAGCAATGTACAGCGATTCCGTACCGCGCCGAATAACTCGTCGCGCTCTCCCTGATGAAGCCCATCTGCGTGAATGAGGAACGTAATATATAGAAGCTTGCCCTCGCCACTCCGTTCATCCACCGCGTCTACATGAAGAGACTCCAAATTCCAAGCCTTCTCCGTCACATAGGCACGAATCGATTCTGCTACTGCAAATGCTAGGCTCATCATCCATAGGTCAAAAGGCCCAGCTACCACACCTGCTTCCGAAGTCTCTCCTGCCCCTTTCAAGAGGATTTGAGCATCGCCACAGCTTCCTGCCCATTCATTCGGTTTCATTTCCTTTACATGAACTCGCACAACTGTCACCTCTCCTCTACCCAATTCCATTAGCACAGTCATCTCCGCGCCCAGCTTGGGTTTGCTTAAACTGTTTCCAGCAAAACTTCAATCCTATTGCGACACAATTTTTTGTCTACTTACATTTCCATCTCATTTTTTTGCATTCTCCATCCGTCTCTTTATCCTCATTTCCCTCGCTGCAAAAGGGTTAACACTTCGGTTACAGTTTAGTTACAGTTTTGTCATTTTCAATACTTCCAGACTATTGCCAGCTTTTTTAAAATTATGTTAGTCTGGTTTTGTCGATTTTTTAGTAATCAATTTACATTTTTAACAGCTGAGGAGGAGATGTAGTGAAGACCGCCATACGGACTGCCCTTGCTGCAAGTGCAGTCATCGGATGCTTGCTGTTTGCAGATAGCTCACTAGGCACAAAAGCCTTTGCTGCTAGCGAAACGAAGCAAGCCACGATCCACGTCAACGGAAATGCCTTACAATTTACCGATATTATACCCATTATTGATGAAAATCAAAATATGTATGTCCCAGTCCGCAGCTTTGCGGAGCAAATGGGTTACTCCCTGTCGTGGTCCGCTGTCAACTCCAGCGTGAACAATATTGAAATTTCGAATGGCACAACGACTGTCCGTTTTCGTTCAGACAGCGCTTCTGCCGATGTGAATGGCGATACAATTAACATGGGCGGGAATCCTTGGGTATACAAAGATAATACATATATTCCGTTTCGCTTTTTGATGAACTCATTTGATTTGGATTTTGTGTGGACACCTGATTATTTAAATAGCATCCCTCGCATCGATCGCAGCCCGCAAAAAAAGGTTGCTGCTACGTCATCTGCACAAAGTGTGGCTTCCCGCATCATTAATACCGGACGCAGTTACTTAGGCGTTCCTTACGTATGGGGCGGAACATCACCAAGCGGCTTCGACTGCTCTGGATATATTCAATACATCTACCGCAAGCACGGGGTATCTTTGCCGCGAACATCTCGCGAGATGTATAGCGCAGGGTATCGGGTGAGCAATCCAATACCAGGCGATCTCGTATTCTTCGCGAGCAACGGAAGCACAATCTCTCATGTTGGTGTCTATATTGGCAACAACCAATACTTGAATGCTTCTTCAGGCAAAGCTTATCAAGTCGTTGTGACCAGCATGTCGTCCGCATGGTCCAAGCGCACTTATGTAGGTGCCAAACGCGTTCTGTAATAATCATACGACTTTTTTAGCCCGCATTAAATGCGGGCTTTTTATTGTCTCCCTACCTTTATAAATACAAGAGATACAAACAAATATGATCAAGACTACACAACCGTTGTGTTTCATCATGTATCCCTTATGCAGTCTTCCAATACTCTCCTATGCTCATGATAGTAACAATCGCCCTGAACTAAAATTTACAAACGTCCGTATTCTGAAGGTACAGAGCGCTCAAGTATAAATTTGGCATGAAAACGGTGTCATTATGACGGAATTGGCACATTGTCCGCTTTAACATTATCTGCTACTCTCGAATCAAACTCACTTCCTGTACCTTCCACAGATGAATTGCCGAGTTTCAAGTTCAGCATTCCATTGATACGAAAGAAAGCTTATCACCTTTCGCGCATAAGGAGGAACAGCATGAAACTATCTATTGGCGGATTTTCATTCAATAATTTGCGAGTCGAGGGCAAGATGGACATCTTCGCCTATATCGAAACCGTCTATAAACGGTATCAATTACAGGGTATCGATTTCTGGAACGCATTTTTCGCTGATACGACACGCCCGCTATGGCAGATTGCGGATGACGATATGCTGCACCGAATTCGACAAGCACTTGTTGAGCGTGAAATGAATCTCGTCAACATTGCGGTCGATCGGGCCCATATTTGGGATCCAGATCCTGAGATACGAGAGGCGCTTCATCAAAATGCCCTCGCCCATCTTCGTGCAGCCGAAATTATGGGCGCACAATCCGTGCGAATTGATGCTGTTCTTCATGGGGACGACGTGCTCAGTGATGAGGCGCTTGAATATATCACGATGCGATATCGTGAATACGCACAGCGTGGCGCTGAGGGGGGATACTGGGTTGGACCAGAGAATCATACTGGCTGTGCGCTGCAGCCTGATACACTGGTTCGTATCTCTGAAGAAGTCAATCATCCGAATTACGGCATTCTGCTCCATATTGGCCGCTGGAAGCCGCCTGGTGATTCCTTTTCGATTCGCAACGCCACGCCGGGAACATGGGATAGCTATGCAATCGAGGGCGACCTACAGGCAGCGCCATGGGTACGACATACCCATGTAGATTACCGATTGATTGAATCGCCAGATGCCAAGGATCGGTTAGCATCGCTCAAGAACGCCGGCTACAACGGATATTGGGCAATTGAATACAATGCGCCGTATGATCAGTTGGCTGCCATGGATGAGGCTATTGGGAAGCTGAAAGGGCATCTGGCTTCACTGTCTGCGTAACAAGTAGGCATAGTGCATTACCTGTTCTGGCGCCGCATTCCTTCATAGGGTGCTCTCACATGCAGCCAATCAACTTAGAACGGAGAGTAAAGGGGATAACGAATAACGATGGAATCAAAGCGTATTGCCGTCATTGGAGTAGGTCAGATTGGCAAGCATCATCTGGATGAATATGCCCGCGTCGGCGGTGCAGAAATTGTTGCGCTGTGCGATGTCAATGAAGCTGAGGCACGCCGTGTAGCCGAGCAATATCAAGTCCCTCACGTATATACGGACTTCCGCGAGCTGCTGAAGCGTGACGATATCGAGGCCGTCGATGTATGCCTGCACAACAACTTCCATGCACCAATCACCATTGCTGCATTGGAAGCAGGCAAGCATGTCTATTGCGAAAAGCCGATAGCAGGCTCTTATTTCGACGGAGCAGCTATGATCGAGGCCGCAAAGGCAACTGGACGCATGCTGCATATTCAACTAGCTACCCTGTATAATGCGGAAACAAAAGCCGCAAAAACATTAATTGATGATGGGCAGCTCGGCAAGCTGTACCACGCCCGTTCAACCGGCTTCCGTCGCCGCGGACGCCCTTATGTCGACGGGTACGGCACACCGGCCTTCACCCAGAAGGCAATCGCTTCTGGCGGTGCCTTATACGATATGGGCGTCTATCATATCACCCAGCTTCTGTACTTGTTAGGCATGCCGCAGGTTACCCGCATCAGCGGCCAAACCTATCAAGAAATGGATATGCTACAGGAGCGCCGAGAAATTAGCAAGTTTGACGTAGAAGAGCTTGGTGTCGGCCTTGTGAAGTTCGAGGGTGGGCTAACCCTTGATATTATCGAAGCATGGGCGATCTATCTGGACGGCTTTGAAGGCAGCAGCATTGTAGGCTCGAAGGGCGGGCTGCGCATGCCATACCATACGAGTCAGGCCCAGCATCCATTCACCTTCCATAATACCGTGTCGGATATGGACTTCAATACGGCGGTGGATGTGCATGCGATGAACCACCGCAGACACCTTCTTAACCCAAATGAATGGGCGTATGACTCTTCCCAAGGACACTGGATCGCGGCATTGAAAGGCATTGTACCTTTGCTTCCTACTGCGGAGTTGGCGTTGAATACGATGCTGATAAGTCAGGGCATCTACATGTCTAGTTCACTCGGGCGTGAAGTAACCGCAGATGAAATCATTACCGGGTCGGTATCTACTGCAGTCCATATTTAAGGATTTCCATACCTTTGCCCGGTGTTACGGCATAACGAAAAGGCAGGATCATGGTGGTGCATGATTCTGCCTTTTTCCTTGATTCTGATGAACCGCTGCATCTGACTTACTAATTCTCATCTCCGATGACAAAAAACCGGACTCTCCGAAGAGAATCCGGTCGATGCAGCTAAGATAAGCTGTCGGTATCCATCTATAGATTATCCGATAGTCAAGACCTCGTGCTTGGCAGCAAGCTCAACGAACGTACCCATACCGGAAATCTCCCCTGTTGTTAGAGTATCAGCAATCCCATAATGATCGACACAAGTTTTGCAGGCAAGCACCGGCACGCCAAGCTTCTCAATCTCAGCCAGCTGTAAGGACGCCAATGACTGTGAAGTCAAGGCGAGAACGCCGCGATTCATGCAGAAAACTGCTGCTGGAAGCTCTTCCTGTTGTTTAACGAGCGTCAGGAAGGTTTCCAAAATTGTGGCGCCGAGACCATTCTCAGCAGCACCAATTGTATCTGATGTCAGTAAAATGACTTTGCCTTTCATAGAAAGACCTCCTTCATCTTCGCGCCTGCACGATGTGCCGTCTGTCCAATCGGCACAGCATCAGGTGTCCTTCTCGCGTCAAGATGCGGCGCTTACAGGAACATTAACATTCCTGATTCTTCTTATTGCTTCGGCAATGCGAACGAGCTCTTCAACGAAACAGTTAAGTTGAATACCGGCTTACCAGGAACGGAATACTTCGGATCAACATTGAAGTAGCCATGACGGAAGAATTGGAACTTGTCATGCGGCTCCACATCCTTCATATTCGGTTCGATGAAGCCTTGTTCTACAACAAGCGAGTTCGGATTAATGCGCTCCAGGAAGGTAGCGGATTCGTCCTCATCCTCTTGCTCGTCAAGAATAAGCGGCTCGTACAAGCGGAACTCAGCAGGAACAGCATGTGTAGCATCTACCCAATGGAGCGTTCCCTTTACTTTGCGGCCTGTAAACCCGCTTCCGCTCTTCGTTTCAGGATCGTACGTGCAATGGATTTCCACTACATTTCCGTTTTCGTCCTTCACGAAGTCATTGCACTTGATGAAGTAAGCATGCTTCAAGCGTACCTCATTGCCTGGGAACAGGCGGAAGTACTTGCTTGGCGGATTCTCCATGAAATCATCTTGCTCAATGTAAATTTCACGCGAGAACGGAATTTGGCGAACGCCCATTTCCGGATTCTCTGGATTTACTTCTGCATCCAGCCATTCTGCTTGTCCTTCCGGATAGTTCGTAATAACGACCTTCAGCGGCTTCAATACACCCATAGTCCGTGGCGCCTTCAGCTTCAAATCCTCACGCAGGAAGTGCTCCAAATATTTAAAATCAATCACACCGCTCGATTTCGTTACACCAATCTCTCGGCAGAACGTACGGATAGACTCTGGTGTAAACCCGCGACGGCGAAGACCGGATACTGTAGGCATGCGCGGATCGTCCCAGCCGTCCACAACATTCTCGTCTACGAGCAGCTTCAGCTTCCGCTTGCTCATGACCGTATTCGTCAGATTCAGACGCCCGAATTCATATTGATGCGGTGTTTTTTCCATCTCGCTTTGCTCAACGACCCAGTCATACAATGGACGCTGATCTTCAAACTCAACTGTGCAGATGGAATGTGTTACACCCTCAATGGCATCCTCAAGCGGATGCGCGAAAGCGTACATCGGATAGATGCACCATGCATCGCCTGTATTGTGATGTGATGCATGAGCGATACGGTAAATGACCGGATCACGCAAGTTAATGTTCGGTGATGCCATATCGATTTTGGCGCGAAGTACTTTTTCCCCGTTGCCGAATTCGCCATTGCGCATACGAGCAAACAAGTCCAGATTTTCCTCAATTGAGCGATCACGATAAGGACTGTTTTGTCCAGGCTCAGTAAGCGTTCCGCGCGTCTCACGGATTTGATCCGCGGACAGGTCGTCAACGTAAGCCAGACCTTTTTTAATCAGTAATACGGCACGATTGTACATTTCTTCGAAGTAGTCGGACGCAAAATAGAGTCCGTCCCACTTAAAGCCGAGCCACTCTACATCCTCTTTAATCGACTCGACGTATTCCGTATCTTCCTTTAGCGGGTTCGTATCATCGAATCGCAGATGCGCACGACCCTTGAACTCACGCGCAAGCTCAAAGTTCAAGCATATCGACTTCGCATGTCCGATATGCAAATAGCCGTTCGGCTCAGGCGGAAAGCGTGTAACGATATTGTCTACGCGGCCTTCCTGTAAATCATCCACAATAATATTGCGGATAAAGTTGGAACTATGATTCGGATTGTCCACCAGTCATCAACCTTTCTTTGCCCTAACACACTTTGTTTATAAATATACCCGTATCGTCAAGCGAGTTCAACACCGATTGTCCACTTACAACGTACTGCACGTGCGCAATGAACCGCCGACATTCCCTGATCCAGACGCTTCTTCTATACCAGAAGATCGAACAGCGTCTTATCCTTGTTCACTTCAATGTATTGGATACCCCTTTTGTTCATCCTTTCCACAAGCGGCTCGTAATCTTCCTTATACTTCAGCTCAATACCGACAAGCGCAGATCCATTATCTTTGTTATGCTTTTTATTATATTCGAATCGGGTAATATCATCGTTCGGTCCCAGCACGTCTTGCAGGAACTCCCGAAGGGCGCCTGCCCGCTGCGGGAAGTTGACTGTGAAGTAATATTTCAAGCCTTCATAAATGAGCGAACGCTCTTTTATTTCCTGCATCCGATCAATATCATTATTGCCGCCGCTGATGACACATACGATCGTTTTGCCGCGAATCTGATCCCGATACAAATCAAGTGCCGCGATCGGGAGAGAACCAGCAGGCTCGACTACAATTGCATTTTCATTATACAACTGAAGAATCGTTGTACATGTCTTGCCCTCTGGCACCTGAATGACATCATCCAGTAAATTGGAGCAAATGTCATAAGGAAGCTGACCGACGCGCTTTACTGCCGCACCATCGACAAACTTGTCGATCGACTCCAGCGTGAGCACTTCCTTGCGTTCAAGCGCTGCCGTCATCGACGCGGCTCCTTCTGGCTCTACGCCTACAATGCGAGTCGATGGGCTGACGGTCTTCACATAAGTGCTTACGCCTGCCGCCAATCCACCGCCGCCAATTGTGACGAATACATAGTCTGCCGCGCCTTTCAATGACTCCATAATCTCCATGCCTACTGTCCCGTTGCCCGCAACGATATAAGGATCATCAAATGGATGGATGAAGGTGCTTCCCTTCTCCTCACAAATGTTCATGGCTGCTTCATATGCATCATCATACGTATCCCCAGTCAGTACAACATTGACGTACGATCCGCCGAATCGCTTCACCTGGGATACCTTCTGACTTGGCGTTGTGCTCGGCATCACGATCGTGCCCTGAATTTGTAGCGTTTGGCAGGAATAGGCCACGCCTTGTGCGTGGTTGCCTGCACTTGCGCAGACGATGCCGCGCTCAAGCTCCTCATCTGTCAGATGGCGAATCATGTTGTAGGCACCGCGAATCTTGAATGAGCGGACAATCTGCAAATCCTCACGCTTCAAATAGACGTTGCAGTCATACTTAGCGGACAATATCGGGTCACGCTGAAGCGGTGTCCGAACGATGACTTCTTTGAGCACGTGATGTGCACGAACGATATGTTCCATAGTAACTGCATGTGCTGCTTGGGTCGTTTCCATTGTCGGTTCCTCGCTTTCGATCGAATATACGTCATTTGTATACCATGATAATGGAAGTTCAAAAAGATCGGTTCCTGTTTCACTTTGTAATCAAAAGTGTTCGGTTTTAAATAACCTATAAAAACAAAAAAACTCATCCCTGGAAAGGGACGAGTTCGATCTCGTGGTACCACCCTTGTTCTGCAGCTGGGCATCACCGAACCATCATTCGAAGGTATCGATTGCACGCTGCTGCAGCGCTTGGCCGCGCATTCATTTATCGCGAATCCGAATAACGGTGGATGGCCGTCCTTGCTTATTTCGCACTTGCGCCATACGTTAAGTTTATCAATGCGCAGATTGGGTTCAGCATGGAATCTCGGAGAGGATATTCGGCCACGCCAGCCATCGACTCGCACCACCCGTCGACTCTCTTAAGACTGCTTCATAGCGTACTCGTTCTCGTCATCAATTGTTAACCTGTCTGGTAACTATTATCCCTTATTATGAACATGCGGCGCACCCGATGTCAATGGGCCGCCGCAGTTGTTCCTAAGTTGTTCCTACTATATCTGTACAAGCAGGACGCTTGTATACCGATCAAGGACGAAAAAGAGATCCAGTATAAATGCTCTCGCCTCTGGGGGAACATTATCCTTCTGTCCCCGTACCCTGTTGAAGATCAGCATTCGAAGAAGACTTGCGCTTCATCAGGATTGGAAGCATAACGAGAATACCCAATATAAACAACACTGTCGCTGCCTCATACATGAATACAATGGAAGTAAGTTGTTTAATTCCTCCGGAAAGTGTCATGGTAAGCACCATAGCCCCCATGAACATCGGACTGAGGATGCCATTTACACGGCCGATGAATTCGCCCTCTGTATTTTGCAGGATCATCGTATTGATCCCAATTTGAATGCAAGGCAAAAACAATCCACTGATGAACTGAGCAACCAGTGTCAGCCACAGCTGCGTCGATAATCCCGCTAACAGCATGCCTCCGCTGCTCATGAACATCCCAACAGCAAGCATATGCTGTGGAAGTAGCTTCTTCGAGATGCCCATTGCAAGCGCACCGCCGATAAGCATCGCAACACCGTTTGCCATTAATAAGTAGCTGAGATGTTCCTTCGGCAATCCTAGACGCTCCGTAACAAGGAACGCTCCCATCGGTTGAATAAGCCCAATGGCTAATCCAGCAAAAGCAAAGCAGCCTCCAAGCGGCTTCAAAATAGAACTTTTCATTACATAGCGGAATCCGGCCGCCAGTTCCTGCATGACATTTAATTGCTTTCGTTCCTCTTTGTCCTCCTCATGATCAGCAGGAAGGAACATAAGCGCTGCTGCAGACAAGATGAAGGCAATCCCTGTCACAATGAGAGATACCTGTATCCCGTAATGTTGAAAAATCGCCGTACCGATCGCCGGTCCAAGCACCATAAACAGCGCCACCATCGTTTGAAATATCGACATGCCCGCCTGGAGCATATCCTTGGGCACGTGCTGCTTGAATAGCTTCATGGAAGAAGGCTGAGAGAATTGAGACAAAATTGCGGAAATAAACGTTGTAAAGAATACGGCATGCCAATCCCCTATTACAATCGTCCACATAACTGCAAATACAGACAGTGCGCTCAGGAAGTCACACCATATCATCGTCCGTTTTGGACGCCAACGGTCTGCAAATGTTCCTCCGATAAAGGAAAAGATAAAGATAGGAGCGAATTCAGCTACTGATACCATTGAAACGGCGAACGGATCTTCATTCGTCATTTCCATTACAAATAACAGTACGGCAAAGTTCCGTACCCATACACCAATTTGCATAAATAAACCTGCAACCATTATGGCTTGTACAAAGCGGTTGCGGAATAGACCAAATACCGACTTACTCTCTTCTGACTGTGCATGTTCAGATTGCACGGCAGTCATATTACATCTCTCCCTCCAAAATAAATAAATCAGGGCTCTTTCTCTCTAATCTAACCATGAACTCCATTAGTGTACGTGAATTAAAAAAAGATCTCAATCGGTTCCTAGACGGATATTTATGGACTTTTCGTAAAACAATTTGTTCAAAAAAAATGCACATTCACGCATAGGAAATGATTGTACGTTGCCATGGTAAAGTGGTAATGTTTTAATTAGTTATCATAATAACGCAAAGTTGAATTGAAGGTGGGCATAAATCATGAATGCAGTATTACTATCATTAGCAATATTATTCGGTTTGAGTATGCTCCGCGTACATGTTGTGCTTGCTATGCTGACAGCTGCTGTGGTAGGCGGATTGACTGGCGGTCTAAGCATTGCACATATGCTCGATGTATTCGGGGAAGGCTTGAAGGACAATGCCGGCATCGCCTTAAGCTACGCCTTGCTAGGTGCATTCGCCGCTGGTTTGACAGAGACAGGACTGCCTGACAAGCTTGTTCGCGGTGCCGTCATCTTAGTACGAGGCAAGGACAGCTCCGTAAATCCGCGTGCCGCTGTACGCTATTTGGTATTGGCCGCCATTGCTATTATCGCCTGTATGTCGCAAAACGCCGTACCTGTTCACATCGCCTTCATTCCGGTGCTGATTCCTCCGCTTCTCGTTCTGTTCGATTCGCTGCGAATCGATCGGCGGGCTGTTGCATGCGCGCTTACCTTCGGTCTCATCACGCCATATATGCTGCTTCCCGTCGGTTTTGGAGCAATCTTTCATGATGTCGTTGCAGGAAATATAACGAAAAACGGTCTTCCCATTGATGCATCCATGCTGCCGCATGCCATGTTCATCCCCGCGATCGGGATGGTGGCAGGACTCATCATTGCAATTGCATTCAGCTATCGTAAGCCGCGTGAATATACAACTGCTGGCAGCGACGATACATTCGCGACGGATTCGCCGGATTCACCAAATATAGAAAATGAATCACCTAATAACGGAACAAGCTTCACAACATGGGCTGGACTTGGTGCCATTGCAGCTATGCTGGCTGTCCAGTTAAGCACTGGCTCCATGATTTATGGGGCTGCATCGGGATTGGTGATTCTCCTCATATCCCGTGTCGTGCCGTGGAGCCGAGCAGATCGAGTACTAACTGACGGCATGCGGTCGATGGCCTATATCGGCTTCGTCATGATGTCAGCTTCTGGCTTCGGCGCCGTTCTGCGCGAGACAGGGCATATCGAGACACTTGTGAAGGCTTCCGTGGAAGCTGTTGGCGACAATCGGGCAATTGCTGCCCTTCTGATGCTGGCAATCGGTCTGCTTGTAACCTTGGGCATCGGCTCATCGTTCTCTACCATTCCGATTATCGCCACCGTATTTGTACCGTTGTGCATTGGATTAGGGTTCAGCCCGCTGGCCACGGTAGCACTTATCGGAACAGCCGGTGCGCTGGGCGATGCCGGATCACCCGCTTCGGACAGCACGCTCGGCCCGACTGCTGGATTGAATGCAGACGGTAAGCACGATCATATCTGGGATACGTGTGTACCTACCTTCCTGCACTATAATGTGCCGCTTCTCATTGCAGGCTTCATCGCCGCGATGGTGTTGTAAGGAGAGCAGTTGCCCATAATACACAGCAAATGCAGTTTTCAAGCTTTCTGTTTCAAGTTAGGGATTGCTTTAAGCCGAATCGACAGATGACTGGCTGGAGCAATCCCTGTTTTGCATGTATAGGGATACTAACCTCACACCCCATAACAACGCTTCGCATTCTCTCGCAGCAACTTCGCTGCTTCCCTCACATCCATGCCCCGCAGCGCTGCCCACTCTAAAGCAACATCGCGAGCCATTGTCGGCAACGTCCGCCGCCCGTCATAAGGCCCCTCGAACGGCCACGGCCCGTCGGTTTCGGTCATCGCCTGTTCAGGCGGATATTGTCTAGCCAATGCGCGAATCTCATCCTCGTAGCAAATATCTGGCGTGAAAGAAATAAAATAACCGTTGCCCGCCATGCGGTCAATCGTCTTGTTATCTCCCTTGAACCAATGGAAGTGCGCCCGCCGCACACTATAGCGTTCAAGCAGATCAACTACAATCGGCGCATCGTCATACACCGCATGGAGTACAATCGGCATGTCCCACGCAGCAGCCCGCTTTACAAATGGTTCAAGCAGCTCTATGTAGGGAGAACGGTCAAATGAACCTCCCCGCTTTAACGCCTCTTCCCGCATATAGTAAGGCAGACCAACCTCGCCAATTGCAGCCATGCTCTCCTTATGACCATCAAGCCAAGCCAGCAGCACTTCCTGCTCCTCATCGCTCGGAAGTGCTTGCTCGGGATGGAATCCGTATGCCGGCAGTACCTTGTTCGGATAACGCTTCGCCCATTGCTCAGTGTGATGGCACGAGGCAAGATTCATAGATACCGCAATGACGTACTCCAAGGATGGATCAGCCAATGCCTCCTCCAACTCAGCAGCAGCGTCGAGCTTGTATCCGTCAACATGGATATGTGCATCTACAACATGAATATCATCATGTCTCATATCACTCATCTCCTTATCTGCCAAAAATGCCGCAGGCGCAACGTCGTAGACGAACCTCCTGCGGCAAATCCCGTTTCATCACTATCGAATTATATTTCCCCGACCTTTAGTTGACTCGCTGCATCATCCGAATGTTCGCCTTGACCTTGGCCTCCCCGGATCATTCGGGCATTGCCCATCAGCGCAATACATACCAGCGCACACACAACTGGAATGAGCGCCCATTGGAACGTCCCGGCGATCGAGTCTGCGAGTGCGGTTGTCAGCCCTTTCGCTACTTCAGGCGGAAGATTGCCCATCTGGCCGCTCATCAGAGTCTCCGGCTTCACATCCATCGCCGCGCCGCCTGGGGGCATAACCTCCTGTAATCGGCTTTGGAACAGATGCGATTGGATCGTGCCGAACAGCGTAATGCCAATTGTCATTCCCAGTGAGCGCGAGAAGGACGCGGTTGAGTTCGCTGCTCCACGCTGATGGAATTCCATGCCGTGCATGGATGACATACTAAGCAAAGAGAAGGAGAAACCTACACCGAGCCCCGTCAGGATCATGTATAGCGTAAGGAGCGTCCGCGGGGTATCTGTTGAAATTGTGCTTAATGCAAACATCCCTCCGATAAAGAAAATACCGGACACGATCATTAAGCTGCGGTAGCTGCGTTTTGCAACCAAAATACCAGCAGCGGAGCTGGTGACAACAGAACCAACCATCATTGGCGTCAAGACGAGACCGCTATCCGAGGCAGAACCTCCATATACCCATTGAACGAACAGTGGGATATATACCGTAGCGATTACGAACGATACCCCATAGAAAAACCCGACACCCTGACTTGCCGCAAATAAGCGGCGCTTGAATAAACTGAACGAAATAATCGGTTCCTGCGCCCGCGTTTCAATGAACAGGAAGGCAATTAAGAACACAAGGAATGTAGCAAATAGACCTAAAATAACTGCCGAATCCCAAGCGTACTCCTTGCCGCCAAGCTCCAGCGCGAACATAAAGCTGACTACTGCCACTACGAGCGTAATGGCTCCGCCCCAGTCAATGCGCTGCTTCTTCGTGGAAGCCTTTTCCTTATAGAATTGCATAATGAACCACAAGGAGATAAGACCAAGCGGCAGGTTGATGTAGAATACCCATTCCCAGCCGATGTAGTCAGTAATGTATGCGCCAAGCAGCGGCCCTGCCACGCTTGATATGCCGAAGACCGCACCAAATAATCCTGTCATCTTGCCCCGTTTCTCAGGCGGGAAAACATCAAAAATAATCGTAAATGCGATCGGCATGACAGCACCGCCGCCAATCCCTTGAATCGCTCGATAAATTGCAAGCTGAATCATACTGTCTGCAGTACCGCACAGCGCACTGCCGAGCAAAAAGACAAGCAGACCGAACACATAGAACCGCTTGCGGCCGTACATGTCAGACAGCTTTCCGAAAATTGGCATACCCGCCATCGTAGCAACCATGTACGCAGAGGTTACCCACACGTAAAAATTGAAGCCGCCCATCTCGCGTACAATCGTCGGCATCGCCGTTGCCACAATCGTATTGTCCATCGCTGCCATCAAAATGCCGAGCAGCAGGCCGGCGACGACCATCCGCAGATTGCTTTCCTTCGTAATCATTCGATTTCATTCCTCCTCAGGACAAACCATCATCTCTATACAAATAGGTACAGACATGCAGTCATCCATGTCTAACGAGATTTAATTATAAGCCTTGCATCTAACTTTTTCCACCAGAAAATGAACAACGGGTCATTCCAGACAATGTGTGTGACTTGCACTATCTGTGCAATAATCAGCCCACTCCAGCTATATCTAATAACTGAGCTTATGAAAACATCCTGACTGAACCAAAAAAGCTGCCCCCCATGAAGGGACAGCTCTATACATTACTTCGTAATTGGCACCGACTGTACACGGCGCAGCAGTTCCGACAACTCCCGCTTCATGTGCACGAATTCGGCTTCAGAAGCAAGTGCCTCCGTCCGCGGCCGGGCGAACGGTACTCTGACCCGCTCCAGTACTCGTGCCGGGCGATTGGATAATACATATATCGTATCCGACAGCAGCAAGGCCTCCTCAATGCTGTGTGTAATGAACAGCACTGAACGGCGGTTCCTCTCCCAGAGTTCAAGCAGCCAGCGCTGCATATCACTGCGCGTTAAGGCATCCAATGCACTGAAAGGTTCATCGAGCAGCATCAGCTCATGCGGGCTCATCATCGCACGCAGGAAGGCTACACGCTGCTGCATGCCGCCTGACAGCTCGTGAGGATATGAGCGTTCATAACCAGCCAAGCCCACATTGCTCAGCCAGCGGCGCGCTTCCGCACGAGACTCCTTCTTCGACCTGCCCGCAATTTCCGGAGCGAGAATGACATTATCCTCTACCGTACGCCAAGGAAACAATGCAGGTTGCTGCGGCATATAGCTAATATGTCCTGTCTGCCCGACAACGTTCTGCCCATGTACAAGAATATCCCCTCCTGATGGGCGAAGCAGTCCGCCAATGAGATGAAATAATGTGCTCTTCCCTGAACCAGACGGGCCGATAATCGAGACGAATTCACCTGGCTGCACATCGATGAAGATATGATCGAGCACGTGAAGCTTCCCGGCACGACCGTCGAAAGACATACTAACATCCCGCAATTCAAGCGCTGCTTGCTCCCGCTCTGGAAGAGGCTCACCCAGTCGCTCCCCTTGAATGCGATCAGACGACTGCTGTTCATTCCTTGTAATCATCATTATGCTCCCCCTTCACCGCTGCTTATCGTCGCGGCGCCAATGAATGAGCAGCCGTTCCATTGCCCACACGAGGCCAAACATGGCTAAGCTCAACAGAATCACAACCGCTATCGCCACGAACATCCGATCTGTACGGTATGCCGCTTTCTGCAGAACCATGTAATAGCCGATCCCCTTGTCTGTCCCCAACCACTCCGAGATAATCGCACTCATGACACTATACGTGCCTGCGATCTTTAAACCAGAGAAGACCGACGGCAGCGCATGCGGGAGCTCCAGCTTCAAGAACAGCTGGGCCCGGCTTGCGCCCGCCATGCGCATGTAATTCACCATCATACGATCCGTCTGCGCAAGACCATCCAGTGTTGCCACACATACCGGGAAAAAGCAAACAAGCGTGATCGTTACAATCTTCGGCATGAGACCGAAACCGAACCAGATCATAAGCAATGGCAATAGCGCAATTGTCGGGATGTTCTGACTGACAATCACCAGCGGATAAATGGCCCGCTTCAGCCATGGCAGCGGATGAAGCGCGCATGCGAGCAGCAGCCCGACTGCTGTTCCGACGCAGAATCCAATTAGGGTCAACTGAACGGTCGCCCACGTATGCATAAGCAGCCCGCCCCCATTGCTGATTGCCTCCTGAAAAATATCAAGCGGGCTGGGCAGCATCCACTTCTCAATGCCCGATACCATGACTCCGACCTGCCATATCGCAAGAAAGAGAACAAAGGCTATAAGCGGAGGCCCTATCTTCGTAAGTCGACTCCTACTCATGGCCGGTATTTCACCGTCAATTCGTCCATCGTAATGCCGGAAGGCTTATACACAATTTTGATTTGGGACAATACATTGTTGCTTCCCATCTCTATCATCGCCTTGTTCATATCCTCAATAATGCGGAATAGCTCGCTAAGCTCGCCTTCCATCGTAGTTTCTAGTGGATTTACTTGATACTTCACGCCTGATGCTTGAATCACTTCGATTGCGCGATCCACATAAGGAATTACGTCTTCCCCATTTTTCGTCTTTGGAACGATCTGAATGCTCACTAAGCTATTCGCCATCTCGATTCTCCTCCTCGATTGCATATCACCATCGGATACATAGAAATTCATATACAGCAAAAGGGCGCCTGCGCGCCCCTTGCCGATTTCTTCGTAACGTTGTGCTTATGAAGCAGGCAAGAAGTCATTCGTAAATGCCTTGTCGACATCGATGCTCTTTTCCATTAATTTGTTCTCTACGAGCCAATTCATGTAATTCGCCCATACTTCGCGCTTCTGCTCACCCCATCGAGGCGCATCGTCCTTATACTTCGGACTCAGCCATTTCTGGCTGGCAATAACCAGATCTTTGTTCAAATCCGGCACAGCCTTAAGCAGCAGATTCGCCGCATCCTCTGGATTGTCGATTGCAAATTGGTAGCCTTTGGACGTTGCTCGCATAAATGCCTTAACCAATTCAGGATCTTCCTTACTTAGCTTCTCGCTTGTGGATAGAACAGGCGTGTAATAGTCTAATTCCTTCGCGTATTGATTCACATACAGCATATCGATTGGCTCACCGCGGAGCTCTGCTTCAATACCTGTCCATGCATAGAAAATCCATGCGAAGTCGATATCCTTCTTCACAGCTGTAAAGTAATCGGCGTTACCCATATTGACACTCTTCAGCTTGCTGTAGTCGCCGCCATCCTTCTCCATAATTGTGTGAATAATCATTTCTTCGACTGGAGAGCCCCAACCGCCATAAGTCTTCCCTTCAAAGCCTTTCGGCGACTTGATGTTCTTGCTCTTCGGCGCAGCAAATCCGGATGTATTATGTTGAATGATCGCTCCAATCGACACGATCGGAACATTTTGTTGTCGAGCCATCGTAATGCCTTCCTGAACACTAACTCCAAATTGCGCTTCTCCCGATGCAATCATCGCATCAGATGCGCCTGTGCTTGGCTGCAAAATCTCGACATTCAGCCCTTCTTCCTCATAGAAGCCTTTCTCCTTAGCTACATATAACCCTGTATGATTCGTATTCGGCGTCCAGTCGAGCACGATCTTCACATCGCGTTTTTCCTTCGCCTTATTCTGATTCGTTCCTTGCTCTTGTGCTGGATTTCCCGATGTCTGGTCTCCTTGTCCCGCTTCTTGTCCTTTGCCGCTGCAAGCAGTAAGCGCAAACGTCATCATAATGATGAGCGCCAGCATCAATCCTCGTTCCAAGCGTGTGCGTTGCATATGATGAATCCCCCTTCTCTTGCCCCGCTCTAGTAGAGAGTCGGTATGAAATCATAAGATGCTTCGATAACGCCTGCCGCATTCACCAGTTGGACGATCCGCTCGATCGTATATGTATGGATGAGCAAGTTCCCGTCCCGCCGTCCTGCAACACGATTCAGATCCACAAAAAAAAGCGCCCCATCTGGGACGCTATGTGTGCCGTTCTGCGCGTATATGCGAAAATGTGCATCATACGATGTCCGCGTCACAGGTATGGCGATATTCATCCATATGTGCAGCATCATGACAATGCTGTCCGAAGCAGCGCACATTCATGCGAAGCTGGCGAATAAGCAATAACCTTTATATAACAATAATGACGCGGTTCAACGTCTTTCCTACGCTGGCATTACCCAGATCAGGTGTAAGGGTCGGTATCTTAATGGGATACAATCTCAGCCGGCCGTATTCCAGCACCCCTAGCGTGCATATGCAGTTATCGAAGCTATCATTTACATGGGTAATTATAGACCTCATCTACCAGAAAGTCCAGTAACAATGATCAGAGAAAGAGCAAAATTCCAATGTGAGTATACCCACAAAATGATGCATAACATAACAACCAAAGAACCTACATTAGCATTAAATTCGTACACCCACATGAAACTTGTCGAAAAAAGTTCCATGTGAAACAAGGTACAATATTCCAATTTTAGAACCTCTGTCATTTGTTCCTGTGTCGTTATAGGCAAGTAACCCAGCGCAGTCTTTGGTGCTGGGCTTAGGTTTAGGGAAGCTTCTGCCTTTCCTTTTCTTCTATACGGATAGAAAATTAAAACCAGTTGTCTCGTTTCGCTTATTGCACTTGCTCCCGCGGTAGATCATCACGAACCGGGAAGCTTCTTGCCCAATATAGAATTGGTGTCGACAACACCGAGATAATAAGTTTAATTACATAAGTGGTAATAAAGATTTGGAACCAGACATCCCAAGGGACAATGCCGGCAAATGCAATCGTACAAAATACGAGCGAATCCGCCATTTGGCTGATGCCGGTGCTCCCGTTGCTTCGAATCCACAGCTGACCTGCCTTCGGATAGCGCTCCTTCACCATGCTGAACAATTTCACATCAAGGAACTGACTAACGAAATAGGCCGTTAAACTTGCCACAACAAGACGCGGCATGAAATCAAATATAGTTGACAGCGACGCTTGTGCCGTATTTGCCATATCAGACGCCTCTGGCGTAAAGCGAAGAGCCATCTGCATAATGATTGTCGTCATAATTAAGGTGAAAAATCCAAACCATACTGCACGCTTCGCTTCCTTGCGACCGAACTTCTCGTTTAGCAAATCCGACGTCATAAACAGTGTTGCATTCGCTGTATTGCCCAGTGTCATCACAACACCGAACATCTCTATTGTTTTGCCGACTTGAATATTGGCGATAACTGTCATTACACCAATCCAAGCATAGAGCCCCGACTTGCCGAATGCACGATAACAAATTAGGAAAAAGGCAAAGTTCGCGAGGATGAACAAAATGCCCCAAGTAAAGTTGAACATAATTTATGAAATTCCTCCTAGTTTTGATTACGCGGGATGGTTACGAACCGCGGCGCATACGCGCAAGCCATAACTTTATCATACAGAGGCGGTTCATGCCAATAGGAAACACACAGTGGATGCATGGTGAGTTTTGACTTTATTTGTCCCCTATATTAAGTGGAAGCAATTCCTTCATATTCTGTATGAAAAGGTCTTTACCCTACCCTTCGTATATTGTGGACGATACGGAGGGAATATATTGTCATACCTCACTGCTTTATCGATGAGCAGGATGTAAAATGATCATGGCAAGGATTCCCTTAGTTAAAGATTTATCCATTGAGTGTGACATTTATCACATTCACAAAGAGGGAGTTAATGTTAAAATGACATTGTAAATCCGTTAGTTATAATTTTCACAAAGTAATTTTGAACTAAAGAAAAGGTGGGGACTCTTTATGAAAAAGAAACTTGTACTGTTACTGTCCGCAGTATTGGTTGTAGGTATGTTGGCCGGTTGTGGAGATAAGAAAGAAGAAGCTGCAAAGCAGCCTGAAACAAACACATCAACAGAAGCTAATAAAGACGCAGCTCAAGTAACATTGAAAGACGGCGACTATCATGCAGAATCTCCTGAATTCGATGAGAAATCCGGTTGGAAAGAAACAATGGACATCACAGTTAAAGACGGCAAAATCACTGCTGTAAACTGGGATGGCGTTCATAAAGACGGCGGAGATACAAAGAAAAAGCAATCTAAAGATGGCAAATACGGTATGAAAGCTGGCGGTGCTTCTTCCGAATGGCACGAGCAAGCTGAAAAAATGGAGCAAGAACTTATCGCTAAGCAAGATCCAGCTGCAATCGCTGTGAACAACGAAGGCAAAACAGACGCTGTATCCGGCGTATCTATCCACGTTGGAAGCTTCGTGCAACTGGCTCAAGAAGCTTTGGCTAAAGCAAAGTAAGATAAGTTTACTCCTTCCTTGATTAATATAGATATAACTCGGAAGCTCCGCAGTAGGAAAGCAAGATACTCGCTTTTTTATTCGCGGAGCTCCCTTGTTCGCATTGGATAGTTCAATTTTTAAATATTGACAAATAAGCATTACAACGGGGTGAAACCATGAAAGAGATCGTTGTATTGGGCGGCGGTTATGGCGGCGTACTGACAGCGAAAAAGCTGGCGAAGCGTCTGAAGAAGGACAAAGACATTCGCATTACGCTCATCGACCGTAAACCTTTCCATACGATGATGACGGAGCTGCATGAGGTTGCAGCATGCCGTGTCGAAGAAGAAGCAATCAAAATGGACCTGAAGCAAATCTTTGCGGGTCTGAAAGTGGACGTTGTACTGGATGAGATCGAGAACATCGATTTCAATGGCCAGAAGCTGCAAGGCAGAAAGAAATCCTACAATTACGACCACCTTGTTATCGGTACAGGTTGTAAGCCATCCTTCTTCGGTATCGAAGGTGCAGAAGAGAATTCCTTCTCCCTCTGGTCGTTCGAGGATGCAGTTAAGTTGAAGCAGCAAATTCGCCAAATGTTCATGGACGGGACGAAGGTCACAGATCCTGAGCTGCGTAAGCAAATGCTCACATTCGTCGTCGTTGGCGCCGGCTTCACTGGTGTCGAAATGGTCGGCGAATTGGCTGAATATCGCGAAGAGTTGTGCCATGAGTTCCATGTGGACGAATCTGAGGTTCGCCTCGTCGTAGCGGATATGGCTCCGAAGATCCTGCCAATCCTGCCGCAAAAGCTCATTGATAAAGCGGACAAGTACCTCCGCAAAATGAAAGTGGAAATTATAACAGGCGCGAAGATTTCCGGCGTTACTCCAAATTCCGTTATCCTTGGCGATAATGAAATTAAATCAAACACTGTTATCTGGACTGCCGGTGTCGAAGGTTCCGATCTCGTAGGCAACCTCGATGTACAGCAGCAAGGACGCAAGCGCATTTTGACAAATGACAAGTTGCAGTCCGTTGACCACAAAAATGTGTATGTTGTCGGCGACAACATCTTCTATATTCCAGAAGGCGAAGAGCGTCCTGTTCCACAAATGGTTGAGAACGCCGAGCACTCGGCTGGTCTTATCGCACATAATATCGTTGCTGACTTGAAGAATGGCACACATAAGTCGTACAAGCCTACATTCCACGGTACGATGGTATGTATCGGTGGACGTTACGGGGTAGCCGCAATCGGTACACCGAAGAAAATGTTCCACTTCACTGGCTTCATGGCCATGTTCTTTAAGCATATGATTAATATTGTGTACTTCTTGCAAGTACTAGGCTTCCATAAAATCTGGTCTTACATGATGCACGAGTTCTTCCATGTGAAGAATCGCCGCAGCTTCGTCGGTGGACATTTTGCCAAGCGTTCCCCGAATTTCTGGCTCGTACCACTGCGGATCTATATCGGTGTCATGTGGTTAACCCAAGGCTGGGAAAAGGCCTCGAAATTACTGAAGGATCCTTCGCAGATGTTCCTCATCCCGCCTAAGGCAATGGATGGTGTAACAGCAGCTTCTCAAGCCGTTGATGCAGTTCATACAACGGTTGATGCACAAACAGCAGCTTCTGCTGTTGAAGGTGCAAGCACGGCAATCAAGGCTATTCCAGTGCCTGATTTCATCAAAGGCATTGTAGACTGGTCGATGGATTTGATGTTCTATACGCATGACGGCGGATATACGGCTATGGCGTACATTTTCCAAGGCTGTATGGTTGCTGCCGAGGTTATCTTCGGTATTATGTTGATCCTGGGCTTGTTCACAGCGATTGCTTCGATCGCAACTGTTGCGATGGGCGTTATGATTTACACGTCCGGTATGGCTCCTTATGAAATGTTCTGGTACTTCTTCGGCGGCATCGCGCTTATCGGCGGTTCCGGCAGCACGTTCGGTCTGGACTACTACCTGTATCCACGCCTGAAGCGCATCTGGAAGAAGGTTCCGTTCGTGAAACGTTGGTACCTGTATACGGATTAATAGCTCAACGAGAATAGATGGTATGTTGTACTGGAAAAGTAATGTGTACTTCGTGTCACATTACTTTCCTTATTTCTGAGGGAAACGGGGGGTTCCCATGAATCGGCAACTCTTGAATCAAACAAGTAACCTTCTGACTCAGCATCTACCGCCGATCACCGGCATTCAATTGACGGCTGAAACGGATGAATATTGGCTGCTCGACATGGCTCGCATGCTGAATGCCTACGAGATGGAGCAGCATGAACGCCAGGTTCTGCTCGGCTGCTACTGGCTCCTGCGTCAAGCATTGCGCACCCATCAGCATGTGCCAGAGGAAGAACAGCTTGCAGGCAAGGCTGTGCTAGACGGTGATTTCCTGCTCAGCCTGTACTATCAATTCGCCGTTCGCCATGGAATGACTCAGCTCATTATTGAGCTGGCAACAACGAATAAGCGCATCCAGATTCGCCGTGTTGAGGGTGCTGCTTCAGATATGATGCTGCATCAGCGAATGGGCCGCTTCGTGGCAGCCCATTATAAGCAGGTGGCTTCTTATGGCATCATTTAACGGTACGCTGAGCGATCAGCTTAACATCTCCCTTCGGCGAATTAATCGGGATTTGGAACGTATTATTCTGCACGATCCGGATGTCCCCTCCCGATCCATTGTCGCCAAGAGCGTCTTGGATCTCATCCGTGCAGGAGGCAAGCGCCTGAGGCCAATGATGACGATTGTCGGTAGCCGCTTCGGCACCGATGCTGAATCAGAGGATGTGTATCGTCTAGCCTCTGCCGCTGAGCTCATTCACATGGCATCGCTTATTCATGACGACATCCTGGATCAGTCTGACACCCGCCGCGGTGAACCGGCGCTGCATTGCAAGACAGGCATCTATAACGCGGTTCATATTGGAAATTACATTATGTGTCGCGTTATCGAGCTGATGACGTCAAGCGGCAAGGAACATGAGCCGTACGCGCATGATCTAGCGTCCATCACAACAACGCAGCTATGTCTCGGTGAATATCAGCAGATGGAATTGAAATTCAACTTCGACCTCTCGCTTGATGCATACTGGGAGAAGACGCGCAACAAAACTGCGCTCTTGATGGCTACCTGCCTGCAGCTTGGTGCGAAAGCAGCCGGTGCAGATGAGGAGGTAGTCGATCAGTTGTACGCCTTCGGCGATCAGCTTGGGATGGCGTTTCAAGTAAGGGATGATATTCTTGACTTCACGCAATCCTCTGAATCACTCGGCAAGCCTTCTGGTGTTGATCTGCGGAACGGACACGCAACGCTTCCAGTCATTCTGGCAATGCGTGACGCGTCGTTCGCAGCCAAGCTGCACAAACTGAAGGCAGATTCGCCTGATGAAGCGTTCAATGAAGCGATAGAGCTTATTCATCGCAGCGGCTCGCTGGAGGAAGCTCTTCAGATGAGCCATGCGTTCATGAAGCAGGCTTGGGAAATAACAGAGCAGTTGTCCGCTTATCCTGCCCACCGGGATTTGAAGGCGCTGTGGCATTATTTCGAAGCCCGCACCTATTAGTAAGTTCAATTCTGATCACGAAGAATCTGCAGAGGAGTGACTCGACATCGAATCTTGCATTCACTCTCAACAGCGTATGCTTTCGATGTATGTTTCCTGACGGAAGCATTGTAGTGCTCATGTAGTTAGCCTGCACTCCGCTCCTTGCAAGTTTTGCTCTGCAAAACTCGCTTCGAATGCATACGCTTCGAGTTCTTGCAACCTTCTCGGTGCTGAAAATTGAACAGATCCAGCATGTACAATTAGGTAATGTCCTGGTGAAGAAAATATGGCCGAATCCTTGATATTTCAAGGGTTTGGCTTCTTTTATATAATCAAATGTTTACAAATTGTACCGTTTACTCTTTTGTGTGTTCGGGCAAGGTGGTATTATGGATATGTACAGGCTGCATGTATGTCACTTACACCATAGATGAAGGAGGTTGGGGTACGACGATGAAGCCTCGCCAATTTGTAATTGAAGCAGTCATGCTGGCGGTCTATGGTCAACTGTCCGTGCCAAAGCGTCCAGTCGAATATATTATCCCTTACACAACGATTCTAGAGCTTTACGAAATGCGACTAGAAGGCGATCAGGTTATGCCTGATCCAGAGGAAGACATATATGCCAAGCAGCAAATCGAGGAGCTTATTGCCTACTTCGAGAACGAGCTCAATAAGAAAAAGATTGAGCGAGCTCTGACGGCCCCATGGCGCCATAGCCCGCCGCTTATTTTACAGGACAACGTCTCCTGCATTATTGTCAATGCGATGGACAATGCCCGCTATGGCGAAACGTTCGACCCTGTTGAAACAGAGCTCATCCTTACGGCGATGCGCGAACAGGCTCCGCTGCTCACTGACCAGTTCGAATATGTGGATCGTCTCATTACGAATGAAATTCCGATTCCAATATACGATATTGATGATTTCGAGTACGCTTTGGAGCATGAGGAAGTCCCCGGTGACTCCAATACGAAATAATGACAACCCGCCCTTATCGATTTAAGAGGCGGGCTTGTTGTATTCAGAGAACCTCACCTCATAATAAAACACGTCCCGCCCACCACCTTCTAGCAATGAAAACTAGATTAGTAGCTGCTTTCTCTACCGAGATAACACCAAATCACCTTGCTTGAAAACGATAAGCATCCCCATCACCAACTTATCTGGATCCAGTGTTAGCTTACAGCTAAAACTTCGGGAAATACTACCATGTAAAAGTATTGAAAATGATGAATATACCTGAACATGGAATATTAATATTGGTATAAATATTATTAACTTTACTTATATTGTTAGTCATGGAACGTTGAAGTCAAACTGCAAAAAGCATTATAATAAGATGAAATTAATTTTTATACGTTGAACTTGATACAGGGTATCATCATCAAAGGAGCGATGTTATGCCGAATTATGATAAGAAGAAGATTGCAGAAAGTGTCCCGCAACAAGGTTTCTTTGGTCACCCCAAAGGCCTTTTCACCCTCTTTTTCACCGAATTTTGGGAGCGATTCTCCTATTATGGAATGAAGGCCATCCTTGTATTCTTCATGTACTATGAAGTAACGAAGGGCGGACTGGGTTTCCCGGAGAACATCGCGCTTGCCATCGTGTCCATCTATGGCTCACTCGTGTATATGTCCGGCATTATTGGAGGTTGGTTGGCTGACCGAGTACTCGGTACGTCGAAGGCCGTTTTTTATGGCGGCATCTTGATTATGTGTGGTCATATCGTGCTGGCCATACCTGGTAATGCTGCACTTTTCTTTGTATCCATGATCTTGATTGTGTTGGGTACAGGATTGCTGAAACCTAATGTATCCAGTCTAGTAGGAGATATTTATAAGGAAGAGGATAATCGGCGAGATGCGGGCTTCAGTATTTTTTATATGGGGATTAACCTCGGAGGCTTCATCTCTCCCTTGATCGTAGGAACCGTTGGGATGAATAATTTCCATCTTGGTTTCGGTCTTGCTGCTGTCGGGATGTTGCTGGGTTTGGTTGTTTACGTGACAACTCGCCCCAAAAATTTGGGTCTTGCCGGTACGGTTATAGTTAACCCATTGTCACCTGCCGAGAAGAAAAAAGTATTTACCGTTCTAGGTGCGAGCGTCGTTGTTCTCGCTGTCTTGATCACGTTCGGCATTATGTTCGGCGTTCTTACGTTCGATACTTTTATCAAACTCGTTGGGGTGTTGGGAATACTGATTCCAACCGCTTATTTCGTCGTTATGTACCGCAGTCCGAAAACAACGCCTGTCGAGCGATCCCGACTCATTGCGTACATTCCTTTGTTTATTGCTTCGATTATGTTCTGGGCAATTCAGGAACAAGGATCCACAATTCTTGCTAACTTTGCGGACAAACGTACCGAATTGGACTTTGCGGGCATTCATATTTCGCCTGCTTGGTTTCAATCATTGAACCCGCTCTTTATTATTATATTTGCGCCTGTATTCGCCTGGCTGTGGGTGAAGCTCGGCAATCGCCAGCCAACCGTGCCCCAAAAGTTTTCACTTGGCTTGTTGTTCGCCGGTCTGTCCTTTTTGATTATTTTGCTGCCGGCATACTTCGGCGGAGCCGCTTCGCTCGTTAACCCATTGTGGCTCGTTCTCAGCTACTTCGTCGTTGTAATCGGAGAGTTATGTTTATCGCCGGTTGGCCTCTCGGCTACCACTAAGCTCGCGCCTGCAGCCTTTTCGGCTCAAACCATGAGCTTATGGTTCTTGTCCAACGCTGCCGCACAGGCCATCAACGCACAAATCGTAAAGTTTTATACCCCCGAAACCGAGATGCTGTACTTCGGAGTTATTGGCGGGGTAGCATTATTGCTGAGTCTTCTGCTTTATGTGCTGTCCCCAAAGATACAAACTTTTATGAAGGGCGTAAAATAAGCAGAGCTTCTCAGCTGGCATGGTCGGATAACGTTTCGCCAGCAACGCCGAACAAAATACGTACCATCAGCTCACAGACCGTCAGGAAACACCCCATCCTGACGGTCTTGTCTTGAGCTTGATTGCACTCAAGCAACCTTAGTAATCAGTTCATGACATAGTAACGCTTCCATCGCTCTCCATGTCGATAAAAGACATTACAATAACATTTATCTCAATGCGGCGCTTCAAATGCGGCTATCCGGTGAAATGTATAAACGATGAATAACTTCCCATTTCTTTGATATTCATTATATTCCTTACAGGATGATGGTACGGATGGAATATTGCACTTCTCTCCCCTATTTCTATGCAGCGTTATAAACAAGGACTTGTATCAATACGATTGTCATAAAAGAGATAGCACCAACCATTTTAGCAGGATGAGTAAGCTTGTAATTATGGAAAGGAGCGATTCGATTGGCAATGAACCCGAACAAAAGTGTGCCTACAAACAAAAATAAACCGCTTAGTATCATATGGTTCATTGAATTCGCGATGCTAAGTGTATGATTGATAAACAGAACCCACAGGTAACCAAGAAAAGCATGGATAACGATCGAAAGCATTCCTTCTTTGATATTCATACACACCTCTCCTTTTTAAATATATCAATTTGTTTACCTAGAACAAGTAAAAGCAGATGATCTACATCTGCTTTTACTTGTTCTAATACTACTTACAAAATTATCCATGAAGAGTCATTCCTCAACAGGACATCTGGTATTCCATCGTCCCTCTGCACAAATTTTGTATGGTGGAACATAACAACCTATCACAGTAGCTCCAGCACAAATAATTCTCCCAAAAGGAATTTTATCAGCAAACACACAAGCTCCACCAACCATTGCTGCACATGTACCTTCATAAGTATCTCCGTATTCCTCGTATCTTGTACAAGTCCAACAATATCGATCTACCAAAGTCACATCACTGTCATATGATTTTTTTAGTTTTTCAGCTTTATCTGTTAATGACGTAAGGTAGCTTCTCAAATTTTCATTTTCATTAACTTGGTAAGAAGCTTGAATATCCCCTGCATGATCTCTTACATATATTTTCCGTCTGAATACGATTTGCTGTAATCGATAATCAGAGTATCAACTTGCTTTTTCTTTACATCATGAAGTGAAAGTCAAAAGAGAAGCTAATTGAATCGTTTCTTGCACATCATAACCATACTCAAATTGAAATTGAGCAATATATCCGTAAAGATTATTATTCTCATCTCTAAGATAGTTCATTAATTTTGGTTCACTTTTAATTAAGTCATTTTTGTATTTAACATAATTGTTATCAATCGTTACCATTTGCAAAAACTCTTCTTTACTTGGTAATTCATCACTCGCAATCGCAAATGAATCTGCACTGAATAAAATACTGCTTAGCACAAACACAGTTAGTAACATTACGATCGTTGTTTTAGTAATGGTTTTCAAATAAAGTCTCCTCCATTATTTATGATCGTTCAATCTATTAAATACCTTGTTATCATAAATTTAAGAATAGGAAACTGAAAAAATCCCCTTATTATTATTTCGAATCATTATCAAATCTAGAAGCTAATTGCTTGATTGTCATACATGGTTTTGGAAAATTCAGATTTTTTGTAGTAATAGCGATAATTTGGAGGGTGTTTATTTTCAAGTAAAAATTCATGGGGAAAAAATTATGGATTATTTCTGAAGAGTTGTTACTGGCACAGAACTTTAAGTTTTTGAATTCAATCATAAGTTCATTCAGTCATCCCCCTTTCTATGACACTAGTAATGAGATGCAAAAATATAAATTATGTTAATTTATTAAGCCCATTAGAAACCTACCATATTTTTACTTACGCGTCAATTTCAATAAACAAATTTTTAATAGAAGTGATAAACGCTTCACAAACCATAAAATCGGAAATATCAATAAATAAAAAAGGACCCGCTTCAAGACAGGCCCCCTATTTTCACCCTCTTTAATTCATAAAAAAGTCTGCCATTGTACAGCACAGGATAGTCATACTGATGACTTGATTCAAGTTGTACGAGGCCACGTTCATCCGCTTGCGGCTGGATGGCTTGATGATGTTGTGCTCCAGCATAAGCAAAATGATCGCGATGCCGATACCGATTAAGTAGATGGTGCCTAGACCGCGAATGACGTACAGCGTCAGCAGCAGCACAACCATGATTGTATGAAGCGAGCGTGCAATAAAGAGCGAGTCCTCGTAGCCAAAAATGCTTGGCACTGACCATAGTCCCGTCTTGCGGTCGAATTCGATATCCTGCGTGGCATAGATGATATCAAAGCCTGCAATCCACAGCATGACGATTGTGCCCAGAATAAACGGCGTCACGGCAAATTTGCCCGTCACCGCGAACCAAGCGCCAATTGGGGCAGATGCGATCGTAAAGCCCAAATACAGGTGGCACAGCCATGTGAACCGCTTCGTATACGAGTACGAACAGATAAGCACAATTGCAACAGGCGACAGCCAAAGGCAGAGCGAATTCAGCATGCCTGCTGCCGCGATGAAGATGGCAAAGTTGATGATGACGAACAGAGTTACCTCTCGTCCATGCAGCAGCTTTTGCGGCATATGCCGGTGCGCCGTGCGCGGATTGGCAGTATCGAACGGCAAATCGGCCAAACGGTTGAATGCATTCGCTCCGTTTCGGGCTGCCACCAGCGCGATGAGCGACCAAAGCATCACGTGGAAGGAAGGTATCCCGCCTGCCGCCCATACCATCGAGATAATGGCGAACGGCAGCGAGAATAATGTATGGGAGAACATAACGAGTTCTCCGAACATGCGCGTTTTATGAATAACCTTTTGAATAGTAACCATAGCTTACATACACCCCATGAGTGTTCAAATATCTGTTGCCCTGCAAGAACTACATATAATATGTGCAATTATGCTTCCCTGCAAGCATTCTCTATCTACCGTGTTATCGACATTCCTGGATTGCGGCGTGGAAATTCTATTGGACCGCCTCCGCTAATACTTCATCCAGTTCCTTCAGCATGCTGTCGATATCCTGTTCTGTCATGACGAGCGGAGGTTGGAAGGCTATCACATTGCGTCCAAGACCATTTTTCCCGATAATATAGCCGCGATCCTTCATCGATTCCAGGACTTGATCCGTTAGTTCCGCACTATCCAAGTTATCTGTACCGTGCAGCTCCGCACCAAGCATCATCCCCTTGCCGCGCACATCCACGAGCACCTTATGCTTCGCCTGCAGCGCCTGCAATCCTGTCTTCAACTGATTACCAAGTCGCTCTGCACGTCCTACCAAGCCTTCCTGCTCAATATAATCAAGCACAGCCAGTGCAGTAACGGAGGATACCGGGTTGCCGCCAAATGTAGAAGCTGACGCGCGGTTGAAGCTTGCTGCAATTTCATCCGTTGTCGCAAATGCACCAATTGGCACACCGTTGCCAAGCGCCTTCGCCATCGAAATAATATCAGGCACAACGCCGTAATGTTCCATCGCGAACATGCGGCCTGTACGGCCAAAGCCGGTTTGAATTTCATCGGCAATCATCAGGACACCATGCTGTTCCAGCAGCGCCTTCACCTCGCGAAAATACCAATCTGGCGGCGCAATCATGCCTCCATTGCCTTGAATCGGCTCTACGAGCATCGCCGCGAAAGTCTCGCCCTTCTCCTCCAGCACCTTCTTTAACGCCTCAATAGAACGGCGTGCAGCCGTCTCATCATCTGTCTCTGGATCATATGGGCGCGGGATGAAGGTAACGCCGCTGTCCAGATAATCATCAGCACGCCACATTGGAATGCCTGTTACCCCCATCGTCAGAAACGTGCGTCCGTGCAAACCATACTCCAGTGCAATGAAGTTACGGCGCTTCGTGTGCAGTCTGGCGAGCAGCATCGCACCCTCATTCGCTTCCGAGCCGCTGTTGCAGAAGAAGGTACGCTTCAGAGCGCCCGGCAGAACGCCGTTTGCAAGCCGCTCCGCTAAATCTACCATCGGCTGTGTCAAATAAATTGTTGTCGTATGCTGAAGCGTCTGTAACTGCTTAATTGTTGCACCCGTAATTGCTGGATTGCAGTGACCGCTCGCTACGACCGACACCCCTGCGAAGAAGTCAGTATATTGTGTACCCTTCTCGTCGTACAAATACTGCATCGAGCCGCGTACAATTTGCGGCGGATTGCGATAGAAGTGTTGTGTGCATGGGAAAAAGTATTGCTTCCGTTTCTCAATGACACCCTCTGCTCCGATATACGATGTTTGCTCCTTGTTCACGTCGTAAGCACCCTTTCTCATCCTAAACTGCGGAAACGGCCTGACTGCTTCCTATCAAGCCATGTCGTTTCTCATCTCAATACTTGAATTGCATTCATTACTTTATCTATATGTCATGTGCGCATCCTACTCATTCGGAATCAGTCAAGCGCAAGGAAGTACACATTCGATTTCACAAGAAAAAGAAGTTAGGCATGCACCGGTTCCAAGTCCATTGACAGCGCCTGACCGAATTGCAGCGAACCAAGCGTATAACCTGCGTATACCGGCTTCATGCCTGCATACAATTCGCCGCACCGTGACAGATCTTGAAGTGCTGTACGATATGTGCCCACGATGCTGCGCAGCTGCTCTGTTGTGTAAGACTTGCCTTCGATGCGGAAATGGTTAACACCCGCTTCATGCAGCTCTTTCAAGAAAGGCAGGTAGCACAGCTCCTTGGCCGTCACCAAATGGTTGCGTCCGCTCCAGTCGCGGTACACCGGATTCTCGCCCTTGTCAGTCATCAGTACGAGATACTGATTGTCGACATGCTTGTTATCCTCCTGCATAATCGGCTCCATCGCAACCGTATTCTCATACAGATCCAGCTCCAAATACATGACGATAGGAGAGCCGTGCACGATGACTTCTACTGGCACCTGCTTCGTCTCTTGCAGCAGGTTCGCTAAATCGTTAAGCGGAAGCTCAAGCGATGCATGTACGCGCTCCAGGCCGAAATAATCATGGTACAGCTTCGCCGACATATGGTTAAACACATTCAGGTTAAAATCGCCTATCATCGGCAGCCCGCAATCACGGAACTTATGCATGGCCCCAATGTTCGTAACGAGCAGGCCGTCAAGACCGTATTTCCCACCTTGCAAGAAATGATTGTACTGCTCCATATGCAGCTCATTCATCATCCGCGGCATGCCGAGAACGATTTGGGAGGAATCTTTCATCTCGGTCAGCATTTCAATATCTTTGCGCGTAAATGGTACATCTGGCTGGAACACGTCGCCGGTCAAATAAACAATGTCTGCGCCTGCTTCGATAACAGCCTTCGCCTGCTCCACATTGTTAACATGAACAGACAATTGAGGCTGTTCCATCTTCTCTGGCTGGCGGACATCAGCTAACGTCTCGCGCACCTGCTCCAGACGCTCTGGCTTTACCTCACGCTCAGCAGTAGGTGTACTGAATACCTTGCCCGTACTGTAAAATTTACCCGTGCCCTCATAGCGAGTGTTAATATAATCAAGTCCTGGCTTGCCGAACGCATAGGCCGTGGAGAAGTCGCGCTTGCGGTTTTCATATAGTGTATCACTGTCTTTCTTCCGATTATAGCCAAGCGGATCCGCAATATAGCGATCGATCGCGTCGCCATAGCTGTTGACGATCATAAGCAGGAACTCTAGATCCCGCATTCGCCCCTCAAGCTTGAATGATGTAATTCCTGCTTTAATAAGTTCAGGAATATGCTCATACATGTACATATCCTTTGCCGCCAGCGGATATTCGGTCGGATACACATTGCCGTCCTTCTTCACTCGGTAGTCCCAGCGGCAAGGCTTCATACAGCGTCCGCGGTTTGCACTATTGCCATACAGCATCGAGCTGTAGAAGCAGTTGGCGCCATGTACTGTACACATGTCACCATGGACGAAATATTCGAACTCCATGCCTGTCTTCGCCTGCAGCAGCTCTACCGTATGCAAATCCATTTCACGGGAAGCAACAACACGAGTTACGCCCATTTCCTTCAGCGCTTCAATCATATCTAAGTTGTGTACATTCATCATAACAGAAGAATGAATCGGTACATTCGTTAATTGCATATCTTGGATGAGTGGGAATACGGCCAGATCTTGTGCAATAATGGCGTCTGGACCTACTTCGTTCAAGAACGATAAATAACGCTTTGCCTCGTCCAAATCAACTTCATTAAGCAGGTTGTTGACGGTAATATAAGCGCGCTTGCCGCGGTCATGAGCCATGTTCACGGCTTCACGTACTTCCTCATAGCTAAGATTATAGCCCTTGCGCATCATCCGCATGTTCAGGGACGGTCCCCCGAAGTAAACAGCGTCGCAATTCGCGTCAATGATCGTTTTAAAGATGTCAAACGTTCCGGCAGGTGCCAACAATTCAATTTCTTTTCCATTAAAATATCTAGCCACAGTCGCTCTCCCCCAAGTCAGTTCTTCTCAGTAGTCTTGTCCAACGTATCGAAATATGTCCTTATAAGAATAAGCAAATAACCAAAAAACCAAATATTTATATCTTAAATATACCATATTAAAATTGTTTATGTGACTAATTTCACAATATATACAATAAATAACGCGCAATTCGCTGCCACTCCTTTTCGTTAGAAAAGAAACAACGAACTGCGCACCATTCTACCATAGTAGAACTAGTACTAACATCGCAACAAACAATGCCATGAACAACGTATCCGTCAGCTTCCATACCAATTGACGCAGCGACGTGCGCGGCGCATTCAGTACGTATCCTCGCGCTTCCATCGCCTGCACCAACTCTTCTGCACGGCGAAAGGCGCTCACGATAACAGGCACCATCAGTGTCATGACGAGCTTGCCCTTCTGGGCAAAGGACAAATCCGCATAATCCGCTCCGCGGGATGCCTGTGCCTTCATTACCTTCTCCGCTTCCTCGAATATCGTCGGAATGAAGCGAAGCGATATCCCGATCATCATGGACCAGCGCTGCGGTGAACCGCCGATTAGCCGGATCGGCTTTAGTACGCGCTCAAGCCCGAGATTCAGCTCCACTGGGGCTGTTGTAAATGTCAGGATCGCCGTTAGCGTGACAAGCAGCGCCATTCTCCATACGGCGTAAGCTCCGTAAGTAACGCCACCAGTCGTTATTTTTAAGCCTCCTACCTGCACCAAAGCACTGCCGCTCGAATCGAACAGAAGATAGAAAATAAACATGAAGGCCATTATGAGCCACAGTGGTCGAGAAGCACGAAAATAGCGGTACAGCGAAATACGCGAGCTTGACATCATGAGCAGCGCAAAGCCCGTAAGCGCCGCAAGCTCCACGAACTGTTCCGCGAGAATGACAGCGACAAGGTAGATAACCATCGCGATCAGCTTCGCGCGCGGATCAAGGCGGTGAATCCAGGAATCGGCCGCTACGTAGCGGCCTAGCATCATTTTTGCCTGCATACGCTATTCCTCCTCCTCCACCGGTCGACGATTCCCCTGCTCCTGTAATCTGTGCTCCATCTGTGCCTTTATCCATTCTGCCCATTCGGCAGCACTGCATGGCAGCTTCTCCTTCGGCACACCAGTCCGCTCCATGACAAGGGCGGCCAACCGCATCGTGGCGGGCAATAATATTCCTGCCTCCTCCAGCCTCTCCGGCTACGCCATCAGTTCTGAGCGAGTGCCTTGAAACGTAACTCGTCCGTCCTTCATTAAGGCAAAGGAATCGGCATAAGCAAACAGCTCATCAAGACGGTGGGTCACCATGATGACTGTCTTGCCTTCTTCCTTGCACAGCTTGTAGAGCAGATCAATCAGCTCTGTCCGGCTTACAGGATCTAGCGTCGCTGTCGGCTCATCTAATACAACAATTTCCGGATTCGAGGCAAGTACCGTTGCAATCGCCACCTTGCGAATCTGTCCGCCGCTCAGTTCGAACGGGCTCTTCTCAAGCAGTGTGTCCGGCAGCCCTACCTGCCGCATCGCCGTACGTGCGGAAGCCTTCGCTTCCTCCTCGCTCTGCCCGAACTGCAAGGGGCCGAACAGAAGATCCCGTTCCACCGTGTCTTCGAACAACTGATGCTCTGGAAATTGAAAGACAAGACCTACGCGCCGTCTAAGCTCCTTCAAGCCGCGCTCTTGCGTGCCTCCTTGGAATGTATATTCGAGCACCTGCAGCTTGCCGTCAGTAGGCTGCAATATACCGTTCAAATGCTGAAGCAATGTTGATTTGCCGGAGCCGGTTGCGCCAAGCAGCGCGATGAACTGCCCCTGCTCGAACGTGACCTGCAATTTATCCAGTGCAGGAGCGCCCTGTGCTCCCTGCCCATGGTAACGGTACGTTACCCGTTCTGCAGTTATGATGGCCATAGTGCGTTCACCAGCTCTCTCTCATCATTCGTATCCGGCACATCTATCCCGTTCGTTTGCAGCGCCTTCGCCAATTGCAGCGTAAATGGCGCTTGCAGGCGGCATGCTTTCATAAGCGCTTCGTCTGCAAACAGCTCGGTTGGCGTTAGGTCAGCCGCGATCACGCCATCCTTAACAACGATGACACGATCTGAAGCAAGAATTTCCTCCGCATCATGCGTAACCGATAAAATCGTATAACGATTCGAAGCATGCAAGCTCTTGAGCTGTGCAGTCAGTTGCCTTTTCGAACGCTCATCCAGCATTGAGGTTGCTTCATCAAAGATCAAAATGTCGGGATTGAGCACCATCATGCCTGCAATCGCCACACGCTGCTTCTGTCCTCCAGACAGCTCTGCCGGATGCCGATCAAGCCATTCCCGCACCTGGTATTCATCCGCTGCGCGCTCCAAGCGCCGTTCCATTTCAGCAAGCGGCATTTGGCGATTTTCCATACCGAATGCAATGTCATCCCGCACGGTCGTGGCGAAGAACTGATTGTCTGGATTCTGGAACAGAAACCCTACGCAGCGGCGAATTTCTGCAATACTCTCTTCGTTCAGTTGCTTCCCATTCACATAGATATTCCCTTTATGCGGAGTGAACAAACCATTGATGAGCTTCAGGAGCGTCGATTTGCCCGAGCCATTCGGCCCGATAACGGATACCCATTGGCCCCGGGGAACCTGAAGCGATATGCCATCGAATAACGCTGGGCCGTTTGAGTATTGAAAACGGATGTCCTCCATAAACACCGCATCTTCATGGGAAGAAACGGCTGTGTCGGATACACTTGCAGCCCCCCCGTCACTTTTAACATGTAAAGCCCCCACAACATTTGCACTCACCGATCCGCCAGCTCGTGAACGTGCATGTGCCGCATTAATTTCCGCTTCATTCCCCCTGCCGTCCGACGCATCGATTTGCGGAACTAGCGAATCGAACAGCGGCAGCTTGGCAAGTGCTGCGACGATGTATTTCACCGCAATGCCGATAAAGATACCTGTTACAACACCTGTAATAAGCAGCACCGGCAAGTAATAGAAAATATTTGCCGTGCCAAACACAATATACGCCGCAGTCAACTGACCGGCGTTGTGCGCGGCGCCGCCAACAACACTGATACCGATCAGGCTGACGTTGTCGCGGCCAATTTTCAAAATGGCGTACATCACCATAAAGCTGAACAAAGATCCTAAGAAACTAAACAGAAAGGCCGAGAATGTCCCCAGCATGAGCGTCATGAGCAGCGTCTTCAAGATGACGAGCGTCAAGGCGTCCCTTCCGTTCAAGAAATATAAGCAAGCCAATATCATCACATTGGCTAGACCGAGCTTCGCTCCCGGAATAGGCAGAATCGTCTGCACCGGGAGCATCGCCTCCACGAAGCCGAGTACAACAGCGACAGCGCTGAATATTGCGATAATAACCGCCTTCTTCAACGCTTCTGACTGTTGGGATACGGCTGTACGCTTCGTATTATTGTACGACGGCATCGATGTCACTCTCCTCGCCAGCATCGCCCTCGCTGAACAGCTCGACAAGCACGCGATGAGGCAAGCATACGATTGTATCATTCGGTCTCGACACGAAGCCGAACGACAAGCATACCTTGTCAGAGCAGTCGGCATCGATCATTTCGATTCCTTTGTCATGCACCTTCAAAAGGTTGAAGCCATGATCCGTTTCGACTCGAATGGTTTGTTCTTTCTCGGTTAATTCCACTTTCTTATAGGGTTTCCCATCTACCGTAATATGAGCAAACACCTTGGAATTGTGCAAATTTTCACTTTCATTTTGAAAGAACCATTTCGGCACAAGAAATGCAAGCGCCGCGACAATAATGACTCCGATGAGAATCAGATCTCCACGTTTCATCTTGTTGACTCCTCGGGTTTCATTTTAATTTTGAAGCTATTTTTATTATACCTCTTCGTGAAAGAAGGTTCAATGTTCGTCCATGGCATAACCGTGAACATCAACGCTTTTCAGCCTCGCTAGCCGTTCTGTTGTGATATGCTTGATTTGCAACTTTTTGGGGAACTGCTATAATGAAATGCTTGGTTACAGCCCCATTCCCTTAATAAAAAGGATGTTCAAAACCTATCTTTTTCATTACACATATAGATGGAGGAATCGCCTTATGACACGTTCACGCAGCCTGCTTCGCAGCGCCATCGTTCTGTTGTCTGCTTGCGCCCTTATTTTGAGCGGATGCGGCAGCAGCGGAAAGGATGCCTCGGGCACGAACGATACTGCTAGCAAGAAATCCGCCATTAAGCAGCAATCCTACTTTATCTTCGATACGATCGTCACCGTCAAGATTTATGATGAGCGAGCGGATCAAAAACAATTCAAGGATATTGAGAACCTTTTGAATGAAATCGACTCGCGTCTGAACCGGACAAAGGACACAAGTGAGCTGGCGAAGATCCATGCTGCTTCGGGCAAGGAGTCTGTTACCGTCACACCGGAGTCCTTTGACTTGATTGCCAAATCGCTGGATTATGCCAAGCGTACTGAAGGACGCTTCGATCCTACCGTTGGCCCGATCGTGGACTTATGGAATATTGGCCATGAGAATGCTAAGGTGCCGAATCCAGACAAGCTGGCACAGACGTTAAAGCTGGTCAATTATAAGGACGTGACGCTTGATCCTGCGAAGCATGCCATTAAGTTGAACCGTGAAGGTATGGAACTTGATATGGGCAGTATCGGCAAGGGGTATGCCGCCGACCGAATCGCGGACTACTTGCGCAATAACGGCTTCCCGAGCGCTATCATTGATCTAGGCGGCAATATTTTTGCGGTTGGAGCGAAGCCTGGCGGTTCGGATTGGACGATCGGCGTTCAAGATCCAGATGAAACTCGCGGCAACCAAATCGGCAAGATGAAGGTGCAGGACAAGACGATTGTGACGTCCGGCGTTTATGAACGATATTTTGTAGAGAACGGCAAGCATTATCATCACATACTTGATCCCGCTACCGGCTATCCGGTCGATAATGGTCTCAGCAGTGTGACGATTGTGACGAACAGCTCGACGGATGCCGATGCGCTGTCCACTTCCCTATTCGCCCTCGGCGTGGAGAAGGGCTTGAAGTTCGTCGAAGAAGATCCGAATGTCGAGGCCATCTTCATAACGACCGACCACAAGGTGTACTGTACGTCAGGCATTAAGGAAATTTTCGAGTTAACGAACGATAAGTATAAGATTGTCAATTAATAAGCTACTTATCGGAAAAATAGAACGCCCGCTGCCTTAATCGAACCTGCTCCTAGCAGTCGATTCAAGATAGCGGGCGCTTGCTTTTTTCAAACATATGCTCTGATATTCAATGAGGCAGATCAACCCTCATCCCCACATGCTTATCAAGACCATGCCGGATGTCACAACAGCCGATGTCGCGATTCTCGTCCACCCCTGCTGCTCCTTCAGTACAACGATACCTAACATTGTTCCAATTACAATGCTGAATTCGCGGATCGGAGCGAGATGGGCAAGCGGCCCCAGTGTCATTGCGAACAAGAACAATAAATAAGAACCAGGCGAAATGATAGAGCCCAGTACAATCGTACGCCAATTTGCCTTCCACTCATGGCGTATCCGCTTCGTACGTATGACAGAAGGTGCTAAGAACAGAAGCGCGCCTAAGTTCGAAATTTGAATCAGTCCCAAGGGACTGAAAAACTCCACCACCATCTTATCAGTCAGCGTATAACTGGCTGTGCACATCCCAACGATGGTCGTAATTGCTAAGGTTAGCCACCAGAGTCTGCTGCGCGGCTCCTTCGAGGAGAACATGCCGCTGAGCGCAAACAATCCTCCGACAATCAGCAGCCAGCCAAGCCAGCCGATTAGAGACAAGCTTTCATCGTACAGAAATACGCTCACAATAGGTACGATGAGTGCAGCCGTTCCTCGCATCATCGGATAGACCTTGGACAGATCGCCGACCTGATAAGCCTTGGATACGAGCCACAGGTAAACTCCCTGAAGCAGCAGAGATAAGAATAATAGGAGCCCATTTTCCCATGACCAATTCATAACTAACAGATCATGAACAAAAAACGGCATAAACACAACTGCAGCCAAGCCGTGCAAGCAAAATAAAAAAGATTCCTTATGAATGCTCCGCTTCGCGAACATATTCCAGGTGGCATGTGCAAAGGCAGAGGCGATGACCAACAGGAGGCCGTATATTGCCACTTTAGCATCTCCTTTGTAAAGGATTCGTTTCAATTCCCCTTAATATATAAGTTCATCCACATCTTTCCTATCCTCATAACCGACAAAGAGGACACCCATGCCAGATAAGGCAGAGTCTCCTCCTTGCGATGTTCAACTGCATGACAGCATATGCTTCATCTATTAAATGGCAGAGAATACAGTACCGGTCACGATGCGATGGAAGAATGGCTGATGCGCTACGCGATGCTCGCCGACTGGATCATCACTGTAGAATGGAAGGCGCTCCTGCTCAAGCTCCTCCAAGCAAGCTACACGTTCGTCAACAAAGTCGAGGATACGCTCTTCCGCCGACTGCAGGCGTGCCATTACGGTACCGTAGCGGCTATCGATCACTTCCCAACCGAATGGCTTGCTTGTCGCCATCCAGAGTGCCCGATGCGCCTTACGCGCTTCATCCACGAGCGGACGAATCGTAGGAATCACTTCGGTAGCGATGCGACGCAGTTCCTCCTTGTCGCCATTCCGATATGCACGGGTCACCTGTACACCAAGCATCGACTTTGCACCGACAGCCGCGGACAGCTTTGCGTACATATCGAATACGAGCGCATGATCGCCCGTCGTGTTATCTCGTGCAGCCGCAAGGCGTTGCGCCAACTCCTTGTAATGCTTCGGCAGCTTCGCTTCCAGCTCCTCTGTAAGGTAGATATCAAACAACCCGAGCAGCGCATCCTGGAACAACAGGAACTTCGATCCATTCGAGCCGTGCATATTATTTTCCGTAACACCTGGAGTCTCATCCAAATAAGTCAATTGCCAGTAATCATCGAAGCTCTGGCCTGTGCACAGTTGGAAGCGTTCCTTCAACTTCACTTCATCCACTTCGCCTTCGGTATAACCATGCTCAGCGAACAGTTGCAGGCCTGGGAGAATCGTCATATGGTTCGTCTCCTGGCCATTGTCGCCCCATGCTGTCGCAAATACTTCTTGAATCCCCTTCGACTTGCAGGCGAGCAGGGCTGGATTCGTATTCTGCCACGTCTTGCCATAGTTCGGGCTCATAGCGCCCCATACCCATACGCCGCCTGCGAATACTGGATCAGATCCAAGCTGGCGATGCTTCTCGATGAACTCTTCATAGAAGCCTTGATCATCGTGATAGTAATCCCAATAGACAAACTGAACACCCTTCGGAATTTGATCAACAACCTCATTTGTGAAGTTAATGTCAAGATCATAGTAATGCCCGCCATTTTTCATAAGCAGATGGAAATACATGTCGCTCCACATCATTGGAGTCAAGCCGTGCTTGCCCGTAATCTCCAAGACGCGAGCCAAATGCTCATTCATAATATCGAAACGCTCACGGAAGCCATGCTTGTGCATATATTTGCCCAGACCGAGACCGAACGCCTCATCCATCCCGATATGAATGCGCTTGGATCGAAGCGATTTCGTTGCCGCTACAACCATATCCTCTATGAAACGGTACGTCTCCTCTTCGCCTACGAGAAGGACATCCTCCGTATCCTTCATCTCGTTCGCATAGTCCCACTTCAGCGCTTGCGCCAAATGGCCAAGCGTCTGAATGCAAGCGACTACCTCAATACCGAACATGGCGGCATATTGATCAATTTCATACAGCTCCTCAGTTGAGTAGCGTCCGCGCATGTATCCGAAATACGGACGTCCTGGAACTTCATACGTGTCTTCGGTATATAGCATTGCGCCATTCAAGCCCATCAGCGCCATTGAGCGCAGCGTTTGCTTCATCATATGCACATTCGGAACCGCATTCCGAGATGCATCGATCATCGTTCCGTTATACGTAAATTGCGGGTGCTCCGTAATATCGAATGGCTGTCCTTTGCGAAGCTGCTCGACGAACAGGCCAAGCGCACGGAAGAAATGAATGTCCGCCTCATAGCGAATCACCCCTTTTGTTCCATCCCATGCGGCACGAAGCGGCCCTTCCTCTTGCTCCACTCGTACGAGAGTACCTTCTGTACCTGCTTCCATATTTAATAACGACTGCAATTCTTGGATCCCTGGCAATAGTTGCTCGACACTGCCTATAAACTGTAACTTCACAGCAGATCCCTCCCCACGTGTTGTTGGATGCGCTTACAGATACGACATGATATCGTTATCTTCTCTTCTATATATGGCGCACACTAGTCACCCGTAGTTTACCACATCTATCTGTAATGGAGGTGACAAGCCCGTGAATTTATATAAAGAGCAGCATACCTGCGTTTTCGGCAAACAAAAAAGACCGAGCCTAATCATGACTCGATCTTGCCTACCTTTACATACCAATGTTCTGCGCTGCTGCCTCAGTTAGTGAACAGGCGAGCTCGCCGCTCCCGAAGGCATTGCGTTGCTTTCAGCACCTGTATCCTTCGAATGCAGATGCTCGGAAGCCCCATTCGTTACCTTCTGGTTATTCACATGCTGCGAACGTAAGTACACCATATAGTAAGCACCTGCTACAAAGACAACCCCTCCGGCCAAGTTGCCCAGCCAGACAGGAATGAAGTTCGACATATATTGCCCCCAGCTGAAATGCCCCTCAAAAATGGCTGCTGGAATGACAAACATATTGGCAACAACGTGCTGGAACCCGATGGCTACAAAAGCCATCGTCGGGAACCAAATGCCCATAATTTTTCCGCTGAAGCTCTTCGCCCCATAAGCCAACCATACCGCCAGTGCAACAAGCCAGTTGCAGCCAATCCCGCTGACAAAGGCCTGAATAAAGCTTTCATCCAGCTTATGAGCCGCTACATCAACGGTTTTCTGCAAATATGGGCCAGAACTCGTAAGCCCCACTACATGACCGAAGAAATACGCTACAAACAAAGCCCCCAAGAAATTAGCAAACGTAATCACCACGATATTTCGGATGGCCTCTCCGGTCGTTATGCAGCCTTTCATTCGGGCGAGCGGTACGGCCATCATATTCCCGGTCAACAACTCTCCGCCAGCTAATAAGACAAGGATCAACCCTACGGGGAACAACGCTGCTCCAATCAAGCTATTAATACTTCCCCATTCCGCGGGCGCGGCTGCCGTCACCCGTATATATAAGAGATAACCGAGCGCAATAAATGCCCCGGCAAGAAAACCTAAGATCAGCATGGCAGACAAAGGATTTCTCGCTTTGATCGTTCCGGTTTCCACTGTTGCCTCCGCAATTTGCTGCGGCTTCAAATAACCTGACATCGACATAACCTCCTGCTTGTGCATATTCCGATGCAAGCCTGATCATCCCAAGGCCTGCTTTCCATTCGCACCTACCCAGATGCGATTCACCCCGGTTGGAATGTCAACTGAACAGGTTGCAAATTCATTGTAACGAAGCCCTCACCATGATGTTGTGCATTTTATCACAAAGTATATTTCAAATATTGACCATTTTGCGTATACAAGGAAATAGGTGCACAGCATACAAAAAAAGCCAGCAAGTCAAGGTCTCGACTCACTGGCCCCCCCTATGAATTGGCTTGAGCGGCATCGTGCATTTACGCGCCGCGTTTGGCAACGATGCTGCGTGCAATGTGTACACCTGCGGCACCTGCCTGTGCGAGTCCGCGCGTAATGCCAGCGCCGTCTCCGCCGCAGTATAAGCCTTCAATTTCCGACTCCAATGTCGTATCCAGCTTTGGACGAGCGGAGTAGAATTTCGCCTCAACTCCATAAAATAACGTGTGCTCAGAAGCGATGCCCGGCGTTACACGATCAAGCGCTTCAACCATTTCAATGAGACTCTTCATCGTATTGTATGGAAGTACAAGACCCAAATCCCCAGCAACGGCCTCTTTCAAGGTAGGCTCCAGGAATCCTTCTTGGATGCGCTTTTCTGTTGAGCGGCGTCCGCGAATGATGTCCCCGTACTTCTGGACGATAATGCCGCCTCCGGACAAATCGTTCGCGCGCTTACAGATTTCACGAGCGTACTCATTCGGCTTATCGAACGGCTCCGTAAACTTATGCGATACAAGCAGCGCAAAATTCGTGTTTGCAGAGCCCAGCTTCGGATCCTTGAAGGAGTGTCCGTTCGCGCACATGATGCCACTGTGGTTCTCCACCACGACATGGCCAGACGGATTGCTGCAGAAGGTACGCACCTGTGTGCCAACAGACGTATTGAACACGAATTTCCCTTCATACAGGTGTTCATTGATTTCGCGCATAACGATATCGGAGGTCTCTACCCGCACCCCAACATCGACTTGGTTGTTGTACATTTTCAAGCGGCGCTTTTTCAATATTTCCGTCAACCATGCTGAGCCGTCACGTCCCGGCACGATTACCACTTGATCAGCTTCATGCTTCTCGCCGCTCTTTAGCTCAATCCCCTTCACAATATAACGCCCATCCTGCTTCTCTGAAATCAGATCCGCGACTTCTGTTTTGTAGGCCATTTCGACGCGAGGCTTCAAATATTCATAAATGGATTTTAAAATCTCCAGGTTCTGTTCCGTTCCCAAATGACGCACCTGTGCGCGCAGTAGCTTCAAGCCAGCAGAATAGCCCAGCTGTTCAATACGACGTACCGTTTCTGTTGTTGGATCGGTAATATCCGTTGTAGCTCCATGCTCCAGGTTGATTGCATCTACATATTTGATCAAGTCCAGTACTTGTGAAGCCGGCAAATAATCAGTCAGCCAGCCGCCAAATTCTGTCGTTACGTTAAATTTACCATCACTGTATGCCCCTGCTCCACCGAAGCCGTTTGTAATCGAACAAGCTGGGAGACAGCCGGCAAAGTCCTTCTTTCCTGCCGCTGGAGGACACTTTTGGATTTTCTCCTCCAAAATCGGACAGTTGCGGCGATAAATATCATGTCCCTTATCTACGAGCAATACTTTCAGATGTGGAGCCTTCAAAGATAATTCATAACAAGTGAAAATACCAGCCGGACCTGCTCCTACAACAATTACATCATATTTACTCATTGTTTCCTCCTCGATGCTCACGATGTTTCGGTCTATTTATCTCTTATCCGATGAGCCTGCACCTATTTGGGCAAAAAAAATATCCTGTTACGTGCAGGTATACCAAAGCATACCTATCGTAGTCAGGAATTTACGGCTCCTGGTAGAGACCCCTAGACCTTATCTCTGGGATATACGAACAGGATAAACAAAATAATGGCCAATCAATCCTTGCTCTCCACTTTCCGCGGGAGCAACCTTATTGTATCTAAATTTAACGAACAAGTCAACAACACTCACGCCCATTGTTCGTTAATTATTTTTAATCCCACATCATAATTTACTAATCACGATTATAAATAGAGCAAATTCCGAACATTATTATTTTGTCCACTTGCTTCATTATTCCCTGCTGCATTCAAAACTGCCCCCCCCCTTCACAGTCAGCATCTACCCAAAATGAGGTTATCGATATATGATTTACCTATGATATAACTCACAACAAAGATTGGCATGCATACGATTGGAGGCACGCGTATGAACGCGCTTGAACCCCCCGCTGGGGATGGACTGATTATTGACAAACTATCGATGACAAAAGGCAACTCCACACTTTTAGATGCGCTGAGCGTACAAATAAATCCGGGACAGTGCATTGCGGTGCAAAGCAACCATATCACCGGACAGTTGATTATTGATTTACTAATAAATAGAGCCAAGCCCTCGGCTGGAAGCGTGACATGGCGCGGCATTCCATTTTCCTTCGCTTCTCTCGCCACTAAAATCGGCTTGATTCGGCAGAGTGAAGCCTTATATGAACGATTAACACCGAAGGAAGCCTTGACCTTCTTTATGAAAATGTATGGGGCCTACCATAAAGACCGTTTGGAACAGCTCTTGAAGCTAACCGGCTTGTATGAGCGCATGAATACGCCGCTAGGCAAATGCTCATTGCCCGAACAGCGCCGATTCCACCTAGCACGAGCCGCAGCTCATCGTCCAGAGTTGATTATCATCGAGGATCCTGAATTCCATATGGACTTGGAAAGCAGCTACCTGCTCCGTCAATGGATTAACACGATGTGTGAGGAGGGCGTTTCCATCTTCATGACTGTGCCTTCCTTGGAGAGTGCGCTCACAATGACCAATCATGTTGTACGCTTAACGCCTGTCGGCTTTAAGTCAGTCATCATTGAGGACGAGCCTGTAAATCAAATATCCGAGGTTGAGGCCCTTAACGTAGATGAACAAGCCAACCTCGCCCAGCAGTCAGGCTTGGAAGAAATAGCTCAGGAAGGCCACAAGAGTACAGCCGCAGTTTTAGACACATCAGATACTGAGCTAAGCGAAGAAGATGCCGAACTTGTACATAAAGAGGACGCTCCTAATGCGAAGCCTGAGGAAAAGGAAGACGAGCTTGATTCGGCAGCAGTAGGCAAACGCTTCGTCCCGCAAATTAGCTTTGACAAAATTCCAGCACGTATTGAAGACAAAATCGTGCTTATTGATCCGCTTGAATTGAATTATATCGAAAGCCAAGATGGCGCTTCCCAGCTTCATATGCATTCCGGTTCGCTGCCCTGCACGATGACGCTGACAGAATTGGAGCGCAAGCTCAAGGCATTCGGATTTTTCCGCTGCCATCGCTCCTACTTGGTCAATTTGCAGCGTGTCCGTGAAGTCATTATTTGGTCCCGCAACAGCTACAGCCTCGTGCTTGATGATGAGAATAAGAGCAAGGTGCCGCTCTCCAAGAATAAATACGAAGAAATGAAGGCTATTATGGGAATCGGATAGGATGACCGCTCCATTTAGCCGCAACGTCGTATCAAATCAGCTTCTAATCGGTTCCATCCTCCCTGCGAAACGCTCCATTCAACCACTGGAGTGCGCTATTCGCGGGGTTTTTGAGGTGCCGATCACCCTTTCACAGTACGATAAGGATGTCGACAGGGACGGCAGCGCAGCAATGAGCTGCACCGACCGCAAATGAGCAACAGCGGGCACTGACATTCGAATCGTACACAATATCATTTAGATAAAGCGAGGGTGACTCATGGAACCAATTATTGAAGTAAGAGCAATGACCAAGACATTCGGCAACAAGCAAGCCATAAAGCCAATCGATTTTACGATTCAGCGCGGCGAAATTTTTGGATTTCTCGGCCCAAGCGGCTCAGGTAAAACTACGACCGTGAAGATACTTACAGGCCAGCTCCTTCCAACGGCTGGAACAGCCCGCGTATTCGATGTAGACATCGCGAAAATGAAGGATTCAGAACGCCAGCAGCATCTGTCCCGCATCGGCATATTAACGGATAATAGCACCTTGTACGAGCGGCTTACCATTGAGGATAATCTTGTGTTTTTCTGCAAGCTGTATCATGTGCCGACGAGCCGAGTACAGGAAGCACTAGAACAGGTCAACTTAACAAGCGAGCGTAAAACGACAGTGAAGCATTTATCCAAAGGGATGAAGCAGCGAGTAACACTGGCTCGCGCCTTGCTTCATAAGCCAGATATTTTATTCCTGGATGAACCGACATCTGCACTCGATCCGACGAATACGAAACGAATACATGAAGCCTTGCGGGAGTTGAACCGCATGGGAACAACCATCTTCTTGACGACGCATGATATGGAGGAAGCGGAATCACTGTGTGATCGCATCGCCTTTCTTCATCAGGGATGCATCGCTGCTATGGATACACCGCAGCGGCTGCGGCTGGCCCACATGGATCATGCCATTACGGTGGTCACGGCTGATGGAACACATACCGTTGAACGCAATGAGGCTGGAGCAAATCGTATTCACGATTGGATGACATCCGGCAAGCTTATATCGATACATTCAAATGAACCAACATTAAGCGATATTTTCATTAAAGTGACTGGAGGCGTATTACAATGACATTTTCTATAAATCGAGTAACTGCCATGATTCAGAAGGAATGGAAAGAAGCTATGAGGAATCAAATGCTGTTAATTACAGCAGCTTTGCCGCTTATTTTCGCCTTCATGTTCAGCAATGGGACCATCGGTGATGGCGCTACTCTTCTGATGATGCCAATCAACATGGCATTGCTGATTACTTGTTTATTTGCCCAATCGATGATGGTGGCAGAAGAGAAGGAGAAGCATACGCTGCGCGTACTGATGTTGTCCCCTGCCAAGCCGATCGAGGTACTGTTGGGTAAGAGCGCAATCTCCGTATTCCTGACATTATGTGCGCTGATCGCAACTTTTCTGATTGCAAAAACGCCAGGACTTCCGCTTATTGGCCTTGCTATGCTGATTGTGCCAAGTCTTATCATGTATGTAGCATTCGGTACGCTAACTGGCTTATTGTCCCGTACGACGATGGAAACTTCCTTCGTTGGCATGCCGCTTATGATTGTCTTCCTTATGGGGCCTGCATTCAGCAATGTCTTCAACAGCAGTGTGGTAGACACGATCGTGGCATACCTACCAACATCTCAATTGTCGGAAGCTGCTCAGAAGCTGTGGGACGGTCAAGGGTTATTTTCCATTTCAATCCACGTAGGCATTATCACCATCTGGATGGCCGCCTCAATTATCATTACACTGATTGTATATCGCAGCAAACGTTACGACGCATAATGAGTTTGTCCGACAGGAAATACATTATTTCCCGAGAAATATACAGCGGCTTTCTATTATCTGCAACACGAACAGCACAGCTCCATGAGCGGAAATCCTCAGGACTGTGCTGTTTTGTGAGTGATAAGTTATTGCTTGGAGCTCTCCTCTGTAGAGTGATCCTCCTGCTTGCGTTCAAATAAATCGCTAAAGCCCCATTTGCTCTTTTCAGCAATCGGTTCATCAATGCCAAAATGCCTTACGGCTCTCACACACGGCTCAGACAACAGCTTTTCCAGCAGCTTATCGATATGCCAGGTCCGGCATTTTAAGCTTACCTGCAGCAGCACACAACAATGGATATCCATGTCACTTGAATCCTCCGGCGATAAGGGGCCTGTTGTACTTGCTTCTTCCCCTTGTTCCACAGGCTCAATAGAAATGTCTGAAATAGCAATATTCTGTTCCTTCAGAATGAATAGTACCTTTCCGATATGGCGCGGCCCATCCGCAATAACAAGTGCAAGCTTCCTTACAGAAGCAGACTTTGAGAAGGGTGAGAATTTTTTCTCCAACTTGTTGAGCATGAACAAGCTGAAAAATGCCGTAAATGCGGTCAAAAGCGCACCATAATAGAAGCCTGCTCCAACCGCCAAGCCGATTGCGGCAACTACCCATAAGGAGGCGGCAGTCGTCAGGCCTGATACCGTCATGCCTGTACGTAATATCGTACCCGCGCCAAGAAATCCGATTCCGCTAATGACTTGAGCCGCCAGCCGGGCCGGATCCATGCGTACATTCGTTTCATAAATAAAGTCTGAAAATCCATAGCTCGACAGCATCATAATGAGCGCAGATCCTAGACAAACGAGAATATGCGTGCGAAATCCGGCTGCGTGCTCCCCGAATTCGCGCTCCAGACCAATTGCACCGCCCAGTACAACGGCAATAATGACGCGAAATGTAAGCTCCAGCATGCTGATTTGCCATACTTCAGGATGAACGCCTAATTCCATATCTCGATCAGCCTCGTTCACAGATGCCCTGTTCCATCCACTTATCCAGTATTGGAGTAAGAGTACGGGCACATCTTATTTTATTGTAAGCGCTTCCCAAATGAGTTCTGCTAAATCCTCTCTCCCCCGCACTTATATCTGGATGCAGCTTCTCAAGCAATATCCCGTTGAACATGATTGTCTCTCAACTAAACCTTAAGAGCTCCTGAGCCATTATACGCAAGGCGGGAAAATCGAGTATATAATCTGGATTATATGCGCTTGTCACCAAAATAGAACGACTCGTTTTTTATCCTTTCATATCGATAACACTTGAAGCTATTGAAGCGGCTCATACATTCTATGCAGCTTGCGTATTCTGCTCTACTGCTGTGTTGGCCTCATCCAAATAAGCTCCAATGTGCCCACTCATCCCTCCTCTAGCTTCGTTCAATCCGAAAAAGGCGCATTTCAACCAGAAAATAAGGAATGGACATGTAGATGCCTATAGAATAAAGGTATCAAATCAAACGAGAGGACGTTAAATATTATGAAAAAACAACAAACGGTAAAGGACACTTGGAGCAAAATGAAAGGTACGGGGGAAATTTGGGTTTATTCTGGAATCATGATGGGTGCGATAATGGGCCATCTCACCAATAATTTAGGAACATGTGTGGCGGTTGGCTATTGTGCAGGCCTTGCCATGCAGAAAATGAATCAGAGATCAGTTGAAACCTCCACACCACAAGTAGAAGGATAACTCCGATTATAAGCGAAGCGAGACTGCCTACACATTTAGGCAATCTCGCTTTTTTTATATCCTTTATGTATGCGCCTTCGTAAACAGAACCCACGGTTCATGATTCTCCTCAGCCGCAGCTACCGTTGGAATAAACGCGCTTGCAGGCCCTCATCTGCTTTCGTTGGTCGGAAGGCAATATAATGATACGCCGCCACACCATGTACAAAGAATGGATCCTGCTCGATATAAAAACGAGCCTCCTCCTCTGTCTGCGCATCTACGATGATGATTCCTCCTGTTCGAGGCTCCTTCGGTCCTGATAACAAAAATACGCCCTTCGCATAATGCTCGTCCAAAAATGCACGGTGGGCATCCAAATAAACATCTACTTCTTCCACAGACTTCTTATATGTAAGCTCTACAACATACATGCTAGTCCCCCTTCCTGATCTGCTCCACATATGAATGCAGCCGATGAATCAAGTATTTCGCACGAATGAAATGGAGTCAAGTACTGCTCGATGATAACCCGAGTGCCTTCACTATAATGACTTAACGGGGATTTTCAAAACATAGGAAAAACTGGTATACTGCACTTAACTGGGATTCCACTTTTTTCTAACTATTCTACTCTTGGAATTCAACTCTATTTGTATTAAAGTAAACGATGTTGCATAAATATACCGCACTCTAAGGAGAATTATTCATACATGACAGTTAAAAACGACAACATGCAGCAAAATTCGCTTTCCACACAGCATTTGAGTTGGACAGGCTTGCTGCATTTCGCCATACCATCCTTACTTGGGCTACTGCTCTTCGTTATTCCTGTGCCATGGAATGGGGAAGTAACGGTACCCATTGCATTTTTGGCCAAGGTGATCGGACAATGGCTTGCGCCTTGGCTCCCACTGGCTGCCACGATCATCATCGTCCTGGCCTGGATCGGAACTGCATATACCCGCTGGCTGAAGCCGGAGAAGCTGCTGCATCAGCCATTATGGAATGCATTGTTCGCTATATCCCCCTTCTGGTTCGCCGCTCGAACAATAGGAATGATATTTGCGATCATTACTTTTTCTCAGATTGGACCCGAGTGGATATGGTCGGAACATACTGGCGGCATGCTGCTCTCGAGCCTTATTCCCGGCTTGTTCGTTGTCTTTATGCTTGCAGGTTTGCTTCTGCCGCTGCTCGTTGACTTCGGACTGCTTGAGTTCTTCGGCACGCTCATGACCAAAATTATGCGTCCAATCTTTACTTTGCCCGGACGCTCCTCCATCAACTGCATGGCGTCTTGGCTCGGCGACGGTACGATTGGCGTGATGATGACCAGCAAGCAATATGAGAATGGCTACTATACAAAGCGAGAAGCGGCCGTCATCGGAACGACATTTACTGCCGTGTCTATTACGTTCAGCTTCATCGTATTGAGCAATGTGAATATGGCTCACATGTTCCTTCCCTTTTATGCGACGGTAACATTGGCTGGTATGATCGCTGCCGTTATTATGCCGCGCATACCGCCGCTATCGCGCAAGCCTGACACGTATGCAGCAGGGGCAGTACCCGCTAAAGAAGAGGCAATCCCATCATCATGGAGCCCATGGCAGTGGGGACTTCGCCAAGCAGTCAATAAGGCACGGCAACATGAGGGTGCAGGCTCCTTCATTCGCGAGGGCTTCAAAAACATTGTTGACCTGTGGTTCGGCGTAATTCCGGTTGTGATGGCTATCGGCACAATTGCCGTTGCACTTGCCGAGTATACTCCGGTCTTTCAATGGCTCGGCTGGCCATTCATTCCGCTGCTGCAGCTGCTAGGACTTCCTGAAGCGGAGGCAGCATCACAGACGATACTTGTTGGATTCGCAGACATGTTCCTGCCTACAGTGCTGGGCTCCGGCATTACAAGCGAAATGACCCGCTTCGTCATTGCTGCCCTGTCTGTCACGCAGCTCATTTATATGTCCGAGGTCGGCGGATTACTACTTGGCTCTAAGCTGCCTGTGAACATGAAGGATTTGATTATTATTTTCCTGCTGCGTACGCTTATCACGCTGCCGATTATTGCGCTAGCGGCACATCTACTATTTTAATTATGAAAATCTAAGAAATGGCCCTGTCTGGCGAGATATTTTCTATATTTCTCCAGTAACAGGGCCATTTTCTCGATTGCAACAATAAGGAAAAACGATTATCGTTACATCATTCCATAATCTTCATGCGATTCAACAACGCTCTGCTATCAATTCACCTAAGGAAAGGAGTTCCTTCATGGACAATAAAGCATCAACCATTGCAGCACCCAGGCATCGGACTGCATCACAAATGAAATCTCCGAGCATGGAGCCTGCACCCCATCTTCAAGCAGATACAGTGTTCCGCATTCTGCTTGCCATTAGCTTCGTGCACTTGTTCAATGATTCGATTCAAGCTGTCATCCCTGCAATCTTCCCCATTCTGAAGTCATCTATGAATCTGTCGTATGCTCAAATTGGCTGGATCTCCTTCGCCATCAATGTGACGGCTTCCTTGCTGCAGCCTGTCGTTGGGTATGCAGCGGATCGCAGACCGACACCAGCACTGCTTCCAATTGGAATGTGCTTCACCTTCGCAGGCGTACTGCTGCTTGCCTATGCTCCGAACTATGTTCTGGTGCTTCTGGCTGTCGTGCTCGTCGGTTTCGGATCAGCCGCCTTCCATCCAGAGGGAATGAGAGTTGCTCATATGGCGGCAGGCGCGCGAAAAGGACTCGCCCAATCAATCTTTCAGGTAGGCGGCAACGCGGGTCAATCCCTCGCGCCCATGCTGACAAAATGGATATTTATCCCCTTGGGGCAATCGGGTGCACTCGTATTCACGATCGTTGCAGGGGCAGGCATAGCCGTACAAACCTATATTGCACGCTGGTACCGAACAATGCTGGATAGCGGATATGCCTTCAAAAAGCGGCATCAGGCACGCACGATGGATCCATCGAAGCGCAACCGAGTTATTGCCGCCACCATCGTATTGGTTGTGCTCGTCTTTGCTCGTTCCTGGTACAGTGCCGCCATAGGCAGCTACTATGCCTTCTACTTGATGGATGCTTACCATTTGACACTCGATGACGCACAAATATACATATTCTTATTCCTCGGAGCAGGAGCAGTCGGAACGTTCTTCGGCGGCCCGCTTGCCGATCGCTTCGGAAGACGCAACTTGATACTCGTCTCTATGCTTGGGACTGCGCCGCTTGCCCTCATATTGCCGTATTTATCGCTGTTTTGGGCTGGTGTTGTTTTGGCCTTGACCGGATTTATTTTATTGTCCAGCTTCTCCGTTACGGTAATCTACGCACAACTGCTTCATCCCGGCAACATCGGAACGGTATCTGGACTCATAACCGGGTTCGCCTTCGGCATGGGAGGCATTGGCGCACTTGCACTCGGGTACTTCATAGACACGTGGGGAATTGAAAATGTAATGATCGTATGTGGATTTCTTCCTTTATTCGGTCTTCTGACATGGATGCTTCCAAGCGATAACACCCTTCATCAATGGGCAAAGGGAATATCGTAGCAAGTAAATTTCCGGCGTAAAAAGCTGTTCTCTCAACAGGGGTATCTGCCGTAATGTGGTACTGTGGCAGCCAAATCAAAATAATTATATAAAATGGAAACCCTATTTCCCTTGCTCCGAACGCAGTGTGGGTCTACAATATTGTCAGCTTCACCTGAGGGATTGCGGCCAACAAGCTCAGTCTAATAGACAGCTTTCACGAATGAGTAGATGATTGAAGAAGCGAAGCTAAAGCTGACACATAAGGCATCTATCGAATCCCTTTGAAGGTCGTTAAAACGACCCAGAGGATCATCATACAAGGCTCAGACGATGAAGATGATCATACGCGTCGATCCATCATTTCAACATTCATGGATTTGCAATAGAGATAACAACCGAGTACATCATGGAGGTGATGGAGGATGCCACAAGTAGAGCATGAGGAGCTGGAACAAACTGCAGAAAAAGAGAACCAGCCCGATGAATCTGGCGAACAGAACGTGACAGCCAAAGAGCTGGAAGAGAGAATACGCCTCCAGGAGGCCATTCATCAGGTAAATGAGCTATATCAGAAGCAGCGCTACAAGGAAGCGCTGGAAGAGGCTATGCGCCTGCAGCAGCAATATCCGGAGCATCCAACCGTTATGTCGCTGGCAGCAGTTGTTCACAAGCCGATCGCACCAGATCAGGCGCTGTATTGGGCCTCTGAGGCATTGAAGCGCGATACGAGACTTCCGGATGCTTGGCGAGTTCGCATGTCCATCTATTATGAGCGCAGAGAATGGCCTGCTTTCGAGACAGCAGCGAGGCAGCTTGCCTTGGTGGCAGAAGAAGATCCAACGCCCCATCTGCTGCTTGCCCAGTATCAGCTGCGCAAAGGCGCGCTGGATCAAGCACTTCTATCGCTGGAGCGCAGTATCGACATTGAGCCTGCCGGCATTGCTTATGCTACCTACAGCTATGTACTAGCGCAAATGAAGCGGTATCCGGAATCCCGCGAAGCAGAACGCCAAGCTTTAGCCTGGCAGGAGAAACATGCTTACACCCTGATGCAGCTTGCTTGGGCAGCAGATCAGCGAGATGAGCACGATCGCGCTATGCAATTCATGCAAGAGGCCATCCGTTTAAATCCTGAAGATAGCCAAGTGAGAAACGAATATATGGATGCACTACAAAAATCCCACCCGTGGTTCCGACTCGTATGGTGGCCAGCCCAGATGCTGCAAAAGCTGTCTCCATGGATTTTAGTCATTTTATGGGCCTTATTCGCTCTCATTGAACCAACTCTGCTTATTGCATTTATCGTACTTCATGTATCAACGTATTGGATTAGCCGCGGATTTGTAAATTGGAAAGTATATGGCCGGTTGTGGGTGTCGTAAACGGCACCCCTCTAGCCCCAACAGTTCTAAGAAGACTCCCCCATGCATCCCCACCAGCCCATTTCCCATGGTTAGCTAAGCTTCTATCTCACGAACAACAGGATTCTCTTCATATCTTATCGCACATGTATCATCCCTTTTAAATTCACATACCGATAGAATCACTTCCCTTGCATTGTCCTTCTCAAAATAGGAAAATGTTCGTAAATAAAAATCGACCATTTACATCCACTCTGGGGAACGATATACTAGTGAACGTTTTGGAAAATGATTGATTCGAATGATTATCCAACGTACGCACCTGACTGTAACAGGATTCAATCCTTCCTCATTACTTTTTTTATTGTTAAAGGAGACGTTCACATGACTTCATGGAGAAAACGGACAATGCATTGGACGCCTGCTCGTGTGCTGGTTCTCGGCTTTTTGTCTATCATCACAATCGGGACATGTATCTTGAAGCTGCCGATATCCTTGGCGGCTGGCCATTCCCTTTCCTTCATTGACGCCTTGTTCACGGCAACTTCTGCTGTATGCGTAACCGGACTGGTTGTCGTCGACATCGGGACAACCTACTCTGCATTTGGACAAGGGGTTATTATTTCACTCGTACAAATCGGCGGCATAGGCTTCATGTCCGTAGCCCTGCTCTTCTATCTTATGCTTGGGAAACGCATTTCCCTGCGGGAACGACTCATTTTACAGGAGTCGATCAATGCGAACAGTATGGAGGGCATTGTACGAACAATCCGCCGTGTCATTATATTCGTGTTCATTATCCAAGGAGTAGGAACGATCATTCTAACGCTGCGCTGGGCTATTGATATGCCCCTGCTGCAATCATTCTATTACGGATTGTTCCACTCGATCTCTTTGTTCAACAACGGGGGATTCGATCTATTTGGCTCCAGCTTCCAACTGCATGTGGATGATTTCGTAACGAATGTAGTTGCTACTTTTCTCGTGCTGTCCGGAGGGCTTGGCTTCATCGTATTGGCTGAGTTGTACGATTATCCGAAGTCACGACGATTAACACTGCACTCCAAGGTGGTATTGTCCATGACCAGCATCCTGGTTGTTGCTGGCGCCATCTTCATCTTCATTTTCGAGTTCCAAAATACGAATACGCTCGGATCACTTGGGTGGGACGGCAAAATATACGCTTCCTTCTTCCAGTCGATTTCCGCCCGTTCGTCGGGAACGACAACGGTTGATGTGGCAAATATGAAGCAGGTAACCCAATTCGGGCTCATTATTCTCATGTTTATCGGCGCCTCTCCTGGTTCTGCGGGTGGCGGGATTAAGACGACGACATTCGCTATCCTATTGGCTGCCGTCTATGCGATGCTGCGCGGCCGTGAGGATGCTGTGCTGTTCCGCCATCGGCTTGCCAAGGATCAGATCATTAAGGCACTGACGATTATATTCCTCGCTATATTCATGGTGCTGGGCGTATCCATGCTGCTGGCCATAACTGAAGATCAGCCGTTCATCACACTGCTCTTCGAAACGGTATCAGCCGTAGCAACGGTAGGATTATCTATGGGCCTTACACCTGAGATGTCGGCATTTGGCAAATTCGTCATATGTGCCACGATGTTCATCGGCCGTATCGGCCCCATGACGCTTGCATACGCGCTCGGCAACCGCAAGGAGCAGTCCTTATACCGTTACCCTGAAGGAAAGATTATGATTGGATAGAAGATCGATAAAAGGCAGCAAGCGATGCTTGCTGCCTTCTTCTATTTCTGTCGATGTGTTGCTCGGTCAGAAGGAGAAATAGCTAAGAAATTATGACGCAGTCTGTTCCCCACCGGACGCCACCAATGTGCCTTCTGCCGCTGCCTTGTGCTTGCCGCTTGGAATGACCAGGTTGAGAATCAAGGCTGCTAAAGCACCAACCGTGATGCCGGAGGATAATACGTACACGGCGAAGTCAGGCAAGCCCTTTAACGCTCCGTCTGGCAATACTGTCACGGCCATCGTAAGCAAAATTGGCACGCCGATAATCATCATGGCACGCTCGTCCAGATCGACAAATTGAATGACTTTCAACCCATTGACGACAATAGCCACGCAGACAACACCGAAGATACCGTTAATAACCGGCTCTGGAATGCAAGTAATCGCCGCAGACAGCTTCGGCATAAGACCAAGAGCAATCAAGATGCCGCCGCCTGCCATAATCGCCATACGGCTCCCTACGCCTGTAACCGCGATAAGCCCTGCATTAGAGGAGTATCCTGTCATTGGCGTTCCGCCGAACAATGACCCTACGAAGCAGCCCAAGCCTTCTCCTGCTGCTGCACGGTTCAAGCGCTCATCTGTAAGCTCCTTGCCTGTAATAGAGGAGATGACGAACCATGTTCCTGTCGTTTCAATCAAGATAATGAAGTAGACGAACATCATGGTCACAATCGCACTAAGATTAAAATCAGGCGCACCGAATGGGAAGAAGCTAGGAATGGAAAATGCATCAGCCTCTGCCACTCGTGAGAAATCAACCTTGCCAAACATCGACGCAAAAAGTGTTCCTGCCACAATCGCGACAATGACGGAAATAAGACGTGACACCGTGCCCAGCTTCTTCGATTGACGACCAAGCAGCATGCAGATAATTAAAACGCCTGCAGATACAGCGGCAATCAGAATGTTGGTCCACAAGTTGCCTTCCGCGCGGTAAATATTATTCATTCCCGTTGGCATCAGCGATATGCCGACGATCAAAATAACCGTTCCCCCTACAAGCGGTGGAATCATCCTGCGTACTGCCTTCGCGAACCATTTCAGCGGCATGCCGAGCAGCATCATCAGCAATGCACCCGGTATCAAGCTCCCCGTCATAGCTCCTAATCCAAGCTTGCTTCCAATCGCCCCCATTGCGCCAATAGGCACGTAAGACGGCCCCTGAACGACAGGAAGCCGCAAGCCGAAGCCAGTTTGGATTAAGGTCGCAATTCCTGTTCCGATAAAGCACATTTGAATAAAAAACGATGTATCCGTTGCATTTAGTGACAGCAATCCTGCAATAATGATCGGTGCAATGTACAAATCCATAGCCAACACATGCTGGAGTCCTAACAGAAAGGCCTTTCCGGCACTGATCTTATCATCCACTCCAACGACAAGGGTGTTCGACTTCGCTGATTGTTCCATGTATGCTTATTTCCCCCCACGTATGCTGTAACGTTCGTTATGATTTTGATCACACCCTGATTATAGAGTGTACATTTCGTTTTGTATAGGTAAATCACGAATATTAATTAAATGTTTTTGTATATTGTTCGTGTTTTATGTTGACTCGCACCAATATATTCCCTAAAATAAACGTGTGCGCAGAAAAGACGAAAGATTTCATTAAATTTCTTAATACTTTTCTACACATGATTTTGGTCACTCAATAGATGAGAACATTACATTCGGATTCAGCTTTTGATTGCCGGATCATTAAAGGAGACTGTCTACATCATGATCGTAAATGATGCCGTATTGCGTAATGAATGGATTGTTGCTTGCCGTGCGCAGGATGTGCAGGAGAAGCCGCTGCAGGTGCTGATAATGGGAGAGCGCGTCGTCCTGTTCCGTAATGAGGAAGGTGTGCATGCGTTCAAGGATTTGTGCGTACACCGTGGGGCCGCCTTGTCGCTAGGATGCGTGAAGGATGGCAAGCTTGTCTGTCCGTATCATGCTTGGGAGTTCGAGGGCTCCGGCGCCTGTTCCCGCATTCCGCAGCTGCCCGCGGAACAAGCCATTCCGAAAAAGGCTCATGCGATTACGTATGGTTGTGAGGAACGCTATGGATTCATTTGGGTCAATCTAGGGAATGCGGATATACCGTGGTTTCCATTTGAAGAATTCGGTGCTGAAGGCTGGCGCAATGTTATATGGGGCCCTCAGTCCGTGGGTGCCAAGCCGCCTCGCATTGTAGAGAACTTCCTTGATGTGGGACATCTTGCTGTCGTACACGAAGGTTATCTAGGAGTCGAAACGCATACGGAAATTGGCGATTACCGAGTTCACCGCGTTCCAGAAGGCATTCGCTCCGAGGAAATTGAAGTGTTTCAGCCAGATCCGGACGGCTCCGGTCAAGCAAAGAATGTCTATTATACGTATGAAATTGCCCGTCCGCTTACCGTCAAGTTTACGAAGCGCGACAAGGAGACAGGTCATCTCATGTCCATATTGTTAACGGTGCAGCCGAAGGATGAAGTAACCTCTGTCGCATACGGAATTCTATCCTTCAACTATGACCCAGGTTTGGCTGACGATGAGATTGTGAAGTTCCAAGACATGATTTTTGCACAGGACAAGCCGATTGTGGAAAATCAGAAGCCTGAAGATTTGCCGCTTGATTTGCAAGTGGAATTATCGCTCAAGTGCGACCGTGTCAGCATCGCTTACCGCCAATATTTGAAGGAGCTGGGCATTGTGTGGGGCACGGCATAGTTACAGTGCTATGAATAAATGCCTGAACCGCCTCCAGGTTTTATTTTGAATATAGTAAAAATGCCCAAGAATATTTTATTACTATCATAAAAGCTGTATCCTGCCTTGCTTCTTCAAGACAGGATACAGCTTCTTTCGTTATCGAACATCCATAAAAGATTTTGTTACTGCTCACTTTCCACTTTCTCTGCCATCAGCTTCTTATACTGCATCATCATAGCCAAGCGCCATGGCAGCAGCATGCCGAATGCAAGAATAAAGAACAGGGACGCACTCTGTGAAATTGAAACATATTGCTCCACGACATCATGCAGGATGAGTCGCAGTACGAGCAACCCGACAATTACAACAATGAACATATTCGATCGTTTTAAATAAACTTCCTTGCCGATCCGTTCAAAACGCGATGTGCGAATAAGCGGATAGGCGAAGATCGAAGCCCCTGCAAGAAAAGCGCCAATGGCCCATAGCCACGGAATGCGCACCGCCGGAACGAGAAACATGCCGAAGCCTGTTGCCATGCCAATTGGCGGCATAATAATCTTCTTCATTGAGGTCGGCTTGTTCGACGCGCGCAAACGAAGCACGATAACTGCTGTCCCTGCACACAAGGACACAATAAGCGACATTAACTGTGATGACACGAGTGCATGTGACATGCACCTTCACCTCCATAAACTACAAGCCGTGTTAACGCTGTTTTTATTCTGTATAGATTAGACCAGCTGGTCATTTCCTGTATTTTATTATATCGAATTCTGATTTCACATACCAATAGACAGCAGAAGACTACTTGTATCTACTACAAATCAACTCAATAGGGCGATATCTCATCCTTTATTCGCTGATGGCCTCGTTCGCCGAGTTGCAACCGCCTCGAGTGGATTATCCGGCCAATAGTGCTTCGGGTATCGTCCCTTCAAGTCTTTTTTCACGTCAAAATAAGTGCTCGCCCAAAAGCTCGCCAAATCCTGCGTTACCTGAACCGGCCTTTGTGCCGGAGAGAGCAGATGCATTGTTAGCGATACGCGGCCCCTGGCAATGCGCGGCGTATTGTGCAAACCGAATACCTCCTGCAGCCTGACAGCCAGCAATGGACGCTCTGGATCACTGTAGTCTACAGCAATGCGAGAACCGCTCGGCACCGTGATATGCGTTGGCGCCTCTTGATCCAATTGCTGACGCTGTTCCCATGACAGCATCGATTCAAACACTGCAACTAAGTTCAGCTTGCCAAGATCGTCACGGCTTCTCATGCCGTACACATGCGGACCGAGCCACTCCTCTAAGGTGGCGAGAAGCTCCTCCTCACCAGCAGCTGGCCATTCCTCTGGCAAATGCCGATGCATGAATTGAAGCCGCGCCTGACATTGGCGCGCCTGCTTCGTCCACGGGAGGATGTTCAGCCCCTCCTGGGCGATGCCATCCAGCAACGCGTGCAGCACTTCGTCTGCGTCTGGAGCACTGTGCGGAATATCCTTGAGCGTAAGCGCTCCTAAGCGAATGCGCTCTCGGGTACGGACAGATTGTGTTGTCCGATCCCAAGCAATATGAGCTTCCCGCGTTAATTCAACAGCAAAGTGGCGTTCAAGCATGGCTTTACTAAGCGAGGCTGCCAGCAGAATGCGGCCATCGGCGCCCGCATCATCAAGCTGCACAGCAACGATGTATGGTGACTGTGCCAGCAGGGTTCCGCTTGCAACAGCTTGAGTAAAGGCCGCACCGCGACCGTTCCGAAGCAGGTAGCGCCCATCTGGACGACGCTCAGCAATCCGATCCGGATAGGCAAATGCAGCAAGCAAGCTCCATGCATCTTCTTTACTCATATCACCATTTTTAAAAGCTAGCGATCGCTTATGATCCACCTGGACGCAGAAGGCATGCTGATACTGCTTCGCTTGCTCGCGTATCCGCCGACGCACACTCTCATCCACCTCAGCATGGCGATGAGGACGAGATTGCGAACGTCCTTCATCAGCCAGCAGTTCCATACGAAAGCATAAGTCCGGATTGGGCGCTGCTGCTCGCTGTCCTGCTCCTTCATGCTCGCTCAATACACCGGGACTGCTGCTGTGGCGGATAATATCCCGCTCTCCGAGCAGTGCCGCCAGCATACATGCATCTTCTTCTAACCCAAGCTCCATACCCTTGGTAATCATGTGAGCGAAACGCGGATGCAAACCTGACTTCGCCAGTATCCGTCCATGTGGTGTCAATGCCCTTGCCTCAGATAGTGCACCCAATTGAACGAGCAGCTCTTCTGCTTGGCGCAATGCAGCGGCTGGCGGCTGTGTCAGCCACCTCAGATCAGCGGCTTCCGCCCCCCATGCCGCCAGCTCCAAGGCAAGCGGAGCCAAATCAGCGGCAAGAATCTCCGGCATATGATGGGCTGAAAGCTGTCTCTCTTCATCCAGCGTCCAAAGACGGTAACAGATGCCCGGACCAAGACGACCTGCCCGGCCGCGCCGTTGATCAGCAGATGCGCGCGAGACAGGCAGCGTCTCCAGTCTAGTAAGACCTGTTCGCGGCGAAAAGCAAGGTACACGCATTAGTCCGCTGTCGATGACAATGCGAACCCCTTCCACTGTCAAGCTCGTCTCCGCGATTGCAGTAGCCAACACGATTTTACGAATTCCATTCTGTGATGGAGCAATGGCGGCGTCCTGTACAGCCGCCGACAGTTGTCCGTACAATGGAGCAACATTTACACGTTCAACCATTGCAAGCCTAGCAAGCTCTTGCTCCAACCTTGCTTGTACACGCCGAATTTCCCCTGCTCCCGGCAGGAACACCATCATGTCCCCCTCTTCACGATGGAGGGCAGCCATTATCGTGCGCACAACACGCTGCTCAAGTGGTGCATCCTCCCGTCGCTCGGCATATATCGTCTTAACCGGATAGCTGCGCCCCTTGCTGGCAACCACAGGAGCCTCATTCAGCATCGCCGCGACGGGCTCTGCTTCAATCGTCGCCGACATGACGAGAATGCGCAGATCCTCGCGCAGTACCGTCTGTGACTCTATCGCAAGAGTCAGACCCAAATCCGCATGCAAATGCCTCTCGTGGAACTCATCGAATATCACGAGTCCTACACCTTCCAAGGAGGGATCTTCCTGAAGCATACGAGTCAGAATCCCTTCTGTAATAACCTCAATTCTTGTCTTCTCGCTAATGCATGTGTCGAGACGAACGCGATAGCCTATCGTCTCTCCGGCCTGCTCTCCTAAGGAACGAGCCATATAACGTGCAGCAGAGCGAGCAGCGATGCGCCGCGGCTCCAGCATCAGAATCCGCTGTCCCTGAAGCCACGGTTCATCCAACAGCGCAAGCGGCACACGGGTGGTCTTCCCTGCTCCCGGCTCTGCAACCAATACTGCCCCTGTATGGCTGCTCAACGCTGACTTTAATTTTGGCAATACCTCATCTATCGGCAAATGGTTTTCTTTCATTCCGTCCTTCACGCCCTCCATACCATCAAAAAAGCTGTCTCATCCATCATAGACGAGACAGCTTTCCGACTTCAACAATTATCAAATCATGCTCCGAACACCCGATCTAGTGATATCGTCATATCAACGATTATAGACACTTTCACCAGCAGAGACGGTTACACCCACAGGTTGTTCAGCACTCATTTTTAGCGAAAACGTGTGCGTATGCCGACGCTTCATCATAGACAAGCCGAATGTGACAGAAACAATGAGCAAGCTAATGACAATGAGCGAAGCCATCACAGGCAATGCATCTGTCAGTACTCCGCCTGCAAGCGGACCGAGCATCATTCCTGCCGCATGAATCATGTTGAACAGCGCATAAGCAACCCCGTAATCACCGCCGGATGAGTCCCCATCCACGATCGCTCCGAGTGTAGGCAAGGTTGGAGATAACGTGAATCCGATCGCCGCTCCAATTAGACATCCTGCCCCCATAAGCAAAGGGACACTGCCTGCAAAAGCGATAAGAGGAAGCGTAAATGCCAGTCCGATCAGTCCAATTAACATCAAGCGAAATGGGTTATGCTTACCTGCAAGTGTTCCTGCTATTGGCGCTATTAATCCATAGCTTAGTGTCATCACGCCGAACAGCATGCCAAGTGCGAGCGGAGACATCTGGAAGCGCTCGGTCACATATACCGGCAGCAGTGGCTCCAACATCGTCAGTGTTGTCTCCGCCAGCAAAATAACGAAGGCAACGAACAGAATCGTACGGTGCCGCAGCAAAGAGAAGGTTCCCCCTCCCTCAGCAGAGCGTTCTTCCCTTACTGGCTCACGCAGCAAGAGCAACACAGTAATCGAGATGACGGCAGTCAACGCGGCAGCGAACCAGAATGGCGTATGATGGTCGCCAACCTCGAATAACCAGCCCCCAATTGGAGCTCCAAGCAAAGAGCCCGATGATATTCCTGTCATGGCGAAGCCCATCGCTGCACCTCGAACCGGCCCCGGGAACAGGTCGGCCAGCAGCGCCATTGCTGCCGTCCAAGAAGCTGCTGCAGCCAAGCCTTGCAGGAAGCGTGCCATAATAAGCATCGCGGTCGTTTGAGAAAATACGAACAGCAAGGTAGACATCATCATGAACAGCAAGCCCATAATGATCGTCTTGCGTCTGCCGAATCGATCTGCGATGCGGCCGAAAAAGGGAGTCGTAAGAAATAACGCGGCCGCATAACTGCCAAATAGTATGCCAAGTGTCGTCGACGACATCGAATACTGTTCTGTAAAATAAGGTACAACCGGAATGAACAAACTGTACAATAACATGTCGATAAATAAAATGCCGATAACGAGCACGAGGCCAATCCACTGTGTACGACTAATCTGCCTCATGAAAGACATAATCCCACTCCTAAAACTAATTTGTTTTTATAAGTTTTCTTAGTCGAAAGACTGAGCCAATTGGATCAGTCCTAACAACTGTTCATATATGACAAACCGCAAGCCTGTTGCGCGTTTATCTAGACTTCATCACAAGTTGAACTCCTAGTTGTGTTGAATCATCCACAATTAAGCCTGCTCCTGAGAGGCATCTCTTGTCACAAGCCCGTATAACACCATATCTGCTATGGATTGCAAAGCATCTGGCAGCGAAATGTTCTGCTTCGCAAAAAATCGCTGATCCAAGGTCGAATTGAATGCATCTGTAATCACCTTCACGATGAAGGCAGCATTATGCCTCAGGATGATGCCTTCATCCATCCCTTGTTCCAATAAATTGCGCAGTATCTCCCATTCATCCCGCAGGGCGTTGTCGATTTTCAGCCACTGCTCTGGGTATGCTCGCTTCATCTGCTCAAGAATCCGATTATCATACAGCTCGAAATGATTTGGCAGCACGGTCATGACTGCCTTCATTTTATCGAGAAGCGACAAGGTATTGTCCTTCATAATCTCTGCTGTCTTCGCATCACTTTCGTGCAGGGTCTGCTCGATAATCGTATCTAGCAACTCCGCTTTGGAGGAAAAATGTTCATACAAGGTACGCTTGCTCATCCCAAGCCGTCGCGCCAAATCGTCCATCGTGAACTTAATTCCTTTATCCTGAAGCTCCTCGATAAATGCCTTCATAATCCGTTCGCGCATGAAATCCCCCCATTCACGCCGATTGAAAACTACAAAAACAAAAACAGTTTTCTTAGTTAATGTCATCATTATATCTCATCAATTAGCCAACAAGCAACCGTAGAGCAGCCTCTCTATTGAAAAGCAACAATTAACCATTCAATGGAACTATTTTCGATGTGGTTTTTTTGACAACAAAATAGGCCTGCTCGTCTCACGACGGGACAGGCCTCAAGTTAGGAGCAGGAGCCATTCAATGAACTAAATCTGAATCACCTTACAGTGGTCCAACGCATATGTTGGAGTATATCCTACCAGCTACACGAATTATCTGATCGGCTTTATTGCCGATACCGCCTCAACTTTTCGTGCAGTCATCTGAATACCGTGCGAAGGTTGCGGCTTCGCATCGCTCTGGATGACCTTGACTGGGCTGCTGACCTTATTCATCTGGTTACAGAAGCACATCGTCTGTCACCTCCCTTTCCTATATCCATTTCTAGCATATGCAGTCTTTCGCTAGATGGATTGGACATGTCGACATCCGCTGAGCGGAAAGGAGAACTGAGAAATGATTAGTTGGATTGAGCTGTTCATCTTGTCGCTGGCTTCCTTTCGCCTTACGCATCTACTCGTCTATGACGACATTATGGAATGGCTGCGCAAGCCTTTTTTGTCTGTCACATTTGAGACAGATGAGAATGGCAATGTGTCTCGGATTACGGAGCCAAAGGGGACAGGGCTCCGTTTTTGGCTGGGCTCGCTAATAAGCTGCCATTGGTGTACAGGCATTTGGTGTGCCACCCTGCTGACCGCCCTTCAATTCTATGTCCCCGTCTTGTATCCATTTATCGTTCTATTAGCTGTCGCTGGAATTGCTGCTCTTATTGAGACCTACTTGTTGAGAAAGATGTAATCATATGCATTGCCTCCTTTAAGCACAAAAAAAGGAGCCCAAGCTTTGCTTGGAGCTCCTTGTTGTATACCTGTATATCTTTATCGATTTTTTTTATTGAGTCTGGCGATCAATGGCAGGATTAAGCCAAGACCGAGCAAGATAAATGGTGTCAGCACGTTCAACATCAGCTGGAAGTACCATTCCGTCGTAAAGGCTTCAACCTTAGGGAACATCCCCATGATACAGGCGAATGCTGTAAAGATGAAACACCACAGACCAATCATAAAACCAACCTTACGATTTTTTACAAATTGATAGTCCGATTGGAACTTGTCTGATAGCTTCATAAGAGCCATGAAGGCTGCAAATACCCATAGGTATCGAAGCGGCATCACGATGGAGTTCAAATCAAGCAGCCAGTTGAACAGTGAGTTCATATTGCCGATACCAAGAGCCGGAATGACAATCAAAATCCCAACAAGCACGGCCGTCATAATGTAACCATTTACTGGCGTATTGTGTTCGTTTGTCTTCATCAGCTTCTGAGGCACGAACTTCTTATCAGCATCAAGCAGCAATACTTTTAGCGGCGCATCGATGGAGAAGGCCAATGCTGAAATTTGTGCAAGTGTGTTCGCAATCGCGTACAGCACCAAGAATGTATTGCCGATTCCATAATATTCGCCTAGCATCTTAAACGCATAGTATTGACCGTTCATTTTCAAATCTGCAGGAATATTGTTCGAGTCGAACATCATACCCATGGCGAAAGATCCTAGTAAGGCACACACAGCAACCATGCCTGCTAGGATAAGCATCCCACGTGGAAATTCTTTCGATGGATTGTTTGTGTTATTCACGTAAGGCGATATTTTTTCCGCTCCACCTACAGCAAATACGAGCATAGACAATGTCGTAAAGTAGGCAAAGTTGAAGTCTGGGATGAACGAGCTCACCGACATATCCGCCGTCGCAATCGTTGCCCCTGTCAGCGCAGGTGCTGTTACCGCAAGCACAATGTACAGGAGGGACATAATAAATATCGACATACCTGCAATCGTACCAATTTTCTTTAGAGAAGAGATGCCGCGGGATGCAACCCACAGGAACACCAAAAATACTGCCAAGCAGATAAGTTGCAGTGTCAATGTAGAAAATTGCTTAATAAAGTTCCCGCTTCCTGTTACTGTCCAGCCTAGAGAGATAAGGATCGCTTGCGGCTTCTGTGCCAAGTACGGGACGTGAACAACCCAGTACGTCCACGCAGCCAAATAAGCGACTGTAGGACCCATTGTTTCTTTGACCCAAGAGCTTACGCCGCCTTGGTCATTTTTAAATGTTGAACCCATTTGTCCAACCATGAGTGCGTAAGGCACGAAATAAAGCGCGATAATAAGTACCCAAGAAGTTACAACTGTCAATCCTTGGTTCGCATAGTTATTAACAACGTTGCCAAACCCCCACACGGAGACGAATGCTATCAAGGCAATATTATACCATCGAAGCTTTTTGTTATCGTCGTTGTGGTTCATGCTATAAAAGCTCCTCTCACTATTTCTGTAAATATATTCATCAAATGTCACCAGACACTTTACTACTTTACTAGTATACAATTATAAAGATTTGGATTCATGAAGAAGTTTTTTCATCTGTTGGTTCATATTAGGTTATATGTATTCTCTATAAAATGCCCCTTTCCCCCACATGCTATGCCTCCCCAGTGCACATCTCCTTCATTAAAAACGTACTTGCTTTCTAGGAATAATGGAACGGCATAACAAAAAGCCCCGGAATCGTTACTCCGAGGCTTGTCCATTCATTATATTCCGTTCTCGCCAACCGCCTTAGTGGGCTGGGAAGAAAACCATTTGGATGGCGAAGATAACGCCAAAAACGTATAAGATCGGATGAACTTCCTTGCCCTTGCCGCTGAACAGCTTCATAAGCGGATACGTAATAAAGCCAATCGCAATACCTGTAGCAATGCTGGATGTCAGCGGCATGCTGATCAGAATGGCAAATGCCGGGAACGCCTCATCGAAATGCTTCCATTCAATACGCGCTAATCCGTCCATCATGAAGCAGCCAACAATAATAAGCACCGGTGCGGTAATCGCCGGCAAGGATGAAATCCCTGCAATAATCGGCGAGAAGAATAATGACAAGAAGAACAATCCTGCTACAACAGCGGAAGTCAAGCCTGTACGACCACCCGCTGCAACACCAGCCGAGGATTCAATGTACGCACTGGACGGTGTTGTCCCCATCAAGGAACCGGCTGTAGTCGCAAGTGCATCTGCCATCAAAGCCTGCTTTGCACGGGGAAATTGATTATTCTTCATCAGACCTGCCTGCTCCGCTACCCCAATCATCGTACCCGTTGTATCGAAGATCGTAACGAGCAAGAAGGCAAATACAACCGTATAAAGACCGTGAGTGAATACCCCCATAATATCCAGATCGAACAGCACTGGTGCAGTAGGAAGAGCAACAAACCCGTCAAACTTCATCAAACCCATAAAATAGCCGATGATCGCTGTAGCTGCCATACCGATGAACAAAGCTCCCTGTACTTTGCGAGCCATTAGGATTAGCGTGATAAACAACCCCGCTAAGGTCAGCACGGTTACTGGTTTATGCAAATCTCCGAAGGCAACCATAGTCGCTTCATTCGGCACTACAATACCGGACGATTTCAAGCCTATGAATGCGATAAAGAGACCAATCCCTGCGGTAATGCCGAACTTCAGTGAACTTGGAATCGACTGGATGAGTGTTTCCCGCAGCTTCGTAAACGTTAACAGCAAGAAGATAATACCAGCTAAGAACACTGCCCCAAATACGACCTGGTAGCTGACGCCTTGTGAAGCTACTACAGAAGCGAAGTATGCATTCATCCCCATTCCCGGTGCTACAGCAATCGGATGATTTGCGAACAAAGCCATATATAACGTACCGATAATAGCCGAGATCACTGTTGCAGTAAACACTTGCTGGAAGGGAACTCCAGCACTCGACAATATCGCTGGATTCACGACAACGATATAAACCATCGTTAAGAACGTTGTAATACCCGCCGTAAGCTCTGTGCGTGCGTTCGTTCCATTTTCCTTCAATTTAAACCATTTTTCCATTGGATCAAGCTGCTCCTTTCATAAGCAACAAAACTTTCACTTAGGCATCTTATTAGAAAGGCGATTTTTTGTCAATGAAATTCTCCATTTATTCGTTTTTGGGTCACATTTACTCCTAGATCACCCACGTACTCCCTAAATTTTCTGCACAAAACACGAACATTCACGGCATAACTGTTATCCCTGCCATGCCGGTATCCCCATTTTTATCAACCATTTCTACACCATGAACTGCTTTCTATACCCCGCCTCTTCCCTCAGCGATATATGCTAGGTAGATCAATATTTCCTAATGGTTAGTATGCCTATAATGGAAGGTTCCGCATTCTTCGAATGTTGTTTTTTCAGAAATCATCCGACAAAATTTGCTTTCATAGACACCATTCAACCGCCTATTTGCTCCATTCGCCAGAAAGGGAACGCTTTTCAACCTAAATATAAGGCAAGCTTCATTCGCCTGAGATAGGATAGGGACATCACCGATACGAGAGGAGTTCAAACGGATGAACAAACAGCAAAGATGGGATTGCAAGCACTGCTGTTCTTTAGCGAAGCCTTGCTTGCCGTATATATAATCAAGCATATGACTTAACCCAGTTGAACTACGAGTTTGTCCTATTTCCCGGAAAATAATATCAATTCACATATGCATTTCATCTAAATTATGAGGAGAGAAATTAATGAGAACATTTACAACTAACTGGAAACGGAAAAGCATTCACGTCCTTTTCGCCTCTGTCATTGCTCTAGGAACGATGCTCAGTTGGCAGCCTGTCGCGTATGGACAATCAGCACCGGCGGCGTCCATGGATGCGCAAAACAAAACAATTTCTGGTTCAACCTCCAATCAATTTACAGAAGAATGGCATCAATGGATCAAAAATAACGCATACGCACTAGAGTCCATACTGCCTGAGCAAACCAAAAACGGCCTCATTGCTAGTGACCGCTTCAAAGACCTGGACATGCTGAAGCCGCTGCTGTCGGATAAGCGCATTGTATATTTGGGAGAAAGCTCGCATGGCGTCGGAGAATTCAACTCTGTCAAAGCACGGCTTATTCAATTTCTTCACCAAGAACTCGGCTTCAATGTCGTCGCCTTCGAATCTCCGCTTGGCAATGCAGCAACCGCCTTCGGCAGTGCAAAGACAAGCACGGCTAATCAACTGATGAAGAAATCAGTGTTCCCGCAATGGTGGGCCAAGGAAACGACCCCATTGTTCCAATACATTCAGGAGTCGCAGTCGACTGACAATCCAATTCAGCTTACTGGATTCGATATGCAGTCTTTGGGCCCTTTCTTGAACGGTGAAGTGTTGAAAGATCAAGACCTGGCGAAACGTTTAGCAGAAACAGAGAAGAAGCTGTTCCAATGGGGAAATACCGAAGACCTCGCAGCGTATTCGGCAATTAAACCTGACTTACAGAAACTCTATAAGGACGTTAAAGGAAAAATTGCAACGAATGAGAACCAATTGAAAAAAATGTATCCTGACAACCCGCACATCGTCGCAATGGTAAACCGGACATTGGATGATCGCCTTCGCGTTGTGGATGAGTATATTGAGTTGTCCATTAAGGCGAATGTGGCTGCGCAAGCAGGCGACTATGCGGTAATGACGAAGATGATGGAATGGCGCGATAAAGCGATGGCCGATAACCTGCTCTGGCTCGCAACCGAAATTTACCCAATGGAAAAAATCATCGTCTGGGGCCACAATGCCCATATCAGCAAGGCGGAATCTAAAATGGAGCAATCATTCATGCCTGTGGCAGGCCGTTTTATGGGTGAAATCATGCAGGATTCGATATTTGGACCTTACAGCTATACGATCGGCCTTTATGCAGGAAGCGGAACTACGCATGATAATATTGGCGAGCCGTTGGCAATTCAGCCTCTGCCGGCAAGCTCGATCGAGTCCATTATGAAAGCGGCCAATCGGCCATATTCCTTCGTTGATTTGCGCTATGCAATGAAAGGTTCAGGGACATCGTGGATGGACGAGCCGCGTACCGCCCTCTACTTCGGGTTATTGCCAGAGGTATTCGTTCCGCGCGAGCAGTACGACGGCATCCTTTACATTGACAAGGTGCAACCGCCAACAACAACTAACTAAATGCAACTTATAAATTATTAACTTGGATTCGTAAATAAACAGCAGCCGTTAAACGGACGATTGCAGACAACGCCGCTGCGACACATAAAATCTGGAGGTCAAATTACATGAAATCGCAAAAATTAAACTGGAAACGCCAGAGCATGTCCTTGGCTCTCGCTTCCGTTATTGCACTCAGCACACTGCTTTCTTTCGGAGTAGTACCTGTATATGGGCAAGCTTCGGCTGACAAGCAAGATGCGCAATTGGATCAAGCACGCACCAGTTCACAAACACGTGACGATTGGAAGAAGTGGCTGAATGACAATGCCTTCTCTATTCAATCGATTCAACCTGAACAGACTGGATTGGACGCATATATTGTGCCTGAGAAGTTTACCGATCTTGAAGCATTGAGGCCGTTATTGCAGGACAAGCGGATCGTTTATTTAGGTGAAAGCTCACACGGGGCCGCACAATATAACTCTGCCAAAACACGCCTCATTCAATATTTGCATCAGGAGCTTGGCTTTAACGTCATTGCCTTCGAAACGAATTTGGGCAATGCTGCTGGCGCTTATGGCAACGTCAGCTCGCAATCGCCAATTTCCACGATGAAGGACTCTATTTTCCGCATCTGGCGTGCACAAGAAACAGTGCCGCTGTTCAAGTACATCCAAGAGACGAAGCGCACAAAGAAGCCGCTTACGCTGGCTGGCTTCGATATGCAGGCACAAGGTATCATGTTCTCTGCTGACTGGCTGGGTAATGCGAAGCTCGCCAAGCAGTTTCGGGAGACCGAATTGGCACTAAGCGAATGGGCAAAGAGTTTAGATCTTGAAGGCTATCAGAAGGTGAAGCCTCGCTACCTGAAGCTGTATGAGCAAGTGAAGACTGCGATACCGAAGCGCGAACAGGCGCTGCGCAAGCAATTCCCGGACAATCCGCATATCGTACAGCTTGTAGAACGCGCAATTGATAATCGGATCCAAATTGTTCGCGAATATATGGAGTTGACGATTAAAGCAAACCCATATATGGAAGGCAAGTCTCTTGATTACATGTCCATGATTCAATCATGGGAGTATCGCGATCAGATGATGGCCGAAAATTTGGTATGGCTTGCTGACCATGTATATAAAAATGAAAAAATCATCGTATGGGCCCATAACGGACATATTAGCAAAGCACATTCGAAAGAGTTCGGTATTACACTGCCGCTTCGCAATATGGGCGAGATTATGCAGACAACCAAGTACAAAGACCAAGGATATGTAATGGGCTTATTCTTGGGCAAAGGGAAGAATGCACATGTCACGCGCGAGATCTTCGACGTGCTGCCGCCTATGCCGCACTCTGTAGAAGAAATCATGAGCAGCTTTGGCAAATCGTTTTCCTTCATCGATATGAGTCATGCGCCAGCAGTTCCAGGCACGACTTGGATGTTACAGCCGCTGACCTCGTACGTAACCGGCATTTCGCCAATAAGCAGCATTCCGCGCGAGCAGTATGACGGTATATTGTTCATCAATGAGGTAACACCTCCAACTTATTTAGAAAAGTAAAATTAGAGTTAGAGTCTCAAACCTTATAAGAAGACACTGATCCCCCTTTTGAAGCTCAAAACATAAAGTACTGATTTAACTTTTTGATAGCAAAAAGAGGACGCTTTCGCGTCCTCTTCATTATTTTTTCTATTACTATGGTGTTGCGGAAAGAAGGCGATTCCGTCCCAATTGCTTGGCACGGTACAGCTCAGTATCCGCTTTTGCCACTAGCATATGCGGATCAGAATCATGTACATCGTCAATACTGCATATCGCAACCCCAAGCGAACAAGTGACAACACGGCTCACCGAAGAGGCCGCATGAGGAATCGCGAGCAGCTCTACACGCCTTCGAATTTGCTCCCCAATAAACTCTGCCTTGCGAAGTTCAGTCATTGGCAATATGACACCGAATTCCTCCCCGCCATATCGAGCTACAACCGCGAGCGGCGGCGTAACCGCTTCCTGAATCGCCCGGGTTACCTTCTGCAAGCATTCATCCCCAGCTAGATGACCGTACGTATCGTTATAACTTTTGAAATAATCAACGTCCAGCATGATCAGTGCAAGCGGACTCTTCGCTCGCTTCACTCGTTCCCACTCCTGGATCATCATCTGATCGAAGTAACGGCGATTATACACTCCAGTCAGTCCATCTGTATAGGAAAAGTCCGTTAAAAGTCGATTCGCCATTTGCAGCTTCTTGTTCGCTTCTTTCAACTGCTCTTCCGCTACAATCCGTTCTGTTACATCACGGAAATACACCGATATCCCATTACGAGATGGAAATACGCGATACTCCAGCCAGCTTCCATGAAGCTTGTCGAGCTCCGTAAACTCCGCAGGTTCCCCCTGTTCCATCACTTGCTGACACAACTCGTATAGCTTCGTCTGCATCAAGTAGGGATTGATAGCCCAAATGGAACGTCCTTTCACGACTTCAAATGAGAACCCCAAATACTTCTCTGCTTCCTTATTCAAATACGTATAGCACCACTGCTTGTCCACGGCAAGAAAAGCATCGGTAATGCTGTCGAGAATGACTGCAATTTGTTCCTGAGACTTGCGCAGCGCCCGCTGAGAATGATGGAGCTTCACATTAAGCTGATTCATCTGATAGAAAAAGACAAACAGGACGACCGTTGCTGACAGTAACGAGTTCACGCATGCTGTATACCAGCCGAGCGTGTATCTCTCCTCTGCCAACAAAGTGATCGTCACATCCAAAAAGAAAGTGAACATGGACACAAGCAACCATAGGTGCAGCAATCTCTTTCCACGTGTTACAACATACAGATACACAAAAGATACAAGATTAATTATCCACACTATGGGGCCTACCCCTGTTGAAAGGAGGCGATCATAGCCACTTTCCATACTAAGCGCGGGCATCCATTCACGCTCTCTTGTCAATATATAAGTAATTCCTCCAACAACCAGCACCACAAAAATAAACGTCATAATGGAAGCGATCCTATCCTTGCGTTCCGATGACGAACAGTATCCCTTTCGTATACTTAATGTATACAGCAGAATCCCCACTGGAAACCCCGCATGCCAACAACCCCAGAACCATACCGAAGCCTGAGTGGCATCGTACAGGAGCCCTTTGTCACTGAATACGCCTGGGAAAGTCAAAAGATGCGGAATCATGATAAGACCCGTGAAAAAAAACGTTCCCGATAAGATCAAGATCGGCTTATAGCCAGTTGCACGAAATTGAATGTAAAGCAAATGCGAAGTCATGAAATCACCGAACATGTTCCATGCTATAAAGATTGGGAAAAAGGAAGTTATTCCCCATAGTGGCGTTGATGCATACGGTATGACCACAAGAGTGCTAACCAGCGCAACCAAGCCGATAGTCAAGGCTATCCGTTTCTGTTTGGGCACGGTCGGTGTACTAATTAAGCTTGTCAGTGGGTCTCGTATGCGATGCATTGATGCTCTCAACCTTTCCGCCTATCGCTTGTCTCATCATGTCTCATTATTATTACCATAGTAACATATTTCTGTAGGAAGGCTGGCTCAATTCCTTACAAATAAAAGGAAATTCAGCATCCTTAACGCCCAATATGATTATGATTTGTGTCTTTGTTACTATATAACAAGATTGGCCTGCTGTTGAAACATATCTCTTCACAGCCAAAAAAAGGCTGCCCCTCTTAGGAGGCAGCCTTTCTTATCGCAACTGTTCTGAACCGAGCAGTTCATTATCGCGGCTCTATCGAGAGCGACGACCGCCAGAGCGACCGGACGAGCGGCCACCACCTTTTCCGGAGCGCGCACCCGCTTGGCCTCCCCGCTCCTGTCTCCCAGTACTCTGGCCCGACTGAGAATTACGTCCCTTTCCGCGTCCGTCACGCGAACTGTTGCGACCGCTCTGACCGCCATTTCCAGCTTCTCGGCGTGAACCGCGGCCACCAACATCATTTCCTTGCTTGCCTCGAGAAGCATTGCGACCGCCTCGACCTGCACCTTGGCCGCGAGAATCCTGCTTGTCGCTGCGAGCTCCACGGCCAGCGCCACGACCGCCATGTTTAGAACTGCGACCGCTATCTTCCTGCTTGCTGCGACCCGAACGAGCGTCGCCGCCGCCAGCGGCCTGTTCACCATTCTGGTCACGGCGCTCCAGCTTCTGCCCAATGCCGCGTTCAATCAGTTCTACAGCCATTCGGTCTCTAGGCGATGCAAACGTAATGGCGATCCCCTGTGCACCGGCACGTCCTGTACGCCCAATACGGTGAATATAGCTCTCTGCATCCTGCGGAACATCATAGTTAAACACATGCGTAATGCCTTCTACGTCCAATCCGCGTGCCGCAACATCCGTCGCAACCAGCAGCTGCATCTTCACATTGCGGAAACGTTCCATTACTTGCTCCCGCTTCGACTGCGACAAATCGCCATGCAGCTCGTCCGAATCGTAGCCCAGCTCAAGCAATTCCTCATTCAGCTTGCTTGCCCTGCGCTTCGTACGGCAGAAAATGATTGCTTGGTACGGGCGGTGCTCATCAATGAGCTTGCACAATGTCGCCTGCTTAGCACGATCCGTCGTTTGCACGACCATCTGCTTCACATTCTTCACTGTGATGCGCTCACTTTGCACATGTATGTCGATAGGACTGCGCATGAAGCGTTCAGCCAAGCGACGTACATTCGCTGGCATTGTCGCGGAGAATAGCAAGGTCTGGCGATTTGTAGGCGTCTGGCGAATAATTTCTTCAACTTCGCCCAAGAAGCCCATATGAAGCATTTGATCCGCTTCATCCAGCACCAATGTCTTTACCTTGGATAACGAAATCGTCCCGCGTCTCAGATGATCGAGCAACCTTCCCGGCGTCCCGATCACAAGCTGGCGACCACCCTGCAGCTTTCGCATCTGCCGCTCGACATCCTGCCCTCCATACACCGCGAGTACGTTCACGCCCTCATATGCTCCGATCAGCTTCTTCGCTTCAGCCGTAATTTGCAAAGCGAGTTCGCGTGTCGGTGCAACGATAAGTGCCTGCACATGTGTGGAACCTGCATCAATGCGCTGAATGATCGGCAGCAGGAAAGCGAGCGTCTTGCCCGTTCCCGTCTGTGCCTGCGATACGACATCCTCGCCGGATAGAACGACCGGAATCGTTTCTGCTTGAACTGGTGTCGGCACTGCAATCCCATTTTGATTCAATGTGTGTACCAATTGTTTCGTGATTCCTAATTGCGCGAATCCTCGTTGATTTAAGCCCGTCAGACAGGCCACCCCATTTCTGTATAGTCAGGACTAGCCTTCGCCCTGTAATGATGTATGAATGATCGATTTCACCCGGCCAACTTGTCCATCCTGCAGGCGCACTTTAATGCCGTGCGGATGGAATGGCGAATTCGTCAGGATATCCTTTACGATACCTCTTGTCGTCTTGCCTGAACGCTGATCCTGCTTCAGCACAATATCCACTTCAAGGCCTGCATGTATATGCTTCCGATGCTGTCCATTCTGTTCCATCAAGTCACTGCTCCTAACTTCCTTATCCTTCATGCTTCCTCGCAATTGACCCGATTGCTTCGCCATCCTCGCTTCAATCGAATGACTGCGGTATCCACATATTATACACGGAAACGTCCCTATGGTATAATGGACTATCAATATCGATTCCATCGTATAATTCAGGAGGTAACATGCTGACGTTTGAACAGAAACTAGCGGTTATCGAATCGTTCCCAGAGCTGCAGCGCAATAACGTGTCATTGGGACGAGTGAATTTCCACTATGAAGACAGCGTTGTGGAAAAGAAAACTGTTGTCTATCACCTGCATCCGAACGGCAACGGCTTTGTCTATGCCGGCTATGTATCTGGTTATGATACGGATGCCAAAGGCATGGTCAACATCCGCGAATACTCTGAAGAGGAGCTTCGCAAGCTGATTCAGGCTTCTATTGATTCCATGTCGCCAGCTCCTCTTGAGGCAGACATTGCCGAGGAAGAAACAACAGAAGTCAAGAAAGAACGCTATATCAATGACAACAACGAGACATTGTGGCTTGAATATGACTTTGAATTGTGGAACATTTATGCGGGCGAAAGTCTGGAAATGACCTTCGAAACACGCGAGGAAGCTGAAGAATATTTGCTGGAGGAAGGCTTCTCACCTGCAAATTCATAGCAGCCAGTAAGTGGGAAAGCAGTGCCGCACTAATCGGGCAGCAGCTTTCCCTTTCCTTTATCCCTCATGCCCTTAGCATTACAATCGTGCATTGCCTCCACCGACACATCTCTTCTACTTACATTCCTAGATTAAAATAAGCGTAAAACACACGATCTGCCCATATAGGTATTATCGTAAGTCATTTTTAATAATAAGGAGCATTGATTCATGACTTCTCCCCATTATTCGGAGCCAATTCTTAAGCAAGGCAAGCAAGCAGTAGCCGTTGTTACTGGATCTTCGAGCGGATTTGGCCTGCATACGTGCATTGAACTGGCCCGTTCTGGGTATCTCGTGGTGGCGACCATGCGCAATCCGCAGCAGTCCTCCCGCCTGCTGCAAGAAGCGGAGACACAGGGCGTGAAGGATAGAATCGATGTACAAGCGCTCGATGTGACAGATACGCATAGCATCGCATCCGCTGCACAATATATCCTGTCAGCATATGGAGGCGTTCACGTTCTCGTGAACAATGCAGGATTCGCGATAGGCGGCTTCATCGAGGAAATCAGTATGGATGAATGGCGCGCCCAACTCAATACCAACTTCTTTGGTACGGTAGAGGTAACCCGAGCTCTGCTTCCTTATATGAGACAGCAAGGAAGCGGAACTATCATCAATGTGAGCAGCATCAGTGGTCGATGTGCTTTCCCCGGGTATGCTCCATACGCCGCTTCCAAGTTTGCTGTTGAAGGATTCACCGAATCACTTCGTATGGAAATGCTCCCTTACGGTATATATGCCGTTCTTGTTGAGCCCGGCTCCTATCGGACAGATATATGGTCAAAGGGATTCAACTCGATTTCATCTCGAGAAAACTCCCCCTATCAGAGCTACTTAAAGCATATTCTCCAATACTCCGAGAAGAATGCGGAAAAAGCCCCGCCACCTCATGAGGTAGCGCGTCTCATAGCCTCAATAGCCAATGATCCGAAGCCGCGGCTTCGATACACACCCGGCTGGAGCCGTGCAGGAATAGGGCTGCTTCGAGCAATGCCTTGGAAATGGTATGAGCGCCTAATCATTTGGATGCTGCATCGATAAAGGCGTATCTAACGCCGTTAACACGCTTTTGAAGCTCAACGCTGTTAACACCTTCCCTAAGCATGAAAACAAGGATTTACAGTAATAATGAATATCAATTGTATTATCCATAAAACGTCCATTTGAGAATGAAGGTAGAAATGGATACAATACATCTTGCCTAAATCGATAGGCACATCTATTTATTCTAACAAAAGGAAGGTCCCTTATGAATCATCACGACTACCACCATCTCAATCATGTTAAGGAACAACTAACGTCGAAGCGTACTTTATGGATCACGTTGGCTTTGACCTTGTTTTTCACCATTGTTGAAATCGTGGGCGGGCTTCTGTCCAATTCACTCGCACTCCTATCGGACTCGGCCCATATGATATCTGATGTCATCGCATTAGGACTCAGTATGGCGGCGATTTATATGGCCACACGCGAGCCGAATCAGCGATATACCTTCGGCTACCTCCGATTTGAAATTATCGCATCCTTCCTAAATGGGTTGGCCCTTATTGTCATAGCCATCGGAATTGTTATTGAAGGGATCAAGCGGATGATCCATCCACAAGATGTCGATTTGCAATTGATGCTTATTATCGCGACCATCGGACTGGTCGTGAACATTGTCCTTACACTTGTGTTGAGCCACAGCATGAAAGAAGAGGAGAACTTGAATGTAAAGAGCGCCTTGTGGCACTTCATCGGCGATTTGCTTAGTTCGGTCGGTGTCATTTTATCCGCTATTCTCATCCATTTCACAGGGCTATATATTTTCGACCCACTCATTAGCATGGTAATCGGGGCTATTATTTGTACAGGCGGCGCCAAAATCATTCGAGAATCCCTCCTCGTGTTAATGGAGGCCGTGCCCGACAAATATGATTTAGAGCAAATTCGAGCGGAAATGAACCAAGTGGAGGGAGTGGAAGATGTCCATGAACTGCATCTTTGGGCTGTATCCACCGATCACTACTCACTAACTGCGCATGTTTTCATTCGTGAGGATATTCAGCCATTCTGCGTCATCTTGGCCATTAATCATATGCTCAAAGCGAATTATGGCATCGAACATACGACGATCCAAATCGAACATCCAGCCATGCATGATCATGGGGAATATGGCAAGCAATTTTTACAGCATATTGAGTCAGCTTCTGTTAAATCGGTATGACACAGCCATTTCATTCGGGACATCCCAACATCCATAGCTGGGTTAAAAAAAGCTGCTGAGCCTTTGCTCAGCAGCTTTATGATCATAAGATAATGATCAGCTAACTTCTTCGTTAGCTGTATAACGAGAATGATAAATAAACGAACCAGGAATCAACTTCATCTGTTCGATAATATTATAATAGGTTGCTTGATCGATCATGTACACATAAGCCCCCGGCAAATCCAGCTCTTCTGCGCACTTATCCGTAAATTCAGACAGCCATTCCGCCTCCTGCCCAGCGGCTTCTTGCGGTACGTCAACGACTACTCCATATAGATAGACCCCATATTTTTCGGGGTAATGCTACAACTGCTTCTGAACTCGCAGTATTCATATCATGTATTCGCTTAGCGCAGTCTGGAAGCTGGCCCACAGCTCTCCCGTACGATAAGCTCAGTCGGTATCATAACCTTCTTGCCAATACTCCGCTGCTTCTCCAAACGCTCCATCATCAGCTCAAGCGCCGTATCTCCGATACAGTCACTGTGCAGTCTGACCGTTGTAAGCGCAGGGGTCATGAATTGGGCAACCGCAATATCGTTGAAACCAACCACACTAATTTCCTCAGGAACTCGTAATCCCTGCTCCTGAATCGCCCGAATCGCGCCAATTGCCATCGAATCATTCGCAGCCAGAACTGCCGTACAGCCCCGTCCAGAAGAAACGATCAGTTCCTTCGTCAATCGGTACCCATCTTCTGCTGAGAAAGTCCCGACACGCACCAAGGACGAGTCGAAGATTCCAGCTTCCCTCATCCATTGTTCGTAGGCTGTCTCGCGCCGATCGGCTGTCGAAGCTCCATCAAGCACATCTCTTCCGCCTACGTAAGCGATTCGTTCATGACCCAATGCACGAATATGAGACAGTGCCTGTTCTACCGCATCATGCAGATCAACCGTGACAATGTCCGACTTGCGATCCCAAGGGACATCATCCACATATACGATAGGTGAAGCAGACCGCTGAAGTTCATGGAGTTGTCCAGATCCAATTGGGCCTACCACAATGTATCCTGATGCGGTTGCAGCAGGATGGGAGTGTTCTCCCTTCTTGCCAACCTCTATAAGCTGGACGCCTCTTTCCCGAGCTGCTTCTTCTATTGCGAGCCGTACCGTTAAATAATATGGATCGTTAAGCTCCTCACTCTTGTCATAGGTCATGACAATTCCGATCGTCTGTTGACTTGCCCTGACTTGCACAGGAGCAGGCGGTTCCGCTATCGGTGTAGGTGTAGGCATCCATATCTCTGGCTCCGGCACCTCCATCGTCCGCTTCTTCCGCTTGTACTTGTTATAGCCGAGTTCTTCTGTCGTTTCCATAATGCGGCGCCGAGTCTCGTCGGATACCGACAACGTCTCATCGAAGTTGAGCACGCGAGACACCGTGGATATCGACACACCCGCCCGCTCCGCGATTTGTTTAAGGGTAGCCATTTCGCCCTCCAATCGTTATGCGTCGCTGCAATCGTCATCCGTTTTGTTGTTGCATGTCCTTACGATTGTACTGTATTCTTGCCCAAAAGCATAGAGGAACGCCCGCCGTCTGCTAGTTCCGGCGCAGTGTTTCCTTCGCCTTCATCACATCTGATATTTCCTTATTCGAGTACACAGACAGCTTGAGATTCAGCTCGAACGGCTCAAATCCATTGCGGTATTGGCTCAGCTGGCGCTGGCCGCAAGAATTCGAACCGAGCCCATTCTGCTTCGCGTCGAGATGAAGCACGATGTAATCCCTCTTCTGCAAGTCAATCGGATGCTTAGCTGCATCCAAATCCTGAACTTCATAATAGGAAGCGCTGAAATCCATCTTCGGATACGCAACCGCCAGCAAACCTACTCCATAGCGATCTGCTAAGCGTACCCAGCGGCAGTCGGTATGATTTCCGTTTTCCTGTGGGTGCACATAATTCGTGAACATCTCATCCACCGTCCGCTCGTAGATGCCGAACAGGCTCGCCTGCTTGGAATCCGCATACGACTCTCCCGGACCCCTACCATACCATTTGCCGTTCTCACAAGCAGCGCGTACGCGAAGCTCCACGCCAACACGTGGAATCATCTCCGGCGCCTGCTCCTTCACGCCCCCCGGCTGGCCGCTTACATCGAGCAGCACATCGCCGTTCGGATAAATGCGATAATCATAGCAGGAACGGTAATGCCATGCAGCATTCGTTGTCCCATTCAGCACAGACACCTTCACGCGAACGATTTCGCCCTCCTGTGTATAAGTAAATCCCTCTACAATTTCATGCATTACATGCATAAATGACTTGTTCCGATAATCATCCACTACATACATATCATTGTCGATTGGCGCACGCCAGAATTGCAGTTTCGGCCCCTGCTCCACAACGGTAGTGCCATGATAAGTCCATGAAGTCATGCGGCCCTTGACCGTATCAAAGCCAATGCTGAAGTCTTCACCGCGTACAATGAGTTCACAATGTCCCTCTTCCATCGTAAGCGTGCCGCTCGGCTCAATATACAGCAATTCCGCAGCAAGCGGCAAGCGGAATTGCGCCGTAGCCAGCTCATGTCCCGCTTGTGCCCAAGCACAGTCTCCCTTCAACGTATAAGAAAGATTCACATAGTAATCCGTGCCCGGCTCCGGCGCGAAATCAAGCAAGTATCCCAGCTCCACTTCCTTGCTCGTACGTGCAGCGATACCAGTAATGTCTGCCTCGCCTGTTTGCAAAATACAGTCATCCTTCATGACTGAATAGCGCAATGCCAATTGATCGAGCGATGCAAAGTCATACTTGTTGCTTACTTGGATTAAACCGCGCTGCAAGTCAATCTCGTGCGTATGAACTGGCTCAATCACTTTCTTATATTCCAGCAGCCCTGGAGAAGGTGTGCGATCTGGCATCACAAGCCCGTCGATACAAAATGCTCCATTCGTCGGGTCATCGCCAAAGTCCCCGCCGTAGCGATAATAGACACGTCCTTGCTCATCTTCCGTACGAATGCCGTGATCGCACCATTCCCAGACGAATCCGCCCTGCAGCTTGTCATGGGCATAGAATAAATCCTGATACTCCTGCATGCTGCCTGGTCCATTGCCCATCGCATGAGCATATTCACACAGAATATGCGGCTTCGTGGAATGATCAATAATATGCTGCATTGTCTTGCGCTCCGGATGCTCGAGCCACGTATACATCGTCGAATATACATCCGCAATGTCCGTATCTCTGTCCCCTTCATAGTGAACAAGGCGTGTTGGATCCATTTCCTTCGCACGAAGTCCCATCGCTCTGAAGTTACGGCCGTAGCCCGACTCGTTGCCTAATGACCACATAATGATACAAGGATGGTTTTTATCCCGTTCAATCATTCGTTCTATACGATCGACGTAGGCCCTCTCCCATGCCGGATCATCCGTAATCCAATTGAAGTTGCCTGTCAGCTCAAAGCCATGGCACTCCAAGTCCGTTTCGTCGATCACATACATTCCGTATACATTGCACAACTCATAAAGGCAAGGTGAATTCGGATAATGCGCCGTTCGAATCGCATTAATATTGTGCTGCTTCATTAGGCGGATATCCTTCTCAATATCATCACGCGATACGACACGACCTGTGATCGGATGCGCATCATGGCGATTTACACCCTTCAGCTTAATCGCCACTCCGTTGACCGTGAATGTGTCGCCCTTCAATTCAACTATACGGAAGCCGACCTGCTGTGGAATAACTTCAATTACGTCATCCCCATTCTTCAATGTGAAGAGAAGCGTATATAGGTATGGTGTCTCTGCACTCCACAGCATTGGAGCCGCAATCGGAACCGCTGCAGTGACGCGTTCGCCACCAGGCATTTCGTCGAATGCTACCTGCTGCCCTGCGGCATCCAACAATTCATAAGCAAGCGTATGCCCCTGCTTCGTGCCACGAATATCCGCGCTTATTCGCAAAATCGCATTCGTATAAGCGGAGTCCAGCTCTGTTACCACCGTAAAGTCTTCAATCCCCGCAAGGGGCTGGACATACAATTCTACATCACGGAATATGCCGCTCAACCACCACATGTCCTGGTCTTCCAAATAAGTGCCGTCTGACCATTGATAAACCCGAACACACACCTCATTTTGCCCAACTTCCACATAACTTGTGATATCAAATTCGCTCAGCAGTCTGGCTCCCTTGCTATAACCCACTTCCTGACCGTTCACCCACACATGAAATGCGGAATCAACACCATGAAAGCGCAAAATCACTTGTTGATTGTCCAACCATTGTGAACCGATCGCAAAGGTTCGCTTATATATTCCTGTCGGGTTATCAGTCGGTACATAAGGCGGATTAATCGGGAAGTTGTACCACAGATCTGAATAATGCATTTTCCCATAACCTTCAAGCTGCCAATTACTTGGCACCATAATGTCATCCCAGTTCGAACAATCAAATGTTGGCTGCTCAAATCCCGGCGGTGAATACTCAGGCGCTTCCAAATAAACAAACTTCCATGTTCCATTCAAGCTCTTCCATTGATGTGCATACTTAGGCTCGTCTAATAATGCCAGCTGTCGATTCGGATACGACCGAAAATACGCTCTCCCCTTCATACGGTTACAATTCGTAGCATCCACATTTTCCCACTGCTTCATTACACGCATAGTACGTCCTCCTGACCACGGGGATTCCTCAGACGAACGACATTCCATTCAATCCACTTTACCATTCGTTCAGACTGAGATTCGGAATAATTGCACCCTCACTTTCTTGATAAAATTTTACTTGATTCAAGTAAAACAAACAATCATTTTAGTAAAATATTTTACTCCCACTTTTATTTTTTACTAATCACTTCGACGTGCTAGTAAAACTTTTAGTAAATACATGATTTTCCTGAAAATTGGATGATATCAACAAAAATAAGAGCGAAGACGATTTGTCTCCGCTCTGAGTTTGCATTCCATCTAGTTTTTTGCCTAAATTTTTACTTAGCTGCGACTGCTTGCCATTGCTTTGCCCTCACGTCTCCTTGACCATACAGTCCAAGCCATATCTACCCAGAAATAAATGACGAACATGGGGCATACCATATTCCAAATTGCCGCAACATGGGTATAGCTTATTTTCAGCAAGGGATGCAATCCGTACACAACAGCGAGGGATAGGAACATCCAGCATATGGAGAAGGAGAAACAAACATGTCCATGAAGCTGCAGGCGATAAGAAGAGTAGTCCCACCATTTGCGATAGAACACCTTCTCCAGCAGCCAACCGCTAACGTATTCGACAAAAGTCGGGATAAGGAGGCATAGCAGCAGAAGGAGTCCCAAATGGGTTCCTTGTTCAGCATAAGGGAGCAGGAGAAGGGGGGCAATGCCATACATCGGCTTAAAGGGCCCTTGGAGAAAACCATCCTTCCAGAAGCGTCCTGTTGTGACCTTACTGTATAGGTTCTCAAGCAGCCATCCTCCAAAGGAATAGACCATAAAATAAAAAACGACAGCCAATGCATCATTGGCCGCCGTTCCTGTATACTGCAGCGGAATTGGCAATTGAGCCGCCATAACGCATAACCTCCTTATGCCTGCTTCTAGCGGCATATTTCAAGCTACCCGTAGTATGGTTGTATTCCGCACCACTTATTCCCTATTGCCTTGATTATTCAGCTATGATGAGGCTAGCGTGTGACTGACCAGGAAGGGAAAAAGTCATCACAAGAGAGTGGAATACCTTCACTTGCTGTCCTTCCTTCAGCTCAGAAGCCTTCAAGACAACCCCCTGCTTGTCCGTAATGAACGTATCTTTCGTTACATTTAAAATTACATCATTGTTGATGTTGCCATCAGCTTCTACATCAACATGAATTCGGGCATTCACTTCACCCTCAGTGTTCGTTACTTTGAGCACTTTGCCCGTCTTGACTGCCGTTTCACCTTTGACAACAATCTTCTCTGCACCTACTGTACCCGGGAAGCTCATCATCATAACCGGACCATACTGAACCTCTACGACAGCTCCTTCTTTCAGCACATCCTTGCTGACCGGCTGGCCTTTATCGTTCACGATAACAGTATTGTCGTGTACATTAATATTCAAATATTGCTGTCCACGAAGAACGAATCTATGGCCGTCCCCCGACTCAATAATACCTTGTGATGTCACATGCTCTTTCGGCAATGTCGAGCCCTCCTCTACTGGATGAGATGACACAACATAACCTTGAATAGTCTCTGCAGCTGCTGCTCCAGCGAACGGTACGCTCAGCACCGCCATAATCGATGCAATTGCCAAGCCTTTGTTCCATTTTTTCATTGCAATTCCTCCTCTAATCTCTTGTTGTTATGGGCACACCTATGTACCAGCTTCTTGATGCCTGTAAGATTATTCGGTTTGTCTTTATAGACGGAGGAGGTATGCATAATGTTGCATAAAAAAAATATTTTGAGTATGTAATCAAAGATACATGTATCGTATAGATACTAAAAACCCAAAAAAACCTGCCAACCACTAATAAAAAAGGTACCCGCGTAAGAGCATCTATCTGCTCTCTCGGGCACCCTTGCTTTACAGCTACTGTTCCTCTATACGACGTTGAACGAAGGAATCTACCGCCGCCTTAATAACCGCAATAACTGGAACGGCAATGAACATTCCTAGTATGCCGCACAGACCGCCGCCTATAATGATGGCAAAAATAATCCAGATGGGTCCTATCCCCACTTTGTTCCCTACGATTTTCGGACCAATATAATACCCATCGAACTGTTGAACAATGAAAATAAACAACGTTATCCAAAGCGTCTGCTCAGGCGATACGAACAGTGTAATAATCCCAACAAACACCATCCCCATAAACGGACCAAAATAAGGAATAACATTCGTTACAGCAACGATCAAGCTGGACAACAGCGCATACGGCGCTTGAATGATAAGAAGCCCGATGAATACGATACTGCCTACGACGGTTGCATCCAAAATGACGCCTACAAAGTATTGCGAGAAGATCATGTCCATTTTTCTTACAAAATCAATGACGCCTTCAGCCCGTTCCTTCTTGAGCAGGCCATGCAGGGTACGCTTCGCGCCTGTCCCAATCTTCTCCTTGTCCTTCAGCAGGTAAATCGACACAATGAATCCGATAACGAGATTCAACAGCGCAGACGTGAAGGTAAACAGACTGGACAGCAAGTTGTTCAGCATCAGCTTCAGAAAGTCGCTTATTTGACTGGATAGCGAGCTAAAATGCTCACTGATGCTGCTCGATATTCTAGATTGAATGAACCATTCTTTACTCAAGACATTTGCCTGCAGCCACAGCTTCGTGCCTTCCATATAGATTGGCATATCCGCCAACAGCGTGCTTACACTCTCTATCACCCTCGGTGTAATAACCGTTATGAGCAGCACAATAATTCCGAAAAATAACGTATACACGGCTATGATGCTAATAAATCGCTTCATTTTTGTTCTAGCCAACAGCCGCTTCTCCAAAATATTAACAAGCGGACGCAGAAGATAGGCAATAAAGCAAGCAATAAAAAATGGCGTAAGCATAGACAATAGAGCTACAACTCCACTGAGAACATAACCCATATTGTCAATGAGCTTGTACACCAGCACTGCAATGGTGAATAGCCCCAAATAGCGCAGTGTTCTTCGATTTTTGAGCATGACATCCCCCTGGTTGCTAATTCATACACGTATAGACTTAGTATAGCGAATTTCACGAGAAATGAAATAAATATGGAAAAAAGCATCCCCTAATCCACGATTAGAGGATGCTTTGCATGCTGCAAATGCTTATTGTTGTGCTGCTCTTCCACGACGGAACAGAATGCGATCAAGAGAATAATCGGCACCGCCGCTGACAACCAAGTACAACGACATCGCTGCAAGAGCGATTTCGAACTCATAGCCGCCTGCAAAGCCCATTTGCAGCTTCACAGTGAAGATTGCCACGAGCATAATTACCGTGAATGCTGCACCAATCCATCTCGTTCCAAGACCAACGATGAGTAAAATGCCTCCTACCAGCTCAATGGTTGCCACGACATAACCCATAATCCCCGGAATACCCAAGCTCTCAAAAAAACCTGCCGTGTTGTCCAGACCTCCCTGGAATTTTTGCAGCCCATGGATAAAGAAAATGAGCCCCAGTGCAAGCCTGATAATAAGTGAACCTACCCCTTGATTTAATGCTGACATCATACAACGCCTCCTATAAGATTAGAATGGATTATTATTAACATGAATATGAAAGAAAACAAAAACTACGTTGTGTAGTGTAAAAATGTAAAAAAAATTAGGGCATAGCAGCAAAAAATAATAAACATAAAGCAAGTAACACTTGCAGGGACACAATTGCAGGCGTAAACGGCAGCTTCATCGGAATATCTGTCTCTGGTTCGAGCAGCTGGCGAATTCGATAATTAATGGATGTATCTGCAAATGAAACATAAGCGAATGGCATGCGCGGCGTCTTCCCTTGCTTCAACATCTTGAGAAGCGCACTCCCTAAATGAGCTGCTGTTCCTAGACGCTGAATCGCATAGTGGTCTGCCAACACCTCGCGAATGATGTTATACTGCTGCTTCGACCATCTCATAATCGGCATGTACCACATGACCGAAGCGAGAAGAGACAGCACGAACATCCGCAATGGATCTCGATGCATTTGATGGAAGGCCTCGTGGTGGACAACCGCCTCTAGCTCATCCTCATCAAGCAGTTCCATCAAGCCAGTCGATACAATAACGAGCGGCGACCACATCCCCATCGTGAAAGCGATAGGCGAAGTATGCTCGATGATCATCATTCGTTTCTGGCCCTCATTGAACCGGGCATTCATCTGCTGCGTAAGCTCATTATTTCGACGCCCGAGCAGCTTCCGATACGCGTTGCGGGAAAGCAACATTTGTCGGACGAACAGGAACGGGACACTGATCAGCGTACAGAACACATAGGCATCAAGCACATAAATGAACTTGGACAAACCGTAGTTCTGCATAAGCGTAGAGCACGCCTCTACGAGATTGAAATGCAGTTCCCATCCCGCAAGCACCTTCATCGCATACATGACCATTTGGCAGAACAACACGGCTGCAATTAGAAGCATCGAACTGAAAATGAATGTAGATCGATTTTTCCACATTGTTTTATTTATCCTTTTTCAATTGCTTGATTTTTTGTTCCAGCTTGTCGAGCAGTCCCTCGTCTACATCCTCCAGGGCATCAAGCATGTGGTTTACAACCAATGGGCCGAATTCATCCATCAGTTCATGCGTTAGCTCCTTGGATTGCGTGTCGAGAAAAACATCCCGTGACAGCACCGGTCGGAATAAGGAAGTCCGTCCCTCCGTGCGCTTGACCAATATCCCTTTGTCTACAAGTCGGTTCATGACGGTCATGACTGTGTTAAAGTTGATGCATTTCTCAGCCTCAAGCTTCTTTTGCACATCCTTAATCGTCATTTCCGAACCTTCCCATAAGACAGTCATGACTTTGGCTTCAAGCGGCCCGAAGAAGCGATTCAGTCCACTCTCATGGAATTTGAAATTATGAATTTTCATCGTGGAATTCCTCCCACTACGAATTGTAGTGTGATATCAGCCTAATGTCAAGTATGTCCATAATTAGGTATCCCAAATTACAAAATAGGCGACACTAATCGTGCAAGCGACTCTACAAATCGGTAACGAATTGGGCGCTTCCGATATGTATTCCAATGCAGTTTTACCGATTCCTTCATATCCTGCTCGTACAGCTTATCTAGCTGCTCTGCTGTAGCTCTGTCATAGAGAAATGCATTAATTTCGAAGTTCAAGCTGAAGCTGCGATGATCCAAATTCGCAGTACCTACGGTAGCGGCCTGTCCATCTACAACCATCGTTTTAGCATGGAGGAAGCCCTTCTCATACCAATAACACTTGGCTCCTGCACGAAGCAGTTCTCCAACATAAGAATTCGATGCCCATTGCACAAAACGGCTGTCCCCCTTCTTCGGAATCATAATGCGCACATCGACCCCGGACTGCACAGCAACTTTAAGTGCAATAAGCACACTGTCGTCAGGCACTAAATAGGGGGTTTGTACATAAATTCGCTCCTTGGCTTCAAAAATCAGCTTAAGCAAGGCATTGCGAATTTGCTGCTTGTCTGAATCTGGACCGCTGGACACAATCTGTACAGGTGTATTCCCTGTTTGCATCGGTGTCGGGAAGTATTGCTCGCAAAAATGAATATACTGCCCTGAGGCTGTGGACCAATCGAGCAGAAACTGTCCCTGAAGCCGATGAACGGCTCCGCCTTGCAGCTCGAGATGCGTATCCCGCCAATGTCCGATTTTTGGATCAAGACTAACATATTCATCGCCGATATTAAATCCGCCAACGAATCCGACCTGCCCGTCAATAACGGCAATTTTCCGGTGATTGCGGTAATTGACACGTAAATTGACATAGGGAATACGAGAAGGGAAAAAGCGATAAATCTGTGCTCCTGCGGCACGCAAATCAGCAAGCGCCTCATCCTTCAACGCGGGCGATCCGATGTCATCATACAATAGTCGTACCTCTACTCCATTCGCAGCACATTCCGTCAGGGCATCAATAATTCTCCGTCCAGTTGCATCCCCAGCCAGCTTGTAATACAGCAAATGGACATGATTAGAAGCACTTTGGATCCGCTCGACCAATCGATCCATCATGTCGCGGCCATCCGCAATGACTGTCACTTCGTTGTTCTGTGTCAAGGGAGAGTAACTGCTGACCAGATTCATATAAATAAGGGGTTCATAGTGTTGCACGACCTCATTCGCATAGGCAAATGTCCCTTCCTCAATGCAACGAACCTGAGAGGCAATTTCGTTCCGCACAAGTCGTTCCGTTCGCGGCTTAATCTGATATACCTTCCTCCGAGCCAAGTTCTGGCCGAACAGAATATAGAAGATAAAGCCGATAAACGGAAGCAGCAGTAACAGCATAAGCCATGCCCAGGTCCCCCCTACGTTGCGCCTCTCCAAGAAAATCACGACAGCCGCAAACAACAAGTTGATAATCGGTATCCAATGTCCAGCTAACTCTAAAAGATGTGACCACATAGATTAAGCCGCTCCTGTCCATGATGATGACTCCATTGTACCACGAGCAGCGATGCGCCATTCATACCGTTAACGTTCGGGAGGCGTAGTCTGTCCGCTGCTTGGAAGTACAGAGGTAGGATCATCATCCATCGGTATAACGCCTGCCCCACCCAATAAAGATGAGTTTGAAGCATCCGCAGCACCCGAAGCTTGTTGAGAGCCATCATCGTTCAGCGATAGATTGTCGTTCGGCTGCTTCGAATTGGATCGATAACTATCTGCCACTAGCAAAATTATAGGAAGCACAAGTCCTGGCAGCACAGCATAGGTCGCCCAATGATCAAGCAGCTTGTCCAAGTAGGCCGTATTTGGAATGAACAGGATCGACCATGCTACAACGATCATTCCTAAAGGGAAGATAAGGAATCGATGCTCAGATAAGCGAAGCGAATGAGCAAGTCCAATTGCCGATGCATAAAGCAGGAGCACGAGACGAAAGTAGGTTGTCAGAAACCAGATGACAGCCATCACCGCTTCAAGCCGCTCCAGAAAATTGCCGAGACTAATCTTTTTAGCGAGGGCATAGCTTGGATACATATGCCGGGCCGTATTATCCGCCCCAATCACAAGGATGGACAGCAGCGTCGTAATTATTAAGAAGGTGCCGCCAATGATGCACCCCCATAGGAGCGCACTCGTCACCTTATCCTTCCGCTTCACTGTGGGAAGAATGAGCAGAAATACAGCCAGATCCAGAAAGGGAAAGCTGAAGAAGGTTAGTCCCCCGCGAAGAACTGGGATCATTCCACGTTCCAATACCGGCAGAAGCTGCTTTACTTCGATTTGCGGCACTACGAACAAGACAAAGCAAATAAAGAGCAGCAGCACCCAAGGGAAAAAAATTTCGGCTCCACGCACAAACACTTCAACGCCAAGACTGGCTCCGAATATAATGACGAGCATAAAAAAGATATGGATTGCCTCTATCGGCGTTTCCGGCATAATTTGCATCGTAATGAAGTCCCCGATATTCCGCAATGTGAGTGCGGCTGTTGTGAGCGCAAATCCGATAATGAAGCAGAGCGCAACTGTCTTCCCCAGTATCTTGCCAAGAATGGATTCGCAATACTCCGCTAAGGATTGATTCGGATATCTTCGACATAGCGCAGAATAAATGGGAACAACGAGCAGGCCGAGGCCCAAGGACACTAAGGCGGACAACCACGCGTCTTGCTTCGCTTCCTCTGCTAAGTTTGAGGGAATAATCAAGATCGCGCTCCCGATAATGAACAGTGCCGTCAAGATGGTCAGTTGACGCATACTAATTATGGATTTATCCTTCATCGCCTTATCACTTCCTTGTGCCCTGTCGCAACAGCGAGACTCGTCATTTTTCCGCTACAAAAATTTTCGCATAGGCTTGAATATGAGCATCAGCAAATCCATGGGATTCGGTATCTTCCAATTCATCCCCACCACCACCCCGAACCCTGCAGCGATGATCAGCATTGTCAACAGTACCCATCGTTCCTTAACTAATTGCCGCTGCTTCATACGAGGAGATTGGAACAAAAAGATGGCTGACGCAATGATTACACATCCTATACTCGCCCACACGCTGTTCTACCCCTTCACATCACTGAGGAACGAGTTCCCAATTGTTCCTGTCCGTCTAATATTGAAATCAACTTGAACATTCACCTGCAGCTCCTTGAACAATTGCGGCCACTCTTTCTTGTGACGGTTCCAATAGCTCGGATAAGCACGATGAACAGCCTCTCCGAATCCAAATACATCGGTTCCTTCCGCCTGTGCTCGCTCCAAAGCTTTCTTTGCATTGTGAACCATAATCTGACTGGTTGTCTGTTCCAACTCACGAAGAGTCGACTGCTGATTGGTATCCATATTACATTCAACATCGGCAATATTAGCTTCTGTCCGCAAGGAAACGTCGATAGAAGGACGATCTTGATTCAGCTTCGCCTTCACCTTTGTCTTAGAGCGAATCACCTCGACTCCAGCCTTTCCGCCAGACTTGCATGGCAATTGAATATAAGTGTTCTGCAACTTATCCGTCAAATAGCTGAAGCCTTTGCTCTCCGTTTCATTCATCCAGCCAACCAATTTATCTCCGCTGAACATGCCGAGACCCGAATACTTTAACAGTGCCGGAGACTCGATCAACTCCACATTCTCCTTCTTCTTTCCTTCCTCACTGTCCCCTTTTATCAATATGCCTGTCAGCACAGCGTCCTTTCCATAGCTGGTCAAATCCGTAATTAGATCATCAAGCCGCACACTTACCGTAGGAGCCCACATCCGATCTGACACCTCCAGCGATTGGTACATTTTATTTGCAGGGATTTTATCTAGCGGTGTATAGAAATTCAAAATATCCCTGGCCGTAGTTCCTCTTCCTACTACGATATAAAAATCCGTGCGCAACTCCTGATCCCGCGACAGAAAATCAAGCGGCTTGCTGATGCCTTCACGCGCAAGCGCCTCACCGAACACGAACATGCGAAGATGTGAAAAGTACACCTTGCGCGGAGTGAACGTAGTCATGCGCCGTATTGCTTGGAACACCGTACCGCCCTTCGCACTATATACGATTACAGGCGCCCTATTGCCACTCGGCTTGCGCGCCGACACCTCACTTGGATCCACGACCTGTACAAGCACCTCATACTGTCCATCTTCTGCCTTATCAATTCCCATGCCTACTGCAATCGCCAGGTCATTCATCTCGCGTCGATTCCAACAGCCGGAGACAAGCAGACTAAGCATGATGATCAGCACACTGCTGAGGATGATCTTTTTCCGCTTCATTGCTATTCGTCCCCTCTACCTTTGAGTATGTAATTATTTAGGCGGCTTCGGATGAGCTTTGTCTAGCGGCTGCTGCCGCTTCTGATTGTTCGGACTCATGAAGCTCGGCCTTGTACGCATGGCCCATTGCGGAAACCGAAAAATCGTATCCTTCTGATCCTTAATAATCATGGGTGCCAGCGGGCTCATATAAGGCACGCCAAATGAACGCAAGCTGCACAGATGAAGAACGATCGCGATAAGCCCAATGCATACGCCAAATAATCCAAAGGATGCAGCGAGCAGCATTAATGGAAAACGCAGCATTCGGAATGCATTCGACATGCTGTATGCAGGGAAGACGAAGCTGCATATTGCAGTAGTGGATACAACAATAACCATCGCCGCCGACACAATGCCGGCATCTACCGCAGCCTGGCCAATAACGAGTGTACCGACAACAGACACCGCTGGTCCAATCATCCTTGGCATGCGGATTCCCGCTTCCCGCAACAACTCGAATAAAATCTCCATCATTATGGCCTCCAGAACAGCAGGGAAGGGTATTCCTTCCCGCTGCGCTGCAAGGCTGATCAATAGCTGCGTCGGAAGCATCTCTTGATGGAATGTCGTAATAGCTACGTACAGCGACGGACCTAAAAGCGCAATGAAAATTCCGATGTATCGAAGAATCCGGACAAGACTGCTAATGTCCGAACGGAAGAAATAGTCCTCTGCCGCATGCAGAAAGGATACAAACAGTGCGGGGACTACTAGCACGGAAGGTGTTCCATCCACAAGAATTGCAATTTTCCCTTCCAACAATTCGGCAGCAATGACATCTGGCCGCTCTGAGTTATATACCGTCGGAAAAGGAGTAAAAGTCTTGTCCTGAATGAGCTCTTCAATATAGCCGCTTTCAAGAATACCGTCGATGTCAATTCGGCTCAGACGATCCCGAACCTCCTGCACCACCTTATCATCTGCCAAGTCCTGTATGAACATGATAGCCACATTCGTTTGCGTAAGACGACCAAATGGCTTTGTCTCCACACGCAAATTTTGATGCTTAATTCTTCTCCGAATCAGTGATGTATTCGTTCGCAGCGTTTCCGAGAACGCCTCGCGCGATCCACGGACAGAAGGTTCTGTTGTCGCTTCGGTCACCCCGCGATCCTTCCAACCTTGCGTGCTGGCTGCCAGTCCTGTTGTATACCCATCCAACAGCAGCACCGTATTGCCGCACAGTACCTCCTGAAGGACATCATCCAAGCAGGACACTGTCTGAATATCACCTACCGCCAGCACCCTCTCCTGCAGCAGCTTGATCAGATCCTTAGTCGCATCCGAGCCAGACGAGTTTGAAGATGCAGTTGAGCCCTCGGCAGCAGTAGACGAACCGTCCATTTGATCAGGATCGCCTTGCCCTTCCTTGGTTTTATCGGAACCAGAGGAGTCTGTTTTGGTTTTTGATTTATTTCCTCGAAGGACTTGGCTGTCACCTAATAGCGATTCCATAATAAAGTCAGTAATTGTCGCTTGATCAGCCATCCCATCTGTATATATCACTGCGACTCTTTGCTCGCCATCGCCCCCTACACGCAGTTCACGAATTACAATGTCTGAGCTATTTCCGAGTTTCATCCGAATATAATCGAGATTATTGTGTAAGCTTGCTTGCAGTTGATCCATAGACGTCTTCCCTCACTCTGCAGTTGATCACATGCCTGCCTGTTGTACTGCTTGGCACCTCGCCAGCAGCCATAGATTCTGCTTTTCAGTATTGCCGTGCGTTCAACTGGATAAACCGCCTCCCGGATTTGTCGACAGGCACTTCCCAGTGATACTATGAACAGGGTAGAGACAACCAAGATTTTGCGATCAAGCCGGATAGCCACAGCCGGCTATACAGGAGGGACGACCGTTATGGCAACTCGCACCAAAGGATTGACACTCGTATACACGGGCGATGGCAAGGGAAAAACGACGGCAGCAGTTGGGTTATGTGTTAGGGCAGTGGGTCACGGTTTCAAAGTTCTTATGCTTCAATTCATCAAGAGTCCAAAGCGTTCATATGGGGAACAAGCTTCGTTGGAGAAGCTCGGTGTGGAGGTAAGACAGCTCGGTATCGGCTTTACTTGGCTAAAGACGCCTGAGGAGCATCGTGAAGCCTTCAAGGAGGCCTGGTCGATAGCGAAACAGGAAATTCAGTCTGGAGACTATGACCTTATCGTTTTGGATGAATTGAACAATGCACTTGCAATAACAAGCTTCCCGATCGATGATGTACTCCCTAAAGCAGAGGTGGTGGACGCTATCAAAAATCGTCCAGAACATATGAACATTGTCGTAACAGGACGCTCTGCTTGTCCTGAAATCATTGAAATCGCAGATCTCGTATCCGAAATCGAACCTGTGAAACATTACTACGAGGAAGGTATTCCGGCAGTACTGGGACTTGAATTCTAATTCATCTATTTATTCTATGTAATCTTTCTACTTTAGATCTCTTTCATTCACAAGGCTGCATGTCTTCACGTTGATCTTTCCTCGGGCAAGCAGCCTTTCCTTCTTTCCAGCCTCATAGCACCTAATAGCGCCTTTCTAATTACATTATTTATCCCATCGCTCCACTCCTTATCTCCTTACCTCATTACCTCCTATCATCTGCCCAAGTCTTCACCTTCCTGCATGTCATTTGCCCATTGTAAAAGCTCAAAGATCAGTAGGAAGCAGCCTTGTATAGATCGGACGGATGCTAATCACCGAGAATCCTTGCTGAAAAGCACAGAAGCGCTGAAGATTAAGCGAATGACTCGCTTGCTTCAGCGCTTCTGTATGGTGTAGCCGATCTGTAAGTGTAAAGCTTGAGCGTACGGTATTCAAATTAACGCTTGCGAATCATGAATAGGTAACTTAGCACTGCACCAAGGCCACAGCAGGCGATGACAACCCCCATCGGAACGGCTGTATGGCTGCCGGCGATGCCGACAAGCGGCGCAGCAAGTGAACCTGCGATGAAAGACATCAAGCCCAGCATCGCCGATGCGCTGCCTGCACGCTCTCCTTGGCTTTGCATCGCTAAGGAGAAGCCAGCTGTATTAACTACCCCTGTGCTTGATACAACAATAAACAGGGCGATGACAACTGCGATTAACGGTGCCTGCAGCAGTATCGCAGCTAAGAGCAGCAAACCACCGCTGACGGTTTGCACAATCCCTGCAATGAAGAGCCGCTTCTCATGGAAGCGAGACGCCAAACGGCCCGTAATTTGTGTCGCAATGATGAGCCCAAGGCCATTGAGTGCGAAAAACAGGCTGTATGCTTGCGGGGATGCACCGTAAATTTCCTGCAGCACGAATGGCGATCCAGATATATAACCGAACATCGCAGCAAAAACGAATCCTTGTGTGCAGGCATAGCCCATGAATTCGCGATCAGACAGCAGCGTACGGAAGGTTGCCATCGTCGTGCGCAGCCCGCCGGCAGAACGGCGTTCAGGCTGAAGCGTCTCTGGCAAGCCCAACCATGCAGCGAGAATCATAAGCAAACCGAGCAAGCCGAGCACGAGAAATACCCCATGCCATGTCGTAAACTGCAGCAGCTGCCCTCCAGCAATCGGAGCTAATATCGGGGCCAGCCCGTTTATCAGCATGAGCAGCGAGAAAAACTTGGTCAATTCACTGCCGGAATACATATCGCGCACCATGGCGCGTGCAATGACGATTCCGCCAGATCCAGCCATACCTTGAATGAAGCGAAGTGCAATGAGTCCCCATATGGATGGAACAATCGCACAAAGAACTGACGCAATTGCATAAATGATGAGCGAAGCAATGAGCGGCATCCGCCGTCCCCTAGCGTCGCTTAGAGGCCCTAGCATGAGCTGCCCGAAGGCTAAACCCATGAGACAGGCTGTTAAGCTCAATTGAGCGAAAGAAGTGCTCGTTTGCAGATCGCTGGCCAACATCGGAAGCGAAGGCAAATACATATCAATGGACAACGGCCCGATCGCCGTCATCGATCCTAGAATAACGGCCATGGACAGTCTCTGCTTCCGTGTAGGTGCAGAGATGGATGAGGCCGTATTACTGCGTTGTACAGGTATACTCATAAATTGTATCCAGTCCCTTTCTTGTTTGTAATCACGGCTGCAACCAACTCGTTATGATATGTCAATTTCAACCTACATACATGTAACCATTATAGTTACAGCTAGTTTGCGAATCAAGCTTAAATCATGTAAAACCCCCTCAATATTTCCTGCGGCATACAGAACAACAGCCCCCATTTCATTACGAAATGAGGGCTGCCACCGGCTTAACAGCCGAAGAGACGGGAAACCTATTTATACATAACGATATCGATTAATTGCGAATGAGATAATCGAATGCACCTAATGCTGCCGTAGCACCAGATCCCATTGAGATGATGATCTGCTTATATGGGCTATTCGTGCAATCGCCGGCTGCAAATACACCTGGTATATTAGTAGCGCCATGGCTATCTACAACGATTTCACCCATGCGAGTGCGTTCAACCGTGTCAGCCAACCAGTCTGTGTTCGGCACAAGACCGATTTGTACGAATACACCTTGCAACTCGACATGCTTCGTTTCTCCTGTTGCGCGATCGATATAGGAGATGCCGTCAACCTTATCCGTGCCGGTAATTTCGGACGTTTGTACGTTCTTCAATACCGTTACATTCGGAAGGCTGTATAGACGGTCTTGCAATACAGCGTCGGCTTTCAGTTCTGGAGCAAACTCAAGTACCGTTACATGTCTCACAATTCCTGCAAGATCAATTGCGGCCTCAATGCCAGAGTTACCGCCGCCAACGACTGCAACATCTTTGCCTGTGAATAAAGGTCCGTCACAATGCGGGCAGTAAGCCACCCCTTTGTTCTTGAACTCTGCTTCACCAGGGACGCCGATGTTCCGCCAACGAGCACCTGTTGATACGATTACGGTCTTACTTTTCAGTACAGCGCCGTTTTCGAGTTCAACTTCGATAAGATCCTTCTTCTCTAAGCGCTTCGCACGCTGGAGCTTCATTACATCGATATTGTATTCTTTGACTTGATTTTCAATATTCGCTACGAGCTGAGGACCTTCTGTGTATTTTACACTGATGAAGTTCTCAATGCCGAGTGTATCATTGACCTGACCGCCAAAGCGCTCCGCAACAATACCCGTGCGAATTCCTTTGCGTGCAGCATAAATCGCCGCACTTGCACCTGAAGGTCCGCCACCGACAACAAGAACATCGAATGGCTCTTTATTGTCGAACTCGGATGCATCCAGAGCAGTACCGAGCTTAGCCAAAATTTCTTCTACGGTCATGCGTCCGCCACCAAAGAATTCGCCGTTCAGGTAGACGCTAGGTACAGACATAACGTCCTTGCTCTCTACCTCTTCCTTGAATACAGCACCGTCAATCATCGTGTGCGTAATGCCAGGGTTGAGGATGCTCATCAAGTTCAGCGCCTGCACAACATCCGGACAATTATGGCAGCTCAGACTGATATAAGTTTCAAACTTATATTCGCCGCGGATACTTTTAATTTGATCAATAACATTCTGCTCTACCTTGGGAGCTCTTCCGCTCACTTGCAGCAAAGCCAATACCAAAGAGGTAAACTCGTGTCCTAGCGGAGTACCGGCAAAAGTAACGCCTGTCTCTTCGCCTACACGGTTCACACTAAAGCTAGGAGTACGGGACAACTGTGTCTTCTCCACAGTAATCCGAGACGACATGTTAGCGAGTTCCTCTACCAAGGACAGCATCTCTGAGGACGCATCATCAGAGCCTGCACTGACCTTGAGAACAATATCTCCCTCAAGAAGCTGGAGATATTGTTCGAGTTGTGCTTTGATATCTTGATCTAATGCCATTGTCAGGACTCCTTAGATTTTACCTACAAGGTCAAGGCTAGGCTTCAATGTTTGTCCGCCTTCTTGCCATTTCGCTGGGCACACTTCACCTGGATTGTTGCGAACGTATTGAGCCGCTTTGATTTTGTTAATAAGAGCACTTGCATCACGGCCGATGCCGCCAGCGTTAATTTCAGCCGCTTGGATAACGCCATCTGGGTCGATGATGAACGTACCGCGGTCTGCCAGACCTGCTTCTTCGATCAATACGTCGAAGTTGCGGGACACAATATGGGATGGGTCGCCGATCATAATATATTCAACCTTGCCGATAGCTTGGGAGCTTTCATGCCAAGCTTTGTGCGTGAAGTGAGTGTCTGTAGATACGGAGTACACTTCAACGCCCAATTTCTTCAACTCTTCATATTGGTTTTGCAAGTCTTCGAGCTCAGTTGGGCACACGAATGTGAAGTCTGCTGGGTAGAAGCAAACTACGCTCCATTTGCCTTTGAAGTTCTCTTCTGTAACTTCGAGGAATTTGCCTTTTTGGAATGCATTTGCTTTGAATGGAAGTACTTCTTTACCGATAAGTGACATAGATCCTATCTCCTCTGCTTCAATTTATAGTTTATTTAGAGCGTGTTGAGAACAACAAGCTCGGTTACACACTTTATAATAATTATTATTAACTAAACGATCCAATCTGTCAACCCATTTTATAATAATTATAAAATAAAAATGATATTCTTTCTCATTTAGGACATACTTCATACATACCTTCTTCATTATGCTGCTATTGAAGGCAAAGTATTCGAATTTAAGGACAAGCTACAGTGGGCCACTCTTCTTTATTACCCCTTTTCAGCAGTTAGCAATCTCTTTTCATTAAAAGAAATTCGCTCAATTTGTCTATCTTCCTTCCTCTTCATCAAGAACATTTCCAATCGTTCACAGTAGAAACGAATTTCCCTATAAAAATAGCACCAGGACGCTTCCCCCTGATGCTATCTTGGTTGTCATGTGCCTCTTTATAGTTAAGAAGCACCAGCTCTATTTCTACTGCAGCGGCCCTTTACCTGGACGATCCAGATGATACAGGTTGCGATACCGCGGGTAATGTTCCATGAGTTCGGCATGAGTACCGCGCATTTCAATCTGGCCATTTTCGATAAAGACAATCTCATCCATGTGCTCGACACCAACCAAATGGTGTGTAATCCAGATCAGCGACTTGCCTTCCATTGTCTCGAACATCGTCGCAAGCAAATCGCGCTCTGTCTTCGGATCAAGTCCGACAGTCGGCTCATCGAGAATGACGACTGGCGTACGCTGCAGCAGCACGCGTGCCAACGCAATGCGCTGCCGCTCTCCACCGGAGAAACGCTGCCCCGTCTCCATCATCGCTGTATCATACCCTTTCGGTAGGGAAGCAATCAGTCCATCCAGCTTAACCCGCTCTGCAACCTGACGAATTTCTTCATCAGATGCATTGCGACGACCTAAACGTATATTGTTGGCTACTGTCGTATCGAACAGATGCGGACGCTGATTGAGCACTGACAGAATTTCAGGAATATGCGCTCCGAATTCATCAGCACGAATGCCGTTAATCGTTACGTCTCCTGACTCCGGCATAATTGCCCCTTGAATCAGGGTCGACAGCGTAGATTTTCCGGCGCCGCTTCGGCCAATCAACGCCACCTTCTTGCCTTGTGGAATATCGAGTGTAATCCCATCTATCGTTAAGGATGCAGAGCCTTCATGCCGGAAGCGCACCTCATCCAAGCGGATATGCGCTTGTTCACGCGACTTTTGCAGCTGCTCAGACGAAATATTCGATTCAGAGCCTGCGGATGACTCGACCTCCGCCTCCCCCATGCCTGATAATCGGTCAAGGGAATCCTCATATTGGGGCAGCTTCTCTACCGCTTCCGATACCGGCAGGAAGGCATCCATGAGCGGGAAGACGACAAGCCCGAATGCTGCGATCATGACAGCAGCCATATTCCCATCTGCTGCTTGCCCCCCTGCCCAGTACACCATCGTAATGACCGTCAAGCCGACGACCGATTGGGCGATCAATGTCCGCCACCGTGCCCATACACGCAGATCAGAATCAATGCGAGCAACACGCGCCTCATCTGCTTCATAGGAAGCGACAAATTGGGACGCACGTCCGCTAATCACCCAATCACTCATGCCCAGGACAGCATCTGTCAGCTTCCGGTATAGCCCGCTGCGCTCCTGCTTCATCAGGCGATGCTTCCGCCGGGTGAACCAGAGCGATATCCATGGCAGAATGAAGACGAGAATGGCAATGTACAGCGCCATCAGCAATGCGAACGGAAGATCGAACCATCCTAGCGCCGCAATGCAGGCCGCATACATCACAATCGCGATAATACTCGGAAATATGGTGCGTACATATACATTTTGCAAATGTTCGATATCATCCGCCAATACGCCCAGCACATCGCCTGTACGGAATCGGGAGCGGATGAACAAAGCTTGCGGCTCCAAAATCCGGTACAAGCGCACTCGCATCTTCGATAAAATACGAAGCACGGCATCATGGCCTACAAGCCGCTCTACATAATGCACAGCGGCTCTGCCAATTCCGAAGGTGCGCACAAGTACAATCGGCACATATACCATTAATATATTTTCAGGCCGTGCTGCTGATTTCGAAATCAGGAATCCAGAAGTAAACATAAGCGCGCTCGCGCACAGCACTGTCAGCATGCCAAGGAATATAATGAGCGCGAAGCGACCACTGTAGCGCCGCAAATAAGGACGCAGCCATTGATTCTGTTCACGTGTCACGCTATCCCCTCCTGCTGCGAAATCAACATGCTGTAATACACGCCTTGGCGTTCAAGCAGTTGCTCGTGTGTGCCCGTTTCGGCCACCCTTCCTTGATCCATAACAATAATCCAATCCATATCTTCCATCCAATGCAATCGATGTGTCGCCAGGAAGACTAACTTGCCCTGAAATAGTGACAGCATCGTCTGCTTCAGTTCATATTCGGTTTCGATATCCAAATGCGCTGTCGGCTCATCCAGCATCATAACAGGTCTGTCGCTTAGGAATGCACGAGCAAGCGCCACACGCTGCTCCTGCCCCCCACTGAGCGAGCGGCCGCCATTACCAATAAGCTCGTTACGTCCGTCCGGCAATTCCGCTACAAGCGAAGATAAGCCTGCTTCTGCAATAGCGCGATCCACTTCTTCATCAGAGGCATCAGGGACGTAGAATCGGATGTTGTCCGCAAGCGACAAATTGAAAATATACGGATGCTGCGGAATATAGGTCGTCAATTGACGCCAAGCTTCCCCATCAAGTGATGGAACGTCAACGCCATTCAATGAAAACTTCCCTGATGTCGGCCGAAGGAATCCGCCAAGCACATCAATGAGTGTGGACTTGCCTGCCCCACTCTCCCCGACAATGCCAACCTTCAAAAGACCCTTCACCTCACACGAGACGTCCTCCAATGAAGAAGGCCCCTCTACCTCGTGCTTAACACCTATGCCTGACAAGGAGATGGCGCTCTCCTGCGTCCAAACCATGCAAGATGGAAGCTGTGTGTTATTACCCCTTGCTTCCTCTTCATGCTTAATGATCGAATCAATCGCTTTGCCCGCCTCTTTCCCGTTCAATGTCGCATGATAATCCGCACCAACCATGCGGACAGGCAGGAAGTACTCTGGAGCTAGAATCAATACGGTAAGCCCAGTAACCAACGTCATTTCTCCATTAATAAGACGAAGCCCCAGTCCAACTGCAACAGAGGCAACGGACAGCATCGTAAAGAAATCAAGCGCAAAGGAAGAGAGAAAGGCAACACGCAGCGTACGCATTGTGGCAGAGCGGTACTTGTCACTCACTTGCCCGATCGTATCACTGTGTTTGCGGCTTTGCCCCAAAAAGCGGAGTGTCTCCAATCCTCGCAACGCATCGACAAAGTGATTCGATAAAATGCGGTACGATTCCCATTGCCGATCCATCTGTTTGCGTGCAGCAAGACCAACCAGTATCAGAAATACAATCAAAATCGGCAGCGTCACAATCAAGATAATGCCGGACGCTGTATCTAGCGTGAGTACATAAAGCAGAATAAGGATCGGTGTAATGCCTGTACCGATCATCCGAGGAAGAATCAGTTCCACATAGGTGCGGAATTGAGAGACCCCTTCAAGCACGAGCGTAACGAGATTACCCGTTCCCTCCGACTTGGCGAAACGAGGTCCATATTGAAACAGCTTATCCATCAACTGACGCCGCAAGTTTACCCCTGTCTTCTCGGCGAAGTTATAGGCTACCTTCTGCATGAGTAAGGTCGTCACTTGACGGACGGTAAACGCAAGCAGGAACAGACCCATATTTCCGGCTTGTTCCTGCAGCGACGCGCCGGCAAACAGGGCGGAGATAACCTCCGCCAGCTTGATTGCCAGACCTATGATGGATAATGTTTGCACGAGAGTAAGGGCGGCAATGATGAACATCGCCGGCCTTGCCCCCTTATACTTGAGCAAATTTTTATCCATTAGTATTCTAAATGCTCCTTCTCGTGAACCCGTTTATGAAAGACAAAGTAACTCCAAATTTGATAACCAAGAACGAACGGCAGCAAGGTTAATGCTACAATCGTCATGACCTTAAGCGAGTATGGCCCTGAAGCCGCGTTATGAATCGTCAGATCAAATGCTTTGTCTAACGAGCTGATCATAACACGTGGGAACAATCCGATAAACACAGATGCAATCGCTAAAATGATAACGCCGCCTGTCATACCGAATGCCCAGCCATCCCGCTTCTTCGCCATGAAGAAACCGGCTAGCAAATAAACAATAACCCCAACAACAGCCACAGCCGCCAAAATACCGCCGCGAACCTCAAATACATCTGTCTTGAAGTACGTCATCGCACCGAACGCGACAAGCAATACCGCCAGAGGAACAAGCAGCATCTTCGCTTGCTTGCGGGCACGCTCCTGCAGGGAGCCAATTGTACGCAGTGTAGTGAACATCAAGCCATGCACAAGGCACAGAACCGTAACCGTTACCCCGCCAAGCAAGGTGTACACATTCACCATATCGAACAGTCCAGCCTTCATTTCCATCTGTCCGTCAATCGGCAAGCCTTGGATTAGACCCGCAAATACAACACCGAACAGGAATGGAGGAAGCAGGCTGCCTAGGAAAATCGCCCAATCCCATGTATTCTTCCAACGTTCCGTTTCTTTCTTGCCGCGGAATTCGAATGCGACACCGCGCCCGATCAAAGCAAGCAGTACAACGACAAGCGGTGTATAATACCCGCTGAATAGCGTAGCATACCAGTTCGGGAAGGCAGCGAACATCGCACCGCCCGCTGTAAGCAGCCATACTTCATTCGCATCCCAGAATGGACCGATCGAATTAATTAAGACGCGACGCTCTCCATCCGTACGAGCCAAGAACTTCGTTGACATGCCGACACCGAAGTCAAAGCCCTCCAGGAAGAAGAATCCGACAAACAACACTCCAACTAGTAGAAACCATAATTCATTAAGCGATAGCATGTTGTCCCTCCTGATCAAACGGATCATTCGAATGCTCGTCCTTCATGACTTCATTCGGACCCTTTTTGATTACACGAACGAACAAATAGACAAGCACGATAGCAAGCACAGTGTAAATTGTCGAGAACGCGATGAGCGAGAATAGCACCTGACCGCCCGACACACTCGGCGATATACTGTCTTCTGTACGCATGAGACCGAATACTGTCCATGGCTGTCGACCAATTTCTGTCATAATCCAGCCTGCTGTATTCGCAATGAACGGCAACGAAATTGCATAGAGCATGAAGCGCATAAACCACTTATTTGGATTGTCCAGCTTCTTGCGCGCTGCCAAGTACCATCCATACATGCCAAGCAGAATCATCAATGTTCCGGCAAGAACCATGATGCGGAAACTCCAGAATGTTGTCTTCACTGGTGGAATGTAATTGCCTGGGCCATACGACTGTTCATATTCCGCTTGCAATTCCTTCATCCCGCGGACTTCACCGGAGAATTTACTATAAGATAGAAAGCTAAGCAAGTATGGAACTTTGAATTCCATGCTGTTCTCTTGCTTATCTGTATTGATTGCTGCAAATACCGTCCATGGAGCAGGGTCGTCACTTGTTTCCCACAAGCCTTCGCTCGCCGCCATCTTCATTGGTTGGGTATGCATCAAATATTGTGCCTGCTGGTGACCGAAGACCGCAACCAAAATGGATGAGATCGTAGCCACGATAACACCAATCTTGAACGATTTTTTGAAGAAAGGAACGTCCTGCTTCTTCAGCAGTTTATAAGCACTCACCCCTGTAATCAGGAATGCGCCTGTCGCGAATGCACCGAATACGGTATGTGGGAATTCCACAAGCAACTGCCCGTTCGTCAGAAGCGCGAAGAAATCGTTCATTTCTGCACGGCCGTTGTTAATCGCGTAACCGACCGGACGCTGCATGAAAGAGTTCGCCGCCAAAATCCACAAGGCAGACAGCGTTGTACCGATGGCAACTAACCAGATGCACAAGCAGTGCACCTTTTTCGATAAACGATCCCACCCAAATATCCATAAGCCGATGAACGTTGACTCCATAAAGAATGCCAGTAATGCTTCAATTGCAAGCGGAGCACCGAACACGTCCCCGACGAAGCGAGAATAGTTCGACCAGTTCATCCCGAACTGGAATTCCTGAATAATACCTGTTACGACACCAACTCCAAAGTTAATGAGGAACAGCTTCCCCCAGAACTTCGTCATCTTCTTGTATTCTTCATTTCCCTTTACAACATACATCGTCTCCATCATTGCGATCAGCAATGCGAGACCAATCGATACTGGTACGAAGAAGAAGTGAAAAATTGTCGTCGATGCAAACTGAATGCGCGATAATAAGATCGTATCCCACATATCGTTGTCCTTCCACCTTTCTATTTATACTCTCATTTCTATGTTGAATAGGCTGTAATGCCTCGTCGAACACGGGATCAATGATGTTCATTACATGTTCCAGTTGTATTCTGTCAGATGCGGGATCGCTGAAATGTGATATTAATCACAATTTTAAAGCAATAACTTGATCAAAATAAGAACATTGTGTCAAATTTCACAATTCTGTCGAAAAAAAGTGAAAAAAAGAAGAAAAAAGGCATTGAGCCTTCTTTCCTCTTTACAAGCAGCTTATAATGTGCTGCACCTTTTTTCCATTTCGATTCTGAAATTTGTCACGGTTTATCACGTGTCACAACGCTGCCACATCATGGTTTTGAGTGATTCTGGGCTTATTTGTATAGGTCGATCGTATCGATCTTGCAAATAGTCAAATAGGCTATTCCTACACCAATTACCGCAAATGCGAATGGTACCGCGAGAATGGACCACAGCGTCATCCCGCCATTATTCGAGCATAATATTGCTGCAATGAGGATAGAACTCGTAATGGTCGCCACCGATGAATATTTGCGCATACCGAACCATAACGGAATGAGACTTAAGCAGCTTGCTGCTAAGGCACTAATGACACTGCTTGCCACATGATGCGTCAGAACGCCTATCGTCGCAGTACCTGCCACTGTATGTGCGTAGGAGTTGTACAAGAGGAATCCGCACATTAGGACAATATTCGACAGTATCATAGATATGAACGTGTATAGCACAACAATAATCAGCTTGGCTGTTATCATTCTTTTCCGCGGAATCGGGTACATGAACATGACCGTGATAGACTTGCTTTTAAATTCATCAATAACCATTCGGCTCAGCAGTGCGGAAGCTGTAATAATGAAGGCTATCTTTACAAACGTATCGATGAGATTGAATACGTCTGACACACCCTTGAACGCTTTATCACCAGCATCCGCCCCATAGATTCCTAGCATAATAAAGAGAAAAATACCAATCGTGATATAAATGGCCGTACGAATATAGGTGCCGAAGCGAAACTTCTGGAGTTCCAATCGAATGAGCTTATTCATGAAGCGCCCCCCCATTCAGTAACTTCATAAAATAATCCTCCAAGGAATGGTGCTTCTTATGCACGGACTCTACAGAGACGTCATTCATGACAAATGCCTTGGTGATATCCTGTTGAGAGACACCCCGTTGATAAATTCGAATCAATCGATTGTCGATGATACGGAAATTTGAAACATGCATGGTCTCTTCCAGCACGTAAGCTGCCTTATTCGCATGATCTGTCACAACTTCAATGAATTCGGATTGCTGGGCACGAACCCGCTCCATCGATACCTCCTCCAGCAGGACGCCATGGTTGATAACCCCAATCGTGTCGGCTATCAGCTCCATTTCCCCTAAAATATGACTGGATATCAAGATTGTGATGCCGAACTCATGCGACAGCTTCTTGAATAGGTCGCGAATTTCCTTAATGCCAATCGGATCCAACCCGTTGATAGGCTCGTCGAGAAGCAGCAGCTCCGGCTTTACCGTTATAGCCCGAGCAATGCCCAGACGCTGCTTCATTCCTAAAGAAAAATCTTTCACGGACTTGCGTTCAATACCGCGCAGCCCTACGAGATCCAGCGCTTCGCCAATCGCCTTCTTGTTATGATAGCCCATATATTCACAATGAAGCTCCAGATTCTCTTGAGCAGTAAGCCTTTCATAGAAAATGGGCTGCTCAATAATGGTTCCCATGCGTGCCAGCAGGGAATAAGACGAAGGGGTCAGCTTCTCACCAAACATCTCAATCTCACCGCTCGTCGGCTGAATGAGGTTCGTCATCATTTTCATAATCGTTGTCTTCCCTGCGCCATTGGGACCAAGGAATCCGTATATCTCGCCCTTCTTTATATTCATGCTGACATTTGACACGACATCCCTGCCTTGATAAGTCTTCGTTACTCGATGCGTCCGTACAATGCAACTCATTGTCTTGCCCCTCTCATCTCTTCTGATGTTCTCATTGTACAGATGAGCTATTTCTTATTTCTTATATAACCCTTACAAATTCCTTACGTTCATCCGGTTTGACCTTTACCTCAAGACATACGCATGAGCTTAATTGTAAAGATTGTTTTTTCATAGGGCTTGCTCCAGAGCGATATTGATCCGCCCATCGATTCGGCAAGCCGCTTCGTAATGGTTAAACCAAGGCCGCTGCCTTCATAATTTTTATTTCGGGAATCTTCCAAGGTGTACATTCGTTCAAATACGCGGTCTTGATGCTGTTCCGGTATCCCCTTGCCGCGATCCCATACATCGACGAATACATGGGTATCATCACTGCGCAAGGACAATCCCAGCATAAGCCCCTCCCCGCCATAATGAATAGCATTGGAAATGAGATTGTTCAGCATGCGATCAAGCGCATCCTCATTGCCCCTTGCATAGAGAGAGCCTTCCGGAATCTGAATATCAACATCGAACCCCTTCATCGTTAGCCGCTCATAAAATTGAAGAATGTTCTTGCGGCATATTTCACTCATATCCACACGAGTCAGCTCCACATGTTTATCTCCAGATTCCAGCTTCGCCAAATCAAAAAAGGTATGTATCAAGTCCAGTACTTCCAATGCTTTGCCGTGTACCCGTGCTAGCAGGCGTTTCCGCTCTTCTTCACTCATACGCTCACTATTCATGCGAAGCGTCTCCAAATAACCAAGCACTACGGTAAGCGGCGTCTTGAGGTCGTGAGAGATGTTCGAGATCATCTTCCTCATCGCCATCTCAGTCCTCGCATAATCCGCCAACGCCTTCTCATGATCATTAAGCAAGCGATTGATTTGCTCGATCACTGCAATCAACGGTTTGTCGTCCGTGAATAGCAACAGCTTCTCAGCAGATTGCGCTTGATGAATTTGCTCTAACTTCTTCCGAATTTCCACTAATTGCTTATTTCGTCTTGATCGATTCGCATACTGCGTGTAGACTACGATCAATAGGAGCGCCATACATATAGATAAGAGAATAGTCATCATCATCGCTTAACCTTCCCACTTGTAGCCGATCCCCCACAAAGTCTTAATATGGGTTGGATTCGACGGATCGTCCTCTATCTTCTCTCGCAGTCGGCGAATGTGGACGTTAATAACATTTTCATCTCCATAGTACTCATCATTCCATACAAAACTATAGATTTGTGCTTTTGTGAACACACGATTTGGATTGGTCACGAATAATTTTAAAATATCGAACTCTTTGGAAGTCAATTTCATAGCTTCATCATGCTTCTGTACTAAATAGTTATCGAGATCAATGAATAAATGACCCATCTTAATGATATTCTGCTCAGCAGGGGGCTTCGACATCTCGATCTGAACATACTTGGTCGCCCGCCGGATTGCCGCCTTGATTCTTGCCGAAATCTCTATCATAGAGAACGGCTTCGCAATATAATCATCCGCCCCGAAGCCAAGACCAAGCGCCTTATCCACATCGCTGTCCTTTGCAGACATGATAAGAATGGGGATCGCGCTACGTTCCCGTACAAGCTTAATCAGCTCAAATCCATCCAGCTTCGGCATCATTAAGTCTACAATCATCATGTCAAATGTATCGGAAGCGAAAATGGCCATGCCCTCTTCGCCATTGCTGGCAGTCGTTACATAGAATCCTTCTCTCGTCAAATAATCCGACACCATCTCTACGATGGAGGCATCGTCTTCTACGATTAACAGCTTGTGCTGCATGCTAGACTCACACCCTTCTCAGACCTTCTCGTTCATTATAGAACAATTTTACCAATCTGGTTCAACAACTGAAGAGAATACCTTTTTGTAATAGTCATATTCACGCCGATAGGACTATTAGCTGATATAGTTGGAAGAAAGTCCAGTCGGAATACCCGACTCAGGTCTAGTATATAACCGAACTGAGGGCCATTTTATAGAAAATGGAGATCGGATACGATATTAGTACCAGATCACAAGGAAACGATTGGCATAGTTAATCAATCGAATATATATAGACGAGAATTCAAACACGAAGAAGGAGTGTTATCAAACATGTTCGAACGGATGGAAGCACCGTCCACACCGCACAGGGCGAAGGTGCTGGTTCTATCAGGATCGATTGGCCACGGCCATATGCAAACTGCACAGGCAATTAAAGAAACCGCTGAACGCTGGTATGGTACAGAAGCAGACGTTCACGTAGTTGATTATATGGAGCAAGTATCTCCTCATCTGCACAGTGTAGGCACGTATTGCTTCGTACAATGGGTGAAGCTGTTCCCTAGCATGTACGGGTACTTATTCAACATGACACGCAAAGATCGGAAGCTTGCACAACTGTTGAAGGGTGTTCGCTTTACAAGCTTGCGGCCGCTGATGAAGCTGATCGAGCAGATGAAGCCTACCGTTATTGTCAGTACGTTCCCTGCTGCCAGTGCAGCCGTCTCGAAGCTGAAGGAACGCGGCATTATCGGTTGCCCGGCCGTAACGGTCATTACAGACCATACGGATCACAGCTTCTGGCTTCATCCCTATACAGATAAGTATTTGGTTGGCTCTCATGATGCCAAGACGAGATTAATTGAGCAGGGAGTGCCGCAATCCCGCATTGAAATGACAGGCATTCCAGTACGTCCTGATTTTTACGAATCCTATTCGAAAACAGAACTGCGTAAGAAATACGAGCTTAATCCATCTAAAATGACCGTTCTTCTTATGGGCGGCGGCTGCGGATTGTTGGATCCATCCATGCTGGAGCTCATTGAACATGCTTCCTGGGCACAAGAGATGCAGTTCATCGTCATCTGCGGCCGTAATGATAAGCTTCGAACTCAGTTAGAGCGCTGGGCTGAAGCCAGTCCGCTCCACGTTCGCGTTGAGGGATATGTGAAGCCGGTACATGAGTATATGGCGATGTCTGATCTGATGATTACGAAGTCCGGTGGCGTTACAACGACTGAGGCTGTCGTTCAGCAACTTCCGCTGCTTGTGTATAAGCCGCTTCCTGGCCAAGAGCAGGATAATATCCGCTACTTGCTCCGCAGCGGAGTAGCGTGCCGTGCTGAGGATGCAGAGGAGTTGGTTGCACAACTCTCCATCTTCTCCCGCCATCCCGAGACATTAGAGTGGATGCGCGAGCGCGCAAGAAGCGAGCATCAGCATTCCCCATTCCATGCATTCGATGCTATCGTAAACGCACAGAAGTATTCAATGTCACGGCGCCACAAGATGGAGCATTGGTTGAACGAAACGATTGTATAACTTATTCATTGCTTTACAAATGATCTTCACCTACCACATAGGGAGCTATTCGCTTTATACATCGTATGAAGCAGAATAGCTCTTTTTGTATAGGAATTGGTTCGGGCAATTTTGCTTTATTTTGCATGATCACATATCATAAATACATAATCATCAGTTTCTATTTTGGTAAAACCTTGTCAGGTATAATATAGCTTCCATTTTTTTGCAATCATACATTTGACAGAAAAGAAATAATCACAAAATATTACTGATTATGAGTACTGACTGATTGATTCAACCAAATCAAAACCACCCGTCCAACGGGTGGTTTGCACTTGGGGTATAACCCCCTGTTGCCAAACTGCGCCTAAAGACGCTAGCCTGACAAATAAATTGTTCAGGCTCAGTGTAACTTGTCACTTTCACTTACCAGTTAAACTGGTTTACTTTTGCTTGCTACTGTTTCTGTTGAATGGATCTTCATACTCTTTCACACTCAGTTTATCAACTGCTTGGTCATGTGCTTCCTGTTCACGTATATATTTTGCGACGGTTGCTTCATTTAAGCCTACTGTGCTGACGTAGTATCCCTCAGCCCAAAATTTCCGATTTCCGTATTTATACTTCAGGCTTGCATGCTTCTCGAATATCATCAATGAGCTTTTTCCCTTTAGATATCCCATGAATGATGATACTGAGATTTTTGGAGGAATTGCTACTAACATATGTACATGATCTGGCATCATGTGACCTTCTAAGATTTCCACTCCCTTGTATTTACATAAACGCTTGAAAATTTCAACCAAGTCTCTCCTTACTTGATTATAGATCTCTTTCCGTCTATACTTCGGGGTGAACACAATGTGGTATTTGCACATCCACTTCGTGTGAGCTAGACTATAGTTCTTGTTTGCCATCTAAGACCATTCCTTTCATTGAGCCTGAACATCTCAATTTTATCGGGATGGTCTTGTTGGTCAAACCCTCGATCCCTCCACCCGCATAGCGGGTGGTTTTTTGTTTCGTGCGGTTCACGCACTCAACGGGCTAAAGCCCATAATAAAAATAGACCTCACCATGTGAGGCCTATATGTATAAGTCCGATTTATTCAAAACACGCGGAATAGACTTCTCCTACACCAAAAATCCCTATCAGTGCGCTTATCACTTCTTTGCCAGCAGTGTTAGCGGCATCTTGTACACCCATTTTGATAGCCTCCGTCGTAGATAAGCCCATTCCTTTGGCTACTTTGTAGGTTTCCAGAACTTTTGTCACGAACTTCACAGTTCCACCGGCTGCCTTAATGGCATCTTTTATTTTGGTAATCTTAGCTGGCGCAAAAACAAGAGCTGCCACAGCCAATCCTACTGCAGACAAGCACCCAATAGCTCCACTCGTGGCATACTCGGAGACGCGAAATTCCGTATTCGCATTGAACCATTCCATGATCGCATCAGGACCGCGCTGAATAACATCATTAGGCATTCTTACGATTGCAGCAAGAGCATTTTCCACTTCAGTAAAATTTGGATCGGCCTGAGAAATTTCCGTACTGACAGGCGGGCTTGCTTGACTTGCCGCTGCGCTTGCCGCGCTCCCCTACGAAAACACACTGACCGTAATTGCGGTGACCAGCGACAGTGCCTTCATTCCAAAACATGGTGCCGTCACCCTTCCATACAGGAAATATCATACATTTTCCATGTTATCATGTTGCATAATGCTTTCAATTATGGATTTATTAAACAGGAGTGATTTAAATTAAAAAACTGACAATAGGTTATATTATTCTAGCAATCATTGTAGCATTCGCTATTTTCGCTTACTTTTTCATCCCCTATCCGTTCGTAAAGGAGATTGCTGTTTCTGGCTGCATTTTATATTTCGCAATTATGATGCTCCTACTAAGAATAAAGGACGATAAGGAGCATCCAGATAGAGCGAATAAAAAGACGGGCATTTACTCCGAATTTTACAGAGGAGTTTACATCGGTTTCGGTATCGTTCTGGGCATTAATTTTTTCATTCAACTATTTTCCGATGATTAGATCATGAAAATTACTTCTAGGGTATTCACATATACCTATGCCGCTATTTTGGGTATTATCTATTTAGTAAAGAGGAACAAGTAACGGAAGCCGTAATTCAATAAATCCCCCTCGATGTGGACATGATTTCCCCTTTAACCGGTTATAGTATCATGGAATACCAAACGAGGAGGGATCTGTGCAATGGAGGACACCAAGCAATTTGTAGAAAAGCTGCACGAGGATCAGCAGAAAGCAAAGCGCAACCAGCAGCGCCATGGCGAAGGTAACCCGGGTTCGAGCTTGCCAGGAAAGCAGCACAGCACGAACAAATAAAAAGGATAGCCGCGCATAAATCCAGAGCCGCATTCATGCAGCAAGGATTCATGCACGGCTTATTTACTATATAAGGGATATCATTCAACCTGCATCATCGAACTTCATCCACAATGGCAAACGGAATGACGGGCGCATGCGTTGACTTATACGAACACGCAGCAGTACGATAGACAGGAGGCTTTCAATATTCGGCCGACTGAATGGACAAGCTAGGGAAGTCCAATTTGGAGCCTTACAGACTTAGTACACTGAATCATGATCCGGGGTGGAACCATTTGTAATTCAAAAGCAAGTTACGCTAACAATACAACGAACAGAACTGCCGAAACTAACCACGTAAGACTACGCCGCACTGATATCAGCCAAGCTGCCGCCGTCCTTGCACAAGGATTTATGGATGACCCGTTATATGAGCACATGCTTCCAGAACGGACAACCCGCCTGGAGGTGCTTACCATCTTCTTCCGCAACTATATCACCATGCTGTATGAGGAAGCCGACCTGTATGCAACGTCCGAACGGCTGGAAGCGGTTGCCCTCGTGTTCCGCTCTGAGCGGGCCGGAGTATCTCAGCTCTCTCATGTAAGGTATCTGTACCGAATTGCTATTGCAATTATCAAATCAATTCCGATGTGCCGTTATATCCGCTTCTCTCAATTCATACGCGGATTGTCTACGCTGAACGCCATGAGCTCCGCCTGGCTATCCGAACTAAATGAGCATGACTATATCCATTTAGACATGCTTGTCGTGCAGCCGCAATACCGCGGTCAAGGTTTCGTCAGCCTATTGATGAGGCCCTTGCTCACCGAATGCAATGCGCGCGGGATCCCTTGCACTCTGGAGACACATAACCCGAGCAACATTTCCTTGTATGGACATTATGGATTCGAAGTGGTGGATACAATCCCAATGCCCGGGAACAGCGCATCCCAACAATATTGCATGGTGTATCGTCCCGATAAATAAATCGTTTACGTCTTTTTCATGAATTCGCAATTACTGAGCTGCATATAATCAATTATCCATTGAGCATAGGTTAAAATAACCTATGCTCTAATTTATATACGAACAGGAGGACATATGTATATTGATATTCTGTTGCTTCATCATCTCATGATTAAGCCCAAGCACGGCTATGAGGTAAAGAAGCAGTTGGAGCGTCTGTTCGCTGACACCATCCGAGTGAACAACAACATGCTCTACCCCTCCCTTCGCAAGTTCGAACAAATGGGGGCCATTACGAAAGAAGTGGACACCCGGCCTGGTAAGCCTTCCCGCCACATGTACGCCATTACTGAGCTAGGTAAAAAGATGTTCCATAAGCTGCTGCGAGAATTTCCCCCGGAATTTGCAGCTCATGAAAATGAATTCATTGTTCGCGTCAGTTTGTTCGAATATTTGCAGATTCCCGAACAGGAGGCGATTTTGAACGCCCGAACCGATTATCTTCGCAGCCAACTCGAAATCATTACTCAAGGACAATCGCTCACCGAAGGCAAACCTTTCGCCATAAGCACATTTCAATTCTTGATCAAGAAGCTGCGAGACGAACTGAACTGGATCGAAACTCTTAACGACCAGCTATACAGTTACAAAGGAGGGAATTCGATTGAAAACAAAGGGTGAAATCTTTATTCATGAGATTACCGGGTTCAAAACGAAAGAGCAGTTGTGGAATCCGTATGCCTGGTTTCAACATATGCGTGAAAAGAACCCGGTCTACTATGACGCGGAGCAGGATGTGTGGAATGTATTCCGCTATGAGGATGCAAAACGAGTTCTCTCGGATCATCAGCTCTTCTCCAGCATACGTGAGCGCAGCATCGTCCCCGTGCCGAGGGATAACAGCGGTATCAGCCTGACCCTCTCGGATCCGCCGATTCATCGAAAGCGCCGAGCGCTTATTGCCAAAGCATTCGTTCCACGCAGCTTGGAGCAATGGAAGCCGAAAATTCAGGCAATCGTCGATGGATTGCTCGACAACATGCAAACACAAAGCACGGTGGACATTGTGAAGGCATACGCTGTCCCGCTGCCTGTGACGGTAATTGCCGATCTGCTTGGCGTGCCATCCCGCGATTGGGCTCAGATTAAGCGTTGGTCCAACATTCTGTTCATGGGCCATCACCGGGGCAGCATTGAACATCAGAAGCTTCAAAAAGACATGGCCATGAAGGAGTTCTCGGAATATTTACACCCCCTGGTTCTGGAGAAACGCACTCACCCTCAAGACGACATCTTATCCGACCTGACTATGGCAGAATACGAAGGAAGCCGATTGACCGATGAGGAGATTGTAAGAACCGGAATCGGCCTGCTGGGTGCCGGCAATGAAACGACAACTACGCTCATCACGAATTGCTTTTATTGTCTGCTCTACGATCAACCGTCTGCTTACGAAGAACTGTGCCAACATCCCGCGCTTGTCCCGCAAGCAATCGATGAAGCGCTGCGCTACCGGTTCCACATATGCATAGATCGAACGATTACGCAGGATACGAATGTATTCGGCCCGCCTATGAAAAAGGGGCAGATCGTGATCGCTTGGATGAGTTCCGCAAATCGGGACGACAGACAATTTGCCCACCCGGAGAAATTTGATATTCATCGCACAGGCAACGACAAGCATTTGACCTTCGGCAGCGGCCATCATTTCTGTCTCGGTGCACCACTTGCCCGGCTAGAGGCAGAATATGCGCTAACATCCTTCCTTAAACGGTTCCCTTCCGCTTCCGTATCGGAGACCTTCCGCCTTGACGAGCATATGCCTGATCACAACCACAAACTCTCCAGCCTGCCGATTCGTATTTATGAATAGCCCATTTCCTTCTTCAACTCTGACTTTCCTTCCCCGACAAAAGGATCCGTATTTTTAGCAAATTCGACAATTTTTTTAAATGAACCTACAGAAGTCAATCCGCCCCGTTGCATTTCTATCAACCTTTCGATATGCTAAAGATAACTATCTTCATCTATGAAAAGGAATGTTTCGACATGCAGGATTGGATTGACTATTGTTTTGACAAACAAGGCGCTCGTCTAACCTACCCGTTCGGTGACGAAGTTCCCGTATTTCGCGTAGGCGGCAAAATGTTTGCTTTGTTCCGTGAAACGGACGGTTCTCCAAGTGTTACGTTGAAGTGTGACCCCTTCCGTGCCGAGTCCCTGCGCGAGCAATTCGCCGAGATTACACCGGGTTATCACATGAACAAACGGCATTGGAACACGGTGGCGCTCAATGGCAGCTTGAGTGAGCAGGATATTAAGATGCTCATTGACCATTCTTATGATCTCGTTTATAAGTCATTGACGAGGGAAGAGAAAGCAATCATTACCGCGAATCAATTAATGGGGCGAGTGTAGGTGAGCAATCACCTTTACGGTTCGGAGGACGTCAATGTCCTACATGGATGACGTCTTTTTGCGGACAATAAGACAAGGGATGTGCCAAACGGCACATCCCTTGTCTTATTTCAGGCAAATAAAATAGCCAGCCCGAACACAAGTATGCGAGTCACATTCATCAGAACGAAGTTCTTCACTGCCAATACGAAGGTGCGTTCCTTCGTCTGCTCCTGTATGAACCCCTTCATATTTTTTCTCACGGGAACGAATGTCGCTGCAATTAGTAGCAGCAGCACTGGATGCACCCCAATGATATAGAGGACAATGACATCCAGGTACGCCGCCGCATACAGCCATTGAAACAACACTAGCGCACTTGGCTTCCCAATATATACAGGCAAGGTATACCGCTTATTCACCAAGTCATCCTCAATGTCACAGATGTTGTTCGCCAGCATAATATTGGCGATACCTAGAATTGCTGGAATAGATATCACAAATACAAGCAGGACCTCCATGATATTAATGTCGAGATGCGCCATCCGAAGATCCAGTGTCAATGAGACAAGCTGCTCTTTATCCACATGAATGTATGCAGAAATAAAAATGATCACGAACCCCATAAATAATCCCGAGAACAGCTCACCTAGCGGCATGCGCGATATTGCAATCGGTCCAAGCGAATACAGAAACCCGACAAGGAAAGATAAGCCCCCTAACCCGAGAATCAGAATATCAGTCTGCAGCACCAACGCGATTCCAGAACTGATGGCCGCCACAAGCAGCGATGCAATCGCCCATACTACTGTTGATTCCTTCAGCCCATAGGAAACAATCGCATTATGAATCTCGTAGCCATATCCGTGCGTTTTAATTGCCTTTTTGTAATCAATATAGTTGTTGATGGCCGTCGTCGCCATGTCAAAGGACAATAGGGAGACGAACATAAGTAGGAAATGAACCGGCCGGAATTCATGGAATCGAAACAACGCGTACAATGTCCCAATAAAGAACGGAATCATGCTTGCGACCTTCGTTTGAATTTCGACCAGCTTCAGAAATTGTCCGACTTTCACGTTATGACATCCTTTACATGTCCCAATGGGTTGGTCTATGTACCGACAGAGTTCCCGATACTTCGTAAAATATATCAAAATCCTGCTTATTCGGGTAGTAGGGGAAATTGTAATTCCGCCAAATCCGGCGCAATTAAGAGGAAATGCAAGCAAGAAGGTCAATATTTCACTTAAAACTAGAATTATTTCCTAACAATCGATATGATTGGTTATTCTCCGCCTTCGAAATGCGGTTTATACAAAATGGAGTGAGCGTGCGCTAGAGCGAGAAATCGGGACCTGATTGTTACTGCAAGGCAAAATGCAGCGCTTGTTCAATTATGTACGATCGATCGCTTCCACTGTACACAAACCCTTAAAAATTGAGGAATAATGTGGGTTTTCAGGCTGTAATCGGCCTCTCAATTGTGACAGTATTGGTACACTTGATGGTCTTAGGGGCAATTATGAACAAATTTCAAAAACGGCGATTTTGGCGGAAATTCAATGATATTTATCACTTTTTCGGATTTTGGGCACATTTCAGGCAGGAAAACTAAACCCTAATTTGGATATCAATGTAAACAAAGGAGCACTATGTCATTTGTAATTCTGAGAGCTTCCTAATAAGATATAGCATGATTACAATATCCCGATTTCCTTCCATATATAAAGCCAACCAACAGAGAAAGGGGTACCTTGATGAAAAAGAAAGGGTTGTTATTCACCTTATTCGCAGCTCTTCTTGTCCTCTTGACCGGTTGTGATTCATTAGATGTTATGAATCCGAAAGGTCCGATGGCCAAGACGCAATCCGACGTCATTATTTTCTCCATGATTGTCATGGCGGGAATCTTGTTCGTCGTGTATGCACTTTATATTTTCATGTTAACGAAGTATCGCGCTTCCAAAGCAGCACCTGATTATGAGCCTCCTCACGAGGAAGGAAGCAAGTGGCTGGAGATTACATGGACGTTAATCCCGGTTATCATCGTAACTGTGCTGTCTGTCGTGACGATTCGCTCTACTGTAGCAGTTGAATCGCCGCCAGAAGGATATGACAATCAGAAGCCGCTCGTTATCTATGCCGCATCTTCCAACTTTAAATGGCATTTCAGCTATCCAGAAGAGGGCATTGAAACCGTAAACTATTTGAATATTCCGACGAATCGCCCAATCGAGTTCCGTCTCTATTCTTACGGACCGATTACAAGCTTCTGGGTACCGCAGCTTGGCGGTCAGAAGTACGCGATGAGCGACATGGTGACGACGCTTCACCTTGCAGCTGATCATGAGGGTTCATTCGATGGTAAAAACTCTAACTTCAGCGGTAAAGGCTTCGCGCACATGCAGTTCGAAGTGCTTGCCATGTCACCTGCCAAATACACAGAGTGGGTAAAAGAAGTGAAAGGTTCTGCTTCTGAATTGACGGAAGAGGAATTCAACTCCTTGCTGAAAACTGAATTTGTGGGACGGAAAACATATTCCTCCACACACCTGACATTTAGACCAGCACCAGAGGGTGAACACGGCGGCCACCACCATGGCGGATCGTCAAATGGCGACTCTCATAAGGAATCGGATAAAGAAATGGATCATTCGAAGATGGATCACTCCAATATGGATCACTCGAACATGAACCATTCCAACAATGAACACCAAGAGATGGAACATGCTCAACATGGCAACTAGAACGAACAAGAAAGGAGTAATTTGAGACTATGAAATGGGACGAATTTTTCGTTACCGGCGAACCGATGATTTATGGCGCTATGGCCAGCATCGTGCTCGTGACGATAGCCATCATCTTCTGCTTGACCTATTTCAAAAAGTGGGGCTATCTGTGGCGGGAATGGCTGACAACCGTTGACCATAAGAAAATCGGGATCATGTACATCTTGAGTGCCTTGATCATGCTGTTCCGCGGCGGTATGGATGCTCTGATGATGCGTACGCAGCTGGCTGCGCCTGATATGAAGTTCCTGGATGCCCAGCACTATAATGAAGTATTTACAACGCACGGCGTTATTATGATTCTCTTTATGGCAATGCCATTTATTATCGGCTTGATGAACGTAGTCGTTCCGCTCCAAATCGGGGCACGCGACGTTGCATTCCCTCGCCTGAACGCAGTCAGCTTCTGGCTGTTCTTCTGGGGAGCAATGCTGTTCAACATCTCGTTCGTTATCGGGGGCTCCCCGGACGCAGGCTGGACTTCTTACTTCCCGCTTGCAGGTCCTGAGCTCGCACCGAAGATCGGGAACAACTTCTATGCGATCGCTTTGCAGATTGCAGGTCTTGGTACTTTGATGACAGGTGTCAACTTCATCGTTACGATCTTGAGAATGCGCGCACCAGGCATGACTTTGATGAAAATGCCAATGTTCACGTGGTCGGTTCTGATCACGAACGTTATCATTTTGTTCGCATTCCCTGTACTGACTGTAGCGCTTGCGCTTATGACATTCGACCGCATGTTCGGCTCTCAGTTCTTCTCGATGGCCAACGGCGGTATGGATATGCTCTGGGCCAACCTGTTCTGGGTATGGGGACATCCTGAGGTATATATCGTTATCTTGCCGGCCTTCGGTATATATAGTGAAATTATCTCAACGTTCTCTCGCAAGAACTTGTACGGTTACAAATCGATGGTTGTCAGTATGGTTGCCATCTCGCTCTTGTCCTTCCTCGTGTGGGCGCATCACTTCTACACGATGGGTCATGGCGCAATGGTTAACGGATTCTTCTCCGTTAGTACGATGGCGATCTCGATTCCAACCGGGGTTAAGATATTTAACTGGCTGTTCACCCTCCATAAGGGTAAGATCCAGTTCACAACACCGATGCTGTACTCCTTAGCCTTCATTCCAATCTTCACGATTGGTGGCGTAACGGGCGTTATGCTGGCGATGGCAAGTGCTGACTATCAGTATCACAATACGATGTTCTTGGTTGCTCACTTCCACTACGTGTTGATTCCAGGTACCGTATTTGCGGTTATCGCAGGTATGTACTATTGGTTCCCTAAATTGTTCGGCTTCCGCCTGAACGAGCGTCTTGGTAAGATCAGCTTCTGGTTCATCGCTATCTTCTTCAACGTGACATTCCTTCCATTGTTCTTCTTGGGACTGAAAGGTATGACACGCCGTATGTACACGTACTCTGCAGAGACAGGCTTCGGCCCGCTCAACTTGCTTGCAACAATCGGCTCTGTCGGTTTGGCTATCGGTTTCGCGATTCTCGTGTACAACATTTACTGGAGCTTCCGCTACCAGCCAAGAGATACAACGAGCGATCCGTGGGATGCACGCTCGCTTGAATGGGCAACGCACAGTCCGGTGCCTGAATACAACTTTGCTATCGTTCCAAACGTGAAGAGCCTTGATGCCTTCTGGTTCTGGAAAAAGAACAAGCAACCATTGTTCGAAGGTGAGCTTGAAGAGATTCATATGCCGAACAATAACGGCCAGCCGTTCATTCTCGGTGTTATCTTCTTCTTCTGGGGATTCTTTATGGTATTTATGTGGTGGACACCTGCCATTATTACAAGCTTCCTCATTCTGATTATGCTTGCAGTGCGTTCCTTTGAACGGGATCATGGCCGCCATATCTCGGTGAAGGAAATCAGCAAGACGGAACAACAATTGCGGGGTGATAGAGCATGAAGATCGATAACACGCTGCCGCTAGAATATCAGACAGAGGAGAACCGCAACCGAATCTTCGGCTTCTGGTTGTTCCTCGGCGCGGAGATTGTACTCTTCGCGACCTTGTTCGCCGTTTACTTTACGTTGTGGACTCGCACGGGCAACGGCCCGTCTGCCAAGGAAATCTTTGAGATTAAGCCTGTATTGCTGGAGACATTCCTGCTCTTAACGAGTAGCTTCACTTGCGGACTTGCAATACACAGTATGCGCCTGAAACTGAAGAAGCCAGCCATGGTCTTCTTCGGAATCACGTTGCTGCTCGGCCTAGGCTTCCTGGGTGTTGAGATTTTTGAATTCGTCACTTACGTGCATGAAGGTGCAACGTTGCAAACTTCTGCCTTCCTGTCCAGCTTGTTCGTCTTGCTTGGAACACACGGTGCGCACGTAACAATGGGTCTCCTGTGGGGATCCGGATTGATGATGCAAATCAAGCGTGAAGGATTTACACATGATACAGCGAACAAGTCGTTCATCTTCTCGCTGTACTGGCACTTCCTTGATGTGGTATGGATCTTTATCTTCAGCTTCGTATACTTGAAAGGAATGATGTGATATGAAACAACTATTCCCGATACGTCATGTAATGGGTTATGTCTTCTCTCTCGTCCTTTCTGTTGTTGCGTTAGCCGTCATTGTATGGGATATGTCATTCACAACAGGACTTACAATCTTGATCATCTGCGCAGCTATCCAGGCTGCCGTGCAATTGTTCCTGTTCATGCATATCGATGAAGATAAGACAACGAAAACAGCCAACTATACGAATATTCTGTACGCGTTATTCGTAGCTCTCGTGACATTGTTCGGTACACTGTTCACGATGATCTGGGGCTACTTGTAAGAAGAACGAAGAGGCTATCCTTGAAGTCGCAAGACTTGGGATAGCCTCTTTTTTATTAAGCAACTCATTTCACCGATTTGATGTCGGTTTGGTCTTTTCCTATAAACTTCCCCTTTCCAGATTCGTCCTGTAATATAGGATATACATACATATTTGGAGGGAGATTTTTGAAGATTCTAAAGTGGTTGAACTATGTTTTAGCCGCAGCCGTATTGTTGACAGCCGCCGTCTTCCTCTTTCGTCCCACAATTGGCCCAGATCCAGATACCGATATCACCATCCGGATTAACTATGCAAAGGCAGAATTCAACGGTAAACCGATGCTTCAATCGGGACGGATATACGTGCCTATGTATTCACTTGGAGAACGTCTGTCCTTTTTTACCTGGATAGATAGCTCCAATGATACGATTCGGGTACTCGTTCCCGGTCAAGAGGCCATTATGAAGGTAGGGGAAACGCAAGTCTACACCTACGGAAAAACTGTAGAGCTCGAAGGATCCCCGATTTTGCATAACGGCGCGCTGTATGTTCCGCTTCAGCTATTCTCTTCCGTCTTACATGTACCGATGTCTTGGGAAAGCAGGACGGACACCGTGGATATTACGTATAACACGCCTTTTATATTCGCAAAAGAGAAAGGTGCCGCATTTTGGTTCCGCAAAAATACGGGTGAGCTGTATATGAGTACAGGGAATAAGCCCTTCCTACTCGAACATATAAACATGAAAACCTCAGATACCAGCAGATTAACTGCGTCCAGACTCAGTAATGACAGTTATATGCTGCAAATCGAAGATGACTCTGTTGCAGGCTATGTTATCTATAAAGCGATCATTCAACATCATAAAGTGGCGATTTCGTCCTTAGCCCAGTACAAGAGAAGCCGAAATAATCTTAGAAGTATTGATAGAGTCGGAGACTTATGGGTTATGATCGATGACAGCACCTTGAAGCTCGTTGCGTCGGACGGGACAGTCGAGGCTTCCTATCAGGCACAGGAGATATTCGGCGAAAAGGATACGTTTACTGTAGTAGGAGCCTTCGACAATTACTTGCTTATAACGTCTAGACAAAACATTTTGTATCTCTTCAATAGGAAGACGAAAGAATTAATAGCTCTATATAACCAGCTTCTGACTGACAAAGAAAAAGCATCGATCGACTCAGCAATAGCCAATGGGTTATACCATCTCGGCGACGGTCTTTACTTTGATAGGAAAGAGGGAGATGCGCTCTATTTTACTCGTCGAATCCCCGGCGTGAATCCGACCACCTATACGTACCGTTTGCAATGATATCAGTTACTAGTTGTACAAATCAGAGAGGATATTGAGGTCATACGACATCGATGTCCTCTCTTTACTTGGAGTCTCCTGAAACCATTTCCGTGCTAGTAGCATCTAAGGATTAAGCATACTCATAATTGGGAGGAGAAATACATGAAAAACACGAAGTCATTTAAGTTTTTCCTTGCTTTCACGCTTATGCTGTCGGCTACCGGCACTATACTTCAGCCCCAGGCAAACGCTAGCTCAAGCCCCCGCATTTCAATCACCATTAATAATATCGATGCAACGTTAAGTCATGATCCTATGAAACGTTCAGGAAGAGTTTACGTTCCCTTACGAGATCTTGGAGCGCTTCTCTCTCTGCACACAAGCTGGAATCCTAACACCAAATCGATCCAAGTGCTTGGCGTGGGACAAGAGATTTTACTGCGGTCTAATGATTCCAAGGCGATGGTGAACGGGAAGAGCATCAAGATCGACGCTCCACCTATCGTCAAGCAAGGCGTTACCTATGTGCCGCTTCAACTGTTCGCGTCCGTGCTAAAGGTGCCGCTGACTTGGAACGCCAAGACGAACACGGTTAGTGCCAATTACACTTCGCCATACCTATATACGAGTGTACAGGGCACTCCATTCTGGTTCCATAAGAAAGACGGCACACTGTACATGAGTACGGGCAGCAAGCCTTTAACAGTCGGGAAGACAAGTATGGACATTAAAGAAATCAGTACGTTTACCGCGGCCAAACTAGATGCCAAAAGTTATCTCCTGCAAATTCACGACAATTATGGCGAGCCTCACATCAACGATGTTGTATTTAGAGCCATCGTCCATAAGGAGAAACTGGCATTATCCTCCAAGGTTAGTTACTGGGGGCATCATAACCACGAAAGTATCGAGAAAGCTGGCGATCTTATCGTCATGATTGATGGAAAAACCCTGAAGCTCGCCGATGCAAAGGGAACCGTAAAGGCTTCCTATCAGGCCAAGGATCTATTTGGCGAAGAAGATAATTTCACCGTTGAAGGAGCTATTGACGGGTATCTCCTTGTTCGACCATACCAAAAGGGTACATTACAGTTGTTAAATACGAAAACGAAAGAATCCGTGCTTCTTTACAAAGAACTTTTGAGCGAACAAGATAAAGAGATAATCGACACGATGATCAAAGACGGGGCCACCGGAGATTCAGACTACGCTGGGGATAGATTATCTTTCGTGAAAAAAGAGGGCAAAACACTCTATTTCAATAGAAATGAAAACTCCCACACTTATCAGTTGAAGTAATGCGGCAAAGAGCCTTCGGGACTGCCCACATCCGGGTCGACCTGAAGGCTCTGCTATGCTGTCGCTGAATCTCGGTCATCAATTGACTTCAGTCGCACTGGGAAACCCCTGCTTTCAATATTTCAACTGCCTCACGAAAACGAAGAGAATGTACGATTTCCCGCTCCCGAAGGAAATTTAACGCATCCTTAAGATCCTCATCGTCCGTTAAATCGATAAGGGATTGATACATAGCGCGCCCCCTCTCTTCCAATGCAATATCCTCATTTAAGTTGGCAATTGGATCGCCGACTGCCTGAATATAGGACGCTGTCCACAGTACTCCCTGCGCATTTTGATAAAAAAGATCCCGCCCGTGTTCAGCGTAGTAACCGCCCAGTCCCGCCTCCACGAGCTGCTCAACGGTCGCATCTTTAGTTAACTTATATATCATCGTCGCTATCATCTCCAAATGTGCCAGCTCTTCTGTACCGATATCATTCAAAATGGCAATTACTTGCGGAGGCATTGTATATCGTTGATTCAAATAACAGAGCGCCTGTGACAGCGGCCCGTTCGGCCCCCCATAGGCTTCAAACAGAAATTTGGCCATTCTCACGTCACACTTGCTAACCCGTACGGGAAATTGCAAGGCTTTTTCATAGAACCACATCTATATCCCCCTTACACTTGCCACGGCCATGGCTGATCAACCCACTGCCAATGGCATCGCGGTGATTTGCTTAGCCCAAAGTTAAATAGGGGCCCGAATCTGCATTCGAACTTCCTTGCCACTTCCCTGCGCTGCTTCACGAGTTGATTGAATTGGTTGATTGCTGCCGCATCGTCAGGGTGATTGTCCAAATATAAGTTCAGTTCTACCAATGCAAATTGGATTTCCTGCAGCTGCGTGAGCAATTTATCAAAATCCGACTGATCCATTCGAGAGCTCCCTTCTATATCGATCTTCTGTGATAAGGACTGTAAAGATCCCGCCACAGCGTTCCCAACCTCATTGCTCGAGAAAGGGGAAACATAGGCAATCCGGATGGTTGAAATGGGATAAGGACGCTTGGAGGCAAGACATATGTTTTAACTCTTACAGGCATGCAGGGATCATGTGGAGAAATATGCGGGAAATAACGTCTTATTTGCGAGCGCATGAACGGTACCTCCTCTCTCATGTCGTTCACTCTATTCTATTAAGCCGCATACGAGAAGGAATCGTATACGCACACATTTTGAACCTTTATTTCGTACGTAATACACGATGGGTTTGACAAGAAAAACATTCCATCTTATAATTCACTTAAATACGTAATTACGTATTTCAATAATTTGTTTGGAGTGATGCATGATGGTATCTTCACGCAACGTGGAAGCTGAGTTGGATGTACTGAAAGCTCAATTAGAAGAAGTGCATCAGCTAGTCAGACGACTCGCATCAGACGGCGCTGTGCCGGGTCAGAGAGCATTCGAAATGCCCCTTACACAGTCCGTGCATCAAAGCTATGACAGAGAAGACCTCGGGGAATTGAATTACTCAGGTTCTTATTACAACAGCACGAATGAACTCTACCATTTGCCTCCTTGTCAACGACGAGTAAGCCAATTGCTTACCTTAGACAGTGATAAGGCCGCCAAGGTACTCGGCGCGCTCGGGCATAAACAGCGTCTTGAGATTCTGATCTCCCTACTGCAAGGGCCGCAAACTGGACCGCAGCTTGTAGAACGGCTTCATATGGGGACAACTGGTCAATTGTATCACCACACGAAGGCTTTGCTTGGTGCTGATCTGCTCGTTCAGGAAGAACGGGGCGGAGCCTATTCCGTTCCCAAGCACCGTATCATGCCGCTTCTGCTGCTCCTATCAGCCGCTGCCGACTTGAACGACGCCAGCGACTACATGGAGATGGCAGAGGCACGGAGCAATGCCGGTACGTACTTGGGGGCACCTGAAGATGAATATGACCCGCATCTATTGATACAGGCTATCCTAGAGAACTGTATCCAAGAACACCAGGCGGGGTATTGTACAGAAGTGAACCTGTTTGTACATCAGGATAGAAGCGTTACCGTTGCGGACAACGGCCGAGGCATCCCAGTGAACGTGCTTCCCGGTCACGATGTTACACAGGCACAATCCGTTCTAACGGATATGGGAAGGTTCTCAAGAAGCGCTTCGTTCACAGCTCCTGGAGGAGAACAGGGGATTAGCATGGCGGTCGTCAATGCGCTCTCATCCACGCTTTCCGTGGAGATTCGCCGTGAAGGAAGAGTATTCCGCCAAGATTATAAGCAGGGTATTCCGCAGGGAGGATTACGGACAATCGGTATTACTCGAGATACAGGTACGAGCATCACATTCCTGCCGGACAATAAGCTTTTCCGCTTGGCAATCGAAACCGACATACTAGCTGCACAAGTTACCATAATTAACGAAGCTCATCCCGAATTAAACATTCGAATTCATCGTGAATAGCTGCACGCTTTAGGCACGAGGCTGGCCAAGAATCCAATCACACATCTTATGTTGTCGCGGTCTATAAAGGGATCTTGGCCCCCTGTCAGGCTGCTTGTCAGCGATCCGGTTAATCGATCAGCTTCAAGCCGACCACGCAGCCAATGATCCCCAATATACATAACAGGCGAAATGGGCGCTTCGACTCCTGGTATATCAACATCCCCACCAATGCAGAACCAACCGTCCCGACACCTGTCCATACGGCATAAGCGGTGGACAACGGTATTGTCTGCATTGCACCAATAAGCAATTTAAAGCTAAGGAAGAAGGCGGCAATCATCATAATGTTATTCGGCCAATTGTTCTTCTCAGCAACCCGTTTAATTCCGATGACACCAATGACTTCAAGCAGTCCAGCCGCGATTAATGTTATCCACGCCATCTCAATGCCCCTCCTTCCCGCTCGTCAGCTTCAATCCGATAATAAAGAGCAGCAGCAGCAGAATGATTCCGATTTTGATCGGATTAAACTCATGAGACATAACCGCTTCTACCACGACCGTTCCAACTGTCCCAATACCTGCAAATACAGCATACGTTGTCCCGATCGGTATGACCTTAGCAGCACGGATAATGAGATCGAAACTGAGCAACAGCGCTACAAGAACGACAAGCGGTGGAATTTGCTCGTATTTGAAGCCGCTGGCCCACACGATCTCTAAGGATCCTCCTAACACGATGTACAGCCAAGCACGATTGACAGATATTCGCTTGCTTTTTTTAGCAGCAGCTTCCGACCCTGGAGGCTGCATTGGAGGTCTCTCATTCATTTCCACCTTCTCCCCTCTTAGTTATGGTATTTCACACCTTTGTACCTAATCATTGTAATGTCAGTTCCTAATTTTTACTATCCTATTTATAGTTCTCTACTACGATTATCTTGAATTTTAGTAACTAAATTTTCAATAAATACAGTGAAATATAGCCCGATCGAGTCTTGTCCGTTTTTTTGCATCCACATACAATGACTTAGTATCGCAACCTAGCCCCTGTTTTTAGAGGAGGAACATCATAGTATGAAAGCAAACAATAGACTCAGCCATATGTTTTGGCGGTGGCATTTCTATGCGGGGTTGTTCATTGCCCCCTTGCTAATTATGTTATCGCTTAGCGGAATTGGATACCTGTTCAAGTCGGAAATTGAGGATGTCGCATACAAATCACTCTACTTTGGACAGAGCAGCAACACCCACACGTTAACAACGAGTCAAGCGATTACGGCTGCAGAGCAAGCGTACCCAGGAGAACGCGTGACGAAAATCAGTTATTTCGATGATGAATCGCGCAACACAAGATTCTCCATGCGTGATGAAGCAGGTCGAGAAAGATATGTATTTGTAGATCGCAACAAGCAGATCGTCGGGAGCATGCTTGCCGATGACAGCTTCGGAAATATAATGCGAAATTTGCATAGTTCATTGCTCGTAGGTGGAACCGTCGTCAACTATACGGTGGAGCTTGCGGCATGTTGGGCAGTATTTCTGATCATCTCTGGCCTCTATATGAGTTGGAAAAAGAGGGCGTCGGCAGCTGGAACGAAGCGTGAGAAGGTGAAATCGAGGCATACCGTCATCGGTATCATATTCACCATACCGTTGCTAATTCTTATCGTTACAGGGCTGCCTTGGTCTGGTTTCATGGGCAACCAGATCTATCAACTGGCAGCAAGCAACGAATCACTCGGGTATCCGCAGCTTTATGTGAGCCCGCCGCAATCCGAAGCGAAGGAGCTGCCATGGGCTACTAGAAAGGAGAAGTCTCCGCAATCTTCATCCGGCTACCTGCCACTCTCTGCAGACGATATCGAGCATATGCTCCATCATTACGGTATGACCAAGCCTTTCGTCTTGAGCCTGCCAGCAGATGAAAAAGACGTCTACACGGCATCTAAATCCGCAGGATCAGGCATTACCGGAATGGATGTCATCAAGCCTAGCGAGGAAATAACAGCTTACTTCGATCAATATAGCGGCACACAGATTCATAAGATTGACTACCGCGATTACGGGCTTCTCGCCCAGTGGTTCACCTACGGAATTCCTTTGCATGAAGGGCATCTATTCGGTTGGCCGAACCAGATTCTATGCCTGCTGACGGTGGTTGCACTGCTTGCCATTGTATACTGGGGAGTTAAAATGTGGTGGATGCGCAGACCTCGCGGAAGACTTGCAGCACCACCAAGACAACCGCACACGAAATCGATGATCGGCTTCTATGCCATTTTAGTCATTCTCGGACTGCTCATGCCGCTGCTCGGTATGTCGCTGATTGTCATTGCAGTCGTTGAACTGATACGTTTCCTAGTGTTCCGAGGGAAATCAGCGAAGTCCGTAACTGGTTAATTATAAGGGTATTGAAATAGAAAAGGGGACAGGCCTCGGCCCTCCCCTTTTTTTGCTATCCCTTTATGGACAGCAAATCTAATTACGATATTTTATAAATCTCCTTAGCTGCCTCTTGTACTACACAATTCAGAAAGAAAATTTAAGGGAGTGCGCAGATCATCATCGCCTTATCCCTTCACACGCTTCCGCATCACCTGATGCAGCACTTCCGAGAAGATCAAGCCAATTGCAATTGCGCCGGAAATCATCGATGCCTTGAATGCAAGCTGAATCGCCTGATCATACTGATCTTCTACAATATTTCGCATTGCGTCGTATGCCATTCCGCCAGGTACGAGGGGAATAACCCCCGCGACATTGAATACAATTATCGGAGTGCGATACAGCTTGGCAAATAGATGACTCATCATGGCAATAACGAATGAAGCAGCCAAGCTCGCTGGAATTGGACCGATCTGATTATCTATGCAAATCATATATACGAACCAGCCTGCCATACCGACAAACCCACATTGAAGCATCAGCTTCGGCGGACTGTTGAACAATATTCCGAATGCAGCGGATGCTATGAAGCTTACAATGAGCTGCTCGATCATAACAAAATGCCTCCCTCATGCTCTACATCCAAAGTGGTCAACGAATTCGGAATCTGCTCCATTACCGTCCTAGGCGAAGGACAATACACAAGCAACCCCTGCTCCAATCGCGAAGGCAGTTAAAAATGCTTCCGCCCCCTTCGATATGCCGGATACTAAGTGACCCGCCATCAAATCCCGCACAGCATTGGTAATAAGCAGCCCCGGAACAAGCGGCATCACCGACCCGATAATGACCTTATCCAGATCACGACCCAGACCGTACCGAACACAGAAATAGGACACGGTTCCGACTACAATGGAAGCGAGGAATTCAGAAAAAAACTTAATGCGCGATAAACGATGGAAATACAGGAAGAGTGAAAATCCTAGTCCTCCTGCCAACAACGAAGGTACGAATTCCGGCCATCCGCCACGAAACATAATCGTAAAACAGCCGCTCGAGAGCATCGCTGCTGCAATCTGCAGCCATACCGGATAAGCCAAATTAGACACTTCGATTTTTTTCAGCAAGCGATAGGCCTCTGCATAAGACAAGGTTCCGCTGCTTATTTTGCGCGAAATGTCATTCACGAGCGTTACCTTCTTCAAATCCGTCGATCGCTCGGATATTCGGTACAACCGGGTAATTGGCGCTGACCCGTCGATCGCAAAAATAATGCCTGTCGGCGTCACGAAGCTGTGGCAGTTCTCGAACCCATACGAAGCGGCGATACGGATCATCGTATCCTCTACCCGATTCGTTTCCCCTCCGCTTTGCAGCATGATTTTTCCTGCCAATAGGCATAGCTGCGTAATTTCATAGCTTTCATTCGACTGTTCGCTCATCCGATGTCTCTCCTGTGAATGGCATGAATTTCCCATATTGTAACCGACAGAACAATCTTTAGTCTATGCCTGCTGATCATGCAAATATTCGCTAAACTCCTTACCCATGAACAGCATCTTAAAAAGGCTCACTGAGTCTTCAATGAGCCTTGCCATACAGTTGAGCCTAAGCAGTGTACTCAAGCCCCAACGCCCACCCTGTAAACGTTCCCGCATCTACTTGAAGTTGAATCTGGACAGAAGGCAATGAAGGAATTGCCCCGTCGCTCGATTGATCTTTCTAAACAGCAGGCAGTATCGTTTCGAATGTCGTTTGATACGGATTGCTGTATGCCGCGATTTGCCCTCCATGAACCTCGATAATACTTTTCGTAATCGCCAGTCCTAACCCTGTTCCGCCTGTCTCCTTGGAACGGGATTGCTCCACGCGATAGAATCGGTCGAAGATGAATGGTAAATCCCGCTCCGGTATCGGGTCGCCGTAATTGATAATGCGAATGACCGCCTGTTCGTCCAGCGACTGGATCTCGATGTCGATATATCGCCCCTTGCGACCATACTGAATCGCATTTGACAATAAATTTTCGTAAGCCCGAACGAGCCTGTCGCCGTCTGCTAGAACCTTGAGCGTTTCCTTTTCTACATTCAGTCTGCACTCCAAGCCTGCCTTTTCCAGAATCGGTACGAATTCTTCCACTAATTGACGGATAAAGCTCGTAATATGCAGTTCCTGTACTTGAAGCGGAAGTCCATTATTAATGCGTGTATACTCGAACAGATCGTCGATCAATTTTTTCAAGTCGAGCGCTTTTTCATAGGCTATGTTGACATAATAGCGAATCTCCACCTCGTCATGATAACGATCCTTCTCAATAAGCTCGAGGAAACCGAGTATAGATGTTAGCGGTGTGCGCAAATCATGCGATACCCCCGTAATGAGATCGCTCTTTGTTTTCTCCGCCTTCCGTTCTTCCTCAATCGATTGGCTTAACTGCCGACTCATTCGGTTAATGCTCTCCGCTACTTTGCCCAGCATTTGAACTGATCTTACCGGTATTTCATGCTGCAGCTCACCCGTGGCGATTTCGCCCAGCCCATGAGTGATCTCTTGCAGGTAGCTGTCTAATTCAGTCGCTACATCATTAATTCGATGTGCAATATCTCCTAGCTCGTCCGACGAATCGATCTGAATCTCCACATCGAAATTTCCGTTCGCCATCTCCTGAAGCCCATTTGAGATCTGTGTTATCTGACTCAATATAGGACGACTCAGTTGATAGTAGCTAAAAATAAATAATAGGCATCCTGATATGACATAGACGGGCCTTGAGCCGATATTGTTGATCACCCATGTCAATGCTATATTATACGGCTTGTGCTGCATCAAATAAGAAACCAGCAGCTGCCCAAGCAGCAAAATAATACCCGTAGCACCGATACTGGCAATAAACGTAATCAGGAATTTCCACCGAATCGAATTCAGCCATTTTGATGTCATGAATCGTCTCTTCATATCCGCTCCTATCCCAGTTTATAGCCGATTCCCCACACCGTCTTAATATATTGCGGGTTTTGGCGATCCTTCTCGATTTTTTCCCTTATCTTACGAATATGTACCATTACTGTGTTTTTAGATTCCATGAAGGGCTCGTTCCACACTTCCTCGTAAATCTTTTCCATGCTCAGCACGATCCCGCGATTCACCGCAAGCAGCTTTAATATGGCGAACTCCCGTGGTGTCAGCTTTACCGGAATATCATCTACCATCACCGTATAGTTCGCCGTATTGATCACCATATCGTCAATGAAGATTTCATGTTCATTGTGCTGAATTCCCTCTTGCCGGAATTGTTTCGTTCTCCGTAGCAGAGACTTAATCCGCGCCATCAGCACAAGCGGGTTAAACGGCTTCGTCTCATAGTCATCGGCGCCAATGCTAAGCCCTGTAATTTTATCTATATCCTGATCCTTCGCGGACAACATAATAATAGGGGTGTTGCGTTCCTCCCGAATCTTCATGCATGCTTGTATGCCATCCATATGAGGCATCATCACATCCAAAATAATCAGCTGCACATCATGCTTCTCCAGCAGCTCCAAAGCCTCTAATCCATTGGATGCCTGAAGCAAATCGTAACCTTCATTCTTCAAATAAATTTGCAAAAGTTCAATAATTTCCTTCTCATCATCAACGACAAGAACGGTTTCCTTGCCCATGTGACTATCTCCCTTTCCATGTATGCTAACAAAACGCTTCTGCTTGAAGGAGCGTCTTCCTTTGGTACATACTAATTCGACTTCCAGCTAATTACTCCTTTTCTTACAGCGGAATGAATACAACCCCCTTATGCCATTCCAGTTCTGCAGCTTACGTAAAAAGCGATATATATTATGACGTCCTGCTAGGGAAATTGTTCCTTACGTTAAGTGAATATTAAGGAATTCAGAATTTGATAAGGATTTGGCTCGAAGCCAGAGACAGCTAAATTGGCCATAAGGCCGCTTTGCTGCACCGTCCCGATAAGTCAGCAGGAAATATCATACCAGGAGCAACTTATCCCGCTACACTGGAACAAGAGATGACATTAGTGAAGGGAGATTTATTTATGCAGCAAATACAAGGCTATTTTTCTTCTATCGAGGGAACGCGTTATGAGGCGGGGTACCAGCAAGGGGAGTTTGCGAAGAAGCATCCTCACTTTTTACAAGGCATTTTATTGAACGAGCCGTTACCTGTTGATCAATGGAAAGAAGCAGTCGCACTGCTCGAACAATATTGTCCGGGAATAACGGAGGAAATTGACGGTTTCTGTGCGGCATTAGAAGTGCCGCCATCACTGATTTCTTATTACGCTAACTCTGCTCTTCATTCAGGATGCAGCCATTGTGCCATCCTGCCGGCTAAAACGGCGAATGGGCACACGTACATGCTCCGCAATTACGATCTTTCACCTAATGTTGATGATATGAGGTTATGTTCTACGTCGATCGAGAAGGCATATAAGCATACTGGATTTTCTGTATTTTTGTTCGGTAGAACGGAGGGCATGAATGAGTATGGATTATGTGTTACCTTCTCCGCCTGCGGGATGCCTGTAGGCAACGCGCCCGGTATGAGACTTCCTAGAGCTAGCGGCTTGCAATTCTGGGCCGTGGTACGAGCCGTCTTAGAGCAATGCCGCAATGTCAGTGAAGCGGTGCGACTTGTGAAAGAAATGCCGATTGCATCCAACATGAACCTCATCGTGTGCGATCCGCATGGCCATGCAGCGCTAATCGAAACCTTTGACGGGCACAAAGCAATTCGCGAGGTAGAAGAGGCGAGCCAAGCTCCTTATGTCGCAGCCACGAATCATCCGTTGTTTGCAGATATTGAGCGGCTTGAACCCGGCAAGCTGAACCATTCGGTCATCCGCCAACACATCCTGCAGCAATTCTTGGAGAAGCCTGCTTCTGTAACGATGGAGGATCTGCAGTCCTTGGTCTCAACCGAATACCCGCAAGGCTTGGCCGTTCATAATTACAATCAGTGGTTCGGCACATTGCGATCCATGCTGTTCGATTTGGATGACCGAATCATCAATATATGCTTTGGTTCTCCAATTGATAATCCATGGTATACTGTGCCCGTAGGCGGGAAAATGCCGGTAGATCGTGTACAGGTAACGATGCAGCACCATGATTATGCACCTGATTTTTGGCAAATGAAATAAGTGGTGATTAGTTATGCAAACATATAAGAAACAAATTGAACAAGCGACTCGATTCATCGAATCACATTTGACAGAGCGGCTGGATGCAGAGCGTGTAGCAGCCTCTGTCCATTTATCATACTATCATTTTCATCGTATCTTTGCTGCAATGACAGGGGAAACACTCGGCGACTACATTCGCAAGCGTAGATTAACCGAAGCAGCCGTAGCCTTACTTTCGAGCGAGCGTTCTATATTGGACATTGCCTTAGAATATCAATTCGAATCCCAAGAGGCCTTCTCCCGTTCCTTCAAGCAAGTATTCGGCGCAACGCCTGGCAGCTTCCGCAAGCGCAGCATGCGCCCTATATTCCTGGAGAAGGGCACATTGTTGGGCGATCGTCTGCAGCATCGGCTGGATACCATTAGCCTTGTCCCCAACATCGCAGAAATAGAGGATGATATTCATGTCGTAGGGGTTAGCGGAGCTGTCTCTCCCGATCACAATACGATACCGGAACTGTGGGAGGAACTACTCCAACGACGTCACGAGATTCAAGCTTTGACGCCGGAACTCACTGGCTACGGAATATGTCCGCCGCAGCACGATGTCGAGTTCAGGGACATCACAGAGCACTCGCCGTTTGGACACATGGCTGGATTCTCCGTGGAGCGTATTGCTGACATTCCCCATGGCATGCGTGCGTATACGATATTTGCGGGTGCCTATGCCGTCTTCAAGCATATAGGGACTACCCAGCAGCTTCGAAGCACGTATGATTACATCTGGGGAACATGGCTGAGCAACACATCGCTTCGCCTCGCCGATCGGGCAGACTTCGAGATATATGGATGTGACTTCTATGGTCCGCATCATCCACAGTCGACGATATGGATTTACATCCCCATTCAAAAATAGAAAAGGTTCATGAAGAAGGGGATGGCTCACTCCCTCGAATAACGTTCCAAAGAGACATTGCCACAAATAGGGTAAAGTCCTGCCATTCGTGGTAAGATGAAGAAAGTTTGATACGCTACTATTCAGAGGTGAATGTCGTGAAACAAGAACTAATTGAACGCTTTACATCCTATGTCAAAGTGAATACCCAATCCAACGACGACAGCGAAACTTGCCCTTCCACACCTGGACAGCTCGATTTGGCACGCCTGCTCGTTGATGAGCTGAAAGCGCTCGGCATGGAAGAAGTGACAATGGACGAGAACGGCTACGTCATGGCTGCGCTTCCTGCTAATACAGACAAGGACATTCCTACGATCGGATTTTTGTCCCATATAGACACCGCTACCGAGCTTTCTGGGGAGGGCGTGAACCCTCAACTGGTTGAAAATTACGATGGCAAGGACATTGTGCTCAATGAAGCTCAAGGCGTTGTTCTCTCGCCAAAAGACTTCCCTGAATTACATAATTACATCGGACATACGCTCGTTACGACTGATGGCACAACATTGCTTGGCGCAGACGACAAAGCCGGCATTGCCGAGATTATGACAGCGATGGCGTACTTGATCCGCAACCCAGAAATCAAGCACGGGAAGGTTCGCGTTGCCTTCACACCGGACGAGGAAATCGGCAGAGGCCCTCATCGCTTCGATGTAGAAGCATTAAATGCTCGATATGCTTACACCGTAGACGGAGGCCCGCTTGGCGAGCTGGAATATGAGAGCTTCAATGCTGCACAAGCTACACTAACCTTTAAGGGCAAGAACGTTCACCCAGGTACGGCTAAAAATAAAATGGTCAATGCAGCGAAAATCGCCATGGAATTCAACAGCCAGCTTCCCGTTGAGGAAGCGCCTGAATCGACAGAAGGCTATGAGGGCTTCTACCATCTATCTTCCATTAGCGGCGATGTAGAGCTGACAAAGCTCCGCTACATTATTCGTGATTTCGATAGAGATAACTTTAATGCTCGCAAGCAGAACATGGAGAACATCGTGAAGAGCTTGCAAGAGAAGTATGGAGCCGAACGCATCAGCCTTGAGCTGAAGGATCAATATTACAATATGCGTGAAAAAATCGAGCCCGTGAAGCACATTGTCGATATTGCCTATAAAGCGATGAAAAACATTGGCGTAGAGCCTGTAATTAAGCCAATCCGCGGCGGTACAGACGGTTCGCAATTGTCTTATATGGGGCTGCCTACACCGAACATTTTCACAGGCGGCGAAAACTATCATGGCCGCTATGAGTATGTGTCTGTAGACAATATGCAGAAGGCTACTGAGGTCATTGTTGAAATTGTAAAGTTGTTCGAACAGCAAGGCGCTGAATAAGGAAGACAGAAATGAAATTACCCGCTTAAGTAACCGAAGAATAGCAGGCTGTACCAGCAAGAACTTCCTTTCCTGTTGAACAGCCTGTTATTGTTTACAGTAGTGAGGCTATGCCTGCCGCATAATCACGATGCACGCGCTACACGATATCTTAGCAATGCATATGGGATTTCGCCTCAAGGAAATCGATCGTCTTTCCCTTGGAACAGGAATGGAAGATTGAAGACTATGATAAGTCTGAATACTACTCACCAATATGTCCGCAAACCATCAACACAACTAACCCCAACATCATCTCGCAGCTTACCGACTATTCTCATCACCGATATCAGGTAACCATATCCTACATTCATTCATAATCATTGTAGAATATTGAAATGTTTTGTCATATTGGAAATATATACTATGCATATATAATGCTATGTGATACTATGAAAATATGGAAAAATTTAAAAGAAAAGGAGCGTTACAAAACATGAAGATTGCCACAAATAACAAGTGGGTCAAGGGTTTAATTTCTTTGGTTGTATTCTCCATGTTTGTTACCTTTGGTCTTTCGTCAGGATCAGTTGCTACTGCAGCTGAAAGCCCAGATCCTGAGATGGAAAAATTCCAAAGCATTTCTCAGAATTCTTTTCAACGTATTCTAAATGACATTTATAACATTCCAGATGAAGTCTTACATTCAAATGATGCGTCGACTATTAATAATTACTTTATAAGTATAGGCAGCCAAGTAAGAGTTACAGATTCCGACGATTATGAAGAGTTGATCCAACCTGCTGGAGTTTGGGAATGTGGATTAGCTATTGCAGGTTTAGTTGTGACCACTGCCGTGCCAATCGCTAAGATTGTGAAAATAGGCAAATTAGTCAAAAGTTTGGGTGGCGCTGCCGAAGCGGCTAAAGTAATTTGGGGCGCTTCGTTTGCAAGTGAGAAATGGAAAGCTTTAGGATCGGCTGCTAAAGATTTGGTTGCTGAATTGGCAGGAATCACAGCTGTTAGCAAGGCTTGCTTTTGATTTGGGATAAATCGTTGGGGCAATAGGGTTTTCGAGTGGTGTTATCAGACTTCTTTATGGTCTGTGTCAGCTACGTGATACTGGGCCAATTAAGAGCACTTTGGACAAGCTGGGGAAATCCGTTTCCCCTCCCCTTGTTCCTCAAGTGCTCTATTCTTACTTAATTTTGAGGAAAATAGGGAGGAGCCTTATGGACAGCTCAATATATGTAATCATATTCTTGCTATTGGCACTTATTTTTTCTGTTATTACAAATTATTATAATTCTAAGAAGTTGAACTCATTAGAGGAAGCACTATATGAGTCATATAGAAATAACAGTGAAGTTAAATCATTTGTTGAAAAGGTTTTAGAGGGAGAATCAGACGAAGTAGAAGCAATAAAAAGAGTCAGAACTAAGTATGGTTTATCTATTGGAAATGCAAAAAAAATAATTGATTTATATAGAAGAAGCGAGTGAAAGCAGCCGAAGAATAACAGGCTATCCCAGCAAGGATTCCCTTTCCTATTGGACAGCCTGTTATTTATTTATTACGGTAGTGAAGCTATGCTTGCCGCATAATCACGATGCATGTGCTACACGAATATCTTAGCTATGCATATGAGATTCCGCCTCATCCCAGGAAACTCGATACGCCTGTCCCTTGGAACAGAATATCGAAGAAGAGGTATAGGCCGGATCTGCGTCCTTATCGTAGCCCTTGTGTGCGATCACTTCATCGGCATTATGGCAGATATCGTAGCCGCCGAACAGAATCTGAATCATCCCTTTGCCCTGTGTATTCGCTGCAAGCTCTGTGCTGTAGTTCATGAAGGTTGACACAGGCACCCGCCCGATAATGACCGCCTTGCTTCCAACAAAGTCCGGAGGCTCTAGTGTACCATGCGCTTTCTGCACATCTGCCATCACCTTGCCCATATCGTCTGCATCCACCGTAATTTTCACATTATAATACGGCTCCAGCAGCACATTGTCTGCCTGCTCCAACCCTTGACGCAGCGCACGGAAAGAGGCCTCACGGAAATCACCGCCGCTCGTATGCCGATTGTGAGCACGCCCTGTCAGCAGGGTAATGCGTACATCCGTTAGTGGCGATCCCGTAAGCAGGCCATGGTGATCCCGTTCCAGCAGATGCTGCATAATCAAGTTTTGATAATTGACGCCAAGCTCATCGGGATGGCATTCGTTGAATACCTGAATCCCGCTGTCTCGTTCTCCAGGCTCCAACCGCAAGCGTGCTTCCGCATAGTGTCCGAGCGGTTCGAAGTGTCCGCATCCATTCGCGACAGAACGTATCGTCTCCTTATATAGGATTTCTGGGACAGCAAACGATACGGTAATGCCAAAGCGCTCCTTCACAATTCGTTCCAGCACTTCCAGTTGAATCGTTCCCATGACATGAATATGAATCTCCTGTACATGCTCATCCCACTGCACGCGAAGAACAGGGTCTTCCGCATCCAACCGATGGAAACAGGCCAGCACCTCTTTCACATGCAAATCGGCAGGAAAGATAACCTTGGACTTTAACGTAGGTATGATATGATAAGCAGCCGGTTCCTCTAACATACCAAGCCCATCCCCTACAGATGCAGCCGTGAGCCCTGTTACTGCACACAGCTGCCCTGCTTCTGCACGATCAACCTGCTGTGCCTTCTGGCCGCTATAGATGTGTATAGATGTCACTTTCTCCATGAAGGCATCCGATCCTGCGCGATATCGAACTTCATCCCGGACGGACAGGGAGCCGCTCATAATCTTCATATGTGTCATTCGTGTACCCTGATCGTCATAGCGAATCTTATATACTCGTCCGGCAAAATCCCCTTCACTGACATAGTCGGTCTGTATAAACTGATGTATCAGCTCCAGGACTTGTTCAACACCAACATCCTGAAGTGCCGAACCACGTACGCACGGGAACCATTTTCGTTCAGCAAGCATATGCCGCATCGCTCGCAGCCATTCGGCCTGCTCATAGCTCCCCCCCAAGTAGAGCTCGAGCAACTTATCATTTCGCTCAGCCATAAATGTAATCACATCATCACCTAATTCCCCATCTGAACAATACGATGACATCTCCAGAATGTCGGCAGTCAGGTTCATTCGGATTTCCTCGATGACTCGCTCCACATCAGCGCCGATCCGATCTATTTTGTTAAGGAAGAATATCGTCGGCACACCTTGCTTCTGCAGCAGCCGCCATACCGTTTCCGTATGTCCCTGAATGCCCTCCACGCTGCTTACGACAATGATCGCAGCATCCATGACTTGAATCGCACGCTCCATTTCTGCGGAGAAATCGACATGCCCAGGAGTATCAATAAGTGTGTACGAATTCCCTTTATAGGTCATCACCGCCTGATCGGCGAATATCGTAATGCCGCGTTCCTTCTCTATCTCATGGCTGTCCAAAAAAGCGTCCTTATTATCTACCCGTCCCCGGCTTTGGATGCTTCGTGTATGATACAGGATCTGCTCGGCAAAGGTCGTCTTTCCTGCATCCACATGGGCGAATAGCCCTAATGTAATATTCATGGCGACACCTCATTGCTAATTCTGAAGTCTGCATTCTTCACCAATTCTTATTTTGGTTCTTCTATGCTATCTATGATAGCATAGACTTACCTACTTCAAGAGAGGCGGACAGAGATGATGAACGGAGAAAAGAATCAATTTATAGAACGGCAGCCTGCAAGGATCATTGAATTGGAAGGCGCCTGCAACGTACGGGATCTCGGCGGATATAAAGCGGCGAACGGACGCGAAATCCAGTGGGGGCGATTTTATCGCGGGGACGGTCAACATAAGCTGACTCAGCAGGATCAAGAGCTATTGCTTGAACGCGGTATCCATACGGTCATCGACCTGCGTTATGCACAAGAGCTGGCCGTTGCCAAGGATGCATTCGCCGATTCGGATCAGGTTGCTTACTACAATGTTGATCTTATCAATCCAGCAACGACGAACAAGCCGCACGTTACTAGCCTTGGTGAACTGTATGTCAGCATGCTGGACAATAGCCAAGCGGCTTTTCTTCGTGTGTTCGAGCTTCTGACTGACCATTCAGGGGAGGCTGTACTCTTCCACTGCACGGCAGGCAAGGATCGGACAGGAATGGTAGCGGCCCTGCTGCTGGATCTGGCGGGTGTACCTCATGCAACAATTATTGAAGACTATGCCATGACTGCTGAATGCCTGATTCCGATTATGAATGACCTGCGCGCCAGCCGACCGAAAGGAATGCCCGTCGACTTGTACGAGCGCTTCCTTGGCTGTGATCCGAGCAATATGGAGATGATGCTTCAACATCTTCATGCCAAGTATGGCGGCAGCGAGCGTTATTTGGCGGCAATTGGACTGCCCGAGGGGAAAGTACAAGCATTGAGACAAAAATTGTTGGAAGCATAACCCTGATACACAATAAAAATACAATACAAAAAGGACTAGCCTTCATTGGTTAGTCCTTTTGAGCATTCTTTTGCAGCTGTTCAAGCAGCATCGCATCATACATGCTTCTTTTTTCCTCAGCAATCTTTCTGACGGATTCAAGCTGTTTAATCTGCGCGTCAAGCCGCGCAAGATGACGATCAAGCATGCCTATTCGTTTATGCAAAGTGTCCTCTATATCATGCGGCAAGCGATTCCCAGACAACAGGCATCCGTCCTCTGTAAACGCCGCTATGTCCTCTAGCTTCATACCTGTTTGCTTCAATCCATAAATGAATTGGATAAACCTTACATCCTGCTCGTCGTACTGCCGAACGCCATCCGGCTTCCCTCCCAAACGCTGTGGGCTGTGGAGAAGACCGATTTGTTCATAGTATCGAAGCGTGTAGGCAGATATTCCGGTTAGTCGCGCCGCTTCTCCAATGGAATACATCCCCTTGCTCCTTCCCGCTGTCTCGATTGCTCCTCTGTCACAAGGACGATTTTACCGATCGAATGAGATCCTGTCAGCAATTGCTGTGCCTGGGCTGCTTCCTGCAGCGGAATTCGATGGGAGATGAGCGGGTGAATCTCCCCCGCTACCAGCAGGGACATGACGGATTGCACATCCTCACGGAACCAATCCAATCGATCCTTTTTCAGCGCTGTAATACTATACATATACACAGAGTTCCCGCTTTCCGTTGTCCCGCGTGCGGCCGTCCCTGTCCAATCCTTCACCCAATCGTTAGCATGATGATCCTTCTCCAGCACGGATGTGTAGCCATAACCGACAAAGCGCCCCTTCGAACTTAACGTCCGCATGGAGCGTTTCCAGTTAGAGCCGCCAATTGGATCGAACACGGCATCCATGCCCTCAGGAGCTGCTTGAGCAAGCACTTCAACAAAATCCTCTGCTCTATAGTTTATCGGCATCGCACCGTATGCTGCAACGACCTGATGCTTCGCAGCCGAGGCTGTTCCGTACATCTTCAGCTTTGCCAATCGCCCCAAATCCAACAATGCTGTCCCTACACCGCCGCTCGCGCCATGGATAAGAATTCGCTCACCCTCCGCCACCTTTGCGATGCGATGCAGCATCTGATACGCCGTCACATAATTCAATATACTCGCTGCTGCTTCGGCCGCATCGATTTGTGCAGGAATCGGAACAAGCTCATCTACTCTTGCATACACATGTGAAGCGTAACTTCCTGTCCCATTGAAAAATACGGCTACGCGATCCCCTGCCACATAATCGTCCACAGCATCTCCTACTTCTTCGACAATCCCAACCGCATCATAACCAGGAACAAACGGCACTTTAGGCGACATCGGATATAATCCTTCCCTGCGCATAATATCCGCAAGCGCTACGCCCACACTCTGCACCCTTACGCGCACCTCATCTACTTCAGGTGTACAAATCGGTTCTTGAATGGCCTTCAACACCTCCGGCCCCCCATATTCAGTTACAGTCATCTTGGTGTTCCACACAAGCCATCTCTCCTTTAGCGATTTTTCGTAGATGGCTGTATTGTAGTCCTTCGAGTTCACTCGAAGTCAACACGAATCAAAAAAGCACAGGATCCCATATCCTGTGCTTCATCTTAACATATGCATGTCTTTCGCTTAGCGCCGAGCTTGCCTGCAGCCTTCACTTTGCGGATATAGGCCGCCGCTTCCGGTACTTTGCAAGCTGTCTCGCCCATATTGACCTGCACCTTGCCAATGGCTTCTGCCACTCGCATTGCCTCATCATGCAAGGCCAGTACATACGAACCCACTACAATGACAAATTGATTCATAACGTACCTCACCCGATTGCGTTCCTGATGAACCGTCGACTCGACGAGCGCGAGCATTCTCCTCAACTCTTCGATATCCAGCTTCTCATCCGAAGTAATCGAGATATAGTGCAGATAGGTGCTCCAGCCGCATGTCGCAATCAGCTCTTCACTGGATGCCATCCATTCGCGCGCTAATTCGAGGGCATACGGACTTTCCGCAGCCACACCAGCTACCGTACATTCTACAATCATATGCCATGAAGCCTTTTGGGCCCATGATTGCAGAAGCTCCTTGGTCATTACAGATGGATCGACCGTCAGCCCTGCCAAATACATCGCATCGCTATTCCCTGTATCGAACAGCGCACGCGCAAGCTGCTGATCCTTCTTAACTTCCTTGACCAGCTTCTTCAGATCGCCGATCTTTACACCAAACAGCGGCTCTGGTGCCCCATGTCGGAGGAACGTTTTCTTCGTTTGCTCTGTGCCCATCGCTTCCAGCTTCGCCATGACTTCATCCAGTGTCATTTGCAGCCCCCTGACCCCACTATATATAATCCAACTTATCCGAGTTCAAAATGATATATACCTAGTGAGTACGAATCAGGGCTATAACTTTGAAATTCTCCCTAACTTACTAAGGAAGCCAACCATTAATATCAAATAGCATATTCCTAAACCAAAATAGATTCCCCATAATCCTGCATGTAGAGATAAAATCCAGATGATCACTATGGATATGCCATAGATAATTGTAGAGAAATACATTACCCATTTTTCATAATCTATGCTTTGTAAAGTATATTTCATGATTTGTTGGGCAGCATTGATGAAGGAAATCAATAAAGCAATCATCAGGTAATCTTTTATCTGTGAAATTACTTCAACTTTATCTGTAATGAACCCACTTATGTAAGAAGAATAATTCACTATAACTATACTAAGAGGAATAATAATTAGGAATGATGATAAAAATGCGATCTTAACATATGTGAAATAGTCTCTATTTTTACTGTAGGCTTGAGCGGTTAATGTCATGCTGCAACCTGCATATGCGTAAGCAGGAAGCATCAAAAACTCCAATAAGGTTGTTATTACATTATAGGAAGCTATAGATGTCACATGGAGTCTTGACACAATCATAGTTAAAAAGATCATAAACAAAGAAGATTCAACCAAATCCTGTAGGGAAAGAGGAATATATAATTTTACAAGCTCTTTCAAGTGACTTCTATTGAACCTAAATTTAAAAATGTGAAAGCTATGCTTTTTGTAAGCTATGATGCAGATTAATACGCTTGAAAGCAAACCAACTACAGACCCTATTGCAGCACCGGTAGTACCTAATTGCGGGAAACCTAACTTGCCGAAAACCAGTACATAATCCAATGATATATTTACAATACTAGCGACTATGGTACTTATAAAAAATATTTTAGTTTTTCGCAAGTTTTTAAAATAAGCGGAAAATATAAATAATACAAGGTTAATACCTATGCCTATGCCACTAATATAAAGGTAATTTTCGGAATACTTCAACGTTAATGAATCAAGCCCATACAAATACACAAGTACCCATTTACCGCCAATTAAAATTAGACATTCGCAAATAACCCCTAATACGACTGCAAGCGTGATACTTGAATTAAATATATCGCCGAATGATTTTTTATCATCATTCCCAAGATACTTTGCACCAATAATATTGAATGCCACGCCAAGAAGTCCAATTGAGCCTGTTATAAAATAAATAAACGATCCTACAATACCAACAGCAGCAAATTCATGAATGGATAGCCTGCCAACAATAGCTTGATCCCCTATTTGGAATAATAATTGCATGAGATGCGCTGAAAGCATAGGTAAAACCATACTATTTATAAGAATAAAATCTGATTTATATTTTTTCCATATGCTTTTCACTGATTATATCCTTTATTTCAGTCTGGGTTATTTCTACAACAGAATTAAGCTGCCGCAAGAAATCTACAATATCGGAATATACTTCTTCATTACTTACTTCATATTCTTGAGCTATAATATTGGAAATTTCAGTCGCGTAATCAGTATATAACCAGTACCTTTGCCAATATGTGAACATAATCACATATAAATAACGGAAGAAAGGGAAGACTTACTTTACTTTTCTATACGACTTATATGATCCAACTTATCCGGGTTAAATATAACATAAACGTTGCTTATGCGATCTTGCTCAGCCGTTAGCTCACAGCAGCATACCGCCTTCACAACTCCTTGCTCCCGGTACACCATATTCAAACTCGTATTTACCATAGTGAAGGATAGATCCCAACTTCGCAGCGCCACGAACGCTTTAGGAGAAGTGAGCAGCCTCAGTACACGGCTTCTGCCTATAATAGGCCGCATAGCAGCATGGACTCTGCCTCCTCCATCGGTAGTCAGTCGTACATCCTCTGACAGCAAGGACAACAATGCCTCCATATCATATTGCTGAAAGGCGGTAACGAACTTAGAGACAAGCGTACGTCTGGCTTCCGTATCTTGACTGGCAGAGGGGGAATATTCTCGCGCGTGCTCCTTGGCGCGGCTCAATATTTTACGACAGTTGGAAGTCGACTTGCCTACCGCATCTGCGATTTCCTCATACTCATATTCGAATACTTCTCTCAGCAGAAATACGGCTCTCTCCATCGGAGTCATCCGTTCCAGCATAACCATATACGCATAGGACAACGAATCTGCACGCTCCGCCACTTGATCGGGCTGCTCCCCTTGTTCAACGATAGGCTCTGGAAGCCACTCCCCGAAATACGTCTCCCTTGTTCGACGAGAAGATTGCAGCACATTCAGACATCGGTTCGTCATCCACTTGGCGATATACGGCTTGATATGCCTGACATCGTCCAAATTCCTGCCAACCATACCCGCAAATAAATCCTGCACGGCATCCTCCGCATCAGACACCGTGCCCAGCATCCGATATGCAATTGAAAATGCTAAAGGCCGATAGCTGCGATACAATTGTTCAACAGGATCAGCCTCCTGTGTATGAACCGAATGAAGCTCTTTTACATCCATGTTCCCCCTCCTTTGCCCCTCATTCTACCATTCCAAGGCTATACTGATCCATGGAGCAAATAAGAAAAGAGGAGCACAAGGCTCCCCTCTACTTATCGAAGCATCCCGGATGCATTCCTGTCGAAATGGCAATGCGATTCCAGCAATTAATCGTCGCAATCGCGAGAATCAAATCTGCATATTCCTTCTCATTAAAATGCTCGCGTACCTTTTCATATACCGACTGTGGTACACCCGCATCCGCTATTTCTGTCACACATTCTGTTAATTCCAGAACAGCCTTTTCTTTGTCAGTGAATACTGGTGCTTCCCTCCACACACTAAGCAGCATGATGCGCTTCGTATGATCGCCCATCTTCATCAGATCTGCTGCGTGCATATCGATACAGAAGGCGCAACCATTGATTTGAGAAGCCCGTATCTTAATGAGTTCAAGCAGCACCGGATCAAGTGTACCGCTGACGAATTTGTCCAAAGCTAGCATGGCTTGATAAGCAGGGGCATTTGCCGTTCGGTAATTAAAGCGCAATTTCATTTCATTCACCTCATCTTGGATTTGGTTACATAAGCTAAGACAGATAAGGTACTCATTTTGTGACACGTCATAATCGATTTTTTGAATTTCCATTTGAGGTAAAAAAGTATCACCCCCGAATTCCCCCGCTAGTAAGCAGTTTGTAGTAAAATGGAGAATGGTTTTATTTGCATCTCATCTCTTGTTCGGATGTGAATTGCCGCATACAAACAAATCATAGTTCGATCGTGTTCGCACTTTTAGCTATGAGGGATTGAAGGGGTAAGGGAAAAGATGAAAGATTCGTTACGCAAGCTATTCACCAACTACTGGAGCCCTTACGTTGCGATCGGCATCGCAGGCGTACTCAGCGCGCTGTACTTCGGCATTACCAACACGGTATGGGCCGTCACCGGCGAGTTTACGCGCTTTGGAGGACATATCCTCCAACTGTTCGGCGTCGATATTTCCGATTGGGCTTACTTCAAATTGATACAAATGAAGGGCTCGACATTCGAGCGTACGGACGGCTGGATCGTGTGGGGCATGTTCATTGGCGCGCTCATCATGATCCTGTTCAGCAACAATTTCAAAATTCGCATGCCGAAGCAGAAGCGCCGCTTGGTACAGGGCCTGATCGGCGGCATTATCGCAGGTGCGGGCGCACGGCTCGCGCTTGGCTGCAACTTGGCTGCCTTCTTCACAGGCGTGCCGCAATTCTCGTTCCATGCCTGGATCTTCATGGTCGCGACTGCCATAGGAACCTATGCCGGGGTAAAGATCGTAGGCACTAAATGGTGGAAAGGCAAGCCGATCCTGCAAAAAGGGAATGCCGCGCCTACCATTCAACAAACAAGAAAAGTTCAGCCTTATATCGGCGGGCTTGTGGCACTGGCTTATATAGGACTTATCGTATACTTCTTCCTAGCAGGCAAGACGATGCTCGGCGTAGCCGCCATCTTCGGGGCTGCCTTCGGCATCTTGATCGAAAGAGGACAGATCTGCTTCACCTCCGCTTTCCGCGATCTGTGGATTAGCGGACGCGCAACGATGACCAAGGCTATTATCGGCGGGATGGCGATCAGCTCTGTCCTAACGCTCATCGTTATTCTCGTGAACGGCGTCGAGCCGATTACGAAAATGGCAGCACCAAGCACATTCCTCGGCGGCATCCTGTTCGGCATTGGTATCGTCCTTGCAGGCGGCTGCGAGACAGGGATGATGTACCGCCTCATGGAAGGACAAGTCATCTTCCTGCCTGTTTTCATCGGCAACATTATTGGCGCTACTGCGCTTGCGTACGCTTGGGATCATCTTGGCGTATTCGACCTGCTCGTGAAGAGTGGCGCGAAGATTAATCTGATTTCTGTGATGGGTCCAGCTTGGGCGATCATTGTCACACTTGTATTGCTTGCAATCGGTTATGCTGTAGCTAGCTACTGGCAAAAAAATTACCGCTTCGGCGTTGGATTCAAAAAAGGAGATGCAAAACAATGACGATTGATTTCACATTGGATCTTAGAGGAGAACCTTGCCCATATCCCGTTATCTACACGTTAGAGACATTGCAGGATATGGAGAAAGGACAAGTATTGCAAGTAATTGCCGACTGTCCAGCCGCCTTCAAGAACGTACCGGAAGAAGTGGTGAAGCACGGCTATACGCTCGCGCAAGACCCTGTTAAGAATGGACAGGAACTTATTTTCTATATTCAAAAATAGTAAAGACATGACAAAGGAGCTGCTCTGCAAGTAGTTAACTACTTCGCCTAAGCAGCTCCTTTTGATTTCTTATTTACTATCAGTTTCATCTTGCATGAATTCAGCATAATTCAGCCAGCTTGCCGCAGCAACTGTACCTAGGCCGGAATAACAAAAAAACCACTCTGTACTGCCGCTTCACGGATGACAGAGTGGTTCTATAGAATGCAGCAATCTCCAATATTACGCCTTGGACGGAGTCCACATATTCTCGATTTCCTCCAGCGATTTCCCCTTTGTTTCGGGTACAACACGCCAAGTAAAGAAGACGGTGAACAGCGCCAATATGCCGAATATCCAGAACGTAATGGCCGGCCCCGCAGAGCTAAGCATCGGCGGGAACGACTGGGATACGAGATAATCCGCCGCCCACAGCATCATAGACGCAATCGCCGTAGCCTTGCCGCGAATATGGTTCGGGAATATCTCGGACATGATCACCCATACAACCGGGCCAAGCGATATGGCAAAGGCTGCTACGTATACCAGAATGCAGACTAACACCAGCCAGCCGGATGAGTGCCCGGTCTGGAATGCAAGGCCGATAACGAACAAGCATATCGTCATTAAGGCAGATCCGACGAGGAGCAGCGCTTTGCGGCCGACTTTGTCAATCAACCACAGTGCCAAAATCGTGAACACGAAGTTGATGAACCCGACAAGAATCGTCTGTATGAGCGCTCCGTTCGTTCCTGCACCTGCTTGTTTGAAAATTTCAGGTGCGTAATACATGACCGCGTTAATGCCCGTTACCTGCTGAAGCACTGCCAACACGACGCCTACGATCAATGCCAGACGAAGCCCCGGCTTGAACAGATCCTTGATAGAACCTTTTTCCTGTTTGAATGATTCTTTAATATCCAACACTTCTTGGCGAGCCAATTCGTCGCCGTGAATTTTGCACAGAATTGGCAAGGATTCCGCTGCCCTGCCCTGCGTAATCAACCATCTAGGACTCTCTGGCACGAAGAACAACAGTACTAGGAACAGTACGCCTGGCACGGCTCCTACGCCGAACATCCAACGCCATGCATGTTCCACACCCCAAGCATGATCGCCTGCGCCAGCAATACCCATATTGACGAAATAGACGACAAAAATACCCGTTACGACTGCCAACTGATTCAAGGCAACCAGACGCCCGCGGAACTTCGCCGGCGCAATCTCCGCATTATAGAGCGGGCAGAGCGTAGAAGTAATCCCAATTCCGAGACCGCCGACAATACGCGCTGCGATATAGCCTGAGAACGTTGCTGGAATCGCTGAACCCACTGTGCCGACAATAAACAGAAGCGCAGCTGCAAGAAGTACCTTTTTACGGCCGAACTTGTCCGCCAAAATACCTGTACTTGCTGCCCCGATAATACATCCCACAATTAAGCTGGAAACTGCCCAGCCAACCTGGAATTCGGACAGGCCGAACTTTTCTTTCATGAAACCGATTGCACCAGAGACAACGGCAGTGTCGAAACCGAACAGCAAACCACCGAGTGCGGCTACAATCGATACAAGCGTAACATACTTCATATTTATTTGATTGTGTTCGTCTTGTTGCGTACTCATAACCTTATACCCCTTTGAGTAGAATCAATGATGACTGGAGCTTCATTATAACATCCAGCCTGTCCGATCATGACAGTCAAACCCTTCACTTCCTTGCGGATCATCAGCATAATATCGTTCCCCATCAGAACGAATTCCAAACATTGCCCGCGAACTAGCACATTCTTGTCTGAAAGACAAAAAAGTCCATGCCAACATACGGGCATGAACTTAATTCTCTGTACTGCGATATTCAGTTGGCGTTACGCCTGTTACCTTCTTAAATACACGACTGAAGTAATTCGGGTCTTTATAGCCTACCATATAGCACACTTCCTTCAGACTGTATTGTCCGTCCAAAATAAGCGCCTTGGCCTTGTCAATCCGCAGTCTTGTGACGTAGTCAATAAAGGTTTCACCCGTCTGCTGCTTAAAGACTTTGCTAAAATAATGCGGATTCAAGTGGACATGCTCTGCTACCTCCTCCAAGGAAAGCTCTTCATCGTACCGATCAAGAATATAGGCCGCAGCTCGATCCACGACATTCCCTGTCTGTTGTTCCCGCTCCTCGCGAATCCGCTTGATTGCATGCTCCACATAAGCTCCTTCGGCAGCAGTTCCACGTTCGTACCTATCATCGGGCTGCCAAGAGGCATTGTCCGCAGCCAATTGCAAATCTTCAAATCGGCATAGACTTCCCCAAGAGTTTGGACAAGTCGAGGCAAACACCGCTTCATAATAAGAACGCCGTATCCCCTCGATATGATGCTGAATGGTTCCAACACCGATCATAACGTCCAACCCGCACTGTCTGCGCAGGGAATTTATAATCTCGGTTCCAATGCCGGACACATCCTCCTGCATTGGTTCTCCCTGTATTGTTTCTTTATCCAAGATAAAAATAGCCATATGCTCATGGATAATTGGGCTTGCAATCCAATTGAATCGATCCTTTATCTGCTCCTTTACTGCACTCTTCACAGCATCGACCGCTAGCTGCCAATTCTCTGCTAATTGCAGCCCTGAAGCCGACTTCATATCCTTTATAGCAACGACAATTGCATATCCCCGATCAAGCGAAAGCTCCAAAATATCCGCTAGCTGCAAGGCATCTGCCATATAAGCCTGATCAGCCATTAAGGCAAGAGAGAGCTCGGTTTCGGCTAATGGGAGCAGCTGAAAGAATTTATCCCGAATGGCAAGCTGCTCATCCCGCTTTCTACGCTCATCCTTGATCTCATCAACGAGCCGCTGAAGAATTGACACAATTTGCTCCCGCTTGGCAGGCTTGACCAAGTATTCCTTCACCCCAAGGGAAAGAGCCTGCTTGGCATAGTCAAAATATTCATAGGCCGTAATCAGCACCATTTTCACGAGTGGATTGCGTTCCTTAATCTCCTTCAAGGCATCCAAGCCCTGAATACCGGGCATCCGCACATCCATCAGCACAATATGCGGACGATGCTCATCCGCCTTCTGGATGGCAACACGGCCATTATCCGCATGGATAATCTCGAAGGTGTCGGGCATCATCCTCGTAATAATCCACTCTAGGCCTTCTCGTTCCAATGCCTCATCGTCGGCAATCAGCAAACGATACATCTTCCCCCTCCTTTCTCATCACGACAACTCTCACCGGTCTTTTTCGGATTGCACCACGATGTTCGGAATTCGTATCATTACCGTCGTACCTTGGCCCGGCTCGCTATAAATATCGACCAGATCCGCTCTGCCATAGTACAGCTCCAGTCGCCGAAACACATTATATGTCCCTATCCCTGTAGATTGCCCGCCTCCACCGGAACGAGAATCAGTTGCTCCCTCATCCATTTGGAGTAAGGAATTGCGCGTCTCCTCCGACATTCCCATGCCATTGTCCGCGATCGATACCCGCACCCCATCCCGCACATGTTCGATAGTCAAGGTTACGACCGCTCCCGCCTCCATTCCCTCAATGCCATGCACAAATACATTTTCGAGAATCGGCTGCAGGGTGAGCACCGGAACAAGCACATCCAAGGCTGTCTCATCGATTTGCGTTACAAATTGGATGCGGTCACGGAACCGAGCCTGCTGAATCGTAAAGTATTCCTTCGCCTGCTCAACCTCGTCCCGAAGCGGCACGGGTTGATCGAGTTTGCGCAGATTATACCGGAGCAAATTGGACATAGACACTGTCAAATCGCTTGTACGTTCAGCGCCCTCCAGCAAAGCAAGCTTTGCAAGCACATTAAGCGAATTGAACAGGAAGTGCGGGTTCATTTGATTTTGCAGCGCCTTGAGCTCCAGCTCCTTCACAAGTCGATCCTTCTCTAAGCTCGCTTTATCTTTCTCGATCATTTGCAGAAGATCAGCCTGCATACGTCCGAAGGCTTCTGCAAGCGTGCGAAGCTCGTTGTTGCCCTCCACCTGCGGGGGCTTGCTCTGCAAATTACCGCGGGATATCGCTCTCGCCACATTTACCAGCCGCTTGATAGGCTCGGTAATACCTAGAGAAAGCCAATAAGCAAGTGCGATGCTGAGCAGCGTATTAAAGATAAAAATGCCGATTCCCCATTGATTCATCGCTTCTGTATGAGTGAAAATTTGCCGGTAGAACGGCTGATAAAAGCGCAGCTCTTCATCAATGAGCTGATGTCCCTCTTCCCGAATAAAGCCGGCTGTTGCCTCCAACTCCTCATAAAGAGGAACATAACGCAAGGAACTAGGCTCCTCTCGCGCTTGAAGCACAGCGGCCTCCTCCTCGATATAAGTGTCCAACAGATTCCGATAATTGCGGACTGCCGCTCCTGAGGATGGAAGGTTAGAAACCTGCTCTGTTAATTTTGATCGGAGCACAATCAGCCTATCTCGTTCCCGAAGGTATTCCTTGCGCGCACTGTCGCTTTGATCAAGCAGGTATATATTTAAGGCACGCAGGTTGTTATCGGCTTGGCCTGCAATCTGTTTGTACATCAATACCCGTTCCAGCATCACATTATAGCTGTGCTGTACGGTTGTCCCGCTTTGGAAAATAAAAAAGGAAACGCCATTGCTCATAATGAGCAGTGCTGGAATGAAGATCAATAACTTTTTCCGTATATTCATCGTTTGTCTAATACCTTAGTACCTGTATAGTGTGTGTTCGGATATGGATTATGCTCAAAAATACGGTGCAGGACAGATACAGCTTCGAATCCAATGTCTTTCGGCTGCTGCACAAGGGATGCAGCGATATCGCCACGCGCAATTGCACGCTGGGTTGCCTCCACATCATCGAAGCCAAATACAGTGACCCCGCTCTTATGCAGGGCTTGAAGGCCTTCGACAATGCCAACTGCGTCCCATGCACTGAATCCAATCATCGTTCGAATATCAGGATGTTCACTTAGCATGAGCTCGGCTTGTCTCGCGGCTTCGATTCGCGAAATATTCGATGACTGTACCGCTACTATTTCAAAGCCTGGAGTTTGCTCGATAATCGTTCGAAATCCCTCCAGCCGCATCTTCTGATTGTCGGCATGCTCGCTGCCTAGAATAATGCCAATCTTCCCTTGGTGGGCTGAATCACGAACGACCAACTGTCCCATTTGCACCCCTGCCGCTCGATTATCAGTCCCGATATAGGCTAATCTCTTACTGCTCGGGGCGTCTGAATCGACGGTTACAATGGGAATGCCCTGCTCGATTGCTTTGCTCACCAGCTCGTTATATTGTGGTTCGTCGATCCCTTGTGTCAGAATCGCGTCCGGCTTGGATGCAATCGCTTTAGACAGCAGCTTCATCTGTTCGGATGGATTAATGCGTATTGGGCCGGCGTATTCGATATTCATGCCGAACTGTGCGGCCGCCTCCTTTGCCCCCTGCTCCACCGTGCGCCAGAAGGGATTATCCAGCTCCTGAGCAATAAGCACGATATGTTTGAGCGATTGATGCCGTTCCGTATCCTGACCCGATTCAAGCTGCTGCACCAAGCGTTCAACCGCAAATGTGGAGGACAAAAATCGAACAGCTACATAACCGAATATAGCGAATAGGACGATCAGGCCTATCATCCACTTTCGTTTCGCCATGATGCCCCCCTTAATTCTTTTCTGAAATATAGGCTTTATTATACTAATCTGATCGCGAAAATGAAAACTAAGACCATTATGGCATTATTTGTTGTCCTTCGTTTGGCTTTCAGCAATTATTCAGCTAACGCTCAGTTCATGCTCAGTGAGCTTTAATGGATCATTCATCTAAGACAAGTACCCTATGTTTATCGGGAACATCGAATGAGGTGCAGTCCCCTAGAACCGGTAAAGGTGGATTAGAATGATGAGGAAATGGGTGTATGTGACAGCGATATTAATTGCAGCAGGCGCGGCCATCGCAATATATCTGACCCGGCAGCCGGCAGAGCAGACTTCTGCTTCAAATCCGGCAGCTCGAACCGTACAGGCGGTCAAGGGAAATATCGAAACCAAAGTATCTGGTTCCGGACTTGTTGGCGTAGCAGAAGTGACCAACGTCAAGGCAGGCTATAAAGGAACCATCAGCAAAATCAACTTCAAGGTCGGCGATCAAGTAAAAAAAGGACAGACGCTCGTTGCGTTTAAGAAGACAGACAATTCCGAGCGAATCAAGCAGACGGAGTTGTCTATCAAGAAGCAGCAGCTGCAAATGCAGCAGTTCCAGAAGCAATACAAAGAAGCGCCTGAGGAAAACCGGGATTCCATTCAGATAAACATGGAATCACTCACCTTAGAAATCGAGCAAAATGAGTCCACGCTTGCAAGTCTACAGGCAGAGGAAGCGGAAAATCATGATGTAGTCGCTCCAGCTTCAGGAACTATTAAGGAAAGCCAGATCGAAGATGGGAATGATGTGAACGAAAATACGGTGGTAGCTGTCATTGCAAACTATGAGAACTTGAAATTTGTAATGTCGGCTGACGAATTAGATATCCCATCCATTAAAACTGGACAGACAGCCAAAGTGACGCTTAATGCCTTCCCGAATAAAGAATTTACCGGAAAGATCACTTCGATTGGAAAAGAAGGCAATAGCTCAAATGGCGTAGCGACTTACGATGTAAATATCGGATTAACCAAGGCAGAAGGGGTGCTTGCGGGCATGTCGGGTCAAGCTGATATCGTTACGCAAGCGAAGCAGGATGTCGTGCTTGTACCGGTCGATGCAGTCATTACCATGGGCAGTAAACATTATGTGCGTGTACCTGATGAAGATGGGAGTGCTACTTCCCCAGAGAGTGATGCTAAGGAGACCGATAACCAACCAGCCAATGCAAGCAGCTCGTCACAGCAGGACGGCAATGAAACCCCTCGCCTAAATGGAGACAATGAACGCTCTAGTAAAGGATGGTCCAAAGCCAACCGCAGCGGATCTGGCGCCGCTGCTGGTGATGCAGGGCAAGGATATACGAGAAATGGGGGATACCTCGGACAGGCAGCAGGCACAGGAGGTGGTGGTAAGCTCATGGAGGTCGCCATCGGTATCAGCAATGATACGTATGCCGAAATTACGTCAGGCCTCCAAGCTGGAGATTCTGTCTTAGTGGCTATCCCGCAAGGCAAAGTTGGTGGAAGCAGCGGTACAGAGCAGAGACAACGCCAGGGCGGCATAAGCTTCGGCGGCGGATTCCCTGGAGGGTCTAGCTTCCCTAACGGGTCTTCAGGAGGTAGAGGTGGTCGCCAATGAAGCAGAATGTATCAGGCAATTCTTGCATCATTACTATATGCGATGTGAAAAAGTCATATCAAATGGGGCCTGAGGAGGTTCAAATCCTCAAAGGGGTTCATCTCGATATTCAACAAGGGGATTTTGTAGCTATTATCGGCCCTTCGGGTTCCGGTAAGTCCACTCTGATGAATGTCATCGGCTGTCTGGATACGCCAAGCTCCGGCAGCTATATGCTGGATGGAGTGGAAGTGAGCCGATTGAGCGACAACAAGCTGGCGGATATTCGCAATCGCAAGATCGGATTTATCTTTCAAAGTTTCCACCTGCTCCCCAAGCTTACCGCCATTGAAAATGTAGAGCTTCCGCTTATCTATCGCGGATTAGGAGCAAAAGATAGACAGGAAATGGCTGTACAGGCACTGCGTCAGGTCGGATTGGAGGACAGGATGGGACACCGGCCAAGCGAATTATCAGGCGGGCAGCAGCAGCGGGTAGCCATTGCCCGGGCACTGGCTGCGCATCCTCCAATCCTGCTTGCTGACGAGCCTACCGGTGCCTTAGATACGAGAACAGGACAAGAAGTAATGGAACTAATCAAGAAACTCAATCACGAGAGGCATACGATCATCCTTATCACCCATGACATGGAGGTGGCCGCCCACGCAAAACGAGTCGTCTTCATGAACGACGGCGTCCTGACAGAGGAAAGGGGGAATGGACGTGAAGCTGTCGCAAGGATTCAAAATGTCATGGCACAGTATACGCTCCAATAAACTGCGAACCTTCCTTTCGATGCTCGGCATCTTAATTGGAGTCGCTACGGTTATTTCCTTGATGGCCATGGGTCAAGGTTCCTCCAATGCAGTTGAGCAATCGCTGCAAAGCCTTGGCACGAATCAGCTGTCTGTCAATATTATGGGACGGGGCAGCCAAACGACACTAACGTTGGACGATGCGGTTCATTTGGCTGACGATATTCCGGATATCGAGGGACTGGCCCCCACAGTATCCGGAAATGCGACCGTTAAAAATGGCACGACTGAAGCCTCATCCGTATCTGTGGAAGGCATTACGCCAGACTATGAACGGGTCAAGGATTTCAAAAACCAAAGCGGCCGCTATATCGTACCCCTCGATATTACAGGTTATTCCCGAGTTGCCCTGCTTGGCGTAGATACAGCAGCTGAATTATTCAAGGGAGCAGATCCAACCGGACAAACGATATTGCTGAACGGTGTACGGTTTAAAGTAATCGGCTTGCTGGAGCCGAAAGGCAGCTCGCTCGGCGGATCGAATGACGAGAAAGTTCTCATCCCTATCACAACAGCACAGCGCTTGTTCCAGTCGGCTGGCGTGCGCTCTGTTGGCGTTAAGGTCGCACAAGAGGAGAAAATGGGCGATGTCTCGGCACAACTGGAAGCGAAGCTGACGAACTTGTTCCGTGGCAATACGGACAGCTTCAACATTTTCAACCAGCAAGATGTAAAGGATACGATGAGCTCAATCACGAAGACGCTGTCCACGATGATGGCGGGCGTCGCTTGCATCTCCCTAATTATTGGGGGAATCGGAATTATGAATATTATGCTGGTGTCCGTTACGGAGCGGACACGGGAAATCGGCATCCGCAAATCGCTGGGCGCCAAGAAACGCGATATTCTGTTGCAATTTCTGATTGAGTCCGTCGTTTTAAGCGGAATGGGCGGCTTGGCCGGTATCGGATTGGCTTATGCCGCCTGCTATGCCATGACTCATTTCATGTCCGTCGCAACCGCCATCCAAATAGATATTGTCATATATTCGTTTGCCTTTTCAGCCGTAATTGGAATTGTATTCGGGATATTTCCTGCCAACAAAGCAGCTTCTCTGAAGCCGGTAGATGCACTGCGTCATGATTAGAGAAGGCTTCCTTTCGCAATTGATAAGTAAAAACAGCCTGATTATCCGTTATCGGATATCAGGCTGTTTTTATGTTGATGCTATTTAAGAGAAATTCAAACCGAATAATATCATGCCTCTTAGCATGTCCATTCGCAGGAGCAGCGTTTCCGATTGACATCCGACTTGCCCTGCCGCTTGTTCCAAAGCATTTGCTTGTCCGCAATGTCCACCAGTTCATTCAAGCTCCGGCCTTGATTTGGGAAAGTTGAGCATCCGACGGAAATCGTCAAAGGGGTCTGTTCATCAATGGCTGGAAGCTGTATATGAGATAACAACGCATGCTGCACAACATGTGCTTCCTGATCGTTCGCGCATGGCACCATAATGACGAATTCATCGCCTCCCCAGCGCGCAACCTGCTTGTCTCGAATCTTGAGCTGCAGTAGCTGGCTGCTTATTTTCTTCAGCATCGTGTCTCCGACATGATGACCGTAATTATCGTTAACCGTCTTGAAGTTGTCCACATCAACAAAATAGACTGCCAACTTGCGGTTGGCGCTGGCAGCTCTTTTAGAGAGCTTACGGAAGATGCGCTGGGCCGCGCGACGAGTATAGGCCTTTGTTAGCGGATCCGTATCTCGCTCATATCGCAGCTTATCAATATATTTGCCAACTTGCCACGAAACCACAATAGCAAATGTTGACATAATCATAATAAACAAATGGTTTACGTCATGAATGGATAAATACACATGCAGTGATCCAATTGGAATCAATGACATAATAAACAGCAGTGCCCTGCCCTTACATTTCTTCATGCTCCACCTCGGAATATCGTTAATCAACATTATATTCCAACTCACTGAACATTTACTGAAACCAAGCCTACTACATTTTCTTTCTAAATAAAAGACCATCCACATAGGGTGAATGGTCATCGCGAAGCGTTAACTGCCGCAAAACCTTAGCAGCTTTTATACATCGTACTCCATCTGTCTTCTAGCTTGCGATATGAATTCCAACGGTGTGGGTACCGTCTCAGGAGAATATTCCAAAGCACCTACGATAAGACTCAACTCGATTTTGTACTTACCCGCAAATTCTACATTATTAAAGGAAGCAACCTTCTCCTTCAACCTCTCGATAACGACATTGGCTCCGTCACGGTCGGTGAACAGCAGCAGGCCCCATGTCGGATTCTCTGTATTCAGCATGTATAGCGAGTCGTTCATACGTATGCTTGTCTCACTCAGCTTAGACACATCATAGATCATTTTTGACATTTGTTCTTCACTAACCATTCGCTTCAGTTCGTCCCAATATCTCACCTGTACGACAAGCAGTGTCAGCGGAATATGATATCGCGTGGACAAAGCCATGAACACTTTGGCATCTTTTTGGAATGAGCGGCTATTTTTCAAGTCTGTGCTTTCATCCATCGTCGCCAGAGATGCATTTTTACGTTCCAATTGTTCGTTATCCGCTTGCAATTTTCGATTTCCATGGGTAAGCATAGCACTAACCACGGTAAAGGCCGGCGTCATGATAAGCCAGAAATAATTGTGGGCTCCAACGACTCCTCCCTCCACGACAGTCTGATACAATGTAAACGTCCCATATCCGAATAGAAACACAATATTTAGGACTAACCCTGTCGTCACACTCGTGAAGTACGTAACGATGGCGATGAGGAAGGCTACATTAAGCAGGATCATGTTCATGATGTAGCGGCTCGGCTCACCCACCGTAAATGCAATGCATACAAAGCTCAGCAAAAACCATAGCAAGAAGGCACCATCTGACAGAAGACTACTTTGATTTCGTTTCATCGTCAGCCCCCCGTTTTTTGCGGTATTTGCGAATGATGAAAATGAGAGATACGATCACGAGCAAACCGATAAGCATAGTAGCTACCATAAAGCCCAGAACGTCTCCACGCTGCAGTACCTGATCCATAATCGAGGTAGCTTGCTGCTCTGCCTGCTTCTTGAAGCGGAAGGCGTGGATGTCGCCGTCCTTGTTCGTGGCTACGCCATCTCCGTATATTCTCCACTTCGCATTATCACTGGCCAGCAGCTTGGAGGCCAAATAATCATATTCGGTGCTCGGGCCACTAATAGCCAGCAAGCCTCGGCCTTCCTCATACGGAGACTCGATCAATTGAAGCGTGCCTAATCGCTTGCCGTAATCCGCGTCCACGCTCATCTTCTCGTTGGAGACAAACCCTTCGCCATTCGCTCCGTATTTAAAATACAATTTATCATTGTTATCCCGGATAATTTTATTATTGTTATAGCTGCCAATTGCAATCACATTATGTGCCTTCAGGTCGGAAGCAGATGCTTGATCCGCGAAGAAGCGAACTTCTCCTGCATTGCCTTCGGCATATTGGCCAAGAAGATTGAATACATTCCCCAACGACTGGTACGTATACATATCTGGATTTTTCGGCATCACAACCGCAACTTGATTGAAGCTGCCGTCACGAAGGAATGGATTCGGATAACTGTCGAACAACAGCTCTGTCTTATCCTTCGTTTTCAACTGCAGTACTGAATCCTTCGTAATAAATGCCCAAGGCATCTCATCCTGAGGTTCCATGCACACGACATTTTGAAGCTCCAAGTCAAATGCAACCGTGATCGTAAAGCTACCTGTTACATCTAAATTGTTTGGAATCGGCAAAGTTAATGTATCCTTGTTGGCTAGATCCATACTCAGTTTCTTGCTGCCGATCGGCGTGTTGTTAATGAGCACCGTAACCATGGAGCGATCAAAATCGAGATTAGTCGCATATCGCATATCCAGATGGATTTTGCTCGCCTCGGCAATCGTGCGGTTGGCTGGAAGCGAAATGAAGTATGATTTCTCTTGATGCATCCAGCCTTTCAGCTTGTCGCCATTGTCGGTAAGCTTCATGTCCCTGCTAATGCTGACTTCAGGCGTCGCAACATCCGTATCCCCCGATACAATTTTCGTATCCCCGTCCAACTGCTTGACCAGTTCTTGATTTGCCAGCAATCGTCCTGCCTTCACCAGCATAGCAGGATCCTGAGAAGTAACGACAAGAGTCGGCTGTGTATCGGTTCGAATCACACGGATCACCGCAGCTTGTGCGACATCTACTTTGCCCAGTTCACTCTTCCAAGCCGCTGGCAGCTGATTGTACAAGGCCACAGCCACAACTGCTTTTTTCCCCTTTAAGGCGTCAGTGTCGAATGCATACATCGGAATTTGTTTTTGCTTCAGCCTATTTTGCTTCGCAAAGCCTGTAAGTGCATATACGGCCGACTCCAGCTCAGCAGAGCTGCTGTTCCTAGGTATCGCAATCGCGCTAAGCCCTGTGCTGATCGTATCCATGCCCGTAAAATGGCGGCTAAAATCGCGAATGCTTGGCTTAATCGCCTCACTCGTATATCGAATGGAAGCGCCTGACGTCGCAAACAGCTGCAGCCAGTTGTCACGCTTCTCCGACGGCATACAAATTTGATTTGCGTCAGTAGTAACAATATAGCCTTCGATCGTTAATGTATTATTTCCTTTTACCAGCAGTTCCTTCGGGACGGATACCGTAAGCCGACGTTTTGGATCATCGCTGACTTCGGGACGGAAGGAATGAAACTTCTTTCCATTCAATGCCAGCGTTACGCTGGATCGTTCTCTTTTCGTCAAAGGCGATGCCTTATAATCGACATGGATCTTAACTTCGTCAACCTTCCAATACTCTTCAGTTTGAAAGTTGAACTGTCTAGAGGACATAATTCCGGACAAAGAGGTGTCCGCACTTGAAAATGTCTCTTCATACGTATTCAGTTGAGCAGAGCCCATTGTGGGAGCCACAGCTGCCGAGGCCTGTCCAAGCTGTCCCAATAACAAGGACAAGCAAGTCATGCCGACTACGATCCACCGTTTATTCACAAGCTTCTCTCTCCTGTCTTTTCTTCATATAATGAGTATTCCGTCATCGAACGAGTTCCTTATACATGCGGGTCAAAATGGTCAACATGCTGCGTGATCAAAAGAGTTACTTCCTAAAATACTACGTGTTCAAAATCAACTTTCTAAAAGCGTTCTGTTTTGTACCACTTGACCTCCCGCTTGAATAATAAGTCCTTCACATAGTTATAGAGCCCATAAGCGGCTACGACCATCCACATCTGGCAATACGATACATACATCAGCATAATGATCCACAGATTGGAGAGCACCATCTCCCCCTTTTCCGTGATTAGCGTAATATAAGTCCCTAAGATGAACAACGTGATGGCCAGCAGCCATAAGAAGGAGCTAAAGCCGGCTATCGTCGTATGCACGTAACCTAAGGCATGCAGAATGAGCAAAATATCGGACATGACTAATGAGGTAAGCAGCAAAAAGTAAATCGATAAAAAATAGAGAATGTCGAAGCGAATATTTCGTGCCTTTCGGTCAAAAAGCAGTGGAATGTTTTTGATAATGACGTAAATATTGCCCTTTGCCCAGCGCGTTCGCTGTTTGAACCACACCTTTACCGTCTGTGGCTCCTGTTCCCATGTTACAGACTTCGGCTGAAACTTAATTCGATACCCCATCATGTAAATGCGAAAGCTAATTTCCGTATCCTCAGCAATCGCCTTTACATCCCAGCCGCCTATGCTTTCCACGATACTGCGCCGCATAATGAAGTTCGTCCCCGGAATCGTACACAGCTTGAATAGTTTCCATCGCCCAGCCTGAGCCATCCATTGGAACGACAGCGTCTCGATGTTAATAAAGCGCGTAAGCAGGTTCGTGTTGCGGTTGCGGGTACGGAACTTGCCGATTACCGCACCAAGCGTATCGTCATTCGTAATCTCTGCTACCAGATAGCGAAGAGCTGTCTTCTCCGGCGTATTGTCTGCGTCATAGATAGCAATCAGTTCGCCTCGACTCCGCTTGAATCCGATATTGAGCGCGTTGGACTTGCCTTTGCCCCCCGTCACCGCATCCGTGTTAATGACTATCAGATTGCGACCCTCATGCTTGTGCTGCAAATTGCCCAGCAGTTCGCTGCTGTTATCTGATGAATTATCATTGATAACAATAATCTCGTATCGATCATGAGGATAATCCAGCGCCAATAGTGACTCCACCGTCTTCGTGATGACCTTTCCTTCATTATGGGCAGGCACCATGATAGAGACGAATGGAGCCTCACCCTTAATTTCCGGCACTTCCTCGTTCTCGATTTTGATGTAGTACAAGTAACCTGCAATGATAAGAACGACGTTGACAAGCAAGAGCGACCAAATACAGATAACCGCTATGAGCATTAAAATATCTGCAGTCGTCATGGCTATCTCCTTATTTGTAATATTTGCGCTTGTACAGCCGCTTCCCCACGATGAGGAACCCTGTGAACGCAATAAGCGTCAGAATAATAATGACAATAAAAATTTTGTTCTGTACATTAAACAAGGTCTCGAAGCTCTTCACTTCTTTTTCCTTATATGCAAAATCCGAGCTTACCTTCTTGATCACGACATCTAAGTTTACACCCTGTCCGTTAATGGTCACACTGCCGCCTCGGGACATAATGATGCTGTTAGGCGTACGAACGGTATGTGGGGCTTGTTTATAATCAGAAAACGATATCCAACTGCTCTCCAATTGCTCTACGATGTCGTTCATCTTCTCCTCTGTATTGGGAAGATCAAAGGTTAATGCTGTATTCATAGGCATCGCAGGCACTAAAGTCCCGGAATGACCGAATTGCTTCAAAAATTCAGGCTGCATGCTGTATGCGGAGAACGAAAACGCCTTAGACTCATTCGTCTTGACTCTGTACTTCAACGTCTTATTTGGAAACAACACGACCGAGTCCGTAAAGCTCATGCCCTCTTCTGCGTACCTTTGGTCATATGTCCAGTAGAAATCTGCTCCAAGTCCCAAAGGTGCAACACCATAGTCTGCAAGCACATCAACGAACCCTTCCATCTTTCCCTTCAATGTCGTATCGCGTAGGTTGACCGTCGAGGCTACGACTGGGGCATTCGCAATAATGCTTCCCTTGCGGGATTGGACATACTTCAGCGTCTCCATATATCGCTTCATGGCCGGATAGTCGGTATTCATGAACACAGGCTGCACACTTGCGATGAACGGGATTCCCGCCTCATACATCCGGTCGGCAAGCCGCTCCAGCAGCCGCAAGTCTGAGAACGGATAGATTTCCTTAAAAATAACGTAGCTGCGAGCCTCTCCTGCAATGCCCAGCCAGTCCCGCAACAAGTGCGACATTGCCAGCTCACTGATGTTGCCCCCCTCGAAGTAAGCGGCATAGCCGTAGCGGCCGTTTCGCACACCATAAGGGTGTTCGGACGGGGCGCCTGCTGAGCTGAGGCTCCCGTAATGAGTGCCCGCAGCATGCTCGATAATGCTCACTTGCTCGGTACGGATTGCGTCTTGTACAAAGCGGTTAATCGTGATTCGAATTGGGCCAGGGACTCCGCTGCGGACGCGAAGCTCCAAGCTTGCAGTTACCACTTCCGGGACTCTCGCACCGATATGCAAATATTTACCTCGATACTGTTCGACATCTTGAAGAAAATCCTGACTTGATTCCTTCAAATCAGTTAAGTTATGAATCCCTATCACTTTTGCATAAGCGTCCATCTGCCCCCGCTGATAATGGTCAGAACGAACAAGCGTAACTTGGATGCCATAGGAAGCCAGCAGGCGCTGCATTGCCTCGACATTCCCCTCTCGCGTTGTTCCTTTGTCCAAGCTGTCGTAGATGAGCAGCACCTTGGAGGCAGCTTGCTCTGCCGCTCGGATAGGCAATGGCATCCCACACCCAAGCATCACTACAAGCATCCATATTATGAATTTTTTTTGGATCACGCGTTACATCACCACCTTGGCTCCCTCATGAACATGAGTGCCGGTATCAGAAGTAAGCAGTGCAGAATCTTCATCCTGTCTGCTCCATAAGCGTCTGCGTATCGCGTCAGACACCGTTACAAACGTGACAAGGTCAAAAACCGCCGTAAAGACAAATTCATGCTTCGCTAAATCGGCATCCCCTGCACCAATAATGGATACTGCGATTCCCGACAACCCCATCAAAATCATAATAAAAATGAAGGTAAATCGGATCATGCGCCGTATTTGCTTGGCCCTTATCGCAGCGATAAAGGAAGGCATATACAGTCCAGTGACAAGCACAATCCATAAAGTAACGAAACCGAATGTTTTCGGCGCCATCTTGGCCTTCAGAATGCTGTAGCCAGAAAAAAACGACGTCTGAGCGCGAAATGGCTTTCCAACTGATAGCTCGTAATTGCCCATTGCAGGAGGACGAATCTTGAATGCACTCTTGGCGGCCAAATCCAGCATATCGATAGCTTTAGAAGGATGGGTAAGGTAATAGCCAAGTATCGATACAAATCCGTATTTGCTGTAGAATTGATTTTCTAAAATTTCAGAATCTACATCTACAGTTGTGTAAAGCTCGTAATAAATACTTTTGTTCAGTATGGCGTACTGCTTGTCCATATTGAATTTTTCCAATGTCGATTCCGGATCATCGGAACCCATCAATATTCCCCGCGTCATCGCGTGGTATTGGTTAATGTTCACGAACTCCTTCGGTATGAGCGTGTAGGTGCCGATGCCGGCCAAAAGCAGAAGTACGAGCGTTGAAGACATCAATGCCCGGTATGTTCTTTTTTTCCGAATAAAGATAAGGAAGATGCCAAATATGCCGAGAATGATGCCAAGTGGCGCGTTCTGTTGTTTACTTGTTGTCAACAGCAATCCGCTGGCCAACAGTACCCCCATCATGACATAGTCATTGTATCGATTCCGATAGATGAGCAGCCCTGAGGCAAACACAAATATCAGCATAATGAAAACAACGCTCTCCCCAAAGAAGGAGTTGAAGTAAGCGGTATATGCGGTATCACCGAATAAAAATATCGCGATAATGGATATCGGATATGCGTACTTGGAAGCAACCTTCCACGTTAAGCTCTCCACAAGCAAATATACGGCAATGGTATACAACACCAGAAAAATAGCCGCTTGGAAGCGGATATCGAATATCTCATGGCTGTACAATAATTGATTAAGCCAAATCGCTGCTTTAATAAATACCGATTGAGAAGAGAACAATGTTGCCGCATTCTCGTTGTAGTATTGGAATATTCCATATTGCTTAATAAAATATCCAAAATACTGGCTGTCATAATCAGGCGCATTAAAGTATAGGCCATTGCTGTATAGGATGCGGAAATAGTCGCCGTTATCTGCCATGCCGATATAGGGGGGAACAAATAATGCCATGCAGGTAATTATAAATACTCCCGCGGCAGCTAGCAGTGCTGGCGTGACATAGCGGCGCAGGGACTCCAGTCTCTGCTCAATTTTCATTTTGGACCATATGCCCGCCATCGGGTCGGCCTCCTTTCCCTATCTATAACGCCCCATAATATGAGACGTTGGTCTTATTTTTAACACCCTGGAATCAGTCTGAAAGAAGTATAATCGCTATTACATTCGACGAATTCCTGTATGATCCTTGGAGAATCAAGGAAAATTTTTGTATTTTCTGAAAACTCCCTTTCATTGCAGATCCTATTATACATGCCTGCATACATCCTGTCAGTGGTTTCAACTTTCCAGTTATGGCTCCACTGAGCTCATGCGGGTAACAAGCCTATACGATTTACTTTGACTCCCATCTTACCAATCGGCACTGAATATATTCTTAATTTCGACTATAATCACGTAGTCCCAAAGTCCTATTGTTTCTTTTTAATTGCTTTCTGTTATCATATAGCTATCGACACACACGAACATGCGTTCACTATATATCTCGTCTCACATACAGAAAGGAGAATCGTTACTATGAATATGGAATCGGGGGATGATCAGCTAGCCCAGCGAATACTCGGTTTATTTGACGATACTCCGCTCAAATCAAGCCGCGTCCGCCCCTTATTCGACACCAGGCTGCCGCTGGAATTAGAAATCACTTGCTTCCCGGTTTCATCAGGCAGCGAGCAAGCCTTTTTGGCCGTTGAAATGAGAGTCGGGCCGCAGCGACTGTATATCGTCAAGCATATTCGGGAACTGCTGCGCTGTATCGATCGTGGGGAATGCTATGTTTTTTCAAGACACTTCTCCTATGACCCCGCACTGCACTGCTTTCATCCCGAGCATTTTGCCGTTATCCAGCAGTTGATCTCGATATACCGCAACGAAAATGTATATCGGCACATGCCGCATTCCGCCGTTCTTGCCAAGCAGGGCAACGATGAACGAATGCTGCTCATTCCCCCTTACTCGTGGGATGCCCTGCTTCCTGTTCTTCAACAGGCTCCATCTGTACTTCTGTCGCATGATGGAGCGATTTTTGAGGGACTGTCTGTTATAGATGAGCCCCTCCCGATACAATTCAGGCTGGATGAGGCGGATAAGGAGTCGTTCTGCATTGATGTACATGGATTAGAGCAAGTGACAGTGCTGGAAAGCTACGGAGCAGTCATTGCTAATGGAGCCTTTATTCCGACCCCGATTGAGCAATGCAAGCGGCTCGTCGACCTCAAGAAGACGTTGGGCAGTGGTCGCCAGCAACGGATTCTTATATCGCCTAATCAGATTGGGCCAATCATGGACAAAGTAATCCCGGGACTGCAGAAGCTCGGCAATGTTCGCATTGCGCAAGCAATAGCCGATCGCGTCGTACAGCCGGAACTGCAAGCGAAGCTGTATCTCGATCGCATACGGGATCGCCTGCTTGCAGGGCTGGAATTTCACTACGGCGATGTCTCCATTAATCCGCTGGAACCAAATCGGCAAAAGCACACAGAGAACCGAATTCTGATGCGAAATACGGAGAAAGAGCAGCGGATACTGGAAATTATGGAGCAGTCGCCGTTTGTGAAGACGGAAGGCGGATATTTCTTGGAAGACGAGGATGCAGAATATGAATTCATGTATCACGTTGTTCCCCAGTTGCAGCGAATCCTGCACATCTATGCGACTTCTGCCGTGAAGGAAAGGCTGTTCATTCCAAATTCTCCTCCCAAAATCTCAGTCAATGTGGACGAACGTACCGATTGGCTTGAATTCAAGTTCGAACTGGATGGAATATCAGAGGCAGAGATCCGCAAGCTGCTAAAGGCAATTGAAGAAAAAAGACGCTACTATCGAATGGCAAACGGCTCGCTCATGCCGCTTGAAAGCGAACAGTTCCAAGAGATCATTCGCTTCATGAACGAGGTGGGCCTACGTCAGGGAGAGGCTTCAGGAGCAGAATTCCGGATCCCTGTCATACGAGGACTGCATCTTGTCGATTCCCAAGGAGAACGGCAGGTTGTACGGTTTGGCAAAACCTTGCGCAAGCTGTTGGAGAATTTGCGCAACCCGGATCATTTGGAATTTCCCGTACCGGACAGTCTCGTTCCTGTGCTGCGGGAATATCAAGCATACGGGTTCCAGTGGCTGAAGACGCTGGCGCACTATCACTTCGGCGGCATATTGGCGGACGATATGGGTCTCGGCAAGACATTGCAAAGCATTGCCTTCATCATGTCTGTTCTGCCGGACATTCAGAAAAAGGAGCTCCCTGCGCTCGTCGTCTGTCCAGCGTCGCTCATGTACAATTGGCGCAACGAATTCATGCGCTTCGCTCCTTCGGTTCGCACTGTCATTGCTGACGGGAACAAGACGGAACGCATCCGCAAGCTGAATCATCTTGAGCAAGCCGATGTTATCATCACATCCTATCCGCTGCTGCGCAGAGATATTGAATGGTATGCCAAGCGCTCATTCCACTCGCTCATTCTGGATGAAGCGCAAGCGTTCAAAAATTACACGACTCAAACGGCACAGGCTGTGAAGGCACTTCAAGCTATGTACCGTTTCGCGCTTACCGGAACACCAGTAGAGAATTCGCTAGATGAGCTGTGGTCGATTTACGATGCTGTATTTCCGGGCTTGTTCCCAGAGAGAAAGGAGTTCAGCGACCTTCCGCGCGACGTTGTAGCGAAGCGCTCCCGTCCGTTCCTGCTGCGAAGATTAAAAACAGATGTATTGCAGGAGCTGCCGGAGAAAATCGAATCCCTGCAAGCATCAGAATTGCTGCCTGAGCAGAAGAAGCTGTATCTTGCTTACTTAGCCAAGTTGCAGAAGGATACTCTAAAGCATCTGGATGAGGACGGGTTCCAGAAGAGTCGTATTAAGATACTCGCTGGCATTACAAGGCTGCGCCAACTCTGCTGCCATCCTGCCCTGTTCGTCGAGGATTACGCGGGAAGCTCCGCGAAGTTCGAACAGCTGCTGGAGATAATCGCAGAAGCAAGAGAGGCTGGCCGAAGACCGCTCATTTTCTCACAGTTCACGGAAATGCTCGCCATTATAAAGCGAGAGCTGGCGGAACAAGGCGTGTCCTACTTCTACTTGGACGGTCAGACGCCAAGCGCTGAGCGAGTGGAGCTGTGCAGCCGATTCAATGCGGGTGAGCGCGAGCTGTTCTTAGCCTCCTTGAAGGCAGGCGGAACGGGGTTGAATTTGACCGGGGCGGATACGGTCATTCTGTATGACCTATGGTGGAACCCTGCTGTGGAACAGCAAGCGGCTGATCGCGCACACCGAATCGGGCAGAAAAATGTCGTACAAGTGTTGCGCCTCGTTGCACAAGGCACTGTCGAGGACAAAATGTACGATATTCAACAAAGAAAGAAACATTTAATTGAAGAAGTAATTCAGCCCGGAGAGGATGCTCTTGCTTCTCTTTCTGAACAAGATATACGTGACATTTTGAGTTTATAAGCCCCGTACAGGTGCCAACTACAAAAAACCCCCAGCCGTTTGGCCGCTGGGGGTTTCGGTTTTCTGCATCTTTTATAAGAGAGTCCCTATTGACATTGCTTATCCACGAACACAGCCATTGTGTCTCGCATGAATGCTGCTAAGCCTTCACCGAACTTATCTATATTTTTTGTGAATCGCTCGTCATCCACATACATTTGGCCCAGGCCCTTGAATGCTTCAGGGGTGTATTTCCCCATCGAATTCAAGAAATCGAACCATTCTTTGATTCCCGCTTGCGCCTCTTCCGACTCTGGTGCGCTATTGCGCAGTGCTGCCAAGCGAGTGTAAATCGCATTCATCTTCTCCGACAAGGAAGATTGCTGCTCCATCGTCATGCTACTGATCTTCGCATTCGCTTCATCCACTGCCTTGCTGCCCCATCTTTCACGGGCCTCCTGCTCATAGGGATTGTGACTGAAGTCGAAACCTTGGAACTTCTCTTTATTTGTCATTTCGATTTCTCCTTTCATATGCCGAATCGTTCTATCTAATGTTTCCAGCATGACATCAAGCTGCCTGCGCTTCTCCAGCAGCATGCTGCGATGCAGCTCAAGCGCCTCTGCCTGATTGAAGTTCGGACTATAAATAATCTCTTTAATTTGTTTCAAAGGGAAATCCAGCTCTCGGAAAAATAAAATTTGCTGCAGCAAAGCGAGATCGTCTTCTGAATACTGTCGGTAACCCGCTTCGGTAATATGGGCTGGCGTCAACAACCCAATCTCATCATAATGATGCAGCGTGCGCACACTAATGCCAGTGATATCTGCCACTTCTTTGACTCTCATAGACTCCATGCGACCTCCCTTCGACATTTACTATAAAGTATCACGTAACGTGAGAGTCAATTTACATTTATTATTATTCCAGCTTAATTTCCTCTTTTTTGCCATTCCAACCTATTGTTGCTGTTAAAGGAACTTCTATTTTTTTTTGACCGATGAATCTTATATTTGTTTCATAAATAAACGGAATTGAATTTGTTTTCGATAAAGTACCTGATGAATTAAGATTCAGGCTCTCAAATCGATAAGAAAAGGACTCTATAGACTGCTCAACTCCCAAATACTTAAATCGATATTGCACTTGCTCCAAATTACCTTTCTGCATAACTTCGACTTCCCAGTTTTCAGTTGCCCCTTTAAATTTCGTACTTTCAGTGCATCCCACCAGGAAAAATATTGTAAGAATAATAAACAACGCACTAAGAATTAATTTTTTCATAGACATTGTAGCTCCTTTTCTTTTGATCCTAAGTTTAATTTATCCACATTCCCCAAATTAATCCTATCACAAATTCAAATAATGATCATGTACAATCAAGATAGAAGCGTCCTTATATGATGCCGCCTTTCTATTGGATTAGTTTTCACTCAAAAATTAAAACTATAATACTTGACTGGGAAATTCAATATGATATTATTACATCAAATACCAATTAAGGGGGTTAGTGTAAAATTGAAATCTTCGAAATTGCTTTTATCTTTCGTTATGACCCTGTTACTTCTGTCTACTTACTCCACTCATTCATTCGCAAAAGGACTTGACTCAGACTCACCACCTACAGTTCCTGCTGGGTACGAAATCATAAAAAAATACGATAACTCCACAAACACATTCAATCTCTTTAAGAAACCAGACTTTAGAATTGTTGATCTCTCAATTAAAGAGGAAGATAGTGCCACGACAAAAGTTGTAAGTCAGAGAACATATCCCATTCAAGACTTAAGAAATATACTCACCAACGAAACAATAACCCAATATGCCACTGATTTTGAAATAGTCGGTTCAGTTCCCAACAGTAACAGTAAAAATGATACTGATAAATCTGGAAAAGTTCATACATTCCTCACAGTATTTTATTATGAATATAGTGATGGTGGTATGTACATTGGAATGGACAAGGTTAGTTGGAGAATAGAGCATAAGGATGACAATATCAGAGCTATTCTAGCCAGAAAATACTTATTTCAAGATGGGCCTACCTTAAATGGATCTGGGAAATTTCAAAACAAAGAAATCCCCGAATTTGGCTCTACCGATCCTAAAGATGTCCCAAAAATTTTGAGTGGCACCATATTGGTTAGAGACTGGAATTGGGCTCCTGTATTGAGAGGTGGACTCGCTACTAGAGTAGGAATCGTCGTTGAACATACAATTGCATCAAAAAATAATATTTTTGAAAAATGGAGCTGGAAGTTTGGAGTGCTTGAAGAGGGTACATATCCAAAATGGCCAGATTAAGGTACATGCACTTTCCTTTAGCCACACAAAAAAAGTAATTAAAAAAGGATACTTCCCCTATCATATACTAAAATAATGACCTATAATACGAAAGGTCGAGTCAGGACTCCTCTTTTTGTCCTCAACTCGACCTTCTTGCTTTATGCCATCTCTTTTAGTTCACTGAAAGAAGCGGCATCGTAGAACTCCCCGTTATTGTTCGTCGATGTCTCCGGTTATTTTTTACGTACCGTAATCGTCCATGATGCATCATCGATTTGTTCATAGTTCGTTATCGTATGCCCGGCTTCGGCGGCCCAACGAGGAATGCTCTCTGTAGCTTGCGTGCAGTCGAAGTCAATGACCAGCTCATCGCCGCTGCTTAATGACTGGATCGCCTCCTTCGCCTCGATTAACGGAAACGGGCATACCATGCCAAGTACGGCTAATTTCGTTTTCATGTCATTTTCCTCCTATACGGTCTTTGCATGATAAGAAGCACCTAGCTTGCGACTTGCCTTGGTACGCGGCCGTACATATACGAAATACGAAGCCGTCCATGTACCTAAAATCATGAAAATGAGTGACACCCATCCTTGCCACGTCATCATGGCCGTCATAACGAGCCCATTGCCAATCGAACACCCTCCTGCCCAACTCGCTCCGAAGCCCATGAGAAGCCCCCCGCCGAAGCTGGATACAGCTGTCTTTGCATCCGGTGCCCGAAAGCGGAATTCGCGGCTTCCCTTCGCTGCCAGGAAGGAGCCTGCAAAGATGCCAAGCACCAAGAAAACGCCCCAGTTCACATACTTGGTACTATCGCCCGTCACCAAGTACTGCAGGAGATTGGCTGACGGCGTTGTAATGCCAAGACCGGACATCCGACCTGTCGCTTCGCTCAGCGGCCATGCGAGCAGCGCAATGATTCCTACAAGAGCAGCTGTAGCAAACGGATGCCAGCGCTTTTCGAACAATAGATGGTTGAGTCCTTTCCGTTTTGCCGGCAAAGCTGGAATCGCGACGGCTGGTTTGCGCAGTTGCTTGCTAACAAGCCATAATGTCACGAGCGCGAGCACGACGATGAACGGCCATACGGACAATCCGAATGTATCCGGGATGGAATTATTCGGAGCTGCATACGCCTTCAGGCCGTGGTTGACAGGCAGCAACGCGCCTGACTTCATAATGGCGCTCATCGCCATATATCCGAATAAGGCAATCCAACTTCCAATCAAGCCTTCCCCGGCACGATACCATGTCCCTGTCGCACAACCTCCCGCCAAAATAATGCCGATTCCAAATATGAAAGAGCCTACGATCGTGCTCAGCCATTGAAACGAGCCTGCCGTGAACTCCACCAATCCGAGCTGAATGAGTGCAAATACGCCGATGCTTTGAACCGTGATGGCGATAAGCAGCGCATAGAACATCCGATTATCCTTTGCCAAATACATATCACGGAATCCACCAGTCAGGCAGAATCGGCCGCGCTGCATGACAAACCCGAGCAGTATCCCACATAACAATCCAGTAATGATCATTTGTGCCAAATCGTATATCCCCCTCATTTATACCTAGTAATACAATAGGATTTATAAGTGATAATGATTCTATCATAATGTATGGCAGAGTCAATACCAAATATGACACAGACGCAAAAAAGAGAGGTATTTTCTCCTCTCTTATCTAAAAGCAATATGCGATTCTTGGCTATTTTCCTACATTTCGCCCCAGTATATTTCAGTTTCGTAATCAAAGGATACAACGCCATTCTGCTGATTGCGTTCGAATACACGGGCGAGCTCAGCCATCATGGGCTCATGATTCGGATGGCCCTTCTCAGGCGCGTACGAGGAGGAAAGCAATCTCCCACCAAGTTCCTCTTTTTTAAGCAATTGCCGCATCGTGAATGTAGCCACCGTCATCTTGTTAGGGGAGAAAAAGGCTGCTAATGCTTCCTCTGATATATTTTTATGGCGCAGCTTCTCATAATCCGTTCCATACTGCCGGAGCAGTTGCTCATATTCCTCCAGAAACGGGGTTCCGTGAAGCTTTCGCGCATTCCATATGAGGACTACTTTCCCTCCCGGCTTCAGGATGCGATGAAATTCTGCACGGGCTACTGTGCGATCGAACCAGTGAAATGCCTGCGCACATACGATATGATCGACGGAGTGATCGGGCAGCCCTGTCGCCTCTGCCGCTCCTGAAATGGCGCGATAATTCGGATTGCCCCCAAGTTCTCGCTCAGCCGCCTCCCGCATGGGCTGATTAGGTTCTACCGCGGTAACGCGGCTTCCTTTGCCAAGGAGAAGCTTCGAGAATTTCCCGGTTCCCGCGCCTATATCGGCAATTATATCCTCGGGACGCAAACCTACGACATCGTACAAATACGCCAGTGCCTCTGTCGGATAACTCGGTCGATATTTCACGTACGCATCCACCCGACTTGAAAATCGTTCTTTACTATCCACAACATTCACGCTCCCATCGTATGAAGAATAATACATACACCGACCTTTAGTCACCGAACACTATCGTTCCACTCAATGGAACCACGTTCCATTTTATTCACATTTTCATTATAGCGCAACAGCTTGATGCATGCACTCCTATTTTTACTTTTTATTTCAACAAAAAAGGAGCCTCTTCCGGACAGCTCCTCGCTCATCTACCTTACTTTTTCGGCAAATAATTGCTTATCAGCCGCACCTTACGCAGCCTGCTTCACTTGCTTCTGCTTTTTCATTCTGCCCAATGCCAACACAGCGACGATGATGACAACGATAAGGCACCACTTTAGAACCGGGTTCGCTGTAAAGAACCCCTTCACCAGCGGCTCATCTACAATCATCTTTGCCGCCGTCCAAGCCAGGACACCCGCACCAATATAGATAATGACCGGGAAGCGCTCTACCCACTTAATAATAAGCGTGCTGCCCCATACCACGATAGGTACACTAATTAGCAAGCCGAGTACAACGAGTATAAAATCACCATGCGCCGCCCCTGCTACCGCAAGCACGTTATCGAGCCCCATGACCGTATCCGCGATAATGATCGTCTTGATCGCCGCCCACAGGCTAGCAGCAGATCCAACATCATGGCCCTTCTCTTCTACAAGCAGCTTATACGCAATCCATACGAGCAGTACGCCGCCAATGAGCAGCAAGCCCGGAATTTTCAACAGCCATACTACAGCAAGCGTCAACAAGGAACGAAGCGCAATAGCACCAAATGTGCCCCAGAATATGACTTTCTTCTGCTGCTCCTTAGGCAGGTTGCGCGCTGTCAAACCGATTACTATTGCATTGTCTCCCGCCAAGACTAAATCAATGACTACGATTGCCATTAGCGCGGACCAGAACTCTGCTGTAAAGAAATCCATAGTACCCTCTCCTCTTATCATGTCATGTATATCTTTTCTTCAATTGCGCACAATTATGAGAAGTTTCCCGAGCAACACCCCTTAAAAAACAAAAATGACCTTTACCGATCACGGTAAAGGCCATAAATAAAGACCTTTCACCCTGTCGGTAAAGGTCTCGCTAACAATCGAAGTTGCCAACAAAGCCGGAGGATTATCCTCGTAATGACGACTTTATTGTAACAGCTACTCCCCTTTATAGATCTTATGTTAATCGAAGAGGGTACACAGGGTCAAGATACAATTGTCCGATTTCCTGCCGCTCAATGCCCCTTTTTTCTACCACGGCTTACGTTGATGCATGCGTGTTTTCTTTCTTAATCTGCTTACTGCGAAGCTGGCCGCAGGCGGCATCGATGTCTGTGCCATGCTCCAAGCGTACGCTGCAGCTGATGTTATTTTTCTTCATCACGTCATAGAAGCCGCGGATCGACTCCTGCTCGCTGCGCTGATATTGGCTGTGTTCATCAACAGGGTTGTACGGGATCAGGTTCACATTGACCTCGTCCTGCATGTTCCACTCCTGTATCAGCTTCACCAATTCAAGCGCATGCTCCTGCTGATCGTTTACGTCCCTCAACAAGATATATTCCAGTGTCACCCGTTGGTTCGTTGTATTGATGAAGTACTGAATCGCCTCCATCACCTTCGCAATCGGAATCGCACGGTTGATCTTCATAATGCGCGTGCGAAGCTCATCATTCGGTGCATGCAAGGAAAGAGCCAGATTCACCCGCAGGTTAATATCCGCGAAATCTTTAATCTTATTCGCCAAGCCGCTTGTTGAAACCGTAATTCGTCTCGCACCGATAGCCAGACCTTTATGATCAGTCACGACCCGCAAGAAGTTAATAATATTCTCGAAGTTATCGAACGGCTCTCCGATGCCCATCACGACGATATGACTGACCAGATCACCTTGGCCCATTTCGTCCAAATGGTGCTGAACCTTCATAATCTGTTCTACAATCTCGCCGCTCGACAAGTCGCGGCTCTTTGCCAGCAGTCCGCTCGCACAAAAGCTGCAGCCAATATTGCAGCCAACCTGTGTCGTCACACAAACCGACAATCCGAATTTATGTTTCATCAATACTGTCTCGATCAGGTTGCCATCCTGCAGCTTGAACAAGAACTTAATCGTGCCATCAGCCGATTGCTGCTTCACATGCTCGCTAAGCGTATGGATGACGAAGTGCTCGGACAGCAGCGCTGCGCTATCCTCATTTACTTCTGCCATATCAGCGAAATCCTTAACCCGCTTACGATATAGATAATCCCAGACTTGGGATGCACGTGACTTCTTATGTCCCCGCTCCTCCAACCAAGCGGCTAGTTGATCCAATGTTAATCCATAGATGGATTGCTTATTCATCTAGTGCCCTCTTTTCAACACGTCAAAATTCTGTCTTACTTCCTAACAGTACTTTACCTACAGATGTGTTAATACGTATAAATAACTGCACCTCTATAATCTGATTATTATTGTCCCAGAACTTCTGAAATATAACAAGAGTCTTTCCCGCACATTGCTAAAACGGGAAAAGGGCGCCGGTTTCGGCGCCCTCCTATGATTATAAAATGATGATGGCATAACTCTGTTCCGTTCGTAATAACTCCTAAATCTTTATTTTCTCAATGGATCCAGACTGATGTTCACAAGGTTCCCAAACTCATTGATTCTAGCCACAATTGAGGGCTTTCCATTGCTGCTAAAAATGTAGTCTCTCCAAGCTTCATCAATCCTTAGTGTGCAAGAAGACACGTCTGCGCCCCACAATTTCTTTGCGACAGGCTTAATCAGTGCGACCCTCTACAACGTAAGTTTTATAGGGACTGCGTTCCCCCTTAACCTCAATTCTCCGACTCAATTCCCACACTTCTTTTTCTGAACCAATATTAATACTTTGACGCGCAAAGTTTGTAAATGGCTGTACCTTACTTGCCCCCATACTCTTTACCGCCTCTTCGGCAGCCGCAATTATCTTGCGATCCACATCCGCTGTTCTGTAATTGATGCGGTACTGGAGCAGCTTTTTCGTCTTTGTATCAAGTACAATGCTTTGCTCTTCTTTTGCTCTGAAGTGAATCGTCCCTTCGTGATTTAGCAACCTATAACTATGTTATTTTTTACATGTAATCTATTATTTCATTTACGCTCTATGCGAACCAGATTGCCAAAGTTATCGAACTTGGCTATGATAGACGCATTGCCTTTACTGCTAAACGTGTAGTCGCCCCAGTCCTTATTAACCTTCACCTCGTAGGAAGATAAGTCTACGCCCCACAATTTCTTCGCGACAGGCTTAGCAATCGCAATGCCTTGTTCCTTCGACAATGATTTGCGCTTCTGATCATTCGTATTTGGCTTAACATTTATAGAGGTAAGCTTGCCCGTCTTTGCTTCGATTGTGGCAACGGCCTCGACAACGAACGCACGGTTATTCTCGTCTATCCTCACAGCCCCATTTTTCCTGAGATCGCCTTTAACTTCTATTTTTCTTGTTAGCCTCCACTCTTCTCTTCCTTCATATTTTTCGTACACAAAGCTTGTAAATGGTTTAACCTTGTCAATCCCCATACTTTTTACTGCCTGTTCAGCCACGCCTATGATTTTACGATCCATATCCACTGCCTTGTATATAAAACGGTAGTTTAATGGCTTACTTGTCTTCGTATCGATTTGTATAAATTGATCGTCTTTCGCACCGAAAGTCATTACTTCTGATATATTTGCCGCGTTATTGTTTTGGAAAAAGTGAGCTTCCGTAAAGACAAGCTCCGCATTTTTATGTAACTGCTTCACTGCTGACTGTGCTACCTTCAGGTACGAAGCATATTCACCAGTTACCTCCTCCATCTTGAAGCTCAATGACACGGTAAGTACCTTGCCGGAAACTGCATCGACCGATACAACGGCGCTCCGATCCTTAGATTGGATGATCCAACTCTCTTTTTGCTCTTTATCTACAAAATAACTGTCCTTGAACGCTTCCTCTAATTGAAATGCTTTTCCGTTTCCATATTGCTCAATTGCTTTCTCTGCCGACTCTGCCAGCTTTCGATCTACATCGCTATACTGAACAATTCCCGTCCCTCCGTTAGCTACTCCGGCCCGTTCTGCCATAGCCGGAGTTGCAGCAAACAAGCTGCATGCGAATGTTAGCGCCAATAATGTATTCATTTTCATAAAAGATGCCCTCCTCATAGCAAGTCCGTCTAATCTTGTATTCCCTCTATCGGAATAAGCTCCAGCTTCCAGAACTCACCCTTTGCATTGACGGTTCCTTTCATCGTCATCGAACCCTTTTTCGTGAACGTATATTCATTGAGCTTGACGCTCGCTTCGTAGCCTTCCATATCGATGCCGAATACCTGCTTAACGGTCGAATTGACCTTACGAATAGCCTGCTCTGGCGAATAAAGCGAAGTTGCGTACTTCTTGCGTGCTGCCTGCTCATCGCCAGGATGATCATCTTTATAGCTCTGCTGAACCGACCAGACTCGGTTCGTTCGCACTCCCACTCTGGCAAAGAGACTCATCTCGCGTCCAATCTCCCATACATGTTCCGTTGGCGCCATTCTCTGCGTCATGGTTGTAAATCGCAATTCCTTGCCTTCCGCAAAAAGTGGATACGCCTTCTCCGCAGCAGCTTTGGCCTTTTCATTAAAGAATCCATGTTCATACCGCAGCTCTGCCGTTTCCATTTGGCCCGTTACCGCATCAATCGTTATTGCAGCTTGGTCATTATGGAACGACCAGCTATTAAGTTCCTTAGATCTCACGCGAACAGCTTCTGCGAATGCAATCGGTTGTTCAGGCTTCATCCGACGCAAGGTATCCTCCACCGTCTGTTGCAGCTTGCCATTCAATTCATGGTATGGAATGGCCCGTCGTACAATAATGGGCTCTTCCGCTTCTTTGAGCACAATGACAAAACTCTCGCTGTTATCCTTGGCATATAGGAACCACCGGTCGCTGTAATCTGCTACGCCATACAGTTCTGAAGGCTTATTTGGAGCGAGATCATGCATGGCCTGTTCCGCCTTGCTTACGATCTCGGGCTTTAATTCCACTACTGTCCTCTCATATATCGGTTCATCGTGACCTGGAGGTAGCGGTTCGGTCGACGGCACGAGCGGAATGCTCCAACTGATTGGCGTCTTCTTTGTCCAACTTTCCAAGGTTACACTCAGGCTGCTGGGAATCTTGGACTGGCCTTCGAAAAAGAACAGCGTACGATTGCGATACTTCCCTTGCGAATCCTGCTCCAGCTCTGTCGCCGACTCCGCTCTAATCTCCTTCCCCTGCTTGTCCATCATGTGCCATTCCAGATCAAACGTATCGAAACCAAGCTGCTGGTCAATCTCCAGTATCCACCCCTTGCCTTGAAAGGCTTTGTAGCCGTCCTTCAACTGCTCTGGGGCTTCTTCTGTCTTCATTCGTGCCTTGAAAGCAATACTCTTCCCCCTCACCTCCTTCCTTAACGGCTCCTTCGTCAATGCCGCTGGATCGAGTGCTATAGAATCCCCTTTAGAGAAACGTTCCTGCGTATAGATTGCAGTCATTTCCAAGGTCAGATCCTTTGTCTCCTCAAAAGGCACGAACGCATGGCGGTATCTCATATGCCCCAACGTTCCTTGACCATGCAAGGAATGTTGAAGAACATTCTTATTTCCGATGGCTAATTCTCTGCGCATCAGACCATCATATGCAGCCACTATATTTTCTTTCCCATCTTTAATTTCATACCGGAACATCGGATCTGTTTTCTGAGCGCTTCTCCATGCCTGCGTCTCATCGACTTGCAGCAATAGCTCTGATTTACTCGGCCCATGACGAAGCTGGTTAAAGTCTACGCTGAACCCCATCTGTGATTCATATCGCTTGTTAAGAGGCACGATAGTTGTAGAGGCCTTCGCCTTCATCAGATCGATAGGTACTTCCAAGTACCATTTTCCCCGCATCTTGCCGATCTGATTAATATCGAAGCGCACCGTAATCTGGTTTGGCAGATCTGACATATCTGAAATCTCTTGGCCGGGCACAAGATCGTCTAGCGACAGGATTAGAATTCGATCGTTCCCTGCATGGGTCTGCTGCAACCGAAGCGGAAGTACGTTCCCTTCACTGTCCACGATCTCGTATCGGTTCACGTACGGATCATCACTGTTTCCGTTCGGGATAAACGTATCGAACAACCGATCCGAATCCATGGATTTTCCATCCTGTTCTATACCGTACAGGATCGAAATGCGCAATACATCGTGAATCGCTTCTTTCACCTTCAACGTAATTCCCTGATCGGTTACCTGCTTGTTAATCGGCACCGCAAATCCTTCGTCAGCCGCCTTCTTCAAGCCTTCATCCGTCTTGTTTAACGAGAACCATGATTTCACGACTTCAGCGAATGTCGGAGAGGCTGCCGCCCCCAGCGCGACGGCGAGAACAAGTCCTGCAGCGGTTATGCCCGCCACCTTCGCGATCTTCATGATGCCGCCCGTTTGCCGAAGCTCCCGCTTCGCTTGCTGCACGCCCATGACGCTTCGCTCATGCAGTTCCTTTGGTATATCAATTTTCTCTATTTCATCTATAATTCGATTGCGCTGGCTCATGAGATTTCACCTCTCTTCAAACTCTTCCGCAGCTTGCTTAATCCCCGGTATAGTATTGTTTTTGCGGAACTCAAGGGCATCTCAAGAATGTCCGAAATCGCCTGAAACGTATACCCTTGATAAAACTTGAGCAGGATGACGCTTTTCTCTTGAGCATCCAATTCGTCTAGCAATTCCTGCAGCGTTACGGCTAAGGGAATATCCTCCTCACAAGAGCTTTCTACTTGCTGATCGGCATACTCGGGCGGAAACGGAATGATTTTATTGCGCTGTTTTAATGTATAAAGAGCACGATTAATCGTGATTCTGAGAATCCAAGTTTTAAAATATTGCGGTTCCCGCAGGCTGTCGATCGATTTAAAAGCCTGATACGCTGTATCCTGTACAATATCGAGCGCATCATCCTTATTCTTCACGTACATGTAGGCCATCCGGTAGATAGCTTCCTCGTGCTGCTGGAACAGTTCCAAGAACGCCCTATCGCTTCCCTTTTGCGCTTTCTTCACGAGCTTATGTATATCCATGTGGCATCGTTATCTCCCTTCCCTCTCATATCATTAGAGCACGGAAGGGGAATTTTGGCTTTGAAGTTACAAAAAATCATTCCAAGGATGAACGGAACGAAACCTAAAATGTACAATTATGATTAATTCGAGAAAACAAATAAAATAACCTAACAATGGAATATAACTGCTTTTAAAGAGGGATATGGCACCATAGTAGCTGAGTGGAATAGTGGCACAAGAGTAGTCTATTCTGTTACGGTGACAAAATAATACGTAACTGAAACGAAGAGGATCCGCGCTTGCGGATCCTCTTCGTTATTAATCAAACTGTAGAATTGATTCTTCGCTAATTAATGTACCATTATTTTCTCCTTCACATATGTCGCGCATCGTCCCCGGCCGGTCGAAGTTGAACACATGAATCGGCAGATGAAAGTCCCTCGCCAAAATAAATGCGGATTGATCCATCACCCTCAAATTATGCTGGATCACATCGTTGTAATGGAGAGAAGCGAATTTCCTCGCATCTTTGTTCGTTCTCGGATCCGCCTCAAGCACACCGTCAACGCCTTGCTTCGCCACGAGCAGCGCGTCGCAATTGACCTCGATCGCCCGCTGCACAGAGGGATAATCGGTAGTGACATACGGCTGGCCGTTGCCCCCGGCAAATATGACGATATATCCTTTTTCCAAGTGGTGAATCGCTCGCAAGCGAATATAAGGCTCCGCAACAGAAGTAACCGGCACGGCAGTCATGACGCGAACCTCCTTATCAGTCTTCGCCTTTAGAACGCCTCGCAGCATAAGGCTGTTGATGACAGTCGCCAGCGTCCCGATATTATCGGCCTCTGCGCGCTCAATCCCCCAACTCTCCGCCATATTTCCACGAAATATATTTCCTCCCCCAATGACGATCGACACCTCGACACCCAGCTTTACGACGGACATCACTTCACTAGCGATATGCTCTAGTCTGTCAGGAGCAAAGCCGAATTCACTGCTTCCCGCTACAGCACCGCCGCTAAGTTTAATCATGACCCGCTTATATCTCGTCATCCCCACACCTCCGTAGAAATTAGCAAAATAAAAAAACACTAAAGCAGCGAATGCCTTAGTGTTCTTATGGAATGGACATATGAAAATGAAATATCGAATGAACGGTTCGCCTTCGGCTTCCAGCTCATACCCCCACTCCTTCTTAACATGATTTCCACCTATTGTAAAGAAACCATATAGAAAAATCAACATGATCTAGATCACACTTGCTGCCTCACGACAACAAGGCCGTTATCCTGCCCAACTGCGCCGTTACTTACACGACTGAGTGTCAGTCTTCGCCCTTGATCCCCAGTCCCTGCTTGATCTGATTCATTCGCATTTTTCCCCACTCATACATCATTTCCACGAGAGGCAGGAGCGTCATGCCAAGCTCTGTCATAGAATACTCAACCTTGGGCGGCACCTCGGGATACACCTCCCGATGCACAATTCCATCCTCCATCAGCTCGCGCAGTTGGTTGGTCAGTATTTTATGAGATACCTTCGGGAACAAGCGCTGAAGATCACTGAAGCGATGAGGGCCTTCAACACCCAAGTGCCAGAGAATGACGACCTTCCACTTCCCACTGATAATGGACAGCGTTAATTCCTTCTCACAGTTAAAATCACCGTTCACAATTTTCTTTTTTATTTCTTCTCGCAATGTATCTGACATCGATTCCTTAACTCCTTATTTCTTCAATAAGTAACCTATAGGTAACCTCCGCACAAAAAAGTGCATTCTTCACAGGATGGGAGAGCGTCGGTACAATAAGACACATCTTACAGCGATGATCGCAACATCAAGTTCACTTTATCTTCAGAAGTGATTCAGCACGTGCTGCAGCACGAAGCCTGACACCAACTCAACTGTGTACCACAAATAGGAGGCCATATTTTATGAATAAAAAAGCTTTATTTATTATACCACCTGAACGATTCAATGAAGATGAGCTGTTCCAGCCAAAAGCTGCCTTAGAGCAGGCAGGAGTGAACGTCACGATTGCCAGCACCACAACCGGCGAGATCACAGGAGACTTCCAAGGCAAAGCCACGGCAGAAGTCATCTTCTCCGATGTGTCCGCAACTGATTATGACGTTGTTGCTGTAATCGGCGGCTCTGGCACGAACGATTATCTATGGGATAACCAAGAGCTGCAGCAATACTTGAAGCAAGCTCATCAAGATCGCGTGCTTGTATCCGGCATTTGCGCAGGCGCTGTTACAGTTGCCCGTACTGGACTGCTTGCAGGCAGAGAAGCGACATGCTACCCGCTTGATATCCAAATTGACCAATTGAAAGATAACAATGTCACGTATATCGCCCAGCATGTGGTGGCCCATGATGACATTGTTACCGCTGACGGCCCGGATGGCGCCGCACAATTCGGTGCAAGCTTGGTACAAGCGCTCGACTAATCAACTACCTGTATCCTGTATGCAAAAATAAGAAGCCTTCGGATCAGCTTGAGCTGCCGAAGGCTTCCCTAAAGAAAAGACGATCCTCAACTTATCATAACGGCAAGCGGTGGAGCGTCTTCCTATTTATTTATGAATTCATCATCTGCTTCACCAGTTCGCGGTTGCGTTCCTTAAACACATCGTTGTGGGAAGAGACCATTCCCCAGCTTTTAGCATCCGGCTGAATGAATTGCTTCGCCTTGTTCACCGCGTTGGCCGCATCCTGGAAGGCGCCTGCGATTAAGTGCAGCTTCCCATCATGATGCAAAATATCCCCTGCTGCATACAGACCCGGAATCGAAGATTCACTGCTGGCATTGCCCGCTACATAGAAGTCCTCTACCTGCTCAATCTTCAATGCACTGTTGCCAATCAGGCTCGAATCCCGCTCATAGCCATGGTTAATAATCACTTCATCAATCGGCAATATCGCAGTCTCGCCTGTTGCTTGATTCGTCAGTTCTACTCGTTCGATCGTCTCATGGTTGTCTGCTGCAATCAGCTTCGTAATAGAAGTATTAAAGAAGCACTCTATGGAGCTGTTCATCAACTGCGTAATCGTTGCCTCGTGACCGGACAAAGACTCCTTATCCTTCCGGTACGTCAAATACACCTTCTTCGCAACCGGCTCCAGCTCGTTCGCCCAGTCAATTGCCGAATTGCCGCCACCTGAAATGACCACAACCTTATCCTTAAACTTTCGGAGCGATTTCACCGTATAATTCAAATTCGTAACTTCGAAGCGCTCCGCACCCTCAATATCAAGCTTGGTTGGGTTCAAAATTCCGCCGCCAACTGCCACGATGACCGTCTTGGAGTAATGTTTTCGGCCAGAGGTTGCTTCCAGAACAAAAATGCCATCCTCATTGCGAGCAATCGATTCGATTTTCTCATTAAGCACAACCTCAGGGTCGAACGTCAACCCCTGCGCCACCATTTGCTTAATTAGCTGCGCTCCTGTGACCGGTGTTAGTCCGCCAACATCCCAGATCATTTTCTCTGGATATACATGCACCTTGCCGCCAAGCTGAGGCTGATACTCAATCAGCTTTGTTTTCATTTCACGAAGTCCACTATAAAAAGCAGAGTACAGCCCTGCTGGGCCCCCTCCAATTACCGTTACATCAAATAATTGTTCCTGATCCATTTCCCCTTCACTCCTCAGAAACCTATTGGTATTGATTATCATTATCAATGATATCCGATTCATCACCCTTTTACAACAAAAATTACTATTGACATCCGATATGCAGGAATTTATATTATGGAAAGATATGATCTTGATAATCATTATCAATTAATGTCGATAACGCTCGTTCGTTTCCATAAATGGAGGTTGAAGCATGGCTCGCCTATATACAGATGATTTAAGCATTGGTTATGGTGAACGCTTAATTGTCAAAAATCTCAGTGTCCCTATCCCCGATAAAAAGATCACAACGATCATTGGCTCCAATGGATGCGGTAAATCTACACTGCTGAAAGCAATTACTCGCATTATCCCTCACCAATCCGGGAATGTCATTCTCGACGGAGGGAATATTGCGAAAGAAAATACAAAGCTGCTGGCGAAGAAGATGGCTATTCTGCCCCAAACCCCGGAAAGTGCAAGCGGGTTAACGGTTGGCGAGCTCGTTTCTTATGGCCGATTCCCATATCAGCGCGGCTTCGGACGCTTAACGAAGAGGGATATCGAGGTCATCGACTGGGCATTGGAAATGACCGGGACGATTGATTTTAAATATCGCCCTGTAGACGCCCTCTCCGGCGGTCAGCGCCAGCGCGTCTGGATCGCAATGGCCCTCGCTCAAGAGACTGAGATCATCTTCCTCGATGAGCCGACAACGTATTTGGACATGGCTCATCAGCTTGAAGTATTAGAGCTGCTGCAGCGCCTGAATGAAGAGCAGGAACGCACCATTGTCATGGTTCTCCATGATCTGAACCAAGCGGCTCGATTCGCTGACTACATCATCGCAATGAAGAATGGCGAAATCGTTAAGGCAGGCGATTGTGAAGAGGTTATGACCTCAGACGTACTGAAAAAGGTGTTTCAAATCGACGCTGAAATCGGACGGGATCCCCGAACGAACAAGCCGATGTGTATCACATATAACTTAATTAAAGGAGCAACAGCATCATGAAAAAGTGGTTCATCCCCTTTATGCTCATATTTGTGCTCGCAATTAGCGCCTGCGCAAGCCCTGCTGCCGAGCCAAAGAAAGATGCGGCAGAGAACAAAGAAAGCAAATCTGACACGATTACGTATCAGTCAGAAAATGGACCAGTGAAAGTGCCTGCTGATCCGAAGCGCGTTATCGTATTATCTTCCTTTGCAGGGAATGTCATGGCACTGAACGTAAATCTAGTCGGCGTAGATACATGGGCGAAGCAGAACCCTCGCTTTGAGTCGAAATTGAAAGATGTAGCAGAAGTGTCTGATGAGAACCTGGAGAAAATTATTGAACTGAATCCGGATTTGATCATCGGATTGTCGGGCATTAAAAATATTGACAAGCTGAACCAAATCGCTCCTACCGTTACATACACTTACGGCAAGGTCGATTATTTAACACAGCATCTGGAGATCGGCAAGCTTTTGAACAAAGAAGCCGAAGCGAAAGCTTGGATCGACGACTTCAAGAAGCGTGCTGAACAAGCTGGCAAAGACATTAAAGCCAAAATCGGTGAAAATGCTACTGTTTCGGTTATCGAGAACTTCAATAAGCAATTGTATGTGTACGGCAACAACTGGGGCCGTGGAACGGAGATTCTGTACCAAGAGATGAAGCTGAACATGCCGGAGAAAGTCAAGGAAAAAGCGTTGGGACCTGGCTACTTCGCACTCTCTACTGAGGTTCTTCCGCAATTCGCAGGCGATTATGTCATTCTCAGTAAGAACAAAGCTGGCGACAATTCATTCCAAGAAACGGAATCGTATAAAAATATCCCTGCCGTGAAGAACAATCGCGTGTTCGAGGTTAATATGAATGAATTCTATTTCAATGACCCGCTCACATTGGACTTCCAATTGGAGACATTCAGTAAAGATTTCGCGGCAAGCAAGTAACGTCTGGTAAAGGAATTCTTATTTTTAAGAATTCCTTTTCCTGTATTCTAAGCGCCATTACTAGAAAGGGACATTGTGCATGGTCAACTCGAATCAACATACGATTCCATTTGTGGTCAAGTTAATCGTGGGAATCCTCATATGTGCAGGAACGTTTGTCGTGGCTATGGTATTTGGAGCCGCTGACACTTCGTTGCGCGATGTGTGGCTTGCCCTTACGTCAAATGAGACAAGCGACAACATTGCCGTTTTACGGGATATTCGCCTTCCCCGCGAGGTCGGTGCGATGGTCGTCGGTGCCGCCCTGGCTGTTGCTGGTGCGATTATGCAGGGCATGACGCGCAACCCGCTTGCTGATCCTGGCTTGCTGGGGCTTACAGCCGGTGCCAACGCAGCGCTGGCCATTACATTGGCATGGATTCCTTCCGCCAATTATTATGCAATTACGATTGCCTGCTTCATAGGTGCAGCGGTTGGCGCATTTATCGTATTCGGCATCGGTTCGATGAAGAAAGGCGGGTTCTCCCCGCTTCGAATCGTGCTGGCCGGTGCAGCCGTCACAGCATTTCTTGTTGCAATAGCGGAAGGAACAGGGCTTTATTTTAAGCTATCCCGGGAAATTTCCTTATGGACAGCAGGCGGCCTCATTGGCACCAATTGGAGTCAGCTTCAAATTATCGTTCCCGTCATCCTCATCGGCATATTGATCGCTATCGGTTTTTCCAGACAACTGACGATTTTAAGCTTGAATGAAGAGGTCGCTGTGGGATTAGGTCAAAAAACACTAATGGTAAAGATCATCCTATTTATCGTGATTGTTCTGCTTGCCGGAGCATCTGTAGCACTTGTCGGCAATATGGCCTTTATTGGACTTATGATTCCTCACATTGTACGTGCTATGGTCGGCACTGATTATCGATTTATTTTGCCAATGTCCGTCTTTACGGGCGCTGCCTTCATGCTGCTTGCCGATACGCTTGGACGGACGATCAATGCTCCATACGAAACACCTGTTGCAGCCATCGTTGCGATGCTTGGCCTGCCATTCTTCCTGTTCATTGTACATAAAGGAGGCAAAGCATTCTCATGATCTTACCCTCTCTGTTGAGAAAGCAGCGGCTTATACTCGCATTGCTATTCGGGCTCATACTCGTAACTGTCATTGTTGGAATGGGCCTCGGATATTCATCACTGTCCTATGATCGGCTGCTCCCTACTTTGCTTGGGCAGGGGACATTCAAGGAGGACTTCGTGCTGTTTTCCATTCGGCTACCGCGCATCCTGATTACGCTGCTGGCCGGCATGGCTTTAGCTTTATCAGGTGCCATCCTGCAGGGCGTGACTCGCAACGATCTAGCCGATCCGGGCATACTTGGAATTAATGCTGGCGCCGGTGTAGCAATCTCGGTGTTCTTCCTGTACATCCCCATAGATATGGGCTCATTCGCATATATGCTGCCTCTTATCGCCTTTGTCGGGGCTATGTTTACGGCAGCTATTATCTATCTATTTTCGTATCAACGAACTTCAGGGCTACAGCCTGTACGGCTAGTGCTGACTGGTGTCGGCTTCTCCATGGCGCTGTCAGGAACAATGATTGTGCTTATCTCCTCGTCGGAACGGGCCAAAGTGGATTTCATCTCCAGATGGCTTGCGGGGAATATATGGGGAGCGGACTGGCCATTCATCTGGGCAATACTGCCTTGGTTGGTTATTTTGATCCCCTATACGTTATATAAGGCCAACCGCCTGAACCTGCTGGCGCTTAATGAGCCTGTAGCTATTGGCGTAGGGGTATCCATCGAGAAGGAAAGACTGACCCTGCTGCTTGCTGCCGTTGCACTTGCTGGCGCGGCTGTCTCCGTGGCTGGAGGAATCGCCTTTATTGGATTAATGGCTCCGCATATTGCCAGAGCATTGGTTGGTCCAAGGCACCAGTTGTTCCTCCCCGTAGCGATTTTGCTCGGGGGCTGGATGCTGCTGCTCGCGGATACGATCGGGCGCAATATTCTTGAGCCTGACGGCATTCCGGTCGGAATCGTTGTCGCCTTAATCGGTGCGCCATACTTTGTCTATTTATTATTGAAAAAGTAGTTTAGCATGATGACCCTCCTACTCTTGCATAGAGTTGAAGGGTCTTTTTATATGCTCACGAACTGGCGCAACGAACTGGACGTCTAATCTGCTGTCGTGGCTTTTTCCTATTGATGATCTATTAGGTGAATATATCGAACAGAACGGTTTCATAGCTGCTCCATGTACTTTTTAGGCGTAAACGTACTGAATTCCTTGAACTCCTTAATGAAATGATTCTGATCATAATACCCCAGCTCTATCATCTCTTCCATAGCGCCTTCATAATTCGCATGCAGCAATGCGTCCAATACATGTTGGAAACGAACGATACGGCTGAATAACTTCGGCGACATGCCTACATATTCATGGAATACCTTTGCAATGTACCGCGACGAATAACCTGTATGCTGCGATAAGCCGGACATGCTTCGTGAACCGCTGCTGCTAATGATTTGCTTCGTCACATGCTTGAGCCAAGGCGGTGTTTTGTCCTCTCCTTGGGTAAGCTGACGATAAAACGCTTCGAATATCGCGATTCTTGCTGGCATATTGTTCGCTGCCGCAATCTGCTCCAAAAGGTTGGAGGAATTACTCATCACTTCGCCTAAGGGAATTTCGCGATCAGTGAACTCATAAGCCGGGTAGCGCAGCACATGTCTGCCATAGCCTGGGAAGAAGCGAATCGCGAACACATCACAGTTCCCTTGACGAAACCCTCCTGGCTTGCCCGAAGTAACCGATCCACAGACATTCGCGCTTGGATGATCCTGATCACAGCAAATCATAATATCAATACTGCCATCAGGCAATATCATCATCGGATGGTGGTTTGCTTCGTTTAGGGAGAACGTATAATACTGAACCCCCATTGGTTTAGGATAAGCGGATAGCCGATTGTCGAAATAGTTCATCTGCTCCCGCTCAAAGGATGGCTGGTGAGGGAAATATCCCAAATTATTGCGCAGTGCATTCATGACACCGATCCCCCTAATTTAATTTTTATATTTCCTATCGGATTAATTTAATTAAAATCAAATCTTCTGTGTGCTGTCAATCCTCAACTCCTCTTTCTCCCTGACAGCCGAAGGCTCTCCCCTCATAAACAATGTAAGGGCAGTTCCGATTTTTACTATAATTACGGGCCAATATCCTTTATGATGGCAAACAAATAACCGTATAGGATTACTCGGATATAAAGATCGAAGGAGGAACGCCGAATATGAACAAAAAGAAAAGAGTGCTTTGGGCACTAACATTAACAACATTGGCACTTGCCGTGATCGCAGCAGGATGCGGCAATGCGCCTGACCAAGCGTTATCAACTGGCGACGCAAAGGTGAAGACACTGCTGGTCGGTACAAGCGGCGGACCGAAGCCTTATGTATATGTGGATCAAAACAATAACCTTGATGGCTATGACATTGCCGTTCTGAAGGAAATTGATAAGCTGCTTCCTCAATATGACATTCAATTCGAAAAAACCGAATTCCCAAGCATATTTGCAGGCATCGACTCCGGACGCTATCAAATTGGCGCCAATAATATCACTAAGAAACCGGAACGCGAAGAGAAGTATCTGTTCGGCAACGAATATTACTATTTCAATCGCACCGTGGTTGTTGTAAAGAAAGGTCGTACAGACATTGCATCAATCGATGATCTTGCCGGCAAAACGATCCCAGTCAGTCCTGGCGGCGGGTTCGAGCAGCTGTTCGTTGAACAATTCAACAAGGAGCATCCGGGCAAAGAAATTAAGGCAGCATATACCGATCAAGATCAAATGAAGACCTATCAAGACATTGCTAACGGAACTGCCGATTTCACCTTTGCCGAAAAGGTTATGCTGAAGGACATTGAGAAGGAATATGGCATTGCTCTTGATACTGTAGAGCTTCCTAAGGAAGAAATCGAAAAGATCCAAAACCCGAAAGCCTACTTCATATTCAGCAAAACGGGCGACGGCCCTGCCATTCGCGATGCATTCGACGGCGCGCTGCGCACACTGCTGGACAATGGCAAGCTAAAGGAACTGTCCATTCAATATTTAGGGGCCGACTATACGAGGTAACAAAGAAGCACAGTTCCATTCCAAATATCCATAAAGAAGTGATGCGCGATGCCCAATTTATTTGATGTAAAGCTTGTATTCAGTCAGATCCCTGAACTTCTCAAGTATTTGCCGATCACGCTAGGGATTGCCTTTGCATCCATGATCCTTAGCCTGCTTATCGGTCTTGCAACGGCGCTGATTAAGATTAAGCAAATTCCCGTACTCCGATCTCTGTCAGCATTCTATGTCTCCTTCATGAGAGGGACGCCGATTATCGTTCAGCTCTACCTGGCCTTCTATGCTGTTCCGATAGCCATGCAGTATATCAATTATTACTACGGGACGAACTACAATACGAATCATATACCGCCGATGATCTTCGTGCTCATTACCTTCGCTTTAAATGAAGGGGCCTACAATTCAGAGAGCATTCGGGCAGCCATACAATCTGTCGATAAAGGCGGCATTGAAGCCGGATATTCCATGGGCATGACGACAACGCAGGTTCTGCGCCGAATCATTTTGCCGGAGGCGATCGTCGTTGCGCTGCCGACACTCGGCAACTCTCTAATCGGATTAATTAAGGGTACCTCGCTTGCCTTTGTATGCTCAGTCGTAGAAATGACTGCCGCAGGCAAGCTGATGGCTTCCCGCAATTTCCGCTTCTTCGAGGTGTATGTGTCGCTCGCAATCATTTACTGGGTCGTGACGATTGTACTGGAGCGCCTGATTGCCCGCTGGGAGAAGCGGCTGAAGGTCAATGAAAGGAGGGTGGCGGCAGATGATCCGGATTCAAGGCTTACACAAAACATTCGGTAAACACGTCGTGCTGCACAATGTGGATCTGACGGTTGAGGAAGGTCAGGTTGTCGCCATCATTGGCCCCTCAGGCTCAGGAAAATCTACGCTGCTTCGCTGCCTGAACTTCCTGGAGACGCCGCAGGCAGGCACAATTGCACTAGGTGACTATGAGCTGAATATGTCCAAGGCGACGAAGCGCGACATTCTTTATTTGCGCCGCAATACCGCGATGGTATTTCAACAGTTCCATTTGCTGAAGTACAAGACGGCTCTTGAGAATGTAATGGAGGGTCTCGTGACGGTACAAGGAATGAAGGCGCAACAAGCCCAAGACATCGCAAGCACCTACTTGGATCGAGTTGGTCTTCAGGATCGGAAAGATTACTACCCTCGCGAGCTGTCAGGCGGGCAACAGCAGCGTGTCGGCATTGCCCGGGCACTCGCCCTTCAACCGAAGGTTATGCTGCTCGATGAGCCTACATCCGCGCTTGATCCTGAGATGGTCGGGGAAGTGCTTGCCGTCATTCGAACAGCTGCGAAGGAAGGACGGACGATGATTATTGTCTCCCATGAGATGGGGTTCGTTCAGGAAATTGCAGATAAAGTGATCTTCTTCGATCAGGGTTCGATCGTAGAAGAAGGAACACCGAAAGAAATATTCAGATCAGCGAAGCACGAGCGGACGAAGCAGTTCCTATCTCGTGTCAGCCGGCCTGCTGACTATGTTATTTAATGCTAATCGAATTGTAAAAGGAAGGTGCGTGAATCATGTCAACCGCTACAACGACTTCGGCGCCAGTATTATTTCTTGCACATGGATCGCCGCTCATCGCTATTCAGGAGAATGAATATACCCGCTTTTTAGCCCAATTCGCCAAGGATTTGTCTGCCAAGCCAACTGCCTTCGTCGTATTCACTGCGCACTGGGAGGTTGAGTCCAGTACGCGGATTACGTATACGGATGATACCTACCACACCATTCATGACTTCGGTCCATGGTGGATGGATGAGATGTTCGCTGTGCAATATCCCGCAAAGGGAAATCGGGAGCTCGCCCTCCGCATTCACAATCTGCTGCAGCAGCACCAAATCGCGAGTGAGCTGGATGCGGAACGAGGACTTGATCATGGCACATGGTCGCTGCTCAAGCAGTTCGATCCAGACGCCTCCACCCCTGTTGTGCAGTTGTCGGTCAATCCGAACCTAAGCGCCAAGGAGCAGTTCCTGATTGGCCGTGCCATACGAGAGCTGCAGCATGAAGGGGTGCTTATCATCGGGAGCGGCGTGACCGTTCACAATTTGAGCTTGCACAGTGACGTGACGGAGGATTGGGCGCTGGAATTTGATGATTGGCTAATCAATAATATTGAACACAAAAATTATGAAGCACTGTTCAACTACGCGGAGCAAGCCCCCCATGTGGAGCTCGCTGTACCGACCCCGGAGCATTTCGTTCCGCTCCTTATCGCACTAGGCAGTGGAGAGCCAGAGCGTGAGGCTAAGGTCATTTATCGTGACTATGCGGGACTGCTCAGCTACCTGTGCTACCAATTCTAATTGCAGCTTGTCACTTGCAGGCGAAAATGAAACATGAGAGATAGAGATACCTTGTCCTATATTCAATGAAAAATGGAGGTGCTGGGAATGGCGGATTGGTCACGAGTTCTGCCGTTTACACCCGAATCGGCAGAACTCATCCCTGAAGAAATCGGCATATTTGTATTCCTTACTAAGCAGTTGGACAACCGGATGTACAAGGTTATTTACGTGGAGCAAGCCTCAAATTTGCGAGCGCGATATCTGGATTACGTGCACGGGGAAGAGCCTTATTTACTTGAACACGCCGTGAATTATCGGTACGTGGTTGAGCCTAACCAAGAAGCGCGCGATGCAGAAGAAAAGCTCGTTCTTACCGAGGGGGCTCCTACATTAAACTTGATTCGCAGTCGCAGTGGAGCAATATCTCTAAACTAGCCTGCACATAATTACAAAAATCCAAATATCCAGCGAGGCCTACCTTAAAGGTAGGCTTTTTGTGCGCAAGGGCTGTCTCTCCTACATTGCAATTCGTTCAAGCACATGATAATCCTTTCACAGTAAAACACATCCTTGTCGTTCAATCACTTGCAAATGCATGCAACAAAGGCTGTCCTCTACAAGCGGAGAACAGCCCAGTCTCTCGTGACTGATCCATTGTTCTTAAATCGTTTCGTTTATCCCTTTACACTTCCTGCTGTGACCCCTTCAATAATCTGCTTTTGCAAAATTCCGTAAATGACGACAACCGGAACAACACTAATCGTAATGGCCGCAGTAAGCGCCCCATAGTTCATATTGAACTTGTCGGCAAAGGAAACAACCGCAACCGGCAGCGTGCGCAGCTCCTGATCGGACAGGAACAGGTTCGCCATAATGTACTCGTTCCAGTGGCCGATGAAATTCAAAATAAATACGGTAACAAGGGTTGGCATCGTTAACGGGATAATAATACGGCCCAGCAATCCGTATGTGGATAAGCCGTCCATAACCCCTGCTTCTTCAAGCTCTGTCGGGATCGATTTTAGAAAGGCAGCAATAACGAATGTAGTTAACGGGATGCCGAAGGCCGCGTACGGAATCATCAAGGCGAACGGCGTGTTGTAAATACCGAAGTCCTTGATCATGATATACAACGGAACAAGCAGCGACGCAGGCGGTATTAGGATCGACAAGAGCAGGAGCCCCATGACCAGCTTGCTCAAGGACGGGAACCTCATTCGTATAACTGCATACGCAATAGCTGTAGAGAGGAGTATGGTTGCTGTTGTCGCGATCACACTAATATATAAGCTGTTCACGAAATACCGTCCGATGTGCGCACTTGACAAGGCATTATCATAATTGTCCCAGCTTAACCTTGCCGGAAATCCCCAGGGGTTATTAAATATCTCTGTATTGTCTTTAAAGGAAGAAAGCATAACGAACAATAAAGGGAATATAACGATAACCACATAGATAAGAAGCACGACATGGGACAGAATACGCTTGGATCGATAAGCCTTCATTAGTATTCCGCCTCCTTCGACGTCTTCTTGTTAATGATATGGTAAATAAGCGAGAGAATTGCAGTAAATACCGTAATGATGATCGCAATGGCATTCGCATAACCGAAATCGCCAAGCGCATAAGCCTGCTGATACATGTACGTCGCCATAACCTCAGAGCTGCCGAACGGCCCGCCGTTGGTCATAATGAGTACAATATCAAGCGCCTTCATGGCACCCGTGATGGAGAGCAGCATGGTTACCACAATGACCGGACGAATCAATGGGATCGTCAGCAGCCATGCCTTGCGCCAGCCGACTGCTCCGTCAATTTCCCCGGCCTCCAGCATTTCCTTCGGTATCGCGAAAATGCCTGCCAGCACAAGGACAATGTAAAATCCCGTCCACTGCCAAGCATTGGTCACGAGCACAGCCAGCATCACGGTATTATCATCGCCCAGCCACAACCTCGTCCACGATTCGAGACCGACTGCTTTCAAAATTTGATTCAGCAGCCCCGCATCCGGAGAATAAATAAATTGCCAAATAACCGCAATTGAGGCGGTTGAGAGAATACTCGGCATAAAAACCGTCAGCTTATAAAAATCAAGCATCCTTCTCACGCCGCTGACCAATATGGACACGAATACAATAATCGGTACTTGAATGCATACCGAGAACAGAACAAAATAAATATTGTTCTTGAACGCGATCCAGAACTTTTCATCTGATAATGCCTTGGCGAAGTTGTCGAATCCGTTATAGACAGGCTCTGTAATGCCGTCCCAACTCGTTACGGAATATTGAAGAGACTTGAATAAAGGCACTAAATAGAACGTAATGTAGAGTGCCAGCGCCGGCACAACAAATAGAAAGAAAGCGACACGATTCCGGAATATCTTGTTCATGATTCACATCTCCCATTGTCCGGTGAGCGTGGGGCCATAACCGGGACAAAATGTAAGGAAAAGCCTGCCCAACAAGCATGTACGCATCTACCCTATGAAAGGGGAACCACAGCGATGCTGCGGCTCCCAGCTATGCAATACGACGAGACTATTTCCCTTCCTGATTGCCCTTTTCTTGTGCTTGCTGCATACGCTCGGCTGCCTTCTCAGGCGCGAGCTTGCCGCCAAGCACCTCTTGTACGGTTTGCTCCAGCGTTACCTTTACACTCTTCTGCACAAGTGCATCGAATGCCGGGAATGCCCCTTTCGCAGATCCTTGCGCTTCGCCAAGCGCCTTCACCAGTTCAGAAGTGCCCTCTACGCCGCTCACCCCCTTCATTGCAGGAATGCGGCTGGATTCAACGAGGCTGCGTTTTTGTTCCTCGATCGTATATAAATTTTTAATGAATTCTTTAACGGCTTTCAGCTCATTGTCCTTCAGTGTAGCGGAGAAGCCATAGCCATTCGACCAGCCGCCATTGATCAAGCCGTCGCCAGGGCCGCCTACATCAGGCATACGGAAGAATCCAGCCACATCCTTTACTGTAGAGGTTTCCCCTGTAATTGCATTCGCTGCCCAACTGCCATCGAACAGCATCGCAGCCTTGCCCGTGTAGAAGTTTGCTTGACCTTGTGGATACTTGAGGCCAAGCACGTTCGGATCAATGTAGCCGTTATTTTTCAAATCTTGAATGCGCTTAAAAGTTTCGACAATCGCTGGATCCGTCCATTTTGTTTTCCCGGATATGAAGCCTTCTTGTAGCTCTGGCCCACCCAAGCCGACGAACAAAGAGTTTACAAGCATGTTGGCTGACCAACCATCGCCTGCTCCTGAACCCATAGCGATTGGTGTAATGCCTTTAGCTTTCAATGCTTCACATACCTTCAACAGATCGTCCCATGTCTTAGGAACTTCAACACCTGCATCCTTGAACAGCTTTTGATTATAGAAAAAGCCTTCGATAAATCCGGCTTCAGGAAGTCCATAAATTTTGCCGTCCACTGTAAATTCTCTTAAGTTGAAAAATGCATCCTTCAAACCAAGCTCATCCAAAATTCCATTAAGTTCGAGCAAACGGCCAGCTTTGGCGTATTTCACTGTATCATCACCGCCGAACAGATTGAAGATCGGAGGCTGTGTGCCTGCGGACATTTCCGCCTTCAGCTTCACGTCACGGTTTACTGTGTCCTCTACCCCATCCAACTTGAATTTCAAACCTGGCACTTCCTGTTCCGTCTTTGCTGCAACATCCTCCAACTGCTTCAACGTTGCTTTGGCAGTGTCACGAACGTTGATGTGGCGAATAACCATGGAGAATTCTTCGGCCTTCTCCTCTTTGGCAGGCTCCTGCGGTGTTGCTGTCTGTGTCTGATCCTTCGCCGGCTCAGCAGGCTTATCTGCTTCTTTGCTGATGCAGCCAGCCAAGGCCAGCATACCCATCAGGGCGATAATCAATAACAACATTAAGCTTTTTTTCATTTCATAACACTCCCGCATGTTCAAATTTGTCCAAACCTAAAAAAATGGCATAACCCCACCATTCGAGCTTCTGCGTGTCTTGGAGCCAGCGAAATGAGGCATTGGATTGTTGTCTGGTATAACTCTCTTTTGAATGATCACAAATACCTATTTCATAGCCGTTGGAGCAGCGCTCACCTCCTTGCCATAATCAAAAAATAAACGTGCAATGTTACGGAGTCACCGCTCTGAGAAATGTGAAAGGGATAGAATTTCTGTAATTAAAGCGCTTACGGAATGTTGAGAAGGAAATACGTCTCAGAATCATGGGGATATCATGTCAGATGTAGTTAGTAGGAATGAATATGCGAAAGCATCGGATATATTCGTGTGGTTAATGTTGTAGATTCGATACCACTATGGGATATTCCATTTTACGCTTAGAAAAAGGGTACAATACCCCTTATATATTTTTCTGAATGAAGAAGATGCTTGAGCCGCCAAGCTCAAAAAGCGTCTTCGATCTTACGGATAGTTCTATCTGTCTTTAAATCTAGTAAATTGAAATCCAAGACAAAAAGGATTACAAACCGACTTCCGTTAGGTAAGGGACTGTATGGCTACAAATACATAGTTTGGGATTCACATCCCCGGTTGGTTTTACTTCTAAATTTAGGTTTTATACTTCCAAATTCTACTTTTTTATGGTATTATTTAACACGGAAACTAGGGCTATGATCTAGAAAGGGAAGTGGAAAATGAAAAAAATAATGCGTACTACCTCGATGGTTCTTGCGTTTTTGCTATTTTTCATTACAACATCACAAACCTATGCTTTGAGTGCACACCCAGACCATTTCATGCAAGTGCAGCAAACTCAATCAACGTATCATCAATCACAATTTTTTGATGATGCTAGTAACGATGTGTTTCAAAGACAAAAAAGATTTGTACCGGCACTTCCTTGGATAGGATTAGGAATTGGAGAGCTTTTAAAATGGCTTGGTGCAGCAGCTGCTCTTGCCTACATAGGTAACGAGGCTTATACTCTTGTTACAGATATAGTAGATGCATTAAGCTCGAGCAAAAAGAAAGATAAACCGCTTTACTTTACTGCTGTAGCTCAATCGAAGCTTTATATTGGAAAACCGCTAACATTGGAAGAAGCTAAAAAATGGTTAAAGGCAAAGAAGTATCACAATGTTTGGACTCCAAGCAAAGAAGCTGCCAAAAAATTAGCTGAATCTTTTAGTGGAAGAGCTACTGCAGCCGAAGAACACAGTAAAAACGGATATAAAGGAACTTTCTACTATTGGCATTACCATGATTATGAAAGAACAGTCGGTCATATCTTCTATGGTACAGAATCTAAAGAAGGAAAACATATTGATGCTAGCGGTGGAATACGGACGTAAACTTGTAGTCAGCGCTTGTATTCATTTTTGAGCTTTCCCCCTTGAAAAGGGTTTTTACAAAATTTATGGACAGAACCAGTTTTTAAATAAAAAAGGCTCTAGTTTCCTAATTTAAAACAAGAGGGAGATTCTATATGCAACCCGATATGAATCAACTATATGAAAAATACCTAACCCTAAATATCCCCAATCCTTTTACACTGGAACAGATCAATGAAAGATTAATTAAACAATACACAGCAACACAAGTAGACGTAAATCGATTTGCTGACTTAAAAAACGACCCCTGTGCAGATTTTCATACTGCCGTTACAGCCTATCAATTCCGTAACAGTGACGGCGTAGAAAAGCTTCTTACCCTTGAGTCTCCAGATGAAAAAATAGAATTTTACAAAGATTGTACATACTCAGATGGATGTAATCTTATTCTTAATTCAGAAGATCAAATATATATGTCGGGTGGAACTGTACAAGTAGGAACAAAACTGTTATTAATTGAACTGGATATTTTTTGGGGAATAGATAAAGAAGATATGATTCCAGGCAAGGAAGAATTTAATGACTATTTAAAGGCATTATACTTAGCTGGATATATACATTTTGAAAATGATTCATTTATCGAAAAAGCCCGCCAACGATATAGAGAAGGTTATAGATTGCGGTGGTTTGGGTCTGGAACTTCTGGAGAAACAACATTTTAAAAACCCAAACATTGAAATATACGCTAAGGCCCTCACCTTTCTTGCTACCTTAGAGGTTGTAATGGACTGATTAACGGTATACTGATTACCGATAATGATGCCTGACTAAAATAAAACAAGCCCTCCTCAGAAGAGGGCGGGCTTGAAATGATGCCATCATTTGATTCTTAATCTCGGTTAGCGATTTTGGCAAGCAAACGGATAATCTCAATGTACAGCCATACAAGTGTGACGAGTAAGCCGAATGCGCCATACCACTCCATATATTTCGGAGCGCCATGCTCTGCGCCTTCTTCAATTAAGTTGAAGTCAAGAATGAAATTCAATGCTGCAATGATAATGATGACGACCGAAATTCCAATACCTATCGGCGTGCTGTCATGCAAATACGGCACGGTAATGCCGAAAAATCCTAAAACAAAGCTAAACAAGTAAACAAGGGCAACCCCTGCAGTCGCTGTAATGATGCCCCGGCGGAATCCCGATGTCGCCTTGATCAGACCCAGTCTGTACACCAGCAGCATGCCCATAAATATGCACATCGTCAGCAGAACTGCCTGAATAGTAATTCCTTCTGTCTTTGCCTCGAACATTGCCGAAATCGCGCCTAGGAAAAGCCCCTTCGCAATCGCGTAAATAGGTGTCAAGAATGGAGCCGTTGTCGGAACAAAGCTGATAATGAGCGCTAAAATCGCACCTCCAATTACTCCGCCTATCATATAAGGATTCATATTGTATCCATTCGTGAACATTGTCCATGATACGACTGCCGCTCCTACGAGCAGCGCCAGCGCCATGAACGATTTATTGACGGTACCGCCAATCGTCATTCTTTCTTGACCTTCATAATGACCCTGATTTGCAAATGTTTCTTCGTTAAGCGTTGGATTTCCACTGCGACCGATCAATGAATAGCCCCCTCCAATTATTGGTTTTGTACATTGTATCATATGCATGTCATTCAGCCTATATTGACAACTGGTTTATTTATGTAAACAGCTTAACGTCCTAACTACGAAAGGTGATTCTCCCCATTTTTCCATACGTATGGCTGTACAAAAAAAGGGCAGGGATGATCCCTGCACCTTGTATCTGAACCACACTACTTGCTTGCCACTGCTTCCATCGTATTCGTTTCCTGTGTTTTTGTAATTCGCTCAAGCAGTTCCATAATCGCATTGCCCAGCACTTTTGCCAGACGGACAGGCACTGCATTGCCAATCTGTGTATACTTCTGAGACAAGGTTCCTGCTACTTGGTATCCGCTCGGGAACTGCTGCAGGGCAATATATTCTTCAATGCTTATCGGACGATCCTCGTACGGGTGACCGAGATTCGTGCTCTTCTGAATAGGGGAGGTCAGCAGCGTTGGGGCTGGCCGATCGACCCATAGGCGCCGATAAAAGCCTACCTTTCCTCCGCCTGACTCATAGGCTCCCCCCATCGCCAGTTCGACGAATTGCTCAGGCAAGCTCCGCCAGTTCCCTCCACCCTGCGGAATCATGCGCATATAATACAATCTTTCCGGTGAATACCGAGGATAATGATGCTCCTCCACTTCCATGTCGCGCAACACATCTCCAAGCGTTACCCATCTTGGCAATCCATCTCGGCCTTCAGCATCATGTGTCTTGGCAGGAAACGCGAACGAAGCATTCAAGTCCTTGCGCACGCCAACGAAGAATACCCGCTCCCTAGACTGAGGAACGCCATAATCAGCCGCTTTCAGCAGCTCATAGGTCACATGATATTCATGAAAATATTGGAGCAAATGTGCAAGCGCGCTGCCTGGCATCTCTTCCGGCTCAAGCGGGGAATGCTCCTCTCCCCGCTGACGCAGCGGTCTATGCTTTAAGGAAGCAGACAGCAGTCCGCGCACATTTTCCAATAGGAATACCTTGGGACGGGCTTCCTCCACCAGTTGCGCGAACTTCAGCATTGCATGGCCGCGGGGATCCTCGAATGCCTGCCTTTTGCCTGCTGTGCTGAATGATTGACAAGGACTGCCGCCGAACATGAGATCAATGTCCTGCCCCTCATCCAAACCCGCCTCTCGATAGATGCGCTCCCGAGAATAGTCCGAGATATCGCCTTCAACCACATTCATATCCGGATAGTTCGCCCGAAGCGTCTCGCAAAATATAGGTTCTATTTCAAGTGATAATCGAATATCGAAGCCTGCCTGATGGATGCCTGTATCGAGTCCACCAGCACCTGCAAAGAAGGAAATTGCCGTTGCCATAATTGCCACCTCAACCTGTTGTTCTACATAGCATTATAGCATTTCCTTTCCTGACAGGCCCATGAAGGCCCCCTTTTGGGCATATCCATTATTTGAAAGTTTCCGTTTTTTCCGTGTTCTTGCTCTAATCAACACCGCATTCCCCTTCCAGCCCTTCACCTTGCCGAAAGGTCACCAATCTGGGAGTAGGCGAATATCCTGCCTGTAAGCTTACAAAGTCACAGGAGGATCTTGTCATGATTCCCATGATTCCTTATTACAGCTATGAAACGCAATGCCGCCAATTGCCACTTCCCTTCCCACCCCAGCATCAGAATGTGCAGCCAGGACTTGAATATTTGATGTGCCCGCAGCCGATATCCGATAATCCAGGCTATAAGGGCAGCGGCAAGTTGGCGGGCAAGATAGCGATTATTACTGGTGGTGACAGCGGCATCGGACGTGCCGTTGCCATCGGCTTCGCCAAGGAAGGGGCAAATGTTGCGATCGCCTATCTATACGAGCGTTCAGATGCGGAAGCAACCCGTCAAATGGTGGAAAGCTATGGAGCGCGATGCCTGCTGCTCGAAGTCGATCTCCGTCAACCAGCATACTGCAAGGAGGTCATTCGCAGAACAATTGAACACTACGGTCGGCTCGATGTGCTCGTGCTGAACCAGGGCGTTCAGTTCCCTCAGGAGAGTTTGCTCTGCATTTCGGACGAACAGCTAGAAAATACGTTCCGCACGAACATATTCCCGATGTTCTATTTAACCAGGGCCGCCCTGCCTTACCTACAGCCGGGAAGCTCCATCATCTCTACCGCTTCCGTAACCGCATATGCCGGCGCCCCGCTGCTTGTTGACTACTCCTCCACGAAAGGAGCCGTCGTATCCTTTACACGTTCATTGTCATTACAGCTTGTCGATAAAGGCATACGCGTCAACGCTGTCGCTCCAGGACCGATATGGACGCCGCTTACCGTATCCAGCTACTCAGCCGATTACGTCTCGACCTTTGGACGCGACACCCCGATGAAACGCGCAGGCCAGCCATTCGAACTGGCGCCGACTTATATTTATTTGGCTTCCGATGACTCCTCTTATGTCACAGGTCAGGTTCTCCATGTCAATGGCGGTGTCATGACGGAAAGCTAACACAGCCAGAACAACGGTTCCAGCATGAACATACCATTCGCTATGCAAGACTGGACTGGGCCTCTAACCCGAAGTTGCAATAAAACCCACCTTCGACACACGGTCTAGGTGGGTTTTAACTTGGGCTAGCTTATATTTTTTTGACGAATTCAGACTTCAGCTTCATCGCGCCAAAGCCATCAATTTTACAATCAATATCATGGTCGCCATCCACAAGGCGGATATTCTTCACTTTAGTTCCGATTTTAATAACGGACGAGCTGCCCTTTACCTTCAAATCCTTAATGACGGATACGGAATCGCCATCGTTCAATATGTTGCCGTTCGCATCCTTTACGACTTTCTGATCCTCGCTGCTGCCCGCTCCTTCATTTGCAGACCATTCATGCCCGCATTCCGGGCACACCAACATATTGCGATCCTCATACGTATATTCCGACTGGCAGGCAGGGCAATTAGGCAAATTAGACATTTTCCATATCTCCATTTCTTCTATTTTTTATGCAGGTAAGCTCTAAGTATATGGGATAACCTCCATAGATTCCACTATATATGGGATTTGTTCGTAATTTGTAAAATATGCGAATTGTTTGGGTTGAGGCATGAGCTTGCAGGGCTATCCTTTGTTCATCCCCTACCCAAAATGCCTGCCGCCCCCTTCCACCCGCACTCAAAAATCGAACAATAATCCCAATTTTATATACGAAAGTCAAATTAATTAAAGCGCATACATGCTACCATGAGGGTACTTGTTACCGAAGCACCATACTGAATTGGAATCTGGCTCTGTCCTATACAGACCCTAATCATTGGAGGGATTGAAATGAGTAAAACGATTGTCGCCGTTATCGGCTGCGGAACGATTGCAAATAGTGCCCACATCCCATCTTACATGGCGAATCCAGAAGTCGAAATTAAGTACTTCTGCGATATTCGTAAGGAGCGTGCAGAGCAGGCTGTTGAGAAATACGAATGCGGAGAAGCCATTGAGGACTATCATCTCATTTTGAATGATCCTGAAGTCGCAGCCGTGTCCATCTGTACCCCGAACGATTGCCACGCCTCCATCGCGATCGATTGCATGCGTGCAGGCAAGCACGTGCTCTGTGAGAAACCGGCTGCCAGAACGTACACAGAAGCACTGGAGATGCAGAAGGTTCAGCATGAGACAGGCGTGACGCTGAATATTGGGGTCGTCAACCGCTTCAACACAGGAGTAAATATTATAAAGAAAATGATCGCTGACGGCGATTTGGGCGATTTGTACCACGTCTATGTCAGCTTCCGTTCACAGCGCTCAATCCCGGGCTTGGGCGGGGACTTCACCAATAAGTCTGTCGCAGGCGGCGGTGCGCTTATTGACTGGGGCGTACATTTTCTTGATATCGTCATGTACTGCACAGGCGATCCGGAGCCGCAGACGGTAACTGGGCAAACGTATTGCAAGCTGGGCAAGGATATGGAGAACTACTCCTATCTCAATATGTGGGCAGGGCCTCCTAACTATAACGGAAAGTATGATGTCGATGACTTCGTAACCGCAATGATCAGAACCACTGGCCCATCCATTACCGTCAATGGCGCATGGGCGCAAAATATCGGCGTGGACGAGATGTACATCGACTTCCTCGGCGACAAGGCCGGCATCCGTTTGCAGTACGGTGCAGACTTCACGATTTACAGCGCAAAGCACGGCGCCTTACTGGAGAGCACACCGAAGTTCACTAAGACAGATATGTTCCAGAACGAAATTGACAGCTTTATTTCCTGTATCAAGTCTGGTGAGAAGCTGTCATCCCACATCGACACCGTCATCGTGACGGCAAAAATGCTGCAAGCAATTTATGATTCGTCCGAACAAGGCAAGGAAATCTCATTCGCCAAGGAAGGAACATTCGCATGAAGAAAATCGGATTTATCGATTTTTATTTAGATGAATGGCACGCCAACAACTATCCAGCGTGGATTCGCAATGCATCCGGCGGAAACATGGAAGTGGCGTATGCCTATGGCGTGAAGGATTCTGAGCATGGACTGAGCAACAGTGCATGGGCCGACAAGCATGGCGTGCAACTGCTCGATTCCATAGAAGAAGTCGTTGAGAAAAGCGACTGCTTGATTGTGCTCTCTCCTGACAACCCAGAGCAGCATGAAGCGCTGGCTCAGTTGCCGCTGGCTTCGGGCAAGCCGACTTACATTGACAAGACATTCACTCCTGACCAAGCAGCAGCGCAGCGTCTATTCAAATGGGCGGCTCAGCATGGAACACCGCTGTATTCCTCATCCGCACTGCGTTATGCAACGGAATATGCCGATGCCGAGCGTGAAGGCATTGAGGTTATTTCCAGCTTGGGGCCAGGCGCGTTCGAGAACTATTCCATTCACCAGATCGAACCGATCGTATCGCTTATGGGTGCGGATGCGAAGCGAGTAATGTCGATCGGAACTGAAACAGCTCCTGCCCTGCTTATCGAGTTTGGGAGCGGCAGACAAGCGACGATTCGCCACCTTGGCGACGAATGCCCATTTACGCTGGCAGTGAAGTACCGCTCCGGAAGCTGCCGCATTTTGAAACCGGAATCGGATTTTTTCCAGCTGTTTATTCGCGATTTAGTAGCTTTTTTCGAATCAGGCCATGCAACGGTACCGTCTGAGCACACTATCGCCATTATTTCTATTATTGAAAATGGTATGAAAGCGATGCAGCGGCCGTATGAATGGATTGAGCTGCCGTGCGCTGCCGTTCATTCGTAATCAGCAGATGGGAAGAGCGAACCATTTGCATTTCTAAGGCCGATTCGGTATAACAATTCCTAACTGAACCCATTCTTTATGGGAACTCGATCACAATGAAACAGAGGCAGCAAGAAGCGGCACATATAGGAGGTATTGCTATGTTTTCATTTCGTACATTTCGCTTATTCGGTTCGCCCGGATCTCGTGAGGTTCACATATCTCCTCCCTTCTTGCTGTCTTCCGCGGAATCTAGCACAACCAAGCATCATAAGCATTTGTGCAAAAACAACGCCAATAAACACCACGCTTCCGCGCTTGCGGGTCCCACCATACAGGTCGATCCGACATTCCGTTATTATCAGGATCGCTCAACGGCCAGCATCGCTGATGAAATGGTTCAGAATGGCTATGTGGGCGTCCATTATTTCGTCGTAAACGAAAATAACGTTAACCGCGAGCTGATTGAGGCTTTCCAGCAAAGGGGCTTGTACGTATGGGCACTCGTACTCGGCAATGGCTCCTACTCCGTAGAAGGCTTCCCTCCGGAATGGCCGAGCTGGCAAATGGAGCTGCTGAAGCCAGTGAACGATGGTTATTACCGCTTCTCGCCGCATAACAAGGATTATGTCCAGTGGAAAAAGCAAAAGCTTGCTCAATTGGTACGCGAATATCCATTTGACGGGATCGAGGTAGCAGAGCCGTATTTCCCTGAATGGGACGGAATCCGAAGAGGCGTGTACGGGGATGTCGGCCCGCTGGCGCAAGCGGCGTTCAAGGAACAGTACGGACACCCGCGTATTCCGAACTTCACCGACCCGCGCGATCCCGATTATTATTTGACCAATACAGCATTATATCGAGATTGGGTTGAATTTCGGGTCAATACGGTGAACAGCTTCTTGAATGAGTTGATGAACGGAAAAGGCGGGGTTCGAGAAGCCAGATGCGATATTCTCGTGGCAACCTGGTCCTTAGCGATAGACGCAGGCCCTGACTCTGTTGCCAAGCTGCGCGAGCTGCAAGGTCTCGATGCCGCCGCGATGATTACAGCCGTCCATCCTGATCTGCATTTCCTGCAGACGCATTGGCCGGATTGGATGAAGCCCCAGAGCAAGCTGCCGCCGCAGTATATTCGCAGCTATCAAAATTTTGTGGATCAGATTCGAGCCGTCCACCCGGACATCCCGCTAGGAGTTCAGGCCGATATTGGCTCCACGCTCTCAATGGTGAAGGATCGGAACTGGTATCTTGAATTTGGCGAAGTAGCCCAGGATATGGGGTTCTCTACTTGGACCGCCTACGAATATCACCTCGGCAAATATATGTACGATGAAGCCCCTGTTCCTACTGCGGTCAGCAGACCCGAGCGCGACAAGGCCGTCGTGTCCTTTCAAAAGCGGATTGATGAGGCTTCTGCGAAGCGTCCGGGCAGTGTGAGCATCGTGACGGGCAAGGGAGAGCTTCCTCTTCCCCCGGAAACCATTACCGTGGACGGAAATAGGCTGATTATTCACTCTGACAGTCTGCCACTGACAGAATTCTGTCTGCGGCTTCAGCATATCGCCGACACGCCTGCCTATTGGCTGTATAACAAGGATAACCCCGCCAATGTTATGAAGGGCGTTACAATTATAACAGTGCCTGAATAGAAAAAAAGCAATCAACCGGCTCCCGCGTTCTTATTGGGATAGTTGATTGCTTTTCGCATTTTTCTTGATACAATCTCTTGGGTTACAGACGAATCGCGATATTTTCTTATGTGAGAGAACGATCTGCGTGATCCCCTTCCTCTTCTACATACTCTAAAATATCGCCGGGCTGGCATTCTAAGATGCTGCATAAGGCATCCAATGTCGAGAAGCGAATCGCTTTCGCCTTGTTCGTTTTTAATATCGAAAGATTGGCCATCGTAATATCTAATCTTCTGGAGAGCTCGGTAGAGCTCATCTTTCGCTTGGCCATCATTACATCCAGATTAACTCGAATTGCCACAATGATAACCCCACTTTATATCGTTTGATCGTTTTCTTCTTTGATTCTTGTCGCCTCCTCAAATAGCTGAGCCAAGGTCAGGCTCAAAAAACCAATAGCGAGTGCAAGGAATGACACAACCACCATCGGAACGATGGTCAGTGCATCCAAAAACATGTCGTACGCATACAACAAAAATATAGAACACCCATTGAACAAAAGAATTTCCTCATTGTAGAGATTGGATTATCGTTTGTCAATAAATATTAGCTTTAAAACAATAACACAAGCACGTTCGTTAACATTAAGAAGGCCCGTAATTGAAAACTTGCATCGTGTCAGTGTCCGTTCAAATGAAGCGACCTCTTTAAAAAATGATATAACTTCGCGGCGGCCAAACTCATTCGATGCGGCTGCACTCTGCAAAGCATGCCGGTCAGCATATCGACCGAGGCTCCTTCCATTGTGCGCACCACTGTGCCTAATGGCGCAGAATCTACCATGATCTCCGGCACAAAGGCAATGCCTAGCCCGCTTTGCACATAATGCTTCAGTGCACCCATGCTCCCAATCTCCATCGTGTCTATGCCGATCTGCCCCATGTCCTGCAGGATAAAATCGAGCTTCTTCCGATAGGGACAAGCATCTGCGGTTATCAATAGGCGATTTCCCTCCAAGTCTGCTGGCTGAATGATGTCATGGGATGCTAGCGGATGATGTTCTGGCAGCAGCATGGAAAATGTTTCAAGAAAGAGTGGCTCAAAATGCAGATCGGTGCCTACCTCAGGCGACGAGCATATCGCAAAATCGAGATCGCTGTGAAGCAATTGCTCTACCAATGCAGGGGTGCTGGCGATCTCAACAGCGATACGAATTTGTGGATGGTCGCCCATGAATTCCGCTAATCTGTAGGGCAAGCGACTGCTTGCTGTAGGTTCTGTTACGCCGATTCGAACAGATCCGGCTTCTCCGTTACTCATATCCGCGATATTGCTTTGCAGTTGCTCCATACGGTGTACGATTTCCAGACTTTGCTCGTAGAACAGCCTGCCTGCTTCTGTCAGATGAATCGCCTTCCCGCGATCAAAAAGCTGTGCGCCGATTTCCTTCTCCAGCTTCTGTATTTGCATCGTGATCGTCGATTGTGCATAGTTCATTTCCTCTGCCGCTCGGATAAAGCTGCCTGATTTTACGATACATTGGAATGTTTTTAAGGTTTTGATGTCCACCAGGAATCCCTACTCATCAATTCATTTTAATTGAACTATATCTTCATTACATTCAATTATACAAATACATACGAGCTCAGTACAATGAATATGAACAGATAAAGAAAGGGAACGGGAGGGCGTAAGCATGGACTTGAAGCATAAGGTAGCATTGGTGACAGGCGGGGGTACTGGAATTGGCAGGGCGACCGCGATCGAATTATCAAAGCGGGGAGCATTCGTAGCGATCAACTATTCCCGATCCGCAGCCGATGCGGAAGAAACGGTACGGAGCATTCAAGCCAACGGCGGTCGCGCCATGGCTGTTCAAGCAGATATTTCACGGGATCACGAAGTTAAGATGATGGTGAACCAGATCGTGCATGCCTTCGGCACGATTGACGTGCTTGTAAACAATGCGGGCATTACGAAGCATATACCGATAGAGGATCTGGATGCCGCAACGGATGCGGTATGGGATGAGCTTTTTAACGTTAATGTAAAAGGGATGTTCTATTGTGCTCGGGCTGTTGCTCCTTACATGAAGCAGACGCAGAATGGCGCAATCGTCAACGTTGGCAGTATTGCCGGACAGACAGGGCTCGGTTCCTCGCTCCCCTACGCGGTATCCAAGTCGGCAGTCCATGGCCTGACCAAATCGCTGGCACGCGCACTAGCGCCTGCCATTCGAGTCAATTGCGTCGCGCCCGGTGCAGTAGCGACCAGATGGTGGCGCGGACAAGAGGAGCGAATGCAGCAGCTCGCCCCGAATCTATTGCTGCAGCACCTCTCAACATCGGAGGATATCGCACAATTCATTTGCTCCGTCCTAGAACAGGAAGCCATGACGGGACAAATCATCACGGTAGACAGTGGGCAAACCCTATAGCCCGAAAATCGGGGCCTAAGTTCTGACAATCAAGCGAATATACTACAGTAAGGCAACCAATCCTCCTGCACCTCTTCTGCGGGAGGATATTTGTCTATCATGTCTAACTTGTGGTTGTCCTCCGTCAATATCGTATAGTGTGAGTGAGTTAGGCTTTCTCATTTACAAGATGAACAGGAGTGATCAGCATTGGATATCCAGTGGAAAACAGCCGAAATTGGCAAATGGGCTCGTTCAGGCATCATTTATTTCACCTCCAAGATGGAGATGCTTGAGGATGTTCCCTGCAAAATGTACAAGCTGCTCAGACAGCACAGCTTAACCCACCATTGTCACGACTATTTTCAAATTTGGTATGTGGCAAAGGGGAATTTCCAACATACTGTCAGCAATCGACAATTCGATATTGGAAAGGGTGATATATTTGTGATTTCCCCATTCACCGTGCACCGGATTGAAATACCTCCCGATCAAGACATTGAAGTCTATGGCTGCGAGTTTATGCCTTCTTTTATTAACGAACGCTTTGAAGAAAAACCGGTGGCTCCTCTCTTTTTTGACGTTGCCTACCTGGAATATTTCCTTCGCCGGGATGACAGCATGCAATCGAAGATTACGCTCGGACACGTTGCGGAGATTCGCGTACTCAACGTACTCAAGGAAATGCTCGCTGAATATCAACGGCGTTCTCCTTTTTTTCAATTGGTGTTGAAATCCCATTTACTTCTTCTCCTCTCCATTCTCGTAAGAGAAATTAACAAAGACGTTGTGCAAGCAGGGTTTGAGAAGGAGGAGAAATACAGATCGATTATGACAGGGGTTATTGATTATATCCATTCCGCCTATCACGAGGATTTGCATTTGAATACTCTGTGTTCCTTGTCGAATTTGTCGCGGTCTACCTTTTGCAGTGTATTCAAGACGTGGACGGGCAAGACGTTCAATCGTTACCTGGCAGACCTTCGCATGTTCCATGCTCTTACCATGCTGAAGCAGACCGAATTGTCCGTTACGGATGTCTGCTATGCGATCGGATTCAACGAACTGTCCTACTTCTGCCGCATGTTCAAGAAATACACCGGCATTTCCCCTACCTCCTACCGCAAGCAAGCGATCCAGCAAGAGCCATGCACGCATACGATAATCCCACTTTTACACACAAATTTGAAATAAAATAAAGCGCATACATGCTACCATGGGGATACTTCACACGAATAAGGAGGGAATTGACGACTACTTTGAATACACGGTATTGCTTATCACAAGTAGACTGCCTTCGAATCTAAAACTGTATAATCGGTGTCGATAATACCCATTTCTGAGTGTTGAGGGGGAATAAGCATGAAAAGAAAGCCAATGAAGTGGTGCCTTGCACTGATTGTTGCGTTCTCCTTGCTTGCTGGCTGCTCCGGGGGAAGCACATCCGGTGAAGGAGGATCGACTGGCAATTCGGACTCCAAAGATAAGGTAGAGCTCAGCTTCTGGTATGGGTGGACCGGGCCGGAGGCCGCTGCACTGGAAAAGCTGATTGCCAAGTGGAATGCCTCCAACTCTGATATTCAGGTAAAAGGGCTGTCTCAAAGCGACTATCAGAAGCAGCTCACTGCAATTACAGGCGGAAATCCTCCCGATATCGCCTCTCAATTTGGGCAAAATGTCGTGCCTTGGGGGCTTCGTGGCGCGATGATGCCGCTTGACGATTATATTTCCAAGGACAGTGTCGATCTGAAAGACTTTGTTCCTGCCGCGCTCAGCATCTCGCAACATGAGGGCAAAACCTATGCCTTTCCCATTGCCATGCACGTCACGATGCTGTTCTATAACAAGGATATCTTAAAGGAAGCCGGCTTTAATGGCCCGCCAGAGACGATTAGTCAGCTCAAGGCGTATATTAAGGCACTCAGTATCGTGGAGAATGGAGGACGGCTGCAGCGGCTTGGACTATGGCCGGGAATGGACACGTACACCTTCGCCAATGCGTACAACGGTTCGTTCTATGATGAAGCTGCAAAGCAGGTTACACCCGACAACCCTGGTGTCAAATCAGCTCTCGAACTATCCAAGGGCATTTGGGATCAATACGGCTCAGCTAATCTGGATCGCTTCTCTTCCGGTCTCGGACAATATATGTCCGCCCAAAATCCATTCTTCTCCGGCAAGTACGCGATGACGATCGACGGCGAATGGCTGCCGACCTTCATTAAGCAGTTCGCTCCGAATTTGAACTACGGTATTGCTCCCATTCCATATGATGAAAAGCATTCTGAGCGGAAGAACCCCGGCAATGTCACGACGAGCGTGTTCTATATTCCGAAGGGTGTAAAGCACCCAGACGCTTCATGGAAGTTCCTGAAATGGATGACGGAGCCGCAGCAGATGGCCGAGTTCACCGCTGCGATTGGGAACCTGCCAACGAGACTGTCCGCGCTGAAGGATCCGGTCTATCATGACGTACCTGGATTCAAAGAGTTCCTAGACTACTCTACAAGCAAAAACCTGCATTCCTTCCCCGCTACTTCCTTCGCCAATGAGTACATTGCCGAGTTCGCAGTACAGGTTGACGCAATTTTAAGGGGAACTGTCAGTATGGAGGAAGGTTTGAAGAAGGTGAAAGACAAGATTCAGCCACTCGTCAAATAGAAGCCGTTGGGAGGGTACTTATGATGAACATCTCCCCAGTCGTTGTCCCGCAACAAAAGAAAACAGGCTGGACGAAGAAAGAGCGGCATGTCTTCTTTCTCGGTCTGGCATTTGCGTCGCCTTGGATTATTGGTTTTCTAGCCTTTACTGTCTATCCATTCTTCGGCTCCTTGTACTTCAGCCTGACCGAGTATGATCTGTTCCGTTCCCCGCAGTGGGTTGGCCTACGCAACTATGAGCACATTTTCGCAGACGAGAGCTTCTATCGTTCACTTGGCAATACACTGTTCATGACCTTTATATCCGTACCCATCACGCTCATTGTATCCCTAATGATCGCGCTGCTTCTGAACACGAAGGTGAAGGGAATTAATTATTACCGGACGATCTTTTACTTGCCGTCTGTCATTCCGATCGTTGCCAGCGCCCTCTTGTGGACGTGGATGCTGAACCCGGATTTCGGCTTAATGAACACGATTCTGCGCTCCCTAGGCCTTCCCGACCCCGCTTGGCTGCTGGATCCGCAATATACGAAGCCTTCTTTAATTTTAATGAGCTTATGGGGAACCGGGGCAGGGGCCCTCATCTTCCTCGCTGCCCTTCAGGGCGTTTCAAAGCAGTATTACGAAGCGGCTCAAGTCGATGGAGCCAACTGGTGGCATCGATTTTGGAACATTACGATTCCGGGACTCTCGCCGATCATCTTGTTCCAGCTCATTATGGGGTTGATAGGATCGTTTCAGATTTTTACAGAATCGTACATTCTGGCTGGGGGGAAGGTAGATGGGGGGAAATCGCTCGGCGGGCCAGATCAATCCTTGCTGTTCTATACGGTCAATTTGTATCAGGAAGCATTCGTTTACTTGAAAATGGGCTACGCCTCTGCCCTTGCCTGGATTCTATTCATCATCGTACTGCTCATTACATTCGTACTCTTGAAGACCTCGGCACGATGGGTCTATTACGGAGGTGACTAATATGGCCTCGAAGCTTCGGAAATCCATTTTGTCGCATGCCGTGCTGATTCTGTTCTCCATTTTGTTTCTGTTTCCGTTCTTATGGCTGGTCATGACCTCGTTGAAAACGCCAGACGAGATTTTCCAGCTTCCGCCCAGTCTCTTGCCCGACACCTTTCAATGGTCCAACTATGCTGCAGCGTTGGAGACAATCCCTTTCGCCCGCTATATGACGAATACACTCCTCATCTGCGCCATTAATATTGTCGGACAATTATTCGCCGCGCCGCTCGTCGCCTATTCGATATCCAGAATTCCATGGAAAGGGCGCGGTATCATCTTCTCCATCGTTGTCGCCACCATGATTTTGCCCGCTCAGGTGCAGCTTATCCCGCAATACATCATTTTCACGAAGCTTGGGTGGGTAAACACGATATTGCCGCTGACGATCGGCGCCTTCTTCGGGGCTCCCTTCTTTATCTTCCTGCTGCGCCAATTTCTCATGGGGGTACCCACAGAATTATCCGAGGCAGCCAAGATAGATGGTGCTTCTGAAATCCGGATTTATATCCGCATCATTTTGCCGATTTTGAAGCCTGCGCTCGTGACGGTAGCCTTATTCTCCTTCGTCTGGTCGTATGTAGATTTTATGGGGCCGCTTATTTATTTGAATGATTCAGCAAAATGGACCATTACGCTCGGCCTGCAGGGCTTCCAGCAAGACCACGGCGCACAGTGGGAGAAGCTTATGGCTGCCTCCACCATTATGACGCTGCCGATGATCGTTCTCTATTTCTTCGGACAGAAGTATTTCATGCAGTCTGGATCGGCCTTGACCGGGTTTAAATGAAAGAGGGGGAGATTGGAATGAATCGCAATCATTAACTAAATAGCAGATAGGCTGAGAGGCTGCCCTTCGAATCGTACATGAATCGTTGGGGCAGCCAATTCAGCTTGGTCTTTATTTGGTTTCATTCGCTAACAACTGATCCCTCACCTCAGTCAAGGCGAAGCCTAGCAGGTTGGTGCCCCGCCATTTCATCGGGTTCTCCACGTCAGGATGATCCTTCGCCATGCCAATCCCCCATATCCGATCAACGGGGCTCGCTTCTACCAAAATACGCCGCTTAGTGCCTTTTATAAATGCACACAGCCCCTCGTTTTGCGAAAACTTTGCAAGATTGCCCCGCTTCACGATATCATAGCATTCGCGATTCCATACGTCGTTATCAAAGCGTTTTACGGCCCGCCCGAAGGCTTTCATTTGTTTCGGGTGCTTCGCATTCATAATGGCTTCCAGCATCTCGTCATCGCCGAACAGCCGCGCTTTTTCTGCCATCATGTACTGCTCAGTACAGCGATATTTATGGCCGTCTATCGTAAAGCTAGAGTTCCACCACTGGCTGAAGCAGCTCTGATTGATGCTTCCATCTGCTGGAGGCGTATGTCCCCAGAAAAATAAGTATTTGATCTTCTTCCCCGCCTGATGCGCTTTCTGCAAATCTTCCAGATTATAAATCATACTATCACCTCCATTAGTTCCTCTCCCCATTGTACTATAACGGAGTGAATTCCCCTTCCTTTCTATCCTGGTTACAATGCACCCCAAGCTTGAACTCCTTTATTTTCATTTCTACAAAACGCTGGAAGTTGTATTGTTTCTTGAGTTTAAACAGCATAATGGCTTGCTCGAAATCCTCTAATGCCGCTTGATGCTGATGTAAAAAATAGTGATTCAACCCTTTTTCATAATACAGTTCACCAAAAAGATAGAGAGAATTATATTTCAAGCATTGTTCAATTCCTTGGCTGCAATAGTGTATACAGGCGTGATAATCATGATTTCTCGATAATGAGCGTGCAAGCGCGTAGATGTTTTTGATAGGAAGTGTCCTGTCTTCGATATAGTAATGCCGATGAATGTGGCGGTATGTCCATTTCAAAATGCGGAGTGCCTTGCGATTCTGACCGGATTCAGATAATAAAATGCTGATGCTATTCATAATCGTAAGTTCCTGTTCCGAACAAAACTTCAAACATTTGCACGTTTTTCTTAACGCCGTTTTGAGCAGCATGAAGCTGAAATGAAAGTCCTTATAAGAGTAGTAATGTGATATGGCTTTTGCCCAAAGGAGGAATTGTTGATCTTCGGGTGCTTTAAAAAGATGGCTTTCTTCGTCCAGTATCTTTATGACTTGATCGAAATCATTTTCTTGAATAAACGAGTGGACAATAAATTTAATATTATTTTTATAGGGTATATTGGAATCATTGTGACTATCAAACAAATATTTCACATTGACTCTTAGTTTTTTTGACAATAAATACAAAATAAAGCCAGACGGCATTTCTCTGCCATTTTCAATGTTGCTGATATGAGGCTGCGTACAAATTCCTTTCGCCAACGCCTGTTGACTCAATCCTCGCCTTAGGCGCAATTCTTTAATAATTTTCCCGATTTCGCTTGCATTCAACGTATACACCACATGATCTCCCCTTTGCCGACTTCACTTGGTATCTAAGATGTGGAGAAGATAAGTTTGACATCCCGCCGCAAGAATTGCATTGCCCCCAATTCTATTTTCGGAAGATAGAGTCACATTTTAATGGATTTTCGGTAATGATTTTTATACTTTTCGACTGATGCAGTACAGTTTCCGGTCGGATTCACATGATTGGAACACAATATAACTATCCTTATTTATCGCTCGGATTCGAACCGTGTTATCGTTGAGTTAGCAACAGTGAATAACAAAAAGGTAGGACGAAAGGAGGAGGAGAATGCGGAAGATAGCGAGCGCCTTTTTGGTTTTTGCATTGTTTTTCGGTTATCAGCAAGCAGCTTTGTCCGGCGCCGACTCATCGCCCACGGTCGCAAAAGGGGACTTGCGGGGCGACCATCATCTGATTGGAGGGCACTAGGCACTAGGCAGTAGGTACTGATCTTCTAAACAAAAAGGAGGACACATGAAATGCTTGAAAAAAACAAGAAAAAACTAATCGCTGGCGCGCTGGCCTTAAGTATGGTTCCAGCATGGGCTTTGCCGGCCATGGCCGCGGATCTCGCTCCGGTACAGAGCGTTGCCATTTCATCTTCCGAAATTGCGGTTCCGTTTGCAGAATCATATATCGATACGGTATATCTGAGAATCAAAGAGAGAGATAGACAGGCAAAGATGACGAACCAGCCTATTAATATGCAGGAACAAATATTGGATAGCTGGTTCCTGGCTAGATACTGGATTCTGAAAGATCAATCCTCCCACCAATCCAACCGGTTTATTTCCTGGTTCAAGGACAACCTGGCAAGTTCCAGAGGCTATGACAGCGTTGCCGAGCAAATGGGATTAAAAATCGAAGCGGTTAATGATATGAATGTATCCAATATTCAGTACACATCAAATACAGGGGATACGATATATCGCGGCACTTCGGAATTGACGAATTATACTTCCTCAACACAGAAAATGAAAACAGACAGCTTCCAAAAGGATTACACAAAATCCCAAGCCATTTCCGTCACGAACGGCTTGCAGCTAGGATTTAAAGTGGCTGCCAAAGGCGTAGTCGCTTTGGCAGGGGCCGATTTTGAAACGAGCGTAACCTATAACTTATCCACTACCAAGACGGAAACGTATACGGAATCGGATAAATATACCGTTCCTTCCCAAGAAGTCACGCTTCCGCCAGGTCATAAAGCGGTCGTCACGCATGATCTGAGAAAGATGGTATACTCCGGAACGCACGATCTGAAGGGTGATTTGAAAATCACCTTCGACGATAAAGAATTGGTTCAAAAATTCTATTACCCGAACTATAAAACAATCACGTTAGATGACGCACGCAATACAATCAATGCGATAAGCCAATGGAACGGCTGGCCGAAAATAGACTTATACCAAATGATGGGTCCTCGCAATTATTTAAAGAATGGAACGACGTTGTACATCGATACCCCGGTGCAGTTCACTTTTAATGGAGCTACTCCTTATTATCGAGCTGACTTCAAAGAATATGACAAGGACGGCAATTTGGTCCAATCCAAAATGATTGCGGAGTTTGAGTAATCCTTGGTGCCTCCCCCTCGTTTAAATATAACAGCACCTAGATGGCCTGACATCCACCTCTCTCGCAAAGTAAAGTGAGAGAGGATTTTCATGTTATAGAGTCGATTTCAGGCTGCTCCTTTCCCCAATGTAACTGCAACTTGTCAAGATTACCCACTCTATACTGAACCTTCATGCCCTTTCTTCGATCTGTCCGTGTTAAAATGACATCAATTACATGCATAACTTCGTATATCTTATACAATTGGCATATTCCAGTCAGCGTATAACGCTTTAAACAGCAAAGGAGAGAAAATCATGACAGACGCAGCAACTTGGAAAATCGGGGCTGACGGACATACATTCATCGCTTCCTTCAGCGGCGGGAAGGACAGCACGTTGGCACTGTATAAAGCCATGCAAACCGGCGAAGCGGCAGGATTGATCGTCATGCTAGAAGAAGAAGGCAAGCGCTCTCGTTCCCACGGTATGCCCCCTGAGTTGATTCGGGCTCAAGCAGAAGCCATTGGATTGCCCGTGTTAGCGGGTGCGGCGAGCTGGACAGACTATGAGTCTGTCTTTATGGGTCTGTTAGCGGAAGCGAAGAGTCGCGGAGCCGAAGTATTAGTAACCGGAGACCTGGATGTGCCCGAACACGGCTGCTGGCATGACCGAGTGACGAAAAATGCAGGGCTAGGCTTAGGAATGCCGCTATGGGGGATGGATCACCTGGAAGCTGTACAGGAGTTTATTAACCTTGGCTTCGTTACCATTCTGGTGACTGTAAATCTGTCAAAGGGCATGAAGGAAGAAGATTTAGGGCGAGTGCTGACTCATGAGTTCGTGGACGAGCTTCTCGCACGCGGCATCGATCCATGCGGCGAAGGCGGAGAGTTCCATACAACGGTAATTGATGGTCCAATTTTCAAGCAACCCATTCCGGTTCGAAAATGCGAGATCGTGAGGGATGGGGATTACGCCTTCTTGCCTTTAGAGCTACAAAACACTTAGGGGCAGCTATAACTGATGAAACGCTAAAAAGCACAGTTCTTAGCCATTCACTAGGTTCTGTGCTTTTTCTATCCTTGATCACCCCTTATTCTCGAAGACCGTCTCTACAACCTGCAGCGCTGAAGCAGCTCGCGGCCAGCCTGCATAATACGCCAGATGCGTTATCGTTTCCACGATTTCCTCCTGCTGCAGTCCATTCTCTACCGATAGGCGCAAATGATAAGGAAGCTGTTCTGTCAATCCGCCCGCAACTAACGCAGAAATCGTGACTAGACTCCGATCCCGCAGCGACAATTGCTCTCGTCGCCACAAGTCCCCGAACAACACATTCTCTGAGTAATCAATAAATGCCGGTGCTAATTTCCTTAACGACTCGCTTGCATGTGGTTTAATTGCTCGATGCGCCATGCCCAGCATCCCCCTTTTTCTGACGATCCAGCATTTGAGCAATGCCGTTGCCGAACGACCAATCATCGAATTCATTATCGACAAGCACGACAAATACATCCTCTTTCCTTATGCTCACCGTATTTGACAGCTCCTTCGCCAGCATCGCATAAAAGCCTATTTTCTGCTGTTCCGTCCTCCCTGATTTAAGTGTGATTTGTATATAGAGCAAGCCTTCGCTCCGTTCAACATTCAAGTAGTTCTTGCTAAAGAAAAATTCCCCCGCCCGATGCGCATGGAAAACTTGAAAATAATCATCTTCCGGCACTTTGAAGTGTTTAATCAAAGCGTACATGATTGTCTTACTGATTTGTTCAAGTTGACAGGTGTCGTATTGCCCCTCCATGTAACTGACCCGAATGAATGGCATGTTCGATCAACTCCTTCTCTGAGATGCCTCCATTGTACGCCTGGGAAAATCATTTGTATAATTGAATAAAATCATAATCTTGTTCGATTATTTCGATAGAGGTGTCAGCCAGTGGATCTCAAAGAACTAACCGCGTTCAAAACCATACTTGAAGAAGGGACATTTTCCCGAGCAGCCGAGAAATTAAATTACGCCCAATCAACAATTACAAGTCAAATTCAACGTTTGGAAAAAGAGCTGGGCATACCCTTGTTCAACAGAGGCTGGGATGCGGAATTGACCCATGCCGGCCACATGCTGGCAGCGGAAATCGACAGTCTCATACAGCATTGGAACTATGTTGCGGAACAAGCGAAGGCATTGCAGCATGACGAAATTGGATCCATGCGGATAGGAGGCATTGACTCCATGATGGAGACGATTTTTCCGAACGCCTTGCGGAGATTCCGGGAGCATAAGCCGAACATGCACTATCATGTCGTGACGGGAAATACCGATTTCCTTTCGCATTCCATCCTGCAAAAAGAGCTGGACTTTGCCATCTGCGGCGAGCCGTCGGACGCATCTCCCTTCTATTTTCAGCCGCTGTATCACGAGAAGATCACTTTCATAGCAGATAAAAGGCATCCATTGTGTACACAGCAAACCATTCCATTGGATGAGCTTCTTCATTACCCGATCATAGCTGGGGGGCCAACCTGCTTGTATTCTTTGCGTCTAGCAAAGCATTTTGCCAGATTCGAATCGTCGCCCAACCTAAACACCATAAGTCAAATATCCTCGATTCCTCACTTTGTGAAGAACACTTCTTCCGTGGGGGTTGTATTGGATACGACATCGCTGATAAAGGAAGTCGCAGCAATTGACGTCAACATGGCCGAGCCCCTCATTCAAATCGGTATCCTGCAAAAAAGAGGCGGCCAGGAGTATACGCAGAGATCCTCTGTTCATTTGCTCATGAAAATCATCAGAGAAGAAATTGAAGGAAGAAGTAAGAAAGGGTAGGTTATTTCATTGGAATAAAAAAAGCACCCGCTGTTGACCATGCAGATGCTCTCGTTTCACAATTATTGGTTATCCTTGAGCTAGCAGCTCTTTGAGCTGCTTGATTTGTTTGCGCTCTCCTGCAATCACAAGCGTCATATTGGGCGTAAGCCGTACCTCAGGATCAGGATTGATATACTGCTTTCCTTTTTCTATAGCAGCCAGGATCGTCGCTCCCGTGCGCTGACGGATTTGCAGCTCAGCAATGGATTTATTAATGCATGGAAAGGACTGTCCCACCTTGCACCATTCAATGACCAGTTCATCAAGCTCCACCTGGATGGTATCCAACGCCTTGGGCTTATAGCTCATGCCGCCGATAATAGAAGCAAGCTGCCTTGCTTCTTCGTCCTCCAGTGTCACTTGGGAAATGCTCATCTCTGGATCATTATCTTCAAAATGATAGACTTCCCTTCTGCCATCATCATGAATAACGACGACTACCTTATCTCCCGAAACGGTCTCCATCTGATACTTTTTTCCGATTCCCGGCAGTTCGGATTCCCTTATCGTTGCCATATGGCCATCTCCCTTCAATCCTATTTATTTTCGATGTTTGCTTTCTCTTTGGTGCTGCTCCATTTAAATATCCGGTTCAGTCCACCATACACGGATTTCGACTCTTTTGCCAGTAGCGGTCCAACAATCGCCAGCACGAGAACATACAGAGCGGAAAAGGGCTTCAACAAGGGCATCAATCCAGCTGAAATACCGAGGTTCGCGACAATAATCGTGAACTCTCCGCGAGCCATGATCGTAAGTCCAATATTCGTTGATGCTTTATAGGTTAGTCCTGCCTGACGCCCTGCCATCCAGCCTGCAACCATATTGGATACCACCGTGAGCAGCACAGCTCCTATCGCCATCCAAGCAGCATCGCCCAGCGTCAGCGGATCAATGCTAAGACCGAAGCTGAAGAAAAAAATGGCGCCAAAGAAGTCACGGAATGGCACAACCAGATGCTCAATTCGCTTGCTGTGCTCGGTCTCGGACAAAGCAAGTCCAAATAAGAGCGCGCCGATCGCTTCGGCTACATGCAGCGTCTCCGAGAACCCCGCAATGAAAAATAGCAAGGAAAACACAACTATAATAAATATTTCACTTGAGGTGATGTTCAACAGCTTATTTAATAAAGGCGGTCCTACTCTTGCGATAATGAAAAATACAAGCATATACCCCATTGAAATACCTACGGAAAGCAGCACTCCCCCAACAGAAGTTGCCCCTCCAAGCAGAAGGCCCGACATGACGGATAGAAACACGGCCAAGAAGAGATCGTCGAACAAAATCATGCCCAATATTAACTCTGTCTCGGAGTTGCCTGTGCGCCTGAGATCAACCAACACCTTGGCTACGATGGCAGTGGAGGATACAGACATCATTCCTGCAACGATTAACGTTTCATACAGCGGAAAATGAACCAAGAAGCCGTATACCATTGCCAGCAAAAAATTCAATACAACATATACGGTACCGCCAAATACAATATTGCGGCCTGACTTAATCAGCTTCGAGACCGAGAACTCCAGCCCAATGTAGAAGAGTAGGAACAGAACCCCCATGCGTCCGAGAAAGGATATAATGGACTGACTTTCCACAAAGGTTAAGTCGAACAAGCCGATCACGGGAGCGTGCGGGCCGACTAACATACCGAGAACGATGAGAAATGGAATGATCGAGAATTTGAGTTTACCCGCAAGCAGCGAAGCGGCGGTAACTAACAGCAAGGCGGTTCCAACCTGAAAAATCATATGATCCATATGGCGGCTATCTCCCTCTTTCAAGATCCTGTAGTCTTATCCTGCGCAACAATATTCCTTGCTATCCAAATCCAAACAATATGACACCTGTCATCTCGATTTCTTTACAGCTGTGAATGTTCCGCCGCCCCTCTTCCCCACTACAATAAAGCTGCATGATGATATGAGGGAAGGATGAGTACATGTGGAACAACGTCAGGAGAGAATCCGTCTGCTCGATATATTGCGGGGATTCGCGATTCTGGGCACATTGGGGACAAATATTTGGATATTTGCACATCTAGGAGATTTATCTTATCTCACTACGTATGCTTATACGGGCTGGTGGAAGCTTGATGATCTGCTCCGTATGATCGTATTATTTTTCGTAAATGGCAAGATGCTCGGCTTATTAACGATCATGTTCGGAGTAGGCATGGAAATGAAATACCGGCAAGCGAAGCGTACAGGCAAGGCCTGGCCGGGCGTGTATATGTGGGTTCTTCTTATTTTGCTATTGGAGGGCTTGCTTCATTTCGTGCTCGTCATGGAGTATGACATCTTAATGAGCTACGGCATAACAGGCATGATTGCCGCCTTCATTATTCGAGGTGGAGATCGCGCCATATCCATCACGATGAAAGTGATTGGCAGCGTACATGTCATCGTAATATTAGGCATGCTTCTGCTTGGGTTAATGGGCGCCAATATGTCACTGGGGAACTTTGACCAGGTGGTCGCCCTTTACCGAGACGGTTCATGGCTGGATCAAGTCCAATACCGACTGTCTCATTTTGTACAGCTTCGATTTGAACCCCTTTTTGTCATCCCATTGAATGTATTTCTATTTTTGCTTGGCGTTCGCCTTATGCGCTCCGGAGTGTTCGCTCCAGATGGGAATGGGCAGCGTCAACGTAACAAGCTTCTGAAGCTGAGCCTCTACGCCGGGGTGCCATTGAACCTGATTATCTTCATACCCGGCGGCATTTTCGATATGCCTGTCCGCTATTTATTTGCCCCATTTCTATCACTTGGGTATATAGCCATTATTGGTAAAATGATACAATATAATAAATGGGATCGGCTGTGGCGTCTGTTTGAGAACACAGGGAAGATGTCGTTAAGCTGCTATGTGATGCAAAATGTGATTGCATCTATGCTCTGTTATGGCTGGGGCCTAGCATTTGGCGGCAAGTTGAATTCTTTCATCATTATCGCAATTTGGATTGAGATTTCCGTATTCCAGCTATGGTTTGCTTCAAGGTGGCTGCGGGTCTTCAAGCTTGGCCCTATGGAGTCTGTCCGCAAGCGTGCGGTAGGCATTTTTCAATCCAGGTGAATCTGGAGGCTATCGATGAAGATCTACCCAAGAGATCAGATCAAACATTTTCTGCTCATAGATGTAATTGCGATCGTATATTTGTGCTACTTCGTCCTAAGCACGCGTTCCGATCTTGGTCTCTTGGGATCCCTTATGATCCTAAGCGTATTTTTGATTTCCTTCTATATTGCATTATGGCATCGGAATATATATCTGCTAGCAGCTGTTGTATCTGGTCTCGGTACGATTGCGGTACTCAGTATCTATATTGACCCCAATCTTCTCATGTTCGGATTTATATTTGCCGATCTGCTGGGCAGATCGAAGTCCAAATGGCAAATCGGCGTCGGAACTGCAGCCATAGCCCTTGCGCTAGTTGCAGGATGGGGAGGAATAGGTAATTTTATTGCCAATCATATCATGTATCTCCCCATTATGATTATCCAGATGCTCCTGCCCTCTATTTTATACATAAGAGCGAGAGCCGCCAGCCTACAAGGTCAACTGGACGCTGCCAATGAACAGCTTGAACACTATGTCCTGCAGGAGGAAAGACACCGCATCGCGCGCGATCTCCATGATACGCTGGGGCAAACCTTAACGATGATCAAATTGAAAAGCGAACTTGCTGCCAGATGGGTAGATAAAGACCCTGTGCAGGCCAAGGAAGAGCTGAAGGACATCATGGACACATCGCGAATTGCCTTGAAGCAAGTGCGGGAACTCGTTTCCGAAATGAAGTTCATATCACTATCGAGCGAACTGGCGCACTCGCGCAAGCTGCTGCATACGGCTGGCATTGAGCTTGAAATTGTAGAGCAGGGGACTCCCCCACTGCTGTCCAGTGTCGAGGAAACGATGATGGCTCTCTCTGTGCGGGAAGCAGTTACAAATATGATTAAGCATAGCCAGGCTCAGCACTGCACGATACGGCTTCAGGCAGCAGATAGCAGATATACCATATGCATAACGGATGACGGTATCGGGCTGAATCAAAAAGAAGGCGGGAATGGCATTCTGTCAATGAAGGAGCGAATGCAGGCGCTGAACGGCACTCTTACTGTAGAATGCTCGTCTACCGGAGGGACTGCGGTTACAATGATGCTCCCCCTTTATCAACTTAGAAAGGAGAGTGCTGCTACATGATCCGTGTTGTGATTGCTGAGGATCAGCAGATGCTGCGTGGTGCCTTTGCCTCATTGCTGAAGTTTGAAGACGATATTGAAGTATTGGCGGAAGTGGCGGACGGAAAGCAGGCATGGGAAGCCATTCAGCAGCATAAGCCAGACGTATGCGTGGTGGATATTGAAATGCCGCACATGAACGGCTTAGAGTTGGCAATACAGATCAGAAACGCCAACCTTCCCTGCAAAATCATGATCGTTACGACCTTTGCCCGGCCTGGTTATTTGCAAAAGGCAATGAATGCCCAAGTGAATGCCTATCTGCTTAAAGATGAACCGATCGACTATCTGATTGAGTCCATTCGCAGAGTGATGGCCGGAGAACGGGTAATCAGTACTGATCTGGCTGCGGTACTCTTTATGAACAATGAGAATCCATTAAGCGAGAGAGAAGCTGAGATGCTGCGGCTTACGAAGGAAGGCATGACGACTAGTGAAATCAGCAAATCCCTCTTCCTGACGATTGGAACGGTACGAAATTATCTGTCTTCTGCTATTCAAAAGCTGGATGCCGAGTCGAGGCAGCAGGCCGCGGCCATTGCCGAGGAGAAGGGATGGCTTTGAACCATCCCTACAGAAATTGTCCGACAGGGAGATCAAGATTGATCGTTGTGTGGCGCAGCATCTTCTTGTGGGCAATTGCCTTTGCTGAAAACAGGCGCATCAGCACGACGACCTGCAACGAGTCGCTTGTTAACGCCCCTTCATCACGAGAGCCAATGAGGCTCACGTCGGGCACAGCCGGCCAGGAGCCGGCACGATGGTAGAAATCTGTCAGCGATGGATTGCAGGTAAATATGCCGAGATCCACGCCGCTCTGCTCCATCCATCGGGTGGCGGCAGCGACCGTTTTGAGCCCATATCCCAGATCGCGATAATCAGGGTCAGTCGCTACGCAGCTAAGCCCTGATAGAACGAACCTCTCTCCCTTATGCTCGATCGCTTTGGTGATAACTCCTGTATAGCTGACTAATTTTCCATCTGCATAGGCATAGAAGGAACGCGCATTCAGCGCTTCATCATGGGCGGTCGGAATCGTATCCTCCGGCAATCCATCCTCCTCCGGCCATACGCGATTAAGTAAGACGGCAATCTCTCTCCGCAGGGTTGCAGGTGCCAGATTATAATTTATTGATAGTACGGTAATAGTCAATATCAGTTCTCTCTTTCACGTTTCGACGCAGGAAACGAAAATTAGGAGCAACTCGTTTCTGTCACTTCTACTGTTATTTATAGAATCATTTTTACTCAATCTATCAATATGATAGATATTATTTTAGTTTTTTGATTACTTTATAAACAATAAAAACAAATAATGCTGCCGCTAAATACGGCAGAACTAGAGTAATTATCCCCATTAGACAACCTCCTCCTCTGCCCATAACGATGTACTTACCAGTCTCTTTCGAGAATTTCACCCTAAAGATCACACCCATGCTGGGCGTACAATTAAAAAGGGCTATCCTCTTTTTATGAAAGCTATTCCCTTTTGTTTACTTTATATCTTGACTCCACTCTTGATAGTGAGTAGGCTCTTTATAGGTACCAGTATACGAACCATATGAGTCCCCAGAAGGCCAGTCAACCCCGGTTATTTTAAAACTACCATAATCTCTAAACCCTGTGAAATAATAGTTTCTAGTGATGTAAGCAGAACCTTCAGATGGGCCAGTCCAAGTTTCTTCTTTGGAATATGTTCTCGATTCTTCTTCGGTTACGCTAGCATCTAATTTGCTAGAAGCTCCTGATGGTATAGATACTCCTCCACTCCAAGATACACTTCTTGTTGTCTTTTTTGTAACTGAACTTGATAATTTTTTTGATGCTCCACGTGCTACAGAAATAATTAATTGCGCCTGATCGGGATTATTATGTGTTATTACTCTTAACAACTGATCAGTCAACGCTTGTGTCATACCAAGCGGAAGGTGTAAATCTTTCTGTTTGTGGAGAAGCATATACAACATTGTGAATCGTTACGTCTCCACCCCCGTTTGCTTGTGCTTGTCTGGCAATCGTTTTCAATTCTTCTTGAGAAACCTTACCGACCACATTATCAGACAACTTGATGCTTACTCCATTAACCTAAACACTGTAAGCAACATGATTTTTTGGTGTACTTTCTTGAGCGGATGAGACTGCAGCAAAACAAAGAAAATACTAGACATAAAGACAATGAGAGACCCAAAATCTTTTTCACATACCTACCTTCATAGGTGTTTTTTCTTAAATACGTAACATAACACATTAAAGGGGATTATTATTTTATTTTTTCATAGTTCATACTATTTTTAGGAAGGAGGTAAAATGATATGAAGTATTCAACGATAGGATTAGTTTTATTTTTGTGTAGTGCTACTTTATTTACTCTGGAACGAATTGCAGCAAAAATCGCTGCTTCAATTGCAGTAATAGGACAGGTAAACGGCTATGATACTACTCCAACTTATGCAGATATTACAGATAACAAGCTGGTTCTGAGTTCATTAATACTGTCTATTATCTTCTTTGCTTTATCCTTTAAAGAAAAAAAATGATGTTTGGGCTTGCTATTATGCAATTACACTGTCGCGGAAGAAATTGATGCAACTGCAGGTGTTTGACAAAGTTCCGCTAGCAAAATATCATTTGCTGTGTATACTTAAACACATTCGCTATAAGTTTATTCGTTAGGCGGTAGGAGATCCCATATCCTGCCGTTTTTTCATTAATGGAGAACTAATCGGCTCAAAATTTGATTCGTTTACCTCAAGCCTTGCTTTGCCTACAGTTTCCGTAAGATTCTACTTCACGATGAGCACCCTTACTCTTGGCTAATGGAGGTGCTTGTCAGTCCATTTGAGACTTTCACTCTAAAGAAAAACGCCCAAGATGGGTGTACAACAAATGGCCCACACAAAGAATGTGTGAGCCACCATCACATATACGATTTACAACTTCACTGCAAATACCTCATATGGCTTCATCGTAAACGCAGTAACGTCTATTTCAGCGCGGTCGTAGTTGCTCATAATGATCTCGGATACCTTACCATCTACAGCGATTCCATGCTCCTGCTTGGACATGTTCGCTGCCACGAGCCATTTCTCGCCTTCATAGATGCGGTAGTATGCAAATACCTCTTCCGGTGTATGCTCGATCAGTTCGAAGTCGCCCCATACGATAATCGGGTTCTCTTGGCGCAGCTTGATTAAGCGCTGATACGTATAGAAGATCGAATTCGGATTCTCCAGATTACGCTTCACGTTGATCGTCTTGTAGTTGTCATTCACGTGCAGCCAAGGCGTACCCGTTGTAAAGCCTCCGTTCGCACTGTCATCCCATTGGATTGGCGTACGGGCATTGTCTCTTCCTTTTGCATTGATCGAGGCGATAATGTCCTCTGCCGCGTATCCCTTGGACAAACGGTCATTGTACATATTGATGGATTCAATATCCTCTACCTCGTCGATGCTCGACACAGGGCGGTTCGTCATGCCAATCTCTTCCCCTTGATAAATGTATGGCGTACCCTTCATCATATGGAGAAGAACAGCGAACATTTTCGCGCTTTGCTCATGGTATTCCTTGTCATTGCCCCATCTGGACACGATGCGCGGCAAGTCATGATTGTTCCAGAACAAGCTGTTCCAGCCTTGATCGCCAAGCGAGGTCTGCCACTTCGCAAGAACCCGTTTTAAGTCTGCAATTTTCAACGGCTTCAGATCCCATTTATCCTTGCCTTCCTGCTGATCCAATCCCACGTGCTCGAATTGGAACACCATAGACAGCTCGTTCCGTGCCGGATCGGAATACAGCTTCGCGATTTCCGGCGTCGCCCCCCATGTTTCCCCTACCGTCAGAACGTCGTGGGAGCCGAACGTTTTCTGGTTCATTTCCTGCAAATACTCATGCAGCTTCGGTCCGTTGCCCGTAATTTCTTGATCCGGAATTTTGCCGATGAGGTCGATAACGTCCATGCGGAAGCCGCCGACGCCCTTATCCAGCCAGAAGTTCATCATGTCGTACACTTCCTGGCGAACCTTCGGATTCTCCCAGTTCAGGTCTGGCTGACGCTTGCTGAATAGATGCAAGAAATACTGTCCGCTTGCTTCATCAAACTCCCATGCCGGGCCGCTAAAGGTAGAGCCTAGTCCATTCGGCACGCCGCCGTTCACTGGATCGCGCCAAATATAGTAATCGCGGTACTCATTGTCTTTGCCTTTTTTCGCTTCAACGAACCATTTATGCTCGTCAGAGGTATGGTTCACGACAAGATCCATAATGATCTTGATGCCGGCCTCATTGGCCTTGGCAATTAACTCGTCCATATCATCCATTGTACCGAACTCATCCATAATATCTTGATAATCGCTAATGTCATAGCCATTGTCATCGTTCGGCGATTTATATACAGGAGACAGCCAGATTGCGGTAATGCCGAGCAGCTTCAAATAATCGATTCGATTAATGATCCCTCTCAAATCGCCAATTCCATCTCCATCACTGTCCTGAAAGCTGCGCGGATAAATTTGATAGATAACGGCCGTCTGCCACCATTTCACGTCTTTTTCTTGTTTCATTGTTTCACTCATCGGATACCTATCCTTTCGGGTTCTAATGTGAAGCTGTCAGATTCTAACGTAAACGTTTACGTAATGCGTAAAAATCATCTATATTACGTCCGTGTGCAAATACATATATTTTAAAATGCTTACTTTTGTTCCAACGACTTGACTGATTTGCGTACCACTAACTCATGCGGTATCACTTCGGACTCAATCTTAATCCTATGCTGAATCGCATCAATTAATTTCCGGCAGCCTTCTCTCCCCATGTCATACAAGGGCTGCGCGACTGTCGTAAGCGGAGGAATTGACATACGCGACACCTTAGAGTTATCGTATCCGACCACGGATACCTTCTCTGGAACCTCAATACCATGCTCAAAGCATGTCGATATAATTCCTAGTGCAGCCTCGTCGCTTGCGCAGAACACTGCGGAAATATCCGCTTCCTCTTCTAGGAACTCCTGCATGGCCTTTTTGCCGGATTCGAAGCTAAAGTTCCCGGGCTTAATCAGGTTCAAATCCACCTTGATCCCCTGATCTCGCAATGCTTGCGTATACCCATCGATTCTCGGCGCTCCGGATATCGGATCTCTAGGATTTGCCCCGGCCATCCCGATCTTCCGGTGTCCATGCTCAATCAGATACTGAACCGCGGTATATGCCGCTCGGAAATCATCCACTTTAAGATATGGCGCATCATCCCGATCCGTCTTGGTAGAAAGCAAAACAAAAGGAATTTCGAGTGATGTCATAGCGTCGATTGCAGCCTCTTGCAGCTCGATGGAAACGATAATGAGCCCGTCTACTCTGCGCTCTCCCATCAATTTCAAGCAATCCTGAATTCGGGAACCATTGCTGCCGGCATGGGTCAGGATTACGCTGTAACCATGCGCATACGAAATATCCTCAATCCCTCTGATAATATCGCCATAAAAAGAGGTTGCTACATCTGGCATAATGATACCTATCGTATTGGTCGACTTCTGCACCAAGCTTCTCGCATTTTCATTTTTCCGATATCCCAATTCCTTGGCAACGGCGATAACCTTCTTCTCCGTCTCTTCGTTATATCCGCCAAGATTATTGATGACTCTCGATACGGTCGCGGTAGAGACACCGGCAACTCGTGCAATATCTTTAATCGTAGCTGCCATCTAACCACCTCTCGTAAGTAAACGTTTTTGAATAATTTGCTTAAACAGGAGCAGTGCTGATCCTGTTTGTTAGTTAAACGTTTACGTAATCAATATTAGATCCTAGTTATTGCTATGTCAATGTATTTTTGAAGCGTTTTCAATTGTTGTCGACTAGATACTTCTATATGGCACAGTGGTCGTGTGTCGATCTTGATAATTAAGCGCACTTTCTCATACGGCAAACATCGTCCTTGCTACCGGAAAAGTTCGCAAAATGTTCACTTATGTGAAGATGTCTGCTTTTTCTATAATGATGAGGTCGAAAAGAAAGGATGATCACATTGCCGATAACAAAAAAAGAACAAGTCTACTTTGGGCTGATGATGTGCTCCGGGATGGTTGTATGCATGACCTTTTATAACCTATACCTGCACGGCTTGCTCAATACATTATCTTGGCGAAGCATACTAGCCCAACTTATTTTGGCCCTCTTCATTGCGTTCACATTGGAATCCTTTATTGTGGGACCTGTAGCGAAGAAAATTGCTTTTTCCTTCCCCTATGACAAGTCCAAGAAACTGAACGTAGTCGTATCCGTTGCCTTCTTTATGGTGAGTGGAATGGTTCTTTGCATGTCCTTGTACGGGTTGATAACAGCCTATCTTGCGAGCAGCCGCATGGAAGGATCCTTGCTTGAAAATTACTTCTCATTTGTCGTGAAAAATTTCATTTTCGCGTTTCCGCTTCAGCTCCTAATCATAGGGCCGATCGTTCGGTTCCTCTTTCAGCGTTTCGTCAAACATAAAGGACTGCCGGAAATGGTAAAAGGCTAATTAACAGGTTCAAGCGGTGAACTAAGGCGTTATTACAACCCTCTTCGTTCACCGCTGATGATCTTGCATCCGCTTGTTCATCTATACAAGGAATTCAGCCATGATCTGCTCGATATCGAATGGAGTGACTCCTTCGTCTACAGAGAAAATCGTATCTGCTTGATCTGCCGTTGCAACAAGTTCCCCTCTTGCTTGGGCATGGAGCATGAACAGATCGTACAGATTCGGCTTTTGCAACGTAGTCATCGCTTTGCCCATCAAGACCATTCCGCTTTGATTCCCTTCTACATTGTTATAGTAGCTCGGGTGTCTTGTCAGCGAGAGATCGGTCCAAATGACGGTGCGCTCTATCAAATCCAAGATGACAGGGATTGCAATCTGTGTATCGGCGGTGACGTCGATTTTATTGGAGACTGTCGCCGGCTCGAAAATCTCGCCGGAACCGGGCTTTTTGCGCATCATCCAGCCTACGAAGCACTCCGGCAAGTCGCAATACGGCTGCATCGTAAAGGAATGAAGTGAAGCGACAATATAACGACCGCCATAATCCACAATGGATGGAATATGCAGATCGATAAATTCACAGGCTCCCTGTGGAGCGGCTACGATGTCGCCGCTGTGCACAGCTCGGTACTTTGACGATCGCAAATTCGTGTATGAAATATGCTCAACATACTGCCAATTGCGATCGTACATGACAGCAGAGAGATCAATATCTACACGGCCTGTAGGATTTCCATTCACCGTACCTTCCTTCCACCAGTTGAAGAAGCGAACGGTATCCCCTGCTTCCATCGGCACACGGCTTCCCCGAATGATCGTACGCAGCGCCTTGCTTGCCGAACGCTGGGAGAACGGCACGTTATAGCGCTTCATGCGTTCATCAACATATGTTTTTCCGAGCACTGGAAGTGCCGAGAATCGCTCCATAAGCGTCTGATCGCACAGTCGCACAATGTCTTGGCATATCGCCTCGCCAATCTCCGGCAGCGTATTGGGAATCGCTACAGCCTTGGCAACATTCCCTTTCGGGAAAAAGGTACGGAGCTCCTTAAGCTCGTTACGATGAGTAAAATGGGACTTTACTTGCATAAGCACGGGCGTTGATACCTGATTGGCGATTTCACCGAATGCCAGCACTACGTACTCCGCCTGCTCCGCAATGCGAAGCATGTGATCCAGTCTTCTGGCAAACTCGCCTGGGCGCTTCATCAACAGATCGATCAGCGTCCACATATTCTGATATTGGAAAGCGAGCTCCACGCTCCCGTTAAAGGTGGTGAAGGGCTTGTTATTGCGCAAAATATCAAAGGCATCCTTGCATTTTGTAAACTGCTGCTTATATTCAGATGGATGTAAAATCTCGCCTAATCGAATCCAGCGCTGCTTATATTTCAGCATATCCTCGGTAATCGCTCCGCATTGTTTCAGCAGGCCAAGCAACAGCCGTCTCTCCGGCCGCTTGAACTTGCGGAAGCGCGTAGGCTCAGCAAGGCTAACGTCGCCAGCCGACCAAGCAACCGCGAGGCGCAGGACATCGGTAGCGGTCTTGAAGTACGGTCGGATCAGATTCATGTTTGCCTTATCATGCTTCATTAAGGAGGCGGCTACAAAGCCCACGTTTTCCTTACATGGAATCTCGGCAGGCAGAATGTCCTCCAGTTCATCGATATCCGCTTGTTCGACAACTGCATCGATATCTTCTTTATCCGTCTCGGAAATTGACCCCTTGGCCTGAATAAGCTGGCGTATCATCGTATGGAAGTCCGACTTGTTGCCTAAATCAATCACCTTAAGATTGACCTTATCCAGCATTGGCGGGCGATCTGCTGCCTTATTCTCCGGCACTTCCAAGGTCAGATAATGATAAATGGCATTCAGGTACAGCTCCACGTCATCTTCCTGCATCACCTGCTCTGGAAAATCCGGATACATTGGTTTGTATGTTACGTGGGCACCTACCATCACCTTAAGATCTGTGATCAGCCCCTGATAAAACGCATGGAACTGCTCCTTGGACAAGGTACGGACGGCGTTTATTAATGGCTTCGATAACGTATATCCAAGCTGCTCTATGTTCTTCAATGCCGTAGCCAAATGGGCTTTAGAGATTCGATTACCTCCCTGCCCATGGTTCACAATCAGCTTATTCGCTCTACGCAGATAGATGGTGTTCATCATCATAAAGACTCCAGGAAAGCCATACCCCTAGTTTCAATGGAAGATTCAATAGAAGGAAGGAATATGATAGCCTGGATGCCCCCTCTCCTGATTAGCGTCTTCAGGAAAGCTGCGACCCTAATTCGCCAATGAAGTAGAAGGAAGGATTGCAATAGCCTGAAGATCAAAAGCCTAAAGCCGAGCGGCTTCAAACCTTTGATGCATCCATCTTCACATACTTCACATCACGCGAACAGGGTGAAAGTATTACGACTGCTGAAGTTTCCATTAAAGGAATAGGGACGCCGACCTCAGTTCTCCCTTTCCATAACTGCTTCCCTATTGGCATGACAACTAACGATTGGGTTCATTGATCAGGGAAGTAAAATTTGGTAAAGTAACAGCGTATAGAAAGTCGTTGTTACTTTACCAAAGGAGAATGAAAACAATGAAAACAATGAAATCAAAAATCACGTTATTTATTGCTTTCATTTGTTCGCTTATCCTCTTTATTATTGGCTTTCGGTTTATCTCCCAAAGTACTGATATGGGTATGGATAAAGCCATGTTAGTTCTGGTAAATTACCAGAATGTACAATCAGATACTACTGATATTTTTGGCTCTTTTATTCACTCTGCGATATGGTCATACAAGATTGAAGGGATTTTGTTGTTTCTTTTAGGAGTTGTAATTTTGTTCTTAGTCAACCCTTTTCGGAATAAGTGAAAGCATTTCCCTTTTTCTAACCGAACCTTAACTAAATGCCACGTACTTACCTAAAAAAGTCGCCAGCTCTCTCCATGATGTGAAAGAGCTGGCGTTTTAGATTCTAGAAAAGAACTAGAATTATTTTTTACGACTTGCACGTATTTCTTCGTTTTGGATCTAACTCGAGCACTCCATCTTCCAACTCTGATAATTTGTCTATTAATGCATCCATCCCGTGCTCTAACTTATAATCCATTTCCTCTTTGTACAGAGGAATCAGGAAATAGGTATGAACCTTATTTCCGTCCTTGGTCGGAATGACGCTGATTTCTTCTTTTAACTGATAAAATACAACCCCATTCAAGCCTGTCCCATCGGCATAAGGCTCATAGTCCTGATAATTCGGGATCGTGTGTCCATATCCCAGCCAGGTATTATACTGGTGCGGAAAACGAGCCATCTGCTTCATTAACCGGATCGGCCAATAATTGTTGTCGTCCTTGAAAGCTTCTTCGGATAGCTCCCACGAAGCTGGAAGGAACATCATCACTTCAGCCCGATCAATATTTTCATCAAGCTCGGCTTGGATCTCATTTGGAATCGTCATTGGCAAGTCACTCATACCGGTCGTATATAACACCCAGAATGGCTCTTCTTCCGTAGGCTCCATAACATTGACATCAATATGTACGATATCAGATATAATCTCATGGAAAACGCTGCTGTTTCTCCCCGGAAATACATTTTCGAAATGGGCAACGATATCTTCCACGTATTCCATCGGTGCAGGCGGCTCATAACCATCATTAGCACTTTCATCATATGTGTATATTGTAGTTCCGTCCTTCGCTTTCTCCCCATCATTCTTGCCGCCGAATATTTTTTTCAGAAAACCCATCTTATCCCCTCGCCTCATTCGTAAATGGTAAATATTAATAACACTAGTCTACCATAGGACAGGCCCCGTCTTCATTCATCTACTCCCTGATCGCAGCTTCATTTTGGCACTTTGTAACAATCTCGACGCATATAAACGCATATAATCAAAGCCTGTTATGTTCGATAATCTCCACAAACTTCGTCGAAGCTGGAGATAAAGATACGCTTTTCAAAAAACATATACCAATGCTTCTCTTCGGGATTTCCTCCACCAATTGAACCTCATGCAGCAGACCTTTATCTAAATACTCTTGTGAAAATTCTCTCGTCACGCAAGCGATGCCTAAATTGATTTTAGCGAACTCCAGCAGCAAATGATGCGAACCCAATTCAAAATCGGGCGCGATCCGTACACCTTTCGATCCCATATAATCCTCGACATACTTTCTGGAATTGGATTTCGATTCAAGGAAAATCAATGGCAGCTTGGCGATTGTCTCAAGGCTGACAGGCCCAGATAACATTGTTTTGAATTTATCCCCGTATACGAAAATATCTTGAATGTCTGTGCACGGTCTCAACTCCAATGCAGGATCCTCCAGCGGAAAATTGCAAATGCCAATATCGACTCCGCCTGACTTAATCAACGCACATATTTCGAGGGTCGTTCCGTTTATGATTTTGAACTTAATATTGGGATATCGATTATGGAATTCCTCCAAATAGGGAAGTAAAAAATATCTGGAGATTGTATCGCCAACACCGATTTTCAACTCGCCAGTCGTTAAATTTTTTAGCTCCAGCATCTTTTCTTCACCAACATGAATCAAATTCATAGCTGATTCTGCATACTCATATAAAAGTCTGCCTTCATTCGTAAGAAATACCCCCTTCGATGTTCGAGTGAACAACCGAGTATCTAACTCCCGTTCTAGCTGCATGATTGCTTGGCTGACGGCTGGCTGTGTCATGTAAAGATCTTGTGCTGCTTTTGAAAAACTGTTGCGTTTCGCCACCGTACAAAACACTTTATATAGATCTAACTTACTCACAGCATAAGCACTCCTTATATCTAATATTCAATATATTAATTTCACTTATATCATTAGACAGGTGTATAGTACAAATAGGAACGCCAAATCATGCAATTCACTATACGCGTCCCAAGGAGCGATTATATTGGAAAGAATGGTTGGAACAGTCGTTAGAGGCCTCCGCTGCCCTATCATTAATCAAGGGGACAGCATCGAGGATATTGTTGTAGATAGCGTGTTGAAAGCTTCCGAAGCGGAAGGCTTCCACATTCAAGATAAAGATATCGTTACCGTTACGGAATCCATCGTTGCTCGTGCGCAAGGCAACTATGCGACAATCGATCATATTGCGCAGGATGTACGCGCCAAATTCGGAGATGCAACGGTTGGGGTCATTTTCCCGATCTTGAGCCGCAATCGCTTTGCGATCTGCCTTCGCGGTATTGCAAAGGGCGCTAAAAAAGTTGTGCTCATGCTCAGCTATCCATCGGATGAGGTAGGCAACCACTTGGTGGATCTCGACCTGCTCGACGAAAAAGGAATCAACCCTTGGACGGATGTGCTGACAGAGCAGCAATTCCGTGATCTGTTTGGTTATAACAAGCATACCTTTACCGGCGTTGATTATATCGACTACTATAAATCACTTATCGAAGAGTACGGCGTGGAATGCGAAGTCATTTTCTCGAATCATCCAAAGACGATTCTGGAGTACACGAAAAACGTGCTGACTTGCGATATCCATACCCGTTTCAGAACGAAGAAGATTTTGAAGGCAAACGGCGGAGAAAACGTATATGGCCTCGACGATATCATGACTGTATCGATTGACGGCAGCGGCTGCAACGAAGCATATGGCCTGTTAGGCTCCAACAAATCCACAGAGAACAGCGTGAAGCTGTTCCCGCGCAACTGCCAGCCGATCGTGGACAATATCCAGCGCAGGCTCCAAGAAAAAACGGGCAAGCAAGTTGAAGTCATGATTTATGGCGATGGAGCGTTCAAGGATCCTGTGGGCAAGATTTGGGAGCTTGCTGACCCGGTTGTATCGCCAGCCTACACAGCAGGCCTTAACGGTACACCCAATGAAGTGAAGCTGAAATACCTTGCCGACAATAACTTTGCTCATTTAAAAGGCGAAGAGTTGAAGCAAGCGATCTCTCAATACATCAGCAACAAAGACGCGGATCTCGTAGGCGCGATGGAGGCGCAAGGCACAACCCCTCGCAGATTGACCGATCTCATCGGCTCTTTGTCCGATTTGACCTCCGGCAGCGGAGATAAAGGTACACCGATTATCTTTATTCAAGGGTATTTCGATAACTATACGAATTAAGTGGATTTGGGAAACCGCATATTCAAACGAGCCCTCTCCGTCTCTTAGGCGGAAGGGGTTTTTATTTTTCTAAGAAATAGTCAGAAATATCATTTCAAGAAGACGAGAATATTTTCAAGCACCAACTATAAAAATGAATAAAGATATACAACTTAACTTTAAAAATAATAAAAAAAAATCATTTCTTTGCACTCCTATTTCGATTAAACTATAGCTATCTTCATAATTCATTGAATTGGAGTGTATAAGATGGATCAATACAAATTCAGTCCTGAACACAATCAAATGATTGTTGATGCCATTGTCGATGGTTACCGTGACTATATTGAACATCGTAAAAACCGCAAATCAAACATGAAGATTAGTTCAGCTTTTGCTTGGACCAAGGGTAATTTTATCGAAAGCAAACTTGCTGAAGAGTGTACCGCTCACGGCTTTACATACAAAAAGTCCAAAGCAGGGTTAACATGGGATTACTTACAATTCATCCATATCGATTCTAAAGTTATTTTTCTTATTAAAAATGCCGCTTACTTCAATGAAAATTGTTTCTCTCAAGCTAGGCTTCCCAACGGTGGAGGAACGAAAGGACCGCGACGCACGTATTTGCATGAACTCTCGAGAATCAATACAGGCCTCTCCTTTCCGGCCTCTCCTCCCTTATCGAAAAGAGGGAACCACGCAGAGCGAATTGAACAGCTTTCCTTGTTCATTGTAGACAGCTTCTTAAAAGACGAGCTTGAAAAATTCACATCAACTTACTGCCAATTTCATATTTTAACCTATAATATTGATGAGGCTTACCAAATATCCGAAATAAAGCACTACTTGCCTAATCCAAGTGATAATGTTGCATATCGTGTAGAGGATCTATCTGAACTCATATCTGGAGCTGAGTTAACAGATGAAGATCGCGATGTTATAGCGCCTGATGTCAATGATGATGCCTTGGATCCGGCAGCATTCGATATTGGAATAATTGAAGAAGAACAGCATAATTTATAAATAATTAGAATGGTTTTAAGAAATTAAGGAGGGACAGGCATGTTCTTTGGCGATAATCTAGCCAATTTACGGATCATGCACGGATATTCGCGCAAACAGCTCTCCGACATGTTAGGTGTAACCGAACAAGCAGTCTGGCAGTACGAGAACGCGTATACCACGCCGAAAATGCAGATCGTGAATGAATTGAAACGAATCTTTAACGTAAAAAGTAAATACTTTTATTCGAAAGACATGCTTGCAAAATATATGACGCCCTTGAATGTGGATGTAATGAATATTGCATACCGTTCCAAGGTGTTGAATGTCATCTCCAAGACACAGGCAGAAGCCAAGCATATCGAATATTTAGATTCTTTTGTGAACTATATAACAGCTTATGTAAGCCATCCGACGCTCAAAATCATCAAGCTTCGGAACGAAGTGATGGAGTATATAGAACATACGAACGACGATAGGTCTGCCCAAATCAACACTGTTGCTCATTTAGCGAGAAAAAGGCTCGATTTATCGACATCCAGCAATGATGATCTCCTGTTCCAAATTGAGAAAAGCGGCGTGTTCGTGTTCGAAAAGGCCATTGGCGAGGAGATTGATGCTTATAGTTTGTGGACCCGAAATGAACGCCCCTATATTATATTAGGGAATATAAAACGATCAGCCGCTAGGAGGAATTTTGATCTTGCCCATGAGCTCGGACATCTTCTGCTCCATTACCAGCTTGAGTTCGCAAACTTAGATCGAAAAGAACACAAGTATATTGAAAATGAGGCGAACATGTTTGCCGGAGCCTTATTACTGCCGGAAGAACAATTCACATTAGACATGAAGGATATAGCCCGTCCTACCAATCCAGATGGCTACGTAGATTTAAAGAAGAAATGGAAAACGTCCCTGCAAGTGTTAGGCTATAGAGCCGCAAACCTTGGAATCATTAAGGCCAAAGGACATCGGAATTTTTACGCGGCATTGCATCGCAAAGGTTATTTGAAAATGGAGCCGCTCGATGATATCATTCCGATCCAGAAACCAATGAAAATCAAAACAATCATTGATTTCGTTTCAAAAAAGGGAATAGTGGATATTGGCCACATGATCGAACAGGATTGGAAGGTTGAAGTATCCTTCTTTCATCATATGACGGGAATTGACCCAAGCTTTTTCGAGAAGTATATGACAAGAGACTTGGACTTTGGTCTCCAAAATGTTACTGAAATTACAGAGCGTATTTCTGCCAATAAAATCAAAGCATAGATATGAACCAGCATCCCCTTTACGCACACTTAACGTGAGGTCAGGCCACCCTGAGCAAACGAGTGAACGGAAAGGGGATTTTTTTATGGGCCAGATTGTACAATGTTTACCCTCTCCCACTGAGCGGTTGAGTCATTGCCCCTACTTCTTCTCTGTAGCAAAATAAAGTAAGGCAACGATCGGGAAAGACATTCCGATCCACAACGCAGCACTCCATCCGCCCGTGGCGTATATCCACCCTCCAATTGCGGATCCGATAGCACCTCCAAAGAAGAAAATAGCCATGAAAAGCCCATTCAGACGACTACGAAATTCTGGATTCAACGAAAAGATCGCTCGTTGTCCAAGCACCAGATTTGCGGATACACCGGCATCCAATAATATGGCTGAAATGACGAGAACGGCTACTCCGATAGCTGAACCGGTCCGAATCAGAAGCGGTAACAGAACCGAAATGACGACAGTGACAAGGGCAACCCCTGTCGCGGGTCTAGTCCAGCCGCGGTCAGCCAAACGCCCTGCCACAGGCGCAGCTACTGCACCCGCAACTCCAACAAGCGCGAACAATGCGATTTCTTTTTGAGAAAAACCAAAGATCGGGCTGGATAGAAGCATTGGAGCCGTTGTCCAAAATAAGCTAAAAGTCGCAAACACACATGCATGATAGGCAGCCCGACGACGTAAGATCGGGGTTGTTCGCAGCAAATGCCACATCGAACCGAGTAGAGCGGTATAGGGAGTGTCTGACGAAGGCTTTCTGGTAGGCAATACCTTCGACAGTACGATCGCCAAAATAAGAATAGCTGCAGCAGACAAAGCGAATACGGCATGCCAGCCAAAGAAGTCAGCTGCCAGACTCGATAAAGGGCGCGCGAGCATGATTCCCAGCAACAAACCGCTCATGACATTGCCGACAACACGACCGCGCGAAGATTCGGATGCAAGGTATGACGCAAAAGGTACGAGCACTTGCGCAGCGACTGACCCTAAACCGATTACAAACGAAGCAGCTAAAAACGGAAACGCTTGCTTCGACACTGCCGTAATGACAAGGGCAACCGCTGTAAGAAGTAAAGATATGACAATCAGCCTTTTATTCTCAACAATATCCCCCATAGGTACGACAAATAGCAACCCGACTACGTAACCAATCTGCGTTAGCGTCACGATAAAGCCAGAACTGTTTGCAGACAGCCCGATTGAAGAACTGATTACCCCCACCAAGGGCTGCGCATAGTACAGATTGGCAACAATGATACCGCATGCGGCAGCCAGAAGTACGGTTAGCCATGTCGGAATATTTTTTTGGATTGTTTGTATGTTTGAAGCAGTCATTTTAGATTCCTCCTTTTTTATAAATACTGAACGTATAGTTTATAAATTGGATAACCAAATAATATACTGAACGTATAGTTTTGTAAATAGGCGAACCCAACTTTATTTTTTATTCATAATTGATATACTGAACGTATCGTTTGTTTTTCTCGGACAAGATATATATGGATGAAAGGTGATGATTAGATGACCGGAAAAAGAGGCCGGCCGCGTAATGTAGAAGCGCAAAAGTCTATCCTTTCCGCATCTTACGATTTATTGTTGGAAAATGGCTTTGAAGCCGTAACAGTCGATAAAATTGCTGATCGCGCCCAAGTCAGCAAAGCCACGATTTATAAATGGTGGCCTAACAAGGCTGCCGTAGTTATGGATGGTTTTCTGTATGCCGCTACGGCCAGATTGCCCGTGCCTGATACGGGTTCGACGTTTCAAGATATTCAAATTCACGCCACGAATTTAGCCCGGTTCTTGACGAGTCGGGAGGGAACCATCATAACGGAGTTATTAGGCGAAGGTCAGTTTGATTCAGGATTGGCGGAGGCCTATCGAGCTCGGTTTTTCCGTCCCCGTCGACTTGAGGCAAGAGGTATTTTGGAGAAAGGGGTTCAGCGCGGGGAACTGAAAAAAAATCTCGACATTGATATATGCATCGATCTCCTTTATGGGCCGATTTTCTATCGTTTGCTTGTGACAGGCGATACGTTGAACGAATTCTATGTGCAGAGTTTGGTGGCTAACGCATTTGAAGGCATCCGTTCTACTTGAATCCGGCCAAAGCGCCCTACCTTCCGGCTCTGTACGCATTCCTTTAATACAAAATAGCATCTCGTGGGAACATCTTCTTATCTATGGAGACTGTTCCTTTTTTATTGAGCACTTACCTCCCCCCTATCCATCGTGATACGATAAGTACGCCATAATACGATGTTGCAGACGTCAAGCAAGCTGGATAACCTTCCAGGTTAAAACTAGGGATCCTTTGGCAAAACTAGTAACTCTATTGATACAGGAGAATTGTTTTCTTTTGAAGATGGAGGTTGATAGAAAATGAAGATCGTGCAAATCTCTGAGCATATCTGGGGCCTAAAAATGTGGGTATTGATCCCGTTCCATGTGTGGGTCGTTGTAGAAAAACAAGGGGTCACCTTAGTAGATGCAGGGATGCCGACGATGGCGGACGGAATTATGAAGTTCATTGAACAGTTACATGCCGATCCGCTGCAACGAGTCGTGCTAACGCATGGTCATCCTGATCATGTAGGATCCCTTAAGCACATTTTACGTACAAATCAGATCCCCATATTCGCTCACCGCAATGAGATCCCTTATATCGAAGGCGAACTCCCTTACCGTCCCGGGAAAAAGCCAGTCTCCACCATGGAGAAGGGAACGATGAAAATGCTGCCCGAAGATGAACACGGACAATTACAATCGATAGGAAGCTTAACGCCATACTATACACCCGGACATTCCCCCGGGCATGTCGTATATTATCATGAACAAGATCAAGTACTGCTCGCGGGAGATTTATTTTCTTCTAAAAACGGAAAGCTGCGCAAGCCTCTCTTCACCCCTAATATGGAGGAAGTTTTGCGAAGCAGTTCCATCGTCGGCAGGCTGCGCCCTGCTAGATTGGAAGTGTGTCATGGCAACTCCGTGTTCCATGCAGCGGATCAGTTAGAGGCATACATCGCTAAGGAATCCAAATCCATCGCTCGTGCGAAGGCGCGTCTCTAGCACGGTTCAGCTAAACACTGTCTTTCAGCAAAAAACGCGAGTGGAACTGGCGGTGACAGCCAGTTCACCGCGCTATCTAAGCGGCATGTTTTATAAACGTTTTTTTGCCAAGACACCTGGAACGAAAAGCAGCACGAGTGACTGCCACTGCGTGCTGCTCTCTTCATGAAATCCGCTCCGAATGGATTAACACCTTACATATTTTCGTTTGAAGCCGATCTGTCCTTTCTCTACCGCCTTTTGAATATTCACGGATGCATTCAAGTACTTGCTTTTTCCAGTTTCGCGATTGACCTCCACCTGGCCTACTTCCTTCGCAATCTCCACTGCCTTATCATGAAGCGGCTGGTAGGATACTCCCACAGTGTAGATAAAATTATTCATCGCGTACTTCGCACGTTCAGGGGCATCATGAATCGAATTTTTCACAAGATCCAACATATCTGCGATTTTCGCTTCAGAGAATTCACTGTCTGGGCGATTGCCGAGCATCCAGCAATAGCAGCTCCAACCTGCCGACATTTTAAGTTCCATATTGCTTGCAATCCATTTATCGGCGACTTCTTGTGCAATATCCGTTTCTGCTAAAGTTACTGCCACTACATAATCCGATAGCATATAAAAATATGCTTGATCGATCCACCGCTCAAAATCCGCCTCAGACATTGCCTCAGGATCCGCAATCACTCCGGCAAAGTACATTGCATCGTAATTTCCTGTAGCATAGAGCTCCTCAGCTAATGGCTGATTGCGTTTTATTTTTCTATATATGGGCTTCATCTGACCCGTAGCTACTCCAAAAAGCGGCTCGCGCGCGCCATTGGATAGGTATACTTTCTTCGTGCGTTCCTTGCCAAGAGCTTCAAGCTCTTGCATGACCGTTTCTAGATTCATGAATCATACTTCCTTTGCAATGGTATGTCTTACGGAGTAAGCTCGTCTTTATTTCAATATATCATAAAGCGGCGTGGATCCAATGAGATCAGAATTAAGGCCACCTATTTGCACGAAGTTCTTCAATCTAGTCAATGAATCGTTCAGAGACGATTATATATCGCCGGGATACATGATACGATTGAAGCCTGTAAGATTCTGAATGTCACCTCCATCATCTCTCAGACGGGCAACGCGCTTGAGGGCGTGGCTCGCGAGGATCAGCGATCCGCAATGGCGGAGATGCTCAAACGCTGCGCGCCGCTGCTCAAGGAAGCCGGAATCGTCTTGGAGGTGGAACCGCTCAACGGACTTGTGGATCATTACGGACATTTCCTTCAGCGCTCGAATGAATCGGTGGAAGTGATCGATCGGGTAGACAGCCCGAACGTCAAGCTCGTCTTCGACGTCTATCATCAGCAGGTTACGGAAGGCAATGTCATTCGCAACGCTACCAATTATATCGACCGAATCAATCATTTCCACATTGCAGACAATCCCGGCCGCAATCAGCCAGGCACAGGCGAGCTAAATTACGTGAATATTCTGCGCGCAATTAAAGAAACCGGCTTCTCCGGATTTGTCGGGCTGGAAGGCGGCTATACGATCGACACCGACGAAGCGGTGGAGCAATTTAAGCAGAACATTGTTACGCCCGTGTTCGGAAGCTTGCAGTCATAGACATATCGGAACAAGTTTTAGGGCCACCCTTAGCGGATGGCCCTTAACTCTGTTTATTTCTTATGACTCAAAACTTATCCTGCCGCCTTAGGTTCTATCAACATGATATGGCATTCCTTTTCGGCGAAAGGCTTATGTTCGGCTCCCCCCGGGACAATAAACATCTCGCCCTTAGAGATTTTTACCTGACCATCACGAAAAGCAATGAACATTTCCCCTTCGAGCACAATAAATACCTTATCGGCACCTTGATGCTCGTGCCATATAAAATCCCCATCAATTTTAACAAGCTTGATTTGATAGTCATTTAATTCACCAACAACTTTTGGAGACCAAAGATCGTTGAATGCAGATAGCTTCTCATTTAGATTAATAGCCTCGTAATGCATATGAATCCCTCCTTAATTTCAATGATATGCTCTCGACTTTTTAGAGTTTATGTAAGGCATTGGTTATATTTCGCAAAGCGTATTCGATAGCTAACGGGCCACCAGTAATCGCGGAACTATCCATTAAATAGACATTGCCCTTCTCTACGGCATTCAGTTTATTCCATACATTACTTTGTTTTAAGTCATTCATTAATGTTTCCTTTTTTGTAATGTCACCTATAAGGAAGATATGGTCTGCTTGAACCGTTGAAATTCCTTCAAATGTATTAAATTTATTAATAGAACCTTTAAATGAATCATCTGGTGTAAGTCCCAGTCCCTTTTCTTTATCGAATGCAAGTGTATAGACAGGATTCCCTTCACCTAGGACATTGAAAGTTTTTCCATCCCAAGACAATATAAATGCTACTGACTCTCCTTGAATCGACTTTAATGCTTCGCGCCCAGTTGTAATTTCTTTCATCATTTTATCAATAAACTTTTCCGCTTCCTCTTCTTTACCAATAATTTCGGCTACTGTGCGGAGTCCATATTGCCAATTTTCATAGATGTCCTTGTATTTAAGCGAAATAACTGGCGCAACTTTTTCTAGTGAATCATAAATTTGTTCATGTTGTTCGGTTGCTAAAATATAATCAGGCTCAAGAGCTAAAATTTTCTCAATACTAGGAGACACCTTATCCCCTAACTCCTCTGCTGCATCGAGCTTCCCTTGTAAATAAGATAAAGTCGATAGATACTCTTTCTCCGTAGTAGCAGCAGGCGGCTCACCTAATGCAACTAATATTTCAGGGTAAAAGTACCACAACGAGGCTATTTTTTCTGGTTTTTTCTCGATAACAATTTCTTTGCCTAAGGCATCTTTAAATGTTCTTGGCCAATCCTTTGTAGCTGACTCAACAGCTGTTGTAGATGCGCCTTCTGCAGTCGCTCCTTTATTTTCAGCAGGTGTTGCATTACAAGCCGCAAGTATGACTACTACTAATAGCATGGAGAGTAATAGTCCTATCCTTTTTTGCATACGTAAAGCCTCCAACATTATGTATTCTTTCGTTGCCATTAGTATAGTAAAGTCATTTGTAGATTAGAATGGATGCCTGATGAAATTAGCATAGATTATTGATGAACTTCGCTCGATATTCAGTAGGAGAAATACCAAATTGCTTCTTGAACACTCGACTAAAATAAAAGGGATCCGCAATCCCAACCGTTTGCGCGATTTGTTGAACAGGCGCATCACTTGTAAATAGCATTTCTTGCGCCATGTTTATACGGTATTTTAATAAATACTCTGCCGGCCCCATGCCTGCATGTCGTCTAAATACGTAAGAAAGTCGATTTCGATTAACGTTATTATGTTCTGCAAGCGATTCTATTGTCAGGCTTTGATCATAGTATTCATGAATATAATTCGATACCCGTTCAAATAAAGTAAGTGATTCACAGCTATTCTGCCTATTAATAACACATAATAAAGCTTCATTCAGTACATCGCGAAACAGCATTTCGGTCTGAAACATCGGAATGCCTCCGCGTTGATTATACACTTGCCACAGGCGCATAATTAATTCGATAAGACGAGGGGATTGTCCCGTTGATAATTCAAAATGCTGATGGGAAAAGCTTGACTCTTCTAGTTCTGAGTGACATATCCGGTATTGAACAAGGATATACTCCCAGTTGGTGTTGCCAAACAACTTTTGAGCTAGTTTCATGTTGGCACCCCCATGCACAACTTTTCCTGGCGACAGGATATAAGGCGTTCCATTAAATTGAAATTGTGTCTTCCCGGTAAGTGGAAACACGAATCCAGGAAAAGAATCTGTATAGTCAGCGTGAGGCACACCTGGACTTTTAGCATATCGATATACGCCTTCTACTTGAAAAGGAGTGTGAGCAAGATACTCTGCTAACTGATTAACGTCGATTTTCACATTGCATCCCTCATTTCAAATAGTAGTCTTTTCAGTAAATAGGGGGGTATCATTTCTATCTCCACATTATTGATAACGATTATCATTGTCAACCTGTTTGGATAATAAAAATGCCGCTACCCGGCAAACGTTCAAACAGCCGGGTAACGGCTTCCGATATGGATGTTCTTAAAAATAGGGGGACGTAAGGATCCAAAATCTCCTCTCTTACCTTCCCTCACTTCAATTTTCCGACGTCATTTATATACGGTTCCCAGCGTGGATTGTTTAAAGCGTTCAACCTACATCCTCAGGGCGCGGCCCTTCGACAACTGCTTGCCACCGAATACGTTCGAGATGCTGCTCGCAATAAACAACTGTGCGGCGAAGTACGTCAGCATAATCCAAAAGCCTGACGCCGGCACGGCGCTGACGAACTTATTCCAGGCCAGAATCGAGTCCGACACGGCGAACAAAATCGCCCCGACCGACGCATGCCAGTTCCGACTCATGATCGCGGTCCAGCACATGACCGAGATGACGCCGACGTAAACGGCGACCGGCAGCCATAAATCGCTTTGACCGCTGTCCGCCATGATCCCATTGTGCAGCCGCCAACCAATAAGCCACGAGTATACGCCGATCGGCGCTACGCACAACAATGCTAACAGAGAAAATTCCCACCGCCGTATCATAGCCGCTACGTAAAGCAGATGCCCCACCATAAAAGACGACAAACCGAACATAAACCACTGATTTCCGTTCTTCAGCAGGAATGCATCCCCAGCTATGCTAAAAATCAATCCGATCACGACCAAAATCTTATACATCCTAAACTTGTCCGCAGGCTGCGAGCTGACAGCGAGCACGATGATCAGCGCCATCGGCAGCAGCTTGAAGATCCAGTTTAGTATGGTACTGTCCAAGGACAGCGTCGCCAAATGAGTCACACCCGTTACAAGAATTGCAACAATCAGCCATTTTCGAAGCATACTCAAGTTCCTCCCCATCATTTTGAGTATTTGCTTGCTTGAACTTCCGATTCTGACTGATACGTATGCCCTTTTTCACGCTCACATTACTGAACTAGCCTTCTAATGCGAATGTGCGCTATTGGTTTACAATCGCATGAAAAAGCCCCTGCAAGATAAAACTCACATAGGGCTTTTAAAGCGTCTGGTTCGAATTGTATCCAGCCCATCCCATGTGTCCAGAGATCCGCTAGGTCATACATATACCAACCGAAACAAAAATTATCGAAATCATATACGATGATTTGCCGAACTGCTACTAGTGAGATTATACCATGATTCGGAAATTATTGTCGTCACTTGCATATATAAAAAGAAGCAGACCCTAAGGCCTGGTTCTCTGCTTTTATTTATTTTTGAAACGTAATGGTCTCACTTATACTGCCCAGCTTCACGCTGGTCTCGCTCGGTTTTGTCTCGGCAATGATCTTACCGTTACGGAAAGAATATCGTACCACAGCCTGCTTGCGAATGGCCTCATACTCATTCTCTGCATTCAATACGATAAAGTTGGCCGGCTTGCCTGCCTCAATCCCGTATTTATCCTCAATTTGCAGCGTCGTCGCGCTGTTCTTCGTAATCATATCGATGCTGTTCACGATCTGCTCATAGCCCATAAGTTGTGAAGCATGAATACCCATATGCAGAACTTGAAGCATATTGCCTGTCCCCAGCGGATACCATGGGTCAAAAATATCATCATGACCAAAGCACACATTAAGTCCTGCTTCTTGAAGCTCTTTTACCCTTGTTAGGCCTCTACGTTTCGGATACGTATCAAATCGTCCTTGCAAATGGATGTTCACCAGTGGATTGGATACGAAATTGATCTTCGACATTTTCAGCAGACGGAACAGCTTGTACGCATATGCATCATTATAGGAGCCCATCGCCGTTGTATGGCTGGCCGTTGTACGTGCGCCGATGCCGCGTTCGTAAGCTTCCTTGGCTACTACCTCAACGAATCTCGACTGCTCATCGTCAATCTCATCGCAGTGGATATCAACGAGACGATTATATTTTTCCGCCAGATCAAATACGATTCTCATCGAATCTACGCCATACTCGCGTGTAAACTCAAAATGCGGAATGCCGCCAACCACATCGGCCCCCATTTTCATAGCTTCTTCAAGCAGTTCTACTCCATTTGGATAGGAGAGAATCCCTTCCTGTGGAAAGGCAACGAGCTGAAGATCCACATAAGGAGACATCTCTCCCTTCACTTCCAGCAGCGCCTTAAGCGCTACTAGAGTAGGGTCTGTCACATCCACATGGGTTCTCACATGCTGAATGCCCTGAGCGATTTGCCACTTAAGCGCCGTCTTCGCTCTCGTTTTAACATCCTCTATTGAAAGAGTTTCCTTTCGCTGCGACCAGCGCTGGATGCCTTCGAATAGCGTACCGCTCTGATTCCACTCTGGCTCACCTGCTGTTAAGGTTGTGTCTAAATGAATATGCGGCTCAATAAAAGGAGGAAGCACCAAGCTCCCTTTTACATCAATAACCTCATGTCCTTCTGTGGAAAGCGGACTTTGGGTAATCGTCTTGAATGCTCCATCCACAATCTCGATATTCCATAAACCTTCGCGACCTCTAAGCTTCGCTTGTTGTATAATCACGGTTCATTCCCCTTTTCTCGTTTACGTTAAACTGTTTTTCCGGGAAACACTTCATACCTATAACATACAGCACAGCTGTACCGATCAAGCCATTAATAGGCGGGATGCCAGGGACGAACTGAGCAATCAGAATGCCGCCGAGCCAGGCCAATATCGCAATCCAATTCACGGATTTGAAGCTCATTTCTTCGAATTTCTTATAGGAGCCGCGATTCAAGATATAGAAATCCGCTAGCAGAATCGCGCCAATCGATGGCAAAATCGAGCCAAGTACCGTCAAGAAGCCTACGAAGTTGTTGTACAGCCACATCGCCATGATTGTACCTACTGCTCCGTTAAAGACAACAATGATATTCTTAGGCAGCTTCGTAATATTGGCAAAGCCCAGACTGGATGCATATAGCGCATTTTCATTCGTCGTCCAAATATTTAGCCCTAGCACAATAATAGCCGGTATAATCAAGCCTTGCAGAAACATGACATCTGAGATATCCGCTTTGCCATACACAATCGCGCCTACTGCTCCAAATAGAAACATCAACGAATTTCCAAGGAAAAAGGCAATGACCGTCGACACAACCGCTGAACGAGTTGTTTTTGCAAACCGTGCAAAGTCCGGTGTTAGCGTACCTCCACTAATGAAGGAACCGATACAGACGGTCAATGCTGTAGCAAGACCCATCATTTCCTTCGGCTGATAATTCATTAATCCTTGCAATCCGCCTGCTGTTGAAGTCGCTTCGAAGACCGAATAGCTTCCTAATATCGCAATTGACGGTACAGCTACGATGCCGAGTATCGCCAATGCTTTAATTCCATAAATCGCAGTCACCGTCATTAGGATTCCTGCAATCGCAATCAAGACATACACGTTCATTCCCGTTACTTTCTGAACCGGGACTGCGAACATCGCCACCCCTACACCAAACCAGCCTACCTGCGTAAATCCTAGCAATCCTGAAGATAAATAGGAACCTTTCGTGCCAAATGCATATTTCGTTAGCAAGTGAGTCGATAACCCCGTCTTTGCCGCAATATAAGCAAGCGCTCCTGTATAGATGCCCAAGATCAGATTCCCTGCCAGTACAATCCCGATAAAAGCACTGAACGTTAAGCCATTTCCTAACGCTCCGCCTGACCACATGCTTGCCGAGAAGAACGTAAATCCAAGCATTACGGCGAGTATTTTCCAAAATCCATTCCGATGTGCTTGTGGTACAGGTTGCAATGAGAATTCCAAATCCACTTTTTCCATTATCCATCCTCCAGATCGTCTAGATACCGAGTATGCTCAAGCAGATGGAACAGGCGGGAATGATCGATGGCTTTCAGGAGCAATAAAAAAGGCTTATTGCCCAGTTGCCCTGACAATAAGCCTTTTACGATCACAGGTAAATAATAGGTACACGCGCATATACACACGTATCCCTATAAAGATCATACATTCCGCTGTCCTTGTCAGCCTCACGGGACTGAATTAAAGGTATCTTATTAAATTGTCACTATTATAAATCGATATATCGGTATCAACAAGTGTAAATATTGGAAGTTGCTTGAGCTGCGACGGGCAAGACATCGATGATTGGGCAGTTCACCAGATGCACATTCGTGAATCTAAACCGTTCATTTCACGGTTTCATCAGAGGATTGTCCCGTCACTAAGTCATAGATTTTGCGAATTTTTTCGTCCAGCAGATCCAGATGCACGATTCTTGCTTCACGTATATATTCTCTCCCCTCCACATAAAGCAATAGAACAGGCGCGGTAAAAACAGAAAAACTCCCGGCAACCGCTGGAACTTCTTCTGCATTGATCGTCGCCAGATGGATATCCGGGTATTTCATCATTAATTTCTGTACCTGCGGCTGCAATGCATGACACACACTGCACCCTGTCATGGTGATATAGAGAAACGATAATCGATGGCTCCTTATAAATTCATTTGCCGATTCGACACTCGTTAATTGCTCAAATTCTCTCATGGGTACCTCCAAGTATAGGAATCCATCATATCGCAAGGAGTGGGATGTATTGAAATCCCCTTACTTGTAATACGGTTATCCGTGATATCTATAGTACAAAATATAAGGACACCCGTTTAGGTGCCCTTTATAGTTGACAGAGGTTCAGGATGGCAAAATGCGACAGTGTAAATTCGCAATTCACCATCTCAAGGCCTTAATCCAAACTTCAGCGTTTTTAGGGTTTTCCCTTTCAATCCAGCTGATCGTCCAGCATAGCCTCAATGACTTTCAATACCCTCTTTTGCTCATTTAAACTTCTGCTTCGGAGCCTATCCACAATTTCTGCAAGTGTAGAATCGTTCCCCTCTCCACTCACAGGCTGGATGTAACTAAAGAACTCCGCCATCGAGAGGTTGAGCGCACTCGTAATTCTAGCCAGTACTACGACGGAACATACCTTCTCAGAACGTTCCAACTTACCAATATAAGTCTCGTGTAGCTCAGCCTTGCTTGCAAGTTCCTCCTGGCTTAGTCCGCGTAGTTTCCGAAAGTGTCGAATGCCTTCCCCTACCATCTTCATAAAATCACTCACAGCGATCACCCTAAGCAAACCATAGACTAGCCATTTGCGCGCTCCAAGATACTATAGGGTTTATTTTTTAATTATATACCCTATAGGGATTTAATTTTGATATAATAAGATTGCCCTGTTTTTTAAAAAATAAACTAAAAGGCATAAAAAGAACGCTACTTGGAACTTTACAAACTTAATCATATCAACAAGTTCCCGTATCGAATCGGATATGTGATATAAAACAAGGAAGGAATGAGTCCTATTAGAATGCAATGCATATTTCCCGATAGCTCAACTGCGGATGTCTATGTTTCCGAAATTGGAGAATTTCTTCGTCTCACAAAATTAGTAAACGGGATAACAATGGAAGGAATCAATTATAATGTAGTTCATACAGAGCTAATTGTAGAAAAAGAAACTTTCTATATTTCAGTGCTATTGAAGCATAGGCATGTACAATAACAAGCTCAATCTGGGGCATGCAGAGGATAAAATTAACACTTATGATGCGCCTCAGCCTACCGGATCTATCGTCAAAACGAAAAAAGAGCTGGCGTCGCCAGCTTTATCCGACAAAAATAAATTCTGATTCTTTCCAGTCAGACATTACACTTATTAATCTTCTAGTTCATCCTCAAAATCTTCGTCATCCAGCACGTAAGGACATCGATTATTTTGAATAAAGCGCACAGCATTTAATCCTATCATTTGGGCAGGTATGGATGTATTCCCATCCGGTAAAATAGGAGCAACTGAGAGATCAGCGACCTTAAGATTAGTTGTACCGAATACATCAAGCTGTCCGTTGACAACTCCATCGCAAACGCTCTTCCCCATCTTGCACTGCCCGCCATAATGATAGAAATTTGAATACGATGCTCTTACGAAATCACTAAGCTGCCGTCTTTTTTCTGCCTCATCGGGTATTTGGAAAACTTCCTCCGGCGGGTACACCACAGCTTTTATTCCGCTATTATTTAATCTAGCCTCTTGAATAATGTTATACATGTTGATATATTGATCCACCAAGAAATCTAGATCATTTGTATTCTGTTGTAATGGGTTAAAGGCAAAGGACGGCAATGCTTCGGGATCGCTGTGCGAGGCCATAATCGTCCCTTTACTCTGGGGGTTAAGATCTATAAGACCAAAACTCATGACATTGACTTGCTTATTTACATCCAGCTCCCACCCATTGCTTGCTATGTCTGAAGCAGGAACAAAGAGTGCTACGGGAGCCCCTAGAATCTGAAGGCGGCGGCCCTCCACTACATTATTCTTATTCTCAGCTGTAAATGCGCCTAAAATAATTGGTTGATTAGGGTCAGCACCGAGTACCGGTAGTATTTGGGATGTTTCTACCTCGACTGCAAGTCCTGCATAGGCTTGCGTTTGCAGATTGTATCCTACATTCGGATTTTCAATTAATGGTTTAATTCCTGCGCTAAGCAAATCACTGGATTTGCCAATTCCTGATCGCTGTAAGATAAGGGAGGAGGAGAATCCTGCCGAGACGATCACGCCTTTTCGGGCAAACGCTGTTTGTGAAATACCATCTCTAACGTACTGAACCCCGCTGGCAATCATTTGACAATTCTTGTTCTTGAATAATATCTTGTTCGCTGTTGTTTTGCCGAAAATAGTCAGCTTTCTCTTTCCAATCCCAAACTCATCAGGATGAAACTCATTACCCTGCGTAACTATGCTCTCATTTAAATACCCTGTTGCAGTAGAGGAACGGGTAATTGTATTACCATCCTCCTTCTGAAGAAATTGAGATTTATAAAATGTACAGTCTCGAACTCCTGTGTTATAGTCCTCAACACGTTCTATTCCTAGTACTTTAGTTGTTGCATCTGCTAGCGATTGGATAAGCCCATTAGGAGGTATATGCTGCTGTCTGACAAATATAGGCCCCCGTCTTCCTCTCTCATTCGGACTTTGTGTCTGCCCCGTATAGGTTTCATTTTGAATAAACAGGGACCGGACTTGGTCGTAGCTCCATCGAGGTTCACCAGTAAGGGCAGCCCATTCGTCATACAATTCTTTACTTCCCCGGACAGCATACATTTCGTTCACTTCCGAGCTCCCGCCAATAACCCTTCCATTGACCGTAACAAGCTGTCGGCCCACAGAAGATTCTAATTTAGATAGTAAATTGAAGGAAAACTTATTATCGCTAGCCTGAATAATGGCATTTAACACGCTTGGATCACTTAACTGATCCGTGCTATTTATTCCAGGCTCAAGCACAAGTACGGAAGTTTTTTTGTCATCCGTTAATTCCTTAGCGATTACCCCACCTGCTGTTCCAGCACCAATAACAATATAATCAAAAACGTCCTTTTTGCCTTTTTTCTTTTTATGTTTTTTATGCCCCATTCATTTATCCCCCCTCTTCTTGAAGTAGTATCCTTCTAGTTATTAAGATATGTGGATAAACTCTGATTGATATAGATAGAGCTCTTAATGAATGCGAACATTTTGTCTTTCGTCTTTAACTTTTTAGAAGCTTTATGCCGAAAATTACTTTGGGGGTCGAATTCTGACAGAGAACTGTCGAATAAAGAGGATTTTTAAGTCGTATCATGGCAGAAGAACTTCAAGAGAAAATAAAGCAGTTTAAGTTGTAACAGGAGCAGAATGCTTAATTAGCGGTCTGACTGACCAGATAAAATGAGGCTGTCCCAAAAGTAGATCAATCTACTTGAGGGACGGCCTCTTTGATTAGCATAATCTGCCGAATTGAACAAATTACCATTCATAAAAATTCTCTTCGATCATTTCCTCGAATGAATTGGCTAATAACTTGATCTCCCCGGTATCGTGATACCCGATGAAAACCTCTCCTGTCTGATTCATGAAAATCGGATCGCCGGATCCATCTATGGAAATGACATAACTGGTTCGTAAAACCTTTGCAAAGGGATGTCCCTTGAATTGCTCTCGGAACCCCAACGTCAAATCGACAACCGTTTCATTGCCGAGACTAGAGCCATTAGAGAATGCATGTATCGTAAGACCCGCATATGCTCCTCCAAACGTCTTGATAAAGTGTACGTAGTCCTCATGAAAGTTTACATTCAGCCGTTGCTCCGCACTAACAATTTCCTCTTGGCTTGCCGGAATGCCTACTAGTGTTTCATTATCTTCCTGATGAAGAAAAATCTTTAATCTCTCCATTAACGCATCCTTCATAGGTAATCCCCTTCTCAATAATTCCCCAGTTTAGTTCAGCAGTTGTTCCCCGTTTACAATCTCCTTTCAATCAGTAATCGCGAGCTGCATCGAACCAGCGCCCAGCCATCTCCTCCGTTATAGGCTGGCCGATCAGGTGATCGGACTGGCTAAGTTGCCATACTGCTTCGCCAAGGTCTTCTCTTTCGGTGGTTTCGATACCTTTGAGGGTATTGAAGCGCACGGTGAAAGCAGTAATGGCTGCCTCGGCATCGGCGAGGCTGCGGGCCTGCGCCAAGGATGCCTGTGCAGCATTGTAAGCTTCGTTAGCCAGTTTGGCCAGACGTTTAGGCCAAGACGAGAACGGGCGGCCATATTCGCTCTCCCACCACTCAGGCTTTCGCAATTGGCTCACTGAAGCATAGCCGGCCCATGGGCGTGTCTTGGCGCGTGTTTTCACTTGCTGCCTTAAGCGCTTGCCCGCGGCCTCTTCCACATTGTAGGCGATAAATCCTTCAAGCAACGGCCACGTGTCCAAGGAGGGCATGTCCTCTAAATCAGGCATGAAGCGCAGCTCCAAATTCGTTAACCGGGCATGACGAGCCAACAAGCCCATGTCGCAGAAGTTCCCCCACAAACTCAGTGAGTCAAGGTTGGGGAACCGGTCTAGACAGTCCAGCGAGATGGGCTGTCCCAGCGGCGTGTTTTGCAGCGTCAGGCTCGTCACCCGGTGCAATTCACCGATGTCGGGCAGGGTGAAAGGAGGATCATTCTTGCGGCGACCGGTGCGCGGCGCTAGTGTCAGAGAATACGGCATATTTCCAGTGGCCGATAAGCGTAATAGATCGCCAGACACGTTCAGGCGGAAAGATCCCTTCGGAAGCTTCAAGCTCAAGCACCCTCCGGACTGGCTCAACTCGATATGCAAGCTATGCAAAATGGACTGGCTGGCGTCCACCACCGTATCTGCAGACAGGATCGGAGCCCACGTCATCTCTTCAATGGGACGTGTCTGTGCCCAGTCCAAGAAGCCCGTGTCACTGCCTGAATAGTACAGAAATCGCGGCCAAGGCGAGCCTGCCGGCGTGGAGAAGGCATCGAATACGGTCCAATCAATTCTCGCATCTGACGCGACGTGAAGGTCTACCCTTTGCCCTAATTCCGGCGGTCCGATAGATAGGCTCCCCACACCGGGCCGAATGACAAGGTTGTGGCTGCGAGGGCCCGTCAAGTCAATGGGATAACAACCGTCTTCTCTAACAGAATCAGAAGGGTGAGCTTGGTTATGAATTGGCACTTCCGTCATCCTCTCTTCTACCCTTGATTACAAGACAACTTTGGTCTCTTGAGTTCATTTTTACCTTGTATCTTAATTTCATTATAATGATCGCTTGTCCTGAATCTACCTACTTTTTACCTGGATTCTGGAAATACAAACGATTCAATTTGCATTTCTGCCTACCGATCCGGGTTCTCTCGATCCTGAACAATAAGGTGCAAAGCGGAGTACGGTATCTTCTGCAGATGGACAAAACGGTACATAAATCAATCTGCTCTTTTTTTTTGTACCGATCTTTCTCTTTGCGTCCTTCCAAGTTACCTGAGCATTGGACAAGAACTTATATCCATAAATCAAAAAGTCCGCTAGTTAGGCGGACTTCAATGCTCCAAATCTATTTATTCTTCAATTCAATTTTAAATACATCACCCGCTTTTCCGCCAAAAACGATCATCCCACCTTCAGGCAGTACTACCGAATGATTGTTAGTAACCTTTGAGAAGTTCACAGCCATTCCATTCTTGTCGTAAACGGCAAATCCCCCACTTGCCGGAGTCTTAACGTTCATGACTCGATTGGCTGATTTTTCATCGATTTTATACCATTTCGCCTGACCACTCGATGGTATGATGATGCTTAATGAATCCTTGCCATCATAAAGGATTGGAACAGCATCTTCATTGATATAAGAGAATCCATCAATCTTTAAATACTCCGTCTGTCCTTCTTTATAAAAGTTGAGATCAAATACATCTCTTCCGGCCATAATCGGAATTTGGATAGCATTTACTGCTTGATTCTCATTAACAATTTTAGTCCCATTTGCGTATCCATGATCCATATCAACGGATATTGTCTTTGCTATCATTGGCGTGGCCAGATAAAATGCAGAAGTTATCTTTTCATCCACCCTATAATAACTTTTTCCGTTTCTATTTTCCCATACCTTTTTAGTTGTTTGTTGGAGTGGATTGGAATCCAGCTTTTGATAGGCATAGAACACCATCATGGACTGACCTAATCCTTGGTTATTCGTATAAGCGTTAAGCTTCACATATGTTCTTCCATTTGTTTGTTTGTCAAAGCTTAATGTTACACTGCCATCTTTGCTTTTGAATTGTCCATCGCCCGTATACACATATGTTTGTGCGGGTATCAACCCTCCGTTTTGTGCAGGTAAATCAATCACTCCGTTCTTAATCTCCATATTTATGGTTGAATCCCTTGTACCATACAATCCAGCATAAGAAAGCATTTCAGACGGCATGTTCACCTTCAAGGAAGGTTTAAATGTTTTCTCGGGTAGAATTTCCTTAATATGCCCCTTGTCTTTTAAGTATTCTAATAAAACTTTAGTTTCAAATGCAAGATTGAATACGGAAGACCCTCCTGAAGAAAGCACAGCCATAGAAATATTATGTTCTGGTATTGTAATCAAGGAACCGTGATAAGTAGCGACGTCTCCACCTTTGGATAATGCCGTTATTCCGTAATCATCAAACGCTGGCAAGCGAACAGTGTCCCAACCAAGACCATAGTTAAAGGCGTTCGCTTTTTCAGAAACCCATATTCCTCTTTTATATTCAGGACCTTGCATGGCTTTGGCTGATTGTTTAGATAGAACATCCGTTCGATTACCTATTAACATATCTGCAAACTTAGTTAAGTCTTCTGCAGTTGAGTAGAGCCCGCCTGACCCAAGGGTGTTAGCATTCTCGATGGGTAAAGCCTGATCCATCGTAGGAAAGTAAGCTTTGGCTACCCTTTCTCTATCAAATTGATCAAGTGGTGTTTTCGTTGAGCTTAAATTCAGAGGCGTGCTCACATATTTCGCAAGGAATTCGGTATAGCTCATACCGCTCACTCGTTCAATCATGATTTCAAGCAGATCAAACCCATCGTTTACATAAACGGAGAATTCACCTGGATTTGAATTTAAATGTTCCGATTGTAACTTGTTCAATAATTCATCGTGGACTATTGTATCATTGTCATCAAATAAAGAACTATTCGGAAGATGAGTACCGTAAAGCCCTGACGAATGATTCATTAACATACGAGGGGTAATCTTTTTATATCTTTCATCTGCCATTTTGAAGTCTTTGATATACGTTGTAAGTGGCTTATCAATATCAATTTTATTAGCATCAGCTAGCATCATCGCTGCAGCAGACACATGCATTTTACTTATCGAGCCTATACCAAACATAGTGTCTTTGGTGATCGGAGCTTTGGAAGCTTTATCGTTTACACCGGCGTTATCTGATAAAACAATGGATCCCTTATCCATAATGGCATACTGCACACCACTTGCACCAGAGACGGAAAGGAGCTTCGAAGCTTGCACCTTTGCCCTTTCTTTTACAGTAGCCGGATTCGTTTCAGCAAAAGCTGGGCTGACCGGAATGGCAATAAGCAAAGCGGCCATCCCTACAGAAACCATTCTCTTCATTATTCATTCCTCCTTGTAATTCGTTCTAGATTATACTTTCTGAATTCATCATACATGGAGGAAGGCTGCTGTATTCAAATACGCCCTGAAACGAAAAAAACAATCCCTAAACAACATGTTGTCTAAGGATTGTTCGTTTAAAATGGCAGGAGGACCATATTATTAAATACTTTATGTTTCGTTTCAATGGTCATATGACCACCGTACTTGTCGCAGATTCTAGCGATATTGGTTAATCCAATACCATGAAATTCAGGAGATGGTTTTTGGCTATGTAAGTGGGCAACTTCATTCTCCATATAATTCAAGATGTGAATGAGTAGAGTAGACTCGGTAGAATGTATTTTTATAAGAATGTACCTATCTTCTGCGATCGTTAACTTTTTAGAAGCTTCTATTGCGTTATCTAGCATATTTCCAATGACAACACATAAGTCATAACGGTCTATATGGATTTCTTGCGACCATAAATTAAGCTTTATATCTATTCTAATGCCATTGGCATGTCCAATATTAAGCGTATTTGTAATAAGAGCATCTATAACCAGATTCCCCGTATTAACCCGCTGATACGCTCCTTCGACTTTATTTAATGTTGTCTTAATATGTTCCATTGCAGCTGCTAACTCATTTCGCTTTATACATTCTTCAATATATAAAAACTGTTGATTCGTATCATGAATAATTCTTTTAATGGATTTGAAGCTGTGAACGACCTTTTCGTAATTCGCATCTTGATAATCCATCTGATGTTGCAGCTGAGTATGTTCTTGCATGAATTTATATTTATCAATAATCGAATCAAAAATATAGATAATCATAACGTTTAAGAAAAGAAAGCCAATAGCGGAAATAAAATAATAGACGGTCTTATAATTTAGAATATATAGGTGATATATACTCATAAGTGGAATAGCCGAAATTAATACGTAGTAACGATAATGCAAAGAGTAACTACTATGTCTTGCAAGTGGTCGTATGATCTGAATGATGGCAAACATGATGATGAAAGAGAGTAAAATAGCTTTCATGTAGACAATTTTATTAGTTTCATTTACAGGGTCAAAGCTAAACTCAACTGAATCTAGGGTATAAAAAATATAAAGAGATATACAAGTAACGAGAGACATTAAAACGCTGTAAAGCATAGAGAAAATGATCTTCGTTTTCATCTCTACTTGATAAGATTGTACGATACTAAATATCATAAGCAAGGCTAGAATCGAAGATAAAATTGGTGAGACGGGAATAACAAGATATAGGAAATCGAGCAGCCCAAAGATAATAAAGTAAATGAATCGGTTATGTTTTTTAGCTGATTTACCAAAAACCGAGTTGAAGAAAAAATTAAGTTGAACGCCCATCACAAGTACAATTGTAAAAACAACAAGTAAATTATTTTGAATCATATTATTCGATCTTCCTAATCATATATTTGGTATAAACATCTTTAACCTCTTTGATTTTAGAACGGCCTATGGGTAATTCCAATCCATTGGACATGAGAACAACTCCGCTAGCAAACTTTCTCACATGAAGTAGATTAATGATAATGGAACGGTGGATTTGCAGGAAGTTACTGTCTTTTAAAGCTAAAGCATAATCTGCAATAATTCCTTTGCTTTTATAGGTTTGATCAGTAGTAATAAAATGTAGTTTGCTCTTTATCGTTAAGCTTTTGGCAGCTTCAATACTAATAAGGTCGTCATATTTAATCATGATTGATTCATAGGCTGACTTGATGACCATAAACTTTTTATCAAGTGTTTGAAAGTACTGGCATAGTTTGATGATTTTCTCCTCCAAGATCGAGGGGGCAACAGGTTTTATCAAATACTGGAATGTCATGACATCAAAACTTTCTACCATATATTCAGGGTAGCTTGTCAGAAAAATAATTTGTTCATCCAAGTTATGTAACGCTCTTATTCTACGAGCTGTCTGAATCCCGTTCAGACCACCTATTTCGATATCCAAAATTAGAATATGGAACGGGGGTTCATTGGTCTCATAATGAGATACCAATTGCTCTCCCGAGCCGAATAATTCGATTTCAAATTCTATATTTGTCTTTATCGACAAAGTAATCAGGATGCCCTTAACAATCTCTCTTTGTTTTTCCTCATCATCGCAAATAGCCACTCTATACATAAATGATGCACTCCTCGACTATTTGAATTTTATAGTAATAGATTTTAGACGAAATGCAGATTTGAATCCCTTGAATCACTTCTAACCCGGCAACAACTTTATTCCACTAGACCAAAAAAAGCCGCGATTTACGCGGCTCTTAATGAGATAAAGTTCAGACAACCGATATGACTGTGACAAGTCAGGATAAGAGATTCTGAGCTCTTTTCGTTCATACAATTAAAACGTATTATATATATCTTCACATTCTGCCGCGGTCGGTTCATAAAAACAGTGCTTCTTCCATCTTCCTGCGAGCGGCTGATTATACCAGGTTTCCGGACATGGTCCGGGATTTTCGAACGTTCCTGGACGGAAATACCACAGGGCGAATTTGGCTGGCCAACTTCGCTCCCCGTTCACAGCACGTCGCGCCAGACGGCGTTCCCTCTCTCTTGCGTTTTGATAGTACATACCATGTTGTAACGCTTCGAACGCATGCGGCTGGTTGATCATTTGGGGAATTGTCCGGATGTCTTTAAAGTCGGAGCAATTCACTCTTATTCGGTTAATGCCAACACTTCCAACATGGAGCATGCCCGTTTCGCCTTCGGTCTCAGCTTCAGCTCGAAGCAACCTTGCCAACATATCAATATCCTGTTGCCTGGCTTTTACGACTGCCATTTGCTCACCTCTTTAGATATCTCTAGACTCATCATATTGTAGGCGAAGCGGATATGTTACTATGGCAAAAATAAAGAGCGATAACATCAAACATCATTGTACAATACAATCCGCAGGTAACTGCACGGTCAGCGCCATCTCGGTAACCATCCCACTGTTCGAAAGCCGCTTGTGCCCAGAATTGCAGCAAGGTGTAGACCGTAAACTTACGCACGGTCTCATGGTAGCCTACCAGTTCGGCCAAATGTATTTTTGTATTTTATTGGATAATCGATAGGCGTGCATTTAGAAAATTTTTCGAAATAAAATTGGATAATGAAGTAGTATCATACCTGTAAATGAACAAACTAAATAAAAAACAGCCTCGTATTTTACGACTAAAGAGGAAATATCAGGTTTTATTTCACCTCTTTTATATATCATTTTAAATAAAGCTCTATATATTAAATACCCAATAATCGCGCCTAGGGTGTTCATAAGTAAATCATCAATATCTGTAATCCTATGATTTAGCAATTGACTTAGCTCAATAGCCAATGAGAAAAATAATCCAGTATATGCAACATTTTTGATTGTTCTAAACTGCGGCCAAATAGTTGGCAATAAAAATCCTAACGGCATAAATAAAATAATGTTCAAAATATATGTAGTAATACCTTCAGAAGCAAAGGGGAGTAAGTTGATTTCACTTATACGAATTAATGTTTCATATTTTCCTATCACCCATATATTTCCTACCCCCGTCACCATATACACTAGCGCAAGGTAGAAAAGAAAAACATACACCCATAGAAAATGCTTAATAGATAATTTTTTTTGCGCCTTTAATAAAAATCCAGTTTGAAACACAATACAAAAAATAATAGTACAAAAATAAGTATACAAAACTGTAGCTGCAAGCATATTAGAATACGTCTCCTAACTTTACATTTAAACCAATGACTTTATCATTTTAGAACCTAATTCAAGAAAATGAGGTCACAATCACTCCATCTATATTATTACCGGATATTTCATGATGTTCATTCGCTGGTACTTCAACTTCAATTGTCTCATTTTGAGAAATGGGGTAATATGAAATTGTATATTTTGTCCCATCAACACTAACAGAAATGCTCTTTTCTTCTTTTAAATAATCCAAATATTCTTCCAAAGCTAAATTCATTTCCTGCATAATCACACTGTGAGGCAAGCCGACATAACGAATATGCCAAGGTTCATAATGAATTCCTGTAACAACCGTTTTATCCAAGGGATAGCGTAATATAAATCCGTATTCCCAAGAATTTTTTTCTATCCACCTTCCTTCAGGTGCTTTATCCATCTTCATTTGAGTAGATCCCACATCAAGCGATAACCCCAAATTGTGTTCGCTATGACCTGCTGGCAAAGCAAAATCAGAACCCATTTCTTCGTAAAGTCTGCTTTGCTCATCTAAGTCTCGAAAACCACTGCTAATTAAAAAGTGCCAAACCCCATCTTTTTTGGCATCAGCTATCATCTTGGAAAATTTTTTAGCTATTTCTTCTGACAATTTAATTTCGTTATCAAGTAACCCATACCCCTTTGTCAATTCTTCGTGCGTAAATAAATTTATGACATCTGATTTTATACTCTTTTGGCGAACAGGATGTTCATTGTTGACCAAGAGTAGATTCCCATGATAGATTTGTTCTTCCGTAAGCTCAATCTTTTGGATATTTTCAGTAGCTGTATTATCATTTTGTTCATATTTTTGAATATCTACTTTATCTTTGGATATCGGTAATATATTAAAAATAAAAACTAGAAATAATGCAAAAACCAATAAAAAACCCCACTTTTTCATTTTTAGTCTCCTCCTTGATGTAACTTGTTTATAGGATAGGAAAAACTTTTAAAATAAAAAGTGGGGTAAATTTTAAATTTTCCTTAAATTTTTCATTTGGATTTTACACTTAATCTCTTTGGGAATCCTCCATTGGTAATCGGACTTCAAATATAGTGCGTATTAAATCACTTTCGGCAGTTATTGTCCCATTGTGTTGCTCTACTATATTCTTCGCAATGAATAAACCGAGACCTGTGCTATTTTCTTGATGAGTTCGTGCTTTGTCACCAGTAAAAAGCATATCGAAAATATGAGGCAGTTCATCTGGAGGAATGGCGTCCCCATAATTGATAACTTGAATAACTACTTCCTTTGAATCAATAGAGCCGTTGATATCTACATACTGCCCATCATATCCATAACGGTTTGCATTAATTAGAAGATTTTCAAACACACGCGCCAACAACTCTCCATCACCCATAATAGATAAAGGGGAAGTAATATTCGTTCTTGCTATCAAATCGTTTTTCTCTAAGACAGGATACAACTCTTCTTTTAATTGAATAAGTAGCTCGCTTAAATCGATTTGTTTCTTTTCAATTGGTAACATGCCATAATTCATCCTAGTTATTTCGAATAATTCATCAATCAACCGTTCTAGGCGTTGAGATTTAGTAAAGGCAATCGTTAAAAAATGCCTGATCTGATTTTCAGTCAAGCTATCATCCTTAAGGATTAAATCTAAATAACCTAAAACAGAGGTAAGAGGTGTGCGCAAATCATGAGCCAAATTCACTACTAACTGCTCTTTACTATTTTCCGAAAAGTCACCCCTTTCTATAGCCTTTTCCAATTTTTCACTTGCCTGATTAATGCCTTGTGCAATATCACTAAATTCATCATTTGACAATATTTGAACTCGATGCTTAAAGTCACCCTGAGCGAGATAATGAATTCCTTTTGAAATCTCATTGAAATAGGCAGAATAGGGTTTTGTAAGTAAAAAGAAAAACAATATCGAAAGCAGGATAAATAACAGTAAAAAGACGTTAAGGTCTCCAATATTTTGTATGATTTTGCGAAAATAAGCTAGTGTATCTCCATAACTAACATTTGTATAATAATACAATTGGAGTACTTTAAAGAGTAGGTATGTTATGGCGCTAGACAACAACATGCTTAAACATAACAATAATATCATTTTTGAACGAAAGCCTCGTAGTATTTTAACCATTGAGTTTATAATCTACCTCCATACCTTCTAAAAAATGTCTTCTGCACTATAAACTTTATTTGGATAACTGGTTAATAACTATAAAATTTCAAACTCTTTCGGTGTTGACTCAATATTCTTACCATATATAGTAACTGTACGTTGTTCAGGAGAAATCGTTAATCCTCCAAATTCCAAGTTTGAGTTCTGTTTGAATGGTTTCGTCATATAATCGTTTGCTCCAATCACGAGTCCCTGCACTTTATCAAAATCAGACATTTTCGCGCTCAAAAAATAATGGGCATATTATGTTTTTCGCGAATGCAATGTGCAACCTTATATCCATCCATTTTCGGCATCGCAATATTCAAAATAAGTAAATCAATGTGTTAAGTCTGGATAACATTAATATTTTCTTGCCCATCCGATACCTTAATGACACGATACCCTTCTAAATGTATAGCAACCAAATCAGCAATTTCAACATAATCGTCACCTATTAATATTGCTATATTTTCCATTCATTCTACTCATATACAAAATTATCATTAATTGAACTTAATTTTGAGCAGCAGAACTGCATGTAACTGAACAATAAATATTGTCACGCCTGTTGATTATCCAATAAAATACAAAAATATCACATCAAAAAGGACGCCTTTTCAGTAAAATCTATTGCACCACACAACACGATTTGAAAGAGGCGACCTCCTGATAAGGATAAACTTTCGCCCATATTTTAGCCTCGATAAGATTGAAGTAAATGGACTTAATAATTGGTCTAACATACTTTCCCCCCGTGATATATCCTCTTAGATGTCCAGTATATTTTACCGATGAAATTTACCAACACTTGTGGTAAATTTCATAGCCAACAGCCTTTCTAGCGGATAAATAGAATGAAGCCATTTCTCTTGAAACGCTGGAGGACGCCCACCCAGACATTTTTTATGGATTTTGATTTCATTCCTGAATCTTGTAGTTAGTTTATTGCATAACTGCTTTGCCAATTTAGCTCTGCTTTCCATCTCTTAATACTCGGCAGAGTCAGCTTTAACCCTCACCCCTGTTCAATGCCCGACATCAGAAAGGGAATAGCGGGGTGAATAAATGCTTCCGGCGATAATTCCTTCCCCTTTCTCCTCCACTCCACAGAAGCACCATATAACCCCCAACTTAAAAGGAGCGCTGTGATTTTTAGCGATTCATCCGCCGCCATCGTCAGTTGTTTTCGCAGCATTTTATAGAAGATAATCTCGAGCTGCTCTCGAATAATACGAGCAATGGTCTCATCGTATCCTCGATGACACCGATTGGATAGCGCGCTCTGGAAATCTGTTATAGCTACGAAAATATCAATAATCGTTGCTTCATTCAGCACGCTATTCCCAAAGTCTATCGCATTCAAATTAATCAAAAGCACTTCGGATAAAACCTTGTCGAGCAAATCATATATGTCTTCAAAGTGATAGTAGAACGTTGCCCGATTAATCATCGCCTCTGTCGTAATATCCTTCACGGTAATATCCTTGAATTCTTTTTTACCTGAAAGTTCAATAAAAGACTCCATGATTAACTTACGCGTTCGTAAAATTCGGGGGTCTGTCTTGGATTTCGTCATTCCTGTCCCTCCAACATTTTAAACAGATGTGCCCATGTGTTGTATAAACGACAAATCACATGATCTATTGGTGTTCCGGTACATTTATTATGGCTAAAATGGGATTGTAAAAGCAAAGTGATCTTTCGGAAACTTCAAGGAGGCAACCATCATGGCAAATGACGATAAACGAATAGTCAGCGATAATCATATGATTTGTGATCTTGAGACCGGTGTCTGCGGCGTAGCTGGGGAAGAAGAAGTGGAAATGATTGATTTCAATCCACCCCACAAATCCATTACAGTTTATTATGTGACGGATCCAATCTGCTCACACTGCTGGGCGCTTGACCCTGTCCTAAGACGATTTAAAACGCAGTATGGACATGTTTTTAACTTCCAAACGGTAATGGGCGGGCTGCTCGAAAAATGGGGGGATGAGCCGGTCGATCCCCGTAACGGTATATCTGGACCTGCTCATGTCTTCGACCATTGGCGAGAGGTTGGGGAATACTCGCGGATGCCAATTGACGGTTCGCTGATGCTAAGCGATCCCGTTCAATCCTCTTACCCACCCTCTCGTGTATTTAAAGTGATTCAGCAACATCATGGCAATGCAGTAGCCTATGATTACTTAAGACGATCACGAGAAGCTTTATTCGCATTTAATCGAAATATCGCGGAGGAATCCGTCATGATTGACATCGTAAATCAGCTTGGACTGGATGGAGAAGCGATCGTTCAAGATGCTGAACATCGATCCGGCCAATCCTTATTGAATGAGGATTTTAGACTCGCTAGAAGCCTTGGCGTTCGAGGTTTCCCAACGATCGTCATGATCAATGAAGAGAATAAAGGAGTCAAAATCGTAGGTAGTCGTCCGTTGGAGTCTTACGTTGAGGGCCTTCAGCAAGTGTTGAATACGGGAGAAATTAAGCCAAGGCAACAACCATCGCTTTCGAACTTGCTTTCGCAAGAAAAGCTATTATTTTCTAAAGAAATTGAAGTGATGTATGAGATCGACAAGTCGGGGATCAATGCTTTTGTTGAAAAAGAACTTGCACCAGGAAGTTATGAAATAGGGAATCTCTTAGGGGAGTTCTACTATACAACAAAGAGTTCTTGATGGGGAACGTTGAAAATGAACGAAAATAAAGTTAAGGACAAAGAGCTGGCTAATGGGCTGCTCTTTGTCTTTTTACATAGAAATGGATAAATTTCTTGGGCGGATATCGCCTATGAGTTGGGGTACAGTCAGTCAGCAGCATTTCATTACGGCTTTCGGACGCGTGCTTGAAATAGAGATAATGCCCGCAAACATATTCGTACCTTCTCCACAACATTATTTTTCACCGTCACTTATGGTACGGTTCACCTCGATTTATCTTCACTGCACGGTAGATCTGCTCCACGAGTACCAAGCGCATCAACTGGTGCGGCAGTGTCATGCGGCCGAAGGACAGCTTCGAATTCGCTCGGCGAAGAACCGCATCAGATAGCCCGTTAGAACCGCCTATGACAAAGGCAACATTGCTTGTCCCGTACGTCGCCAACCGATCGAGCTGCGAGGCCAAGTCCTCACTAGACCAAAGCTGCCCATCTATCGCGAGAGCCACGACATGGGCATCCTGCTTAATGTGGCCAAGAATACGCTCTCCCTCACGATCCTTAACCTGCTCCAGCTCAGCATCGCTCATTTTCTCGGGTGCCTGCTCATCCGGTACCTCTGACACCTGGAATTTCACATATGGAGCCAGCCGCTTGCTGTACTCCGCAATGCCCTGCACCAAGTATTTCTCCTTCAGTTTCCCTACGCATACCAATTGAATGTTCATTGTTGCTGTTAACCCCGTTTCCTGATCTTAATCACCATATAAAAAGAGAGAACAATCCATGCCCTCCCTATGATCCAGCATATATATAGTTAGTGTACCCGACATTTATCTCCTTCGTCCATGTTGGCAATCAGCCGCCTGATATCACAAATTTTCAAAATAAAACAAAAAACTTTTGTACCCAAACGCGTAAAAGCGTGATAGAATACATCTATGCAAATATTTACATCGGCTTTTTAACCAACAACTACAACCTTGGAGGTGTAAAGAATGGCGACGATCATTCTGTACATGGCTTACTTGCTAATTCCGGTACTCAGCTTTCTATTTCTGTTCAACCTGCTCGACAACAACAAGAAGAGAACACAATATTCCGTCTACTACTCGTCCATAATGTCGGCATTCTGCCTCATCGTGTTCTTGTCAGGGCAGCTCTAAACTAATAGCGATTATGATTGTTAAAAACTTGACATGCAAAAGGGGCTGGATAACCGGCCCCTTTATTTGTGCCTTCATATGGAGTTCGTTGTTACTCATGAACTCGCTTCAGAATCCGCTCCAGGAAGACAGCAGCTTCTGCTCTCGTTGCATGTCCCTGTGGAGTCAGCTTCTTCCCGCTTCCTTGGATGAGGCCCTCACGAAGCGGACTCGCCAAGCTATCCATAGAACCTGAATATCATTGTAATCCGTGAACACTCGAAGTGCTTCCGTACCGCTTGCCACGTTCAATTTGCTGAGCTTCGCAAGCGCTCGTGCCGTAAATGTGAACATTTCCTGCCGCGTAATTGTATCGTTCGGGCCAAATGTCCGCGCGTCTCTTCCCAAGATAAGTCCCTGCTCCTTCGCAGCCGTAACGGCACCTGCATAATAGGCATTTGCAGGAACATCCTCGAAGCCGCTCATCGTCTGTGCAGATTGCAGCTTTAACGTTCTTGTCAGCAGGACAACGAAGTCGGCACGTGTTATCTGTGTATTTGACGCAAAGCTACTCTGTTTTACTGCCAGCATCCCGCTTCGCATGGACAACAATCCTTCCGTTATCCAGCTTCGCTGCTCCCGGATCAAGCTTCGGCGGCTCTGGACGCTTGTTCTCTTCCTTGTGACCGTTCGAACTGGTATTGTCCGTTGGCGGATTTGGAATATTCGCCTTGTCTTGTGACTCCACCTTGAGCTGGAAGTCTGCATACTTCGCTGCATCTGCCGCACTCATAGCCCGAATCAAGGCTGTACCCAGCTTCAGCGCCTTCACAAGCCCATTCAGCGTTACACTTGCAACTCCTTCTGAAGAAGAACCATACACCGACCATACAACCGTTTTATTGCTTGCATTGTCCGGCACTACTGTTGCATTCAGTTGCAGCGTATCGCCAACCTTTAATGTTCCTTCGTTGCGATCAAGTTGGACCTCGTCAATCGTCGTATCCAGCAGGCCATTGACTGTAATGAAACTTTCCCCGTACACGGACTCCACTACACTCGTAGCACGTACAACCGCTGTCCCCTGCTTGTGTCCTGTCACGATACCATCAGACGTTACCGTCACAGCTCCGTCTACTGAAGCATCACGAACTGACCATTTTACGGTCTGATCAGCACCGATAAGAAGCATCTTCGCATTCAACTTTACACTTTCTTTTACAGCCAAACTTACGTCCGTCTGATCAAGCTCGACCGATACAGGCTGCTGCTGTGGCTTGCGAATCGAGAACTCATCAATGACAACATCATTAATGTTCTTCACGAGGAACTTCATCTCGCTGCCAATAATCTCAACGGCTACATAGATTTGCGCCTTCGTTCCGTCTATTTTGTACTGCCAGTCTTGTGCAACAACCTCATAGAACTTCGGCCCTGAGGAGCCCGCTACAATATAAGTTGTCCCTTCTCCCTCGCCAACTGGCTTGCCGCCGCGCAATGGGTACGTTCTTAAGTACACATGGTCATGGCCATTTAATGCCGCATCCACATTAAGTTCATCAAATGTGGATGTCCAAGCATTGCGAATATGCTTCTCATTATTCTTGCTTCCATATGGACCACGATGGAACGTAACGATCTTCCACGTTTTATCCGTTGCGGCCAAATCTCGTCGCAACCATTCCTTTTGCTCTTCGAGGTCGTACTCACTATTCAGCACGGCAATATGAGCATTATGATAATTAAATGAATAATTGCTGCCCTTCAAGCTGTCTATCCCGTTCTGTGGATTGTTGAAATGAGCAAGGAAATCATCATTTTTCCGTGTTCCCGTCACCTCATGGTTACCGACTACCGACACAACTGTTGTCTTCAAGAATGTATCCTGTACTGCCTTGAACCACATATTCCATTCATTTTCCTTAAACCCATCCTCGACCATATCCCCGGCCTGTAGAATGAAGTCATAATCCGGCTGATCAGCCACTGCCTTCCGTACAATATTGCCCCACAGCTCGAATCCCGCTTCATCCGCGGATTGCGAGTCGCCAAAGAAGAGGAATTTCGTACGTGTACCGTCCAGCTCAGCCGTCTTGAACGTGCCCTGCTCACTCACCTTGTCGCTGCCGTTGCCAACACGATACACATATTCCGTTCCAGGCTCAAGCCCTTGAACAACTGCCTTATGCACACGAACCGTACCGATATCCCACGTATGGAGCATATTGCTCGAACCATTCACCCGAATGACATTTGAATAGTTAAAATCGACGAAGTCTTTCTTTTTCGCGATCTCTACCACTGAAACATCCACGTTAATATTGGAATGCCACGTAAAGCCGCGAGAAGTTGCCGGATCAGCTCCCATTGTCACACTTACGTTGTAAGGCAATTCGCTGCCCGCCACCGGGGATACCTTGAACTTCACTACTGGACTGAATCGTGTTCCCTCGTTCGCTTGCAGCTCGTATTCCCGCACTGTCCCCGTCAGCTTATTCGTGGTAAGCTTGCCGTCTGCGCCCGTTACACCCAACTCTGTTCCCTCACGTGTCACGATACGCGCGCCTTGCACAGGAGCGCCAGTCTCATCAACAACCCCAAGCACAGTATCCTGCCCCTCGGTTATGCCGTCCGTGTTCCAATTCAAGCGCAGATGATACTGAATGGCCGCGTGAAGAGGAAGGCCGAAGAAGCTAAAGTCTGCGTTTCCTTTATCTGCCAATCCAATGCTTCCTGATGTAAAATCGACCTTGAACGCACCCGACACATCCGACTTTAGGTGATATTCAATTCTCGCGAGCACTTCGTCATCCCTCAAGTTCAACTGATGCACATCAGAAAACTTTAGATTCACTTTCCCATCCGAGGTAATACTTTCCTCGATATTAGCGGGGCCAAGTTTACCGCCTGCAACTACTTCTATCTTCTCTATCAAATTGGGATCAACGATAAATCCAATGTCAGCACGTTTAATATTGGAAGGCTTGAATCCTTTAACCTCCACCTTGTAAACATTGCCTGCATAAGCATTGTTTGCTCCCGTATATACGAGCTTCGATGACACGGTATCAACGGTAAACATCCATTCTTTTTCTGCCCGATTCCCGTTCATATCACGAATTTTGACCTTCACGACATGAACCCCGTCTGCCAAAGGCACACTCGGTGTATAGTGAATTTCACCCTTCGGTGGATAAAATCCATGCTGAACCAGTTGTCCATCCACATACATGCGCACCTTATCGGGATCAATCAGCGTCGTTGCTGGATGCTTGATTGGATCATATCCGAAAGCTTCCCCGTACACATGGATTTTCGGAGTCGAAGTATGAATTGTACTGCCATCAACCGGAGAGAAATCCTTCAGCACTGGCGGCTCCATGTCATCCGTATTCGGGCCATATAGCGCTCGGATTTGATCGATATAAAGAGTCCCATCGTTCTTGTTTGTATTTTTCGTTTCCATATATCGAATCGGCATGGAAATTTGAAGCGGAAGAGGTCTTCCCTTAGGAACCGCTGCCTCGATATACTTCCAGCCTGTGAACTCAAGGCCCGTCTTCTCATCCGTATAATCAATATCTACTGCAGCCCCATTGCCGTCTCGTAGCTGACCGCGCAGCCAGTGCTTTTTACCGTCGCCATACACCCACGCGCTTATTTTTTCCGGATAGCCAGGAATATCAATATACTTATCCTTGCCTTTCGTATTGATGTATGCGCCTGATATCCCTACTGTATCGGTAAAGTCATATTCCAGCTTTGCAGCCTTACTGCCGAATCGTACAAATTCTTCATCCGCCGTCTCGCTGAGCTTTACACTCTTGTACCTTGCACCACTTTCCTCATAGTAACGATCCAGACCACCCTCGAAATCTTCCAATACAACAGGTTTCAGCCCTATATTTACATCCATTGATGCCTCAATATTACCGTACTTGACGATAATTTTACCGTTCTTATCCGATTCCGACGTTGCGGTAAATACACCGTTAGCATCAATAGAACCGATTGGGCCCTCGACCCTCCACTCAAACTGGCGATTATCGGCAACAACGACTCGCCCATCTCGAATAGCCGTTACCTGCATATTCACTTGTTCGCCGGTAGAAAAAGCCTTTACCTTGTCAGGCAATATGAGGTCTGTCAAATCCTTTACCACCTCGACTTGGCCTTGCCCCTGCACGCCACCTGCAGTCACTGCAACATTTGCGCTCCCTGCAGCAGATCCAGCCGTGAACTTGCCATCCCCTGCTATCGTTCCAAGCGAAGGATCAACAGCCCATTGCAATACATCTGTATATGGAGCTGGATGTCCATTTACATCTACTCCGGCTGCTGCGAATTTGAATGTAGAGCCAACGAGCACTCGCTCCATATTCGGCTGTACGACCAGCTTCGAGGCAGCTCCTTGCTCCGGTGCCTTATTTACGAGCAGCAATCCGTTTGCCGTCTTGCGTTCACTGCCGTCAGATGGACGGTTCAGGACCTTGCGAGTCAGCTCCCCCGGCAGCTTCGCTACGAACGTGGACGAGCCGCCACCATCAAGACACAGCGCATTGACGACACCCATGTCCTTCATTACCTTACCGAAATCATCGTAGGATACCCCTTCACTAAATCCTGGCGCTCGGCCGTCGATCACCATCATGATAATGGAGCCGTCAGCTTTTGTTCCGATTGCCACTCGTGGGTAGAGTGCCTTATCAGGATTCTCTTGCGGCACGCCATCCTTGACCAGCATAAACACGCCGCCGACTGCCATTTTAACGTCCTTCCACTCATCCTCCAGCTCAAAGCTTGCGGAGATTTCATCTCCTACCTTCAGCTGTTCGAGGATTTTACGGTTCTCTGTTCCCGAAGCAGACAGCACGACCTTGCCCGAGGCAAGCGGTGCGTCCCCTTTGTCCTTGCGTATCTCCGCAACCTTGAGCTTTAAGGTGCTGCCGCTCTTTACTTCTCCCGACAGCACATCAAGAATAACTTCGTCGCCGAGATCATTAGTTTTGGTTGAAGTATGAAATACGGATGTGAATAAGGACAGCTTGTCGGCATTTTCACGCATCCGATTAATTTCCGATATTTCATAATCCTTGCCGCTAATGTGAAGCGTTCGCTTCAACTCTGGACTCAGTCCGTATATCGAGGTTCCATCCTTTTTCAATCCATATGCATACCAATCCCACTTAGGCGGCGGACTCACCAATATCTCACTATCACCCATAAATAAGCCAAGAGGCACGCCTGTCGTCATATCATAGAAGTCGCCGTTGATGGCTGCAATAACCCGATTTCCCGCCTTGTCTGCATGATCGGCCATCTTCGTAACACCTGTCATGCCGTACACTTTCCCGTCCGTCATGCCAGGCTGCAAATCCAAGGAAGGATTCTTCGGATCGAACTCTACATAATGAACCTTCTCTTGCCCTTGTGGCAGCTCCATACTGTTCCAGGTATAATTTACCCCAGGTGCAAGCTCCATCTTTCGCTCATCCACAACTTTTCCGAAGCTTCCCTGCCCTGCACTAGACGCCATTGCCATACTGGTACCTGTGAATGCAATCATGGACCAGATCATACACAGAGATAGAACGACCGCCAATCGTTGTCGAATTTGTTTCATCCGTAATGTGTTCCTCCTACCGTGAAATGTACGAGAGGCCTTGCCCTCTCTATAACATGTCTCTATAACATCATCTTTTATAGTCGGCTGTCCCTGCAAAGTAATGAAACGCATTTCTCATTTCTTCGCCGATTCTACTCCTTACGAAATATTCAAAAATTGCTAGATGCCAAAATGCTTCCGATACTCAAGAAGCGTCATCTTCACGATCTGCTTAAATACGCGATTAAAATATTGAAGAGTTGTATATCCCGCGGCATGTGCATCCTCCCTCTTCCACATCTGCATGGCTAGCTTGCGTTCAACAACATCTTGATCCGCGAGCATGACCCGCAACATCAATGTCCCTCCTTTGCTGCTTTACTTGGTAATCAACGTTAACATAAACCGTTGGCGTCTGGTCATGATCTAACCAATCTTATCCAAATCTTAATAGTCAGTCGTACACCCGACCTCCTTTCCCTCTCTTCATAAAATGTACTGCTTAATGAGCAGAGCTGCCCGTACGCATCAGACTTTTTTCATCCGTTACAATACCTCCCTCTCTAAATTAGCTGACATGAGTCGGATGATTCGTCCCTACTATTTATGCAAGCGCTTTCCTAAAAATTGTTCACATTCCCCTTGCTTGCTTTGGCATTGACCCATCACCACACAATCCGTACACTGTATCCTCCAGCTTTAAGGCATCACCTCCTTTATCGCATGTTTCTCGCCTAAAATAGGCACAATGATAGCAATGTTGTCAATTCTTGAAATGAACGGGAGAGCAACTGCTATGAAATCCATCTTCAACCTATACCTGACTGACCTGAAACGCATTACAAGCAATTGGGCGGCCGCTATTGTGATTACGGGCCTTATTGCCCTTCCTTCCCTATATGCATGGTTCAACATTCTGGCATCATGGGATCCCTACAGCAACACCAAGGGGGTAGCCATTGCTGTCGCCAACAATGATAAGGGCGATACCCTGATGGACAAGCCAATCAATATCGGCAAGCAAATCATCGAATCGCTCAAGACCAATGAAGCGATCGGCTGGACATTCATGGACGAGAAAGAAGCACTGCGCCGCGCCGAACGCGGACAGGTATACGCAGCCATTATTATCCCCGCCGATTTTTCCGCACGGATCGGTACCGTATTGTCCAATGATCCGCAGAAGGCGGAAATCGTCTATTACGTGAATGAGAAGATCAATGCAATTTCACCGAAAATTACAGCCAAAGGCGCGTCCGGCATCATCGAGCAGGTCAGCTCCAACTTCGTTCGTGAAGCCAATCGCACCATCTTTAAAATATTTAACGATGTAGGGGTGGAACTGAAAAATGAGCTCCCGACCATCGAAAAGGTAAAAAACCTCGTCTTTAAGCTGGAAAAAGGGTTCCCAGAGCTCACACATATCGTCGATGTGGCACTGCGCGATACGGCGAAGGCCAATGACATTGTAGCCTCAGCACAGCGTAATCTCCCGCTCGTTTCTCAGGTGGCCGAGGAAGGAGCCCGCTTCTCTCGCAGCGTTGGTGATCTGCTCAATTATAGCGAGCAAGGGATTGATACGATATCTCCCTTTATTAAGCAGGATCTTAACTCCATTCAACAGACGGCATTGGCCATTCAAGATTTGACCTCCCTACTGCAAGATGCAAGCAGCGATCCCTCTCTTGTGAAGGAGGCTTTGAATCGTGCCGAGGGTCGGCTGAATACTGCTCTTACACTTGTAGATGGTCTTAGCAGCTGGTTCAGTCGACTTAATGGGGTTGTCCCTGGAGATCGCTTTGGCAGCACTATAGGACGCTTGAAATCCATACGAGATAAGCTGGAGCGACAATTATCCACTGTGCGTCAAATCTCCGGCGCAGTAGATCGTGGTGAGAAAGTGTCGGCAGACCTGATTAATCAATTGAATCGGATTGCGAAAGAGACTGCTGATATTACGGGCAGCATATTAAATCGGTACGATGATGAGATTAAGCCGAATATTGTCCAAGGCATTCAGACAGCAAAGCGTACCGTCAACAATGTTCAGACTGTATTGCAGGATGCACTGAATCATATGCCTGACGTAAAGAAAATTCTGAACGATGCCGCTAAGCTGATTTCGGTCGGTAGTGAGGAAATTGCAAAGATACAGCACAGCCTGCCGGAAGCGCAATCCAAGCTGACGGATATCGCGAATCGAATTCGCTCATTAGAGGCACGTGGCGATATCAATGAAATTATTGATTTGCTGAGAAACAATTTTGAGAAAGAGAGCGAGTTTTTCGCTGAGCCCGTCGTGTTGAAAGAACATAAGCTGTTTCCGATCCCGAACTACGGATCGGCCATGTCACCATTCTTCTCTACGTTATCATTATGGGTCGGTGCCCTGCTCCTGGTGTCGCTTCTGACGGTGGAGGTGCATGAGGAAGGCGTAAAATATAAGGATCATCAAGTGTATTTCGGTCGCTATCTCACCTTCGTTACAATCGCGCTGCTGCAGTCCTTGCTTGTAACACTAGGCGATTGCTATCTGTTGAAGGCATACGTGCTCAATCCATTCTGGTTCGTTCTCTTCGGCATGATGCTAAGCGTCGTATTCATGCTAATAGTATATACGCTCGTATCTGTCTTCGGCAACGTAGGCAAAGCGTTGGCCATCGTGCTGCTTGTTCTCCAGCTGGCAGGCTCAGGAGGTACCTTCCCAATCCAAGTAACACCGCCTTTTTTCCAGGCAATTCATCCTTATTTGCCATTCACCTATGGCATCAGCATGATGCGTGAGGCGGTCGGCGGTATCCTATGGGATGTAGTGTGGCGCGACTTGATGATGATGTGTATCTATGTTGCGATTACACTCGTCATGGGCCTTCTGCTAAAGACACCGCTCAACCGGTCAAGCGCCAAGTTCGTGCGAAAGGCGAAGGAGAGCAAACTGATTCACTAGCCTTACATTCAGACACGCATGTTCCATACAGTACGTATAATCTAGGGCGATCATGAATTCTATCCTATCCATTAGCGCTCGATAGTACATCTGCTGGCTTAGAACTTAAAGCTTAGAGCATCGAGCTCTGGAACCCAAATCGAACAATTCGACCCCTTCCTTGTTCGCGGAACCATTGATACAATGGAAGATGCTAACATGGACAATCGGAGGAACGAACATGCGCTTAATTCAACAAGTATGGACAGACGTGAAGCAATGGGATCGGAATATTAAGCTGTTTTTTATCGCCAACTTGTGCTTTCAAGTGGGCAGCGGTATGTTCATGGTACTCTACAACTTGTATATTCAATCACTCGGATATAATGATGACATGAACGGGACGCTCATCAGCCTGCAATCTCTTGCTACGGCTTTGATGTTTGTCCCGATTGGCTTTCTGGGGGATCGCACGAGCCGGAAGAAGATTCTCATCCTTGGCGCGCTGCTAACAGGGATCGGATTCATTGGACGCTCCTATGTTGAGTCATCTACGAACCTGCACGTATTGGCGGTTTTTTCAGGGCTAGTTGCGTCGGCCTTTCAAGTTATTGCTGTTCCGTTCCTTGCGGAAAATGCCCGTAAGGAGCAGCGTTTGCAGCTCTTCAGTTATCACTTTGCTTTAGGCTTGGCTGCGCAGGTATTTGGCAGCATGGGAGGAAGCGCCTTGGCGGATGTACTGCAATCTACAGGCTGGACACGGGTTGCGAGCCTACAAACCGTATTGATGCTGGGCGGAATCGCCACATTAATCTCCTTCCTGCCGCTGCTTGCCGTGAAGGAAGCGCGCAAGCGAGGTGCTTTACAGGCAGAGACGGAACCAGCAGCTCCATCACGGACAGCAGCTTCAAAACGCAAGGAAGAAGATCTTCAACATCCTAATCCGGCAGCAGAATGGCGCGACATTCGCCGCCTTACCTTCTGTCAGCTGCTTGTAGGCTTAGGCTCTGGGCTAGTCGTTCCCTACTTGAACCTATATTTTACGAATCGATTCGACACTTCCATCACTATGGTCGGTTTGTTAATCTCGTTAGGGCAGGTCATGACGATTATTTCTATGCTTATTGGCCCAACGCTGGTGAAGCGAATCGGACAGGTGCCAGCGATCGTCGTGTTCCAAATGCTATCCCTGCCATTCCTGCTGTTGACCGGATTCACCAACGCGCTTTCCATTGCCATCGTCAGCTTCCTGTTCCGGCAAGCGCTTATGAATGCAGCCAACCCAATTCAATCCGCCGTTATGGTTGACCGAATTTCAGACTCCCGCCGCGGAATTGCAAATTCATTAACACAGACTGCCTTTATGCTTGGATGGGCAAGTATGGGCACAGTGCAATCCTATTTGGTAACGACTCACGGCTATTATTGGGGCTATGCGATGACCTTTAGTATTACAGGAGTTCTCTATGTAACCTCATCCATTTGCTACTTCACTATGTTCCGCGAGAAGCGTATTCAGAAGGATCTGCAAACCGAGGGAATTGCTACATAAGTCTAGATCGTCCAGCACAAACTCAAGAACCATACGAAATCCAAAAAAACTGCCTGATTGCTCAGGCAGCTTTTTTGCTTATATGGCTATATATAATTGCATGACTCTGTTACCCTATCTTACACAATCTCAGCCTAACTGCTTACAGAAGCTTACTTTGCTTCGCCTTCTTCAAGAACTTATCACTAGACTTATTAATCGTCTTCTTCAAGCCTACACCAAGTACAAAGGCAATTCCGATATAAATCAACAGGATGAGTACATGCTTCGTTACGACATCCCACAGAATTCCCCCCACGGCTTCTCGCATAATGCCGATTGCATGTGTGAATGGCAGGAACGGATTCAGCTTCTGGAAGAACTTCGGCGTCATTTGAATCGGGAATGTACCGCCCGAGGCTGCCAATTGGAACACGAGCAATACAATGGATAGCGCCTTCCCTACATTTCCGAATACCGATACCAACGTATAGACGATGCTGACGAATATGATACTGATGAAAATCCCGAATGCAAAGAACCAGAACTTATGCACGACATACGTTTTGAGCAGGAACATGTCGCCCAATGTCACGATCATGCTCTGACATATCCCGATCGTTACAAAGGTCATCCAACGTCCGAAGTACACTTGGTAGCTCTTATAATCTTGCTTGTTCTCGATATCCACAATCAGCATGGAGATAAGCAGCAAGCCGCCAACCCATAATGCCAATGTCGTAAAGAACGGTGACATCGCTGATCCATAGTTCGGAACTGGGAACAATTCATGTTGATTGAGCAGTACCGGCTCTGCAAAGAACTGGCTTTCCTTTGCAGCATCTTTGCGAAGCAAATCAATGATTTGATCCAGGTCGCCTTTTGCTTCGAATTCACGGATTTTAGCAGCGATATCCTTTACTTTCTTTTTGAGTTCCGGGTATTTGTCACTGAATTCATTCAGGCCATCTTCCCCAGTATTAATTTTGCCCTTCACATCGGCTAATTGGGCTTCGATTTCTGGAATCATCGAATATACTTCTTTTTTCACGTTCTTGATGAAATCCAGACCTTTGCGGGAATCCTTGACGCCTTTATCGAAGGCAGGGACAACATCCGAATCGATCTTCTTCACGATTTTATCAATAGATGCGCTTGTGTCCTTCGTAGAATCATAAATTTTTTGCAGCGCATCCTTCGTCGGCTGATTCGCCTTGCCTGCTGCTTCACTTGCACGCATCAGCATATCCGACAAGTCTGCGATTTTCCCTTTCAGCTTATACATGTTATCGACGATATCTGTAATTGCACCGTCGTCTACCGTCTGCTTCATTTTCTCGGTAGCAGAAATGAGCTGATCCGCCACTTTTTGTCCGCTATCAATATGCTTCTTCGCGTTATTGATTTGATCAATTACTTTGTCCGCTGTATTGCGGTTCATAACTTTATCGGCCAAATTAATGACATTGCGCGTGCTGACCTGCATTTTATCAATCATGTTCAGAACATCACGATTCAATGCCTGCATGTCTCCGCGAATCGTATGGAATCGTGGTTTAATGCTGTTATCGTAATCATTAATGAGCTGACCGACGACCTCACTTGCTCTTGCTATAGCTTCAGCGCCAATCTGCTTGCCATTGCCTAGTCGATCCTGCAGCAGAGTCAGCTTCGTCTCCATACCCTTCAATTGGGCAATCAGCAGGCCAGTGTCTACGCCAGTCACTTGGGCAAGCTTATCCAGTTGATTCTTATACTTCTCCAAGGAGCTTAGCGTAAGCTTCAGCTGATTAGTCAGATCCCCTATAGCTGTATTCAGCTTATCGGATAATGAAGCATCTGTTGCACTGCCTTGAATAAGCTTATTGACCCGATCAATCTTCTCTTGCAGCTGGCCAAGATGCTCTCGATACATTTTGCCCAGCCGCTCTGCCTCATCAAAGGCTTTAGTTACGGTTGGAGCAACCTGCGAGTTCAGGCTCGCTCTTGCCTTATCCAAAATGTTATTTACATCAATAGCCTTATTTCGAATATCCTTCAGCTTATCGTCGGCAATCGATTTTACAGACTCAACTGTTCTTTGTGCTTCATCCAGACGATTCTTCAAATCCTCTGCGCCCCGCTTCGCATCAGTCAGGGAGGTTAGCACATTATCGAACATTCCGTTATTTCTTAAATTGCGGTCTATATCTTCCACAGTCGTGATTACACGCTGCAAGGAATTCATCCCGGACTCCACTTCAGCACTCTTCTTGGCCAGCTCTGTTTCCACTTTGCCAAGGTCGAAGTCCGAGTTCATAATATTTTCTGCAACCTTCGATGTATCATTGACGACACCCTGCAGCTTGCGCAAATTATCTTTGACAACCGGCACTTCCTTATGGAAAGTATCATTGCCCTCATCGATCAGATTCTCTGCATCTGCAATTACCGAATCCGGTCGATTTTCAAAGCGTTTGATGACACGAATTGCGGACTCTGCCTTACTTACAAAGTCCTTTGCCTTTATAATATCCACTTGGCCCGACTTCATCAGCTTCTCGATTTCCGGAAGCTTCTCTTCCAGCTTGAAGATGTTGTCTCTCAGCTTCTTAATATCGGGTTCATTCGTCTCCAGCTTAAGGCCCACATCATTGAAAATATCGAAGATTGCTTTATTTGCCGTCTCGACAAAGTTGCTGCTGATATTCGATACAAGCGTTGAAGCTCCTGCACCCGCAACCTTTGGCGATATCGCGTTAATCTTTTCATTAATGTAGTAATCGAGCTGCGCCTTTTCTGGGTGATCCGAAATAACGGAAGAAATCTTCTCTGAGAAATCCTCAGGAATAACAATGGCCGCGTAGTAGTCGCCATGGTTGACCCCTTTGACAGCTTCTTCCTTCGTGACAAATTTCCACCCTAACTTGTTATTTTCCTTTAACTGATCCATGACCTTTTTCCCGACATCAAGATCCTTGCCTTCCACCTTAGCACCTTTATCCAAGTTCGCAACCGCAACCGCTACGTCCTTCGTATTGGCATACGGATCCCAAGATGGGAGAATATTGAACCATGCATACAGGGAGGGCAGAATCACTACTGCTAAAATGACAATAATTGCAGCAGGATTGGTTATAATGTTGCGAAGATCCGTTTTATAAATGCGTAAGATGTTCTTCATCCCACTGCCACCACCATTCTTCTAAATAATATGTATTGCGTTATCCGATTCTCGCAATTCTGTTTGTGCTGCCCCATTCATTAAATAAAATTCCAGCAACTGTGGTATCTGGCCTTGATGAAAAGCCTGAGCCCGCTTCGGCCAATCTACCGCTAAAGCCACATAGGTTCTTATAAATAGGAAAGCCGTTAGTTCAGCATCGCAGCTTTTTAACTCTCCAGAATGAATAGCTAGCTCCACTTGCTCCTTCACAAAGTGCTGGAGCGCATCTTCAACCTTGCCTATTTTCGACATTACAATCTCGGTACCCATTTCCCTCATCTCGTGTGAGAGAACGACCATCAAATCATGCTTGGATCGAAACTCCAATACGTTGTGAAGCGTACGGTGCAGATTCTCTAAGAAGGTTGCACCTTGCTGGATAGACGACTTTGCAATTTCCAAAATGTCTTGAATGAACCCTTTCATAATCGCTTCTAACAGCTCTTCCTTATTCGGAAAAAAGCGATAAATCGTACCTTTTCCGACATGTGCAAGTCTCGCAATCTGATCCATGGTGCTGCCTTTATAACCATAAAGTGAAAATGACTGTGTTGCTGCCTCTATTATTCTCGTTCTTCGATCAACAATCATCATAATTCCTCCTTTCCGCAAAGAGGCGATTTTGAACAGGCTTCAGAACTACAGAACTGATCGTGAATTTTGGTCATTCATTCTTGCTATTATACTTCCAGTAAAATGAATTTGCAAGAAACAACACATTTTAGACACAAAAAAGCGCCCTATCTCATTGACAGAACGCTTGTAACCGTTTTCCTATTCCAAGATTTTGCTGCTCATGGGTACAACTCCCCACTTCCGCTCTGCATCCTGAATCGCTTGATCCATGACAGAAACTGGGTTCACAATCATTCCCCCATGACCAACAGCAAGCAGGGTAGGCTGCAATGCTATTAGCTTGCATGCACTCGCCAATGCGGCTTCCTTATTCCAAGTCGCCATTGCAGGGAATGGGAATAGTGGCTTGAACATCCCCGACACTGCAACCCCTCCCCGAATCTGAAAAGCATCGCCCGCAAGCAGAGCTCCATCCCTTGTATCATAGAAAGCCATCATACCTGGTGTGTGGCCTGGTGCAAGCACAGCGCGTAAAGATCCTATCCTTTGTCCATCTTGCAAGAAAACATCCGGCTTCGTCCGAATCGCCCCTTCTTTCGGTACACCACCGCGAATTGGTGTTACAGGCTCACCAGCCTCTAATGTTCGATTCCCTGCCAACAGTTTGGCATCACGAGCAGAGATCAATACCTGAGCATCAGGAAGCTCTTGCTTCAAGGCATCCAGAGCACCAATGTGATCATCATGTGCATGAGTAAGCAAGATACGTGTAATCGGCTTTCCAATTTGCTTAGCTGCCTTCAATATACTAACTGCACTATAAGGAAGAGCAGCATCCACCAATGTCAGTCCGTGCTCCTCTTCAACCAAATAACAATTCACCGGAAACAAACGTGGAAGGAAAGACAGTTGAAAGATGTGACCTTGCTTACGCATACGCATGAATGACCATTCCCTTCTAACTAATTGTAATTATATATTAACTAATGTCATTAGTTTTTGCAAGAAGAAATTTCCCTATTGCTTTGCATAGCATGTCCTCTCTCTAAATAGGCTTACTAAACGAAATCGTTGTACATTTTCGGCCAGATAAAGCGTTCAATGCCCCATAGCTCTTTGTTTTTGGCTATCCACATGTGGATAACTATTCTCCATAGTCCCACTATTTCTTATCCACATATTCATCCACGTTATCACCAGCCGCTGACTATTTCTACAGATGGCTGTCATCCCTCTTTTCACTCCTCTATATTCTCCGAGACACATGACATAACTGTAAGGATGCTGTTGGGTAAATCGATTTGTCCTTCCTCTTGTACTTGTTATGATAAGACTCAGGAATATGGATAACCCGGAGGTAACCACATATGAAGAGAATAATCACTTTATTCGCAGTCATCACCTTATTTGCAAGTATTCTTGTCGGCTGTGACTATAATCGAGACGGCAAGCAGCAATATTATGTCCAAACTGTTGGCGATCCAAATGAGCAAGGTGAGTATACACTCCCTGCATTTGATGAAAACGGCAATGAGAAAAAGCTTACTTTTATGAAAACAGGGGAAAATCGCAAGTTTAAAGAACATGCCTTTTTACGTGTCTATGTCAAAGATGAGGAACGAGTAACTGCCTACGAAGAGATAAGCAAGGATGAGTTGCCGGATAAGGTTAAGGACAAGCTGAATGTAAAATAACTTACTGCCATTCACTCCTAATCAACTAACGCAAAAAAACAAGGGCGTATCCCCACCTCGGGGGCAGCGCCCTTGTTGTGTACACTCTATTGAACCGTATGAACGAATTAGCCCATGTCTTGCTGCACAGACCAATACGCCCAACGACAAGACTACACGACCAGAAACTTTGCTTCTTGCTCGCAATCCATACAGCACTTGATTGGCCGTTCCCAATCACTGAATTCTACGCCATCCAAATCGACTACATCAGGCGCATCTTCGAACTCATCTACAAAATTGTCAATTGCCAATTCTACATGCTCTTTACAGACTACGTACATGTCGTTCCCTCTTTCTCGCTAATCTTGCTGTATTATTACGTCCATCATAACATAAATAGGACAAGTACGGGGAAAAGACCTTTGTTTTCCCCATCAATGGACATTGATTAGTTTATCCGCCCTGCTGCGGCTTATCCTCAAGCTGTACAGTCGTCATCATCAGCTTGCCTTCACGATAGAAGTGAACCTCCATCGTTTCCCCGATCTTCTTCTTCTCATATAGGTATTTGCGCAGGTCGCGGGTTTGACCAATGGCCTCATTATCGAAGCGGATAATCACGTCATTCAGCTTCAATCCCGCCTTCTTCGCTGGCCCTGTGGCTTCCAGTACAATGACCCCGTTCTTCACTTCATGTGGCAGCTTCAGATCATTGCGCTGCTCCTCTGTAATTGGGGCATAAGGATTCGTCAGATCGATCGTATAGACGCCCAAGTAAGGCCGAACCACCTTGCCATTCTTCATAATCTCATTCACAATCGACATCACTTCATTCGTCGGGATCGCGAATCCAAGACCCTCAACGCCGGTCGTAGCAATCTTCATTGTATTGATGCCGATGACCTGTCCCTGCAAGTTTACGAGCGCACCGCCGCTATTGCCTTCATTAATGGCTGCATCCGTCTGGATGACCATCTGCTCCCAGTCATATACGCCATCCTGGTTTAGGGAGACCGGGATAAGCCGTTTCGTATAACTAACGATACCAGCAGTCAGAGATCCGCCGAGACCGAGCGGGTTGCCGATTGCCACCACGGTTTCCCCAAGGCGCAGCTGCCGTGAATCCCCAATCTCCGCAACCGTTGTTACACCTGCATCATCAATGCGAAGAACCGCAACGTCCATCACGCGATCCTTGCCTACGAGCTCTGCATTTTTGCGCTGTCCGTTCGAAAGCACGACCTCCAGCTTGTCTGCTCCCTGCACAACATGCTCATTTGTCAGGATGAACGCTTTGCCATCATCGCGCTTGATAATTACACCCGATCCCAGATTCGTATCCTTCTCATCCTCGGTCTCAGGTGCCGCTAATCGCTTCTGCTCATTGACAATGCTGACGACTGCGGGGCCAACCTTATCCGCTACAGATACAATCCGATCATAGGGATCAACTGTTCCCGCAGTATTGACTGCTACAGGCTGTGGGGACGTGCCGCTCCCTACGATCCAGCTATATACAATAACCGCTGACAAGGCACTGACTACCGAGCTTACGATAGCTACTTGCACGGTAGACCATTTGCGGCCAGACCAATGGGATCTGCCCAGAATCCATCCCGTTCTTGCTTCACGTTCCTGCCATCTTCGCTTTACCCTGCCAGACACCTTTGTCGAGAAAAAATCATCATCAAACAAGCTCATCCGAACAACTCCCCTCAACCCTCCAACCGGGATCGATCCACGCGTTGAATCGATGCCTAAGCAGCATCATCACCATGGAATGATATGGCTGAAAATCGTCAACACTATATATTAATGCATACTATGAGCTTGTCATGTAAAAAGAAATGTACTAGATTTGCAAGCTTGTACATATTCTATCATACAAACAGGAAGTTGAGAGAACAATATCCCTTCCCTAATCGAAAGGAGCTATCGATTTATGACGACAACTAACCCAATTTGGTCAGACATCGACCTCGTCGGTCAACTCGCTGATATGAAGGAAGACCAATACCGTCTCACCTTGGCACTATCTACCCTTATGGAGCTGCTCGTGGAGAAGGGTCTGATTACACAAGAGGATATCTCCCAAAAGGCCAATGACCTTGATAGATGGCTTACAGACGCACCACAGACTTCGCGTGAACCGTATCCCATTCCGTAGGCTTGTTATAATACGTGTCTTTTATTTGCAATTCGCTCTCTTTGAAAAAATGGCCGTTGTCCTCCATGACTCCCTTCACCGTCAAGCGGGCGAGATCCATCATATTGTGATCCAAGCTCAAGTGCGCCAAATACACACGGCGAGTATTGCCTGTCGCAATCTCGCACAGCGCCTCGCCTGCCGCATCATTGGACAAATGGCCCATATCCCCGAGTATCCGCCGCTTAATGTTCCATGGATATCGGCCCATACGAAGCATTTCCGTATCGTGGTTCGATTCCAGCACAAGTACATCGGAATCGATAATCTCATCGCGAACCTTATCGCTCATATAGCCAAGATCCGTCGTAACACTCAGCTTCGTTTCGCCTTCATAGAACTTATAGCCGACCGGCTCGGCAGCATCATGGGAGATACCGTACGATTCTACACGCAAATCCCCAAAGTCGCGCGCCTCGCCGGTTTGCATAACAATCCGATTTTCCTCTGCGATTTCACCCACATGCTTCTCAAGTGCTTCCCAAGTATTTTCGTTGGCATAGATCGGCACATTATGCTTGCGAGAGAATGCACCTAGACCTTTAATATGATCAGAATGCTCATGCGTAACGAATATGGCGTTAATCTGCTTGCCGGAAAGTCCTTGCTCCTTCAGGAGCTGCTCTGTCCGTTTACAGCTCAGGCCCACATCGATCATCACCGTTGCATCCTCGTTCTGAATGACCGTTGCATTGCCTGTTGATCCACTCGACAATACCGAAAATCGCAAACTCATCTATCGTTCTCCTTCTTTCCTTCTTGCGGCGTATCAATCGCCCCACTTATCGCATTCACATAATAGACTTCATCATTTTCCAACAGGATGCGCCATGATGGCGCCGCCACCTGCGTATTGGCCGCATCGAATATTTGACCGTGATAGCCAAGCTGTACATCCTTAACGACAGCTCCAGACATTAAAGCACTCAAAATGACATGCTCCAAAGCTTGAGAAGCCGGCAATATTTTTTGCTCCTTGCTTTCCTTCGCCTCAATCAGCTCCACATATTGCTGCCGGAAGCCTTGGATCTTCTGCTGACTATGCACGAGATCCAGTGTCACCTCGAATATGGGCAGCCCGTTCGGCAGCCGCTGATGTAAGACGAAGGTGCCATTCCGACCGGTCAACGGGTCATATCGGTACATTTCGATATGAGGAATGTCCCCTTGAAGCGACTTGATCAAATCGTTCTCTGCGAATACAATCTTCGTATCCTGCGGTTGTTTAAGCGGCTCAATCTGCTCTCCGCGCTTCAGGAATCGATACGTAATTTCACGTAAGGCCGGAGTTTCCGAAGGAATCTTAGCCGTCACTTGTATCTTCTTCACTTCCATCATCTTCTTTGCCGCGTCAGACAGGGAGGTCCAATCCAGCTCGGAATGCATTTGGTCGCGTACTTCTTGCCAGAGCTGATAGCCCAGCACAATATTGAGCAGCAGAAAAGCATAGATCAATATATTCTTCGCCCGACTCCAATCCATGTGACTCCTCCCTTCTGATGAGCAATATCCCCTTTACTTTCCTGCAGCCTCATCGAGCAATGCAGTCGTTCCATCCTTGTACTTCACCTGCCATGCAGGCAGCAGTCGAACCGTGTCTTTCCCTAATATCGGAACATATACGGGATCAATGGCTGATATCGGCTTCTCCTTGCTAAGCTCTTTCAACTTTTTGATTAATGCATCGCCGATCGCCAACTTGCGCATCTCTTTTTTCGCTGCACGCTGATGAAGCTGCACAAGAGATCGTTCATAGCTCGTAACCGTGCCTTCCTGCATCGTGACCTGCATATAGCCAAACCGGAATCGGCTTGTATTTACAATCGGGTAAGAGCCCCAATACTGCTGGAACCGGATTGCTGTTCCTAATTCACTGGCTGCTCCATTTAACGAATCCCGCTTCATATTGTCAGGCATCGTAACACGATATCTGCCATTCCAGCCGCCATGCTGGTTAATGAACCGAACTGCTGCGGTTACATCTGATGTGATATCCTGTTGTCCTTCTGTCTGTACAACTGGATCGGAATAAATGAGCCACTGTAATCCACGGTTTACTTCAAGCCCCCGTTTAACATCGGTATAAATCTCAGAATTTCCAGTCTCAATATTTTTCGTTACGGTTGGGTCATTGAACAAACTGCGCTGCATCTGCTCCGCCGTAATTCGGTCAAACGGCAGTGTAACCTCCTGCATCTCAATAGGCTGCTCAGGAACATAATACGCTCCATCGACAAGCTTATAAGGCGTCCAGGCCCGTCCGAATTCGACTTGCTGCTTCACATCCTGCTCCGTCAAGTTCGCACTGGTCGACTCATAGACAGCGTCCCCCTCCGCATTGAAGAAGAAGACGCGGACTTCCTTCGTATCCTTCGTGGTATACAACCAGATTCGACGGATGCTTTCATTCATAAGTACACTATCATCGCCGATCGGGAACACCCTCTGCAGCAGCTTTACCGGAATAGGCGCGTGGAACAGCAGCTCTACCCCTTCGTTCTCCTCACGAATGCGAGCCCAATCTACCGCAGAGACTGAACGATACTGGAATCCATCGTACGAACGTCCTTGCAGCCGTTTGACGATAATGTTATAGAAGGTCATGCCTGGATATAGAACCGTATGCTTGTTCCCTCCTAGGTGAAGCACGAGCTGCTCCGGGAACACCAGATTCTCAACCTTCTCCTCTGGACCAAGCGGATCCGTCATAATATAGTCGCTAGTGGACTTTTTGCGTACGTCGAAGTTCGGCATGCTGTATGCGAGAAAGAAGCTTTGCAGCAAGCTTAACAGCACTAGAAATGTCAGCAACAGCGTCTTAATGCGCTCAATCATTCGCCTGCCTCACTCCCTTCCGCATTCATCAAGGTCAACGGAAGTGAGAAGGTAATTTCAGTACCTGAGCCCCATTCCGACTCAATCCATATATCCCCGCCATGCGTTCGCACAATTTCCCGGGCAATGGACAAGCCAAGTCCCGTACCGCCCATATTTCGTGAGCGTGCCTTATCTACTCGATAGAATCGTTCGAATATTCGTTCCAAATCCTTCTGTGGAATACCTAGACCATTATCCTGTACCGATACATGCAGCATACTGCGAGAATCATCCAACCCAGCAACCAGCTTCACCTCGCCACCGTCTGGCGTATACTTCACTGCATTGGACACGAGATTGTCCAGCAATTGATCAATCTGATCCCGATCAATCATCACTGATCCGTCCTTCCCGATGTCTGGGGCGATTTCCACTGCTGCAGTGATTCCCTTTTTGCGGAACTGGAAGGAGAATCGATCAATAACGTCCTCCAGCATCTCCGTCATATCTGTCACCTGCTTGCGCAGCTTTGCCTGCTTCGAATCAAGACGCGACAAGTGCAGCAAGTCGGTCACAAGACGGATCATACGCTCCGTCTCATTCTGAATGACACCGACGAAGCGACCTGCAAGCTTCGGCTCCTCCAGCGCACCGTCACCCAACGCCTCGACATAGCTTTTAATCGTCGTTAGCGGCGTTCGAAGCTCATGTGACACATTCGCAACGAACTCACGACGTGACTGCTCTAGCTTCTCTTGCTCTGTCACATCCTGCAGGACAACAATCGAGCCCGTCATTCCTTCTCCACGGCGATGAACTGGCGTAAAGGAGATGCGCAAGATTGTCTCACTGTCCCCATCCTCCTCATGCGCTTCTGTCCGAGGTAGCAGCATCCAATTAAGCTTGCCATTCACCATCTCATTAATCTGCTCCTGTGGCACGCGAAGCACCTCGGCAATATGGCTGCTCTCGACTTCGCCTTGCTTTACATTAAGCAGCTTGCATGCACGTCTGTTGACGAGGATAACCTGTCCCTGCTCGTCCGTCGCCACTACACCGTCACTCATATTCGTCAGGATGGAAGTAAGCTTCTCCCTCTCTTCCTCATTGGCGTTCAACGCCTCCTGCAAGCGCCGGGTCATGTAATTGAAGGCTTCACTCAACTGACCAATTTCATCAGTGCCCATTACAGGAACCTGACCTGCAAAGTTCCCTTCCGCCACCTTTGTCGCCTGCTTCGTAATTTCCTTGATCGGCTGTGTTATTGTATGGGCTAGAATGACCCCGAGAACAGCCGTCAATCCAAGCGCAATTGCCATCCCGGAGAGGAAGATCCGATTGATTCCCTCAATCGTCGCATACAGTTCTTTCATCGAAGCGACAATATACAGGGCGCCAACAAGCTTCCCACTGGAGTAAACGGGCTTTGCCAACACCTGCTTGCGCACGTTATCCTCATCAATAATGACCTCTTGGTTATCCCGCATTCCCTGTAGCGCTCGATTTACTACCGTTTCTGTATTTTTACGCCCCACATATTCCATATGGGTTGGCACAGATGTCGTCAGTACCTTTCCGGTTACGTCTAGTACCTGAATCTCCACGCCGTTCATATTGATGAAGCTACGCACGAACTTATTCAGCGCCTCCAATGTCTGCTCATCATCCAGTGTTTCATCGCCTTTCAGCGTCTGACCGGCATAAATAGACATAAGCTCTGCAGTGTTCTGCAGCTCCTTCGTAAAGTTGGTCGTCTGCGTATGCTTCATGGAACTGACGAAATAGACGCCTATGAGTTGCATTGCAATCAAGATGAGCAATACATAGATAATAATCAGCTTTGCTTGGATCGTACGAAAAAACCGGCCTATTCCCCGCTTCACTAGAAGCCTCCGCTCCGCGGATTGCGCATCATATAGCCCAATCCACGCCGAGTGATGATATATTCCGGCTTACTTGGATCGTCCTCAATCTTTTCGCGCAATCGCCTTATCGTCACATCCACTGTACGCACATCTCCGAAATACTCATAGCCCCATACGGCCTGCAGCAAATGCTCGCGTGTCATGACCTTGCCTGCGTTGCGCACTAAATAGAACAGCAGTTCATACTCCCGATGAGTTAAATCAAGCATTGCGCCGTTCTTATATACCACATACATATCCGTATCAATAAGCAGCTCGTGAAGCTTGATACCCTGCTTTTCAGCCAATAGCGCCTCGGCGTCCTCTTCTTGGGTCGGAGTCGAAACCTTGTTTTGACGCCGCAAATGCGCCTTTACCCGAGCCAGCAGCTCTCTCGTACTGAAGGGCTTCGTTACATAGTCATCCGCACCCATTTCAAGACCGAGCACCTTATCCAGCTCCGTGTCCTTTGCTGTCAGCATAATGATAGGCATATGCAAATGTTGACGCACCTCGCGGCACACGTCCATTCCGTCCTTCACGGGCAGCATCAAATCAAGAAGCATCAGATCCGGCTTCTCCGATAAGGCCAATTCAACAGCAGCTCCCCCGTCAAAGGCGCAAATTACCTCATAGCCTTCCTTTTCCAAATTAAATTTTAAAATATCTGCAATCGGTTGTTCATCATCTACAACGAGTATTTTGCCGTACACGAATCCACACCTCTCCCTCTGCCTTCACATTTCCAATTACATACTATGAATTCACAATATTCCGATCTGTATGCAGCTAGTCCATATGTCACTCTATTTTACCATAATTGTCTCTACATCCCGAACCCAAACGTTGGAGGGGACGGCATAACACGGCAGTTAAGCTACAAAAAAGACGGGACATCCGATTCGTCCCGTCTAGCTTGTGTTTATAAATATTTTAGAGGGTTTTGAACCTCGTCATTTTTGATAATCTCAAAATGCAGATGCGTACCGGTTGAGTCTCCCGTATTTCCCATGACACCGATATCCTGGCCCTTCTCAACAATATCGCCTACGTTGATGTTAATCTTGCTAAGATGGCCGTACAACGTTTTGTAGCCATTGCGATGATTGACAATAATGCAGTTGCCATATCCGTTCTTCACGCCCGCGAACAGCACAACGCCTTCATCGGCGGCCATAATAGAACGATCAGAGGATACCATGTCGATGCCCTTGTGCATACGCCCCCAGCGCTTGCCGAATCCGCTCGTCAAGGTTGCACTGTTCACTGGCCAGTCAAAGGAGCCTGTCCCTTCACCGCGCACGATTTTCGTGCCGCGAACGACAATTTCCGGAATGGCTGGCTCAACAACCTCTTGCTCAAGCCACTCCTCGTGGGACAGCTTGCCGTTGTCTTTCACCAGACGATAAGACATGCGCTTGAGTCCCTGCTTGCCCTTACGGACAACCTTCGACTCGCCAGAACGCATATTTGGGTCTTCCTTGATCACTTTTTGTGGCTCAGTAACTAAATATTCGCTATACGCCTCAACCGTCTTCACGGTAATAAGCGGCTTCGAATCTGTTAAGTTAAGTACTTGCCCCTCCTTCAATCGTTCTTCACCGATTTCTGGATTATTGCGATAAATTGCCTCCATCGACACATTCATCTTGTTTGCAATTGAAGAGACGGTATCTCCATCCCTTACAATATATTGGAGCTTATTCGTAAGACCTGTCGTCAGCTTGCTAATTGCCTCTTCTGGTGTTAACAGTTGCTTAGGGCTAATATTGGCATTTTCCGTGCTGACTCGCTCGCGGAAGCTGACGGATTCAAGGCGTGATACCGCCTTCGTTGCCTTTTCTGAGCGCATAGGCGCAGCCAGTACACGAACTTCCTTCGCATTGCCCTTTTTAGATGCCGAAGGCGTATACTTCGCCTTTACTTGCTTCAATACTTTATCAGCCGTTGCCTCATCATTGACATAGCCGATCGCCTTACCATTGATATTCAGTTCCACACCTTCTGCATAAGCAGTAGTCAATTGATCGAGCTTGTCGAGCGTTGCTGACGTCGTTGGCTCTGCCTTGAAGCCGGAATCCTCAATCGTTCGGATCCCTTCCCGATTCAACTTCATGTGAGCATTCGGATATTTAGCCTGCTCTTTTTGCAAACGCTCAGTATAGAAGCGCTCTATTTCACCAAGATTGGACACAGTGCCCAATAGCTCATCCTGATGATATACATGATAAAAAGTTATCGTATTAGCCTTTACATATGTAATGCCGCCCCATATCGCAGATGCGACCAATGCCATGCCGCTAGTTGCAAAAATAATTGTTCTTTTTCCCTTTGTCATCCATCGGGTTGCAGGATTCATCGCTAACCGTTCCCGCCATGCAGCCGTCCATTGTTGCCATCGGTTGCGGCTATCCATTTGTTCATCCTCATCCCGACGATTTCCGTTGAAACGTTCCATGATGGTCTCCTTTACGAATACAGTGCCTATATTCTCATACGTAGTTTGATTTTTTCTATGAAAAGTTGAAAAGTTACAAAAAATTAATGTTTTGTCATCATTTTTTAATGTACCATAGGTCGAAAGTACATTGCAACTTGACCGAATTCGTCGCTTTATAGACGTTCCTCACCTCGATACCCCTTACTTTTGCACACAAAAACGCGGAATTGTGCTCATCGAAGAAAAGATGGCCAATTCCGCGCTTATTATTTTCTCTATTTGCCCTGTTTATTCAAAACGTACCAATAGCTGTCCTACATGGTTTTTTCCATCGTATAAAGATTACGGAGTTCCTGTTCCCTCGTTTTTGCTCTCTTTCGTATTTGCTGTATTTGCTGTATCCGTTGTCTTCGATTCTCCAACCATCCATTCCCGCATCTCTTTATATTCCTCATCATTCAGATGCTTCGCCAGAATCTGCTCCACCTCGATAACCTCACTGGACGTCAGTCCGCCTTCCATCAATGTGGAGATGCGCTGCCAATCCTCCTGAGGCAGTTTCTTCATTAAGGTCGCAAAAATTTGCTCCTTCTTCTCCTTCGACAACTCTTCCTTGCTCTTCGATATCGATTCAGGCGGAACTATAATCGCTTCTCGTCCCTTTGATTCCTGACCGGATGATATACCTCCCATTACCGGCAAAGAACCATCAGGCGCCATATGTGAGCCGCTCTCGCCTTCATTCGTTTTATCAGTCGAAGGAATGGACGTTCCGTGATCCTCCTCCTTCGATCCCTGCCCTTTTTGGGTCGCTTGCTGCCCGTTATTGTCCGTACGCTCGTTCATACCGCTACTATTGTTGAGCGTGCCTCCCTGACTCTTCCCTATCGGAGTATTATTCTGAATACTAGCTGTTTGGGTATCAGAACCGAGTAGCACGCCCCACATAGAGGTTAACGTTAAAGGCTTCCGCTCTACTGGAATCTGGAATTTATCCAGAGCAGTTTGAATATATCGATCCACTACGATCGCTGTTGTCCCTATCGTTAATAAGCTAGATAATATGCCAACTACTAATATTGTCATTGCCACTCGCATTACACGCCATACTAAGCGCATCTATACTACCTCCTAGCCAGCCCTAGTCCCACGCGGCAGGCGCTATGCCTCCATCGTTCCTAGACGCGTATTAAGAGAAATAGAAGCACTAACCCGACTCTTTTTCCCCTATCTCGCATTTGGTCTCTTTACCGGCTCACAGTCATTTACTGCTTAGTATGCCCAAATATGCACAAAAAAAACGGCTACTCCCAAAGGAAAAGCCGTTTGTTTCCGTTTCAATATCATGCTTGCAATTAACGGTAGATAGGACGCACTTGATTCGTTTGCTCGCGGTTGCGGCCAACGGAGAAAATCGAGATCGGAATGCCTGTGAGCTCCGATACGCGCTTCACATAGTTGCGAGTTGATTCAGGCAGTTCATCAAGCGTTTTGCAACCTGTGATATCTTCCGACCAGCCTGGCATTTCTTCATAAATCGCCTCACACTTCGCAAGCATATCAAGGCTTGCTGGGTAGTGTTCGATAATTTCATCTCCACATTTATAAGCGGTACAGATCTTTACAGTTTCCAATCCGGTCAAGACGTCTAGCGAGTTCAGGGACAAGCCTGTAATCCCACTTACGCGGCGAGCATGACGTACGACAACACTGTCAAACCAACCAACGCGACGCGCACGGCCCGTAACTGTACCGTACTCATGGCCTGCTTCACGGATGAAGTCGCCTGTTTCATTGTTCAGCTCTGTAGGGAATGGGCCGTCGCCTACACGAGTTGTATAAGCCTTCGCTACACCGATAACCTCTTCAATTTTGGACGGGCCGACACCGGAACCGATGCAGACACCGCCAGCTGTTGGGTTCGAAGAAGTAACGAACGGATAAGTACCTTGGTCGATATCGAGCATAACGCCCTGCGCACCTTCGAACAATACCTTCTTGCCGCCATCGATTGCATCATTAAGCACAACCGAAGTATCAACCACATACTTGCGAATGAACTCTGCGTATTCGTAGTATTCCTGCAGCGTAGCTTCGATATCCAGCTCTTCGCCGCCGTACATTCTGATTAACTCGTTCTTCTCATTTGCCAAGTGGCGGAATTTCTTCTCAAATACATCCTTGTCGAGCAAGTCGACAATACGAATACCGTTCCGAGCTGCTTTATCCATATAACAAGGGCCGATCCCTTTGCGGGTCGTCCCGATCTTGTTCGGGCCTTTTCGCTCTTCTTCCAAGCCGTCCAGCACCATATGATACGGCATGATGACATGCGCACGATCACTGATGCGAAGATTATCGGTAGAGAAGCCATTTTCGTGAATATATTCAATTTCTTGGATTAGTGCCTTTGGATTGATGACCATACCATTACCGATTACACAAATTTTGTCTGTGTAGAATATGCCGGATGGAATCAGGCTCAGCTTATATTTCTTGTTATCAATCAAAATCGTGTGTCCCGCATTGTTACCACCTTGATAACGCGCAACCACGTCGGCGCTTTCGGCGAGGAAATCAGTGATTTTCCCTTTTCCCTCGTCTCCCCATTGGGTTCCTACGACGACTACTGTAGACATTTTCATACCCCCGTCGGGTGTTTACACACCGTTATTCACTGCTCTTTCAAGCGTTCGCTCCAAGCAGCATACCTAGTTTATCAGTCAAATAGTGCAAAGTCAACGAAAAGCGAACGTTGATATCCGACCTTAACCAAATGTTCGGAAAACAACGTTCGCTTTCTTTTACGCTTATTATCCCGCAGGAGCGTCCTGATGATTCCTTTCGTAGCTGACGAATTTGTTGAAGTTCTTCAAAAACACCAACTCCACCGTCCCTACTGGGCCATTCCGCTGCTTGGCAATAATAATTTCGATAATATTTTTTTTCTCCGTATCCTGATTGTAGTAATCATCACGGTAAAGGAAGGCTACGATATCGGCATCCTGCTCGATGGAACCCGATTCCCGAAGGTCGGACATCATCGGACGCTTATCCTGCCGCTGCTCTACGCCCCGGCTAAGCTGGGACAAGGCAATAACGGGAACTTCTAGCTCACGCGCAATCTGCTTCAAGGTACGGGAAATCTCCGAGACTTCCTGCTGGCGGTTCTCGCCAGGCTTACCGCGTCCTTGAATCAGCTGCAAGTAATCGATAAGAATCATGCCGAGACCGCGTTCTTTCTTAAGGCGTCTGCACTTAGCACGAATATCCGCTACCGTAATTCCCGGCGTATCATCAATGTAGACCTCTGCCTCGGACAAGGCTGCGATGGACATCGTCAGCTTCTCCCAATCGTCATCCTCTAACGCCCCTGTACGAAGCCGCCCTGCATCAACATTCGACTCGGCACAGACCATACGCTGTACAAGCTGTGCCGCAGACATTTCGAGACTGAAAATGGCTACCGTCTCCTTCGCGCGAACCCCAACATTCTGGGCAACATTCAAAGCGAAGGCTGTCTTGCCGACAGAAGGGCGGGCCGCCACAATGACAAGGTCACTGCGCTGGAAGCCTGACGTCATCTTATCCAAATCTGGGAAGCCTGACGGGATTCCTGTCGTTCCGCCGCCTTTTTGCTGGCTTAGCGTTTCTACTTTATCATAGACTTCCATCAACACATCTTTAATCGCGATAAAGCCGCTCGAAGAGCGGCGGTTCGAAATTTCCAAGATACGTCGTTCCGCATCGCTAAGCAGTCCAGAGACATCCTCACCGCCTGTATATCCTTCACTAGCGATTTGAGTGGCGGTTCGGATGAGACGTCGCATCATTGATTTTTCTTCAATAATTTGCGCGTAATAATCAACGTTGGCTGCGGTCGGCACCGCATTGGCCAGCTTCGTCAAATAGGACACGCTGCCGACGTCTTCCAACTGCTGCTTATCCTTCAGCTTTGCCGTAAGCGTCACGAGGTCAATCGGCTGGTTGTCTTCCCCCAGCTCGATCATGGCCTCATAGATCATCTGATGGGCCGGATTATAGAAGTCCTCGGACTGAATCCGTTCCATCGATGTAATCAACGCTTCGGACTGCAGCAATATCGCACCGAGAACGGCTTGCTCAGCCTCTAGGTTCTGCGGCGGAACACGATCGACATACATCTCATTCATTCTATTCCTCCGTTACGTGCACCTTCATCGTCGCCTTGACTTCAGGATGGAGCTTCACGGCTACATTCGTAAATCCAAGCGTACGAATCGGGTCATGCAGTTCGATTTTACGCTTATCTATTTTGATCTTCATGCCTGCAAGAGCTTCGGCAATTTGCTTTGATGTGATTGCGCCGAACAGACGACCGCCCTCACCAGCCTTTGCCTTTAGTTCAACCGTTGTTTCACCCAGCTTCTCTGCAAGCACTTCCGCATCGATCTTTTCTTGTTCCTTACGCTTCTCTTCAGACTTCTTCTGTTGATCCAGGGTCTTCAGATTGCCGTCCGTCGCCGGACGAGCCAGTCCCTGCTTGATAAGGAAATTTTGAGCGTACCCTTCGGAAACCTCTTTGACTTGTCCTTTCTTGCCTTGTCCTTTTACATCCTGCAACAAGATGACTTTCATTCGAACAACCCCTCTTCTGCGTCGATTTCTTCCAGCACGCGCTTTAGCTTCGCTTCTGCCTCAACCAGCGTACCTTGCAATTGTGCCGCGGCATTAGTTAAATGACCACCGCCGCCCAGCTGTTCCATAACAACCTGCACATTCATCTGGCCCAACGAGCGCGCGCTAATCCCGATGAGTCCGTCATGTCGCTCGCTGATTACGAACGAAGCGAGAACATCGGTCATATTTAATAGCGTATCAGCTACCTGTGCAATGAGCAACTGAGAAAATTTTCGTCCCGGTTCTGTAACCGCAACCGCAATATGCCCATAAAGCATCTGTGCATGGCGGATAACTTCCGCCTTCTGAATATACTCATCCAGATCTTCCTTCAAAATTCGCTGGATGAGCAGTGGATCCGCGCCCTGTCTGCGCAGGAAGCTTGCCGCATCGAATGTGCGCGAGCCTGTTCGCAGCGTGAAATATTTTGTATCCACAGTGATCCCCGCCAACAACGCCGTTGCCTCCAGCATGCTCAGATTAATTCGATTATGGATATATTGCAGCAGCTCAGTAACAAGCTCTGCCGTAGATGACGCGTACGGCTCCAAATAAACAAGAACCGCGTCATTTATAAACTCTTCACCTCGGCGATGATGATCAATGATGACAATCCGATCCGATTGAAGCAAGCGCGGCTCTTCCACCATAGAAGCTTTGTGCGTGTCACATACAACCAAAAGACTAGCTTCCGTAATCATTTCTATAGCTTCCGCTCGAGAAATAAACCTCGACCATAGAATTTCGTCCTTCTTCAAATAATCAACTAGACGATCAATCGACGGATTGCTCTCTTCCAGCACAATATAGGCTTCAACCCCAAGCATGCGACATGCGTTCAGCACTCCAATCGATGATCCAATCGAATCCGTATCTGGATTTTTGTGTCCCATAATGAAAACAGCATCGCTCTGCTTAATGAAGTCCCGAAGTGCATGAGCAATAACACGGGCACGGACGCGTGTCCGCTTTTCCACCGCATTCGACTTACCACCGTAGAACGATAGACGCTGGCCCATACGAACCGCCACCTGATCTCCTCCACGGCCCAATGCGATATCCAAGCTAGATTGGGAAAGCTGCCCAAGCTCCGGAATGCTGTCAGCACCTGCTGCAATTCCCATACTCAGCGTCACTGGGAGCTTGTTGTCCAGCGTCGTTTCCCGAACCTCATCAAGTATGACAAATCTCGTCTGCTCCAGCGCCTTGAGCGTCTGCACATCCATGATCATAAAATGGCGATCAGAGGATAGACGCTTCATCAGCACGCCATGCTCACCTGCCCATGACGTAATTTGACCGTTCACTCGGGCGAGCAGAGCCGCTCGCTGCTGATCGTCCAGTCCTTGTGTGGACTCCTCCAAGTTATCCATTACGACAACGCCGACCGCAATACGCTCCTCGTCATAACGCTTGCGCAGGCTCCACAAGTCAGTAATGTCCGTGAAGTAAACAACCCGCTCCTCTGGAACAATATCTGCATGTACGATTCGCCCGCCGATGAACAACTCTGCGGAACGATCCTTCTCTTTTCCCATATGAAGCTGCGGAAAGATGTCTGTCAATTCCTCGCCGACTAGCCCATCCTGACCGGTTAATTGAGAGACATAAGGGTTATGCCACTCAATGACACGATCTTCACGATATAGGAGGATACCATACGGCAGATCAACGATTGCCTCTTCCCCAGCCCGTTTTACCCGCAATCCAAGCGTCGATAAATACGACTCCGTCTCTTCCCGGAATTTGCGCTCTGCCGTGAACGATGCAACTGCGAGCGCTGCAATACAGAGCCATGCCAATACGCCTACTCCCCAATTGAACCAGGTGAGCACCAGGCTCATGGCGATCAGTACAACGAATGTCCAGCTTGTATGTTTCGTATACCAACGTTGAAACAATAGTTTAGGCATGCCTTCTCACCCTATACTTTTGGTTTGGACATGAACTTCCGCAGAGGAAGTACGAGATCCACCAATCCTACGATTCGAAGTAGTGAATAGAGCAGCGGAATGAACAATGCAGCTATTGTAATGACAATCGGCAGCACCTTGCCCCATTTCCTCATATGTGCAAAGAAGAAAAGGAAAGCAATTCCCTGCACCACGAATGCCAACTGCAAAAGTGGTGCCAAATTCAATAAAATCATCGTTAGAAAGCTGTCCGTTGATTTCGGGCCAACAAAGTCGAGAATCACAACGATGAAATAGTATACTACTAGGGACTTGGGAAGCATCCATTGGTGCACTGGCTTCATTTTTTGAACATCATGCCCTTGCGCAGTTAGCAATCTGCGGCTGATGGCATACGTAATTGTTCCCATATACAGCGCGCTCACAATCATCATGAATGGAACCATCTTACTCATGAGAAGCGCAAATTGCTGCTTCATTTCCGCCGTCACTTGTGTCGGGAATAACGCGGACTGTTCTACACCCACCATCCCATAGTTCAGCATTTCAATTACGAATTCATACACATTGAAGTCCAGAACCCACTTCGCAACGACAAAGAGGACAAGGGACTCGATAAGAAATGTCACGGTACCTGCAACAAATACAGAAAGTGCTGGTTTCCTGCCTTTAAACATTTGTCCAATGACAATGCCCGGAATAATAAAATACAAGGCGGAAACAGCTACATAAATGCCCGCTTTGCCCATCAATACATATACAATGGCAAGTACGGCAGCTGTGATGAGTGCGAACCCCTGCCTAGACTGTGTTGCGTACAGCATCACAAATGGAACCGCCATAAAACTCATCGTCAACACCTGTATCGGCTGCAATATGGATAATAACAATACGAGCGCTACAATCGCCCATAATAACGACGATGACCAGCGGTTTTTCAATTCGTTCACCTCTTGCGCATTCAATCTTTTTCCCCTGAATGTTATTCAGAGCCCGCTTACCGTACGGGTATACCCCTTTATCTTCCATAATTATGGAAAGGGCGTCATTTTCCATTATACCATATTTACCGCACGTCCATAGCTTTGGTGGCGAACTGCTCGCAATATTCTATAATTTGACTCCGCCTTACAATGCCAATGAAGCGGTTCATGTCGTCCACTACGGGGACAAAGTTTTGGACTTTGGCTAAGTTGATTAAGTCCCCCATGTTGGAGTCAATCCGAACAGATTTATTGTGCATATTCAGCGATACATCTTTCAGCATGAATTTTGAAGCGTTCTCAAACGTAATTGCGCCATTTGAGTTTTTCATGTGCCACAATAAATCCCCTTCAGTAACCGTCCCGACATATTCCCCATCATCGTTCAAAATGGGAACGGCCGTATACCGATGAAATTCCATACGTTCTAGTGTTTGTCTCAATGTTGTGTTCAGTGTTAGACTGACAACCTCATGTTTCGGTGTTAAGAAAAAAGCAATGTTCATCCGTTTGGTCTCCTCCTCAACGACTCCAGCGAGATGATCGCTGTAACTCCTTAACACTAAATTAACACATTTAGGCATACAAAAACAAAAAGCCAGCCGTAAAAAATACGACTGACTTTTTGCTTTTATTCCACTGCGTTCCGTTCTTTAATCTTCTTTTACTTCACGCGGTTCCATCAAATTCTCTTTGGTTGTTTTTGGATCCAGCCAGTTATCCAGCAAGGACTTGATATAATCCAGATCCTCGTCCTTCACCATATAGTACCAACCATTGCCGATCATCTTGCCATCGCCGTGCAGCATATAGCTGCTAATGCTTGGTATTCCGTCATTCGTGAACATTGTCTTGGCCAAATCAATCATATACTTCGGTCGCATATCCGTTGTAAAATTCTCACCCATAATTTCAATAAGCTCTGGAATGCGTCCGATTTTGTCCATTTCAATGGTACGCTGCATAACGGCATTCAAGAAGATTCGATGGCGCATCGTACGGTTCATATCTGAATCTTCACGGTAGCGTACGAAGTACAATGCTTCTTGACCATCATAAATTGGCTTGTTCGGCTCAATCCGGAACTTCTCGTGGTCTGGATCCTTGTTGACAATCGGCTTCGTAATCGGCAGCTTCACACCGTCTAATGCATTGACAACATCCTTTAATCCCTCGAAGTTAATCGTTGCATAATGGTCAACCTTATGCTTAAGCAGATTATCTACTGACTCCATGCTCATCTTCGCACCGCCGTAGGCATAAGCGTGATTGAGCTTCGTTTCGAATCCCTTGCCGATGATTTCCGTGTACGTATCACGCGGAATCGACAACAACAGCACCTTATTATCTTGTGGTCGAACTACAGAATATATAATCGTATCAGAACGTCCAATTTCCTTGCCTCGCTGGTCGACCCCCAGCAGTAGTACCGAGAATGGCTCCGTTACTTTGCGAATAACTTCTTCTTTGCCTTCAATTGGCTTATATGACTTATCAAGCGTCTCTTCAACATGTCCGGATAAGAACATATCGAAAGCCAGAACCGCGAGCTGCTTGCGGAAAATAAATCCGCTTATGCCGACAATCGCAATAATGGCAAGTGCGATTCCCCATTTTTTATATTTTTTCATTCCAGATCCTCTTCTTCCTTTATGTGATGCATTCAATCCAATCCCAATTCAACCGACACTTCTCACTTCATTAACTCGAGAAGTATTTTTTGTCCACTAGGACAGTAACTTCTCAAGCTCAATGACACTATCCACATTCCCCTAATGGAAAACAAAATGTTGCGTAACAAAGCCACCTGTGTTCATCCATGATCGCCTGACACGCATACAGTATTCCAAATTCCTCATGTGTATAGGGCTTCGGTCCCCTGTATTTCCAAATTGGCAGCAGCACATCGCATCCGCTTCGTCTTTCACAAGGATACCCGCCCCATTTGCCAACGACACGAATTTCCTATACCCGCATTTCCTATTCCCCTAGAATGCCTAGAGTGTTCTCATTGCATTGAAATTGCCGTGCTCACATTCATCACTTCCACAGCTTCTCAACCCATGAAAGGAGTATGCGATTCTCCCTGTGGGGGAAAGCTGTATCAGATATAGGATGAGCATGCACGGTCGTTTTTATCTGTATGTTACGACCGGTAATCCGAACCCTCTTTGGTATGTTTCTTTGATGATTATGCATGAAACAATATTTTTATTTTACATGCAAACGATCAAAAAGGAAAATACAGATTTCATGATCCAGATCACTAATTTGACAAAAGTACCAAAAAACCGCCCAAAAATGGGCGGATTTCGCACAAAATATGACAAAATATCCGATTAGCCGAACCAGCTTCTCACCCAGCGTATGACATCCAAGGTTAAAGGAATAAGTCCGAATCCGTGATTGCCAATCGCAATGATTCCATACGCATATTGACCCATCGCGATGACCCCTAACGCCAAATGGCTCATAGCGATAGCTCCAATGGATAACATGCTGCTTATCGCAATCGCCCCAATGGACAGCCAGTCACTTACGGCAATCGCCCCTACCGAAAAGCAATCACTAAATGCAATGGCCCCAGCTGCTGCCAGCAGTCCCAAGGAAATAGCGCCAAAAGCGAGCACGCCGACACTAATCATCCCCCCAGCAATTAGTCCAATGGCGATATCTCCGATTGCAATAAGACCAATTGCAACTTTGCTGTGTCGGCCCACTCGACTGGCGCCGCTGCTTCGAATGCTAATAATCGGAACCTGCGGGGACGGCCATTGATAGTCGATTTCTTGTCCATGCCAGCGCTTACTGAAACGTTCATGCCATCTCATTGCATTACCCCCCGCACCCATTTTCTTACGTCATTACTAGCTATTGTACCATCCAAAAAATCCGGAAAAATCAGCCCCAAGACGGAAATGGAACTGGACATAAGGCGGTGATTCTCCTCCGCTAGGTAAAAGGAGATAAGGATGTAATGATAATAAGATAAAGCATGCGTAGTTAATGTATGATCAGGCAAAAAGCTGAAAATATATTCCCGTTTTACCTTTATGTAATGAAAAAAGACAGCTGATTAATATCAGCTGTCTTTTCTGTACCTGCATTACTCTGTAGTGTATGGAAGCAATGCTACTTGGCGAGCGCGTTTAACAGCGATCGTCAAAGCACGTTGGTACTTCGCGCTTGTACCTGTTACACGGCGTGGCAAGATTTTGCCGCGCTCGCTGATGAATTTCTTCAACAGGTCGATGTCTTTATAATCAATGTGAGTGATTTTATTCACTGTGAAGAAGCACACTTTACGGCGCTTGTTACGGCCTCTACGGCCACCGAATTTACGGCCTTCGCCGCCTTCATTTTGCTTGAAGCTCATTCAATTCAGTCCTTTCCGTTTTAGAATGGCAAATCATCATCGGAAATGTCGATAGGTCTGCCGTCATCAGAGAAAGGATCCGCCGCTGCTTGTCCGCGAGAATTGGAATTCCCACCACGTGCTGGAGCATTGTACTGCGGCGCTGGTGCACCGTAATTACTGCCCATATCATCACGTGTTCCCCCGTTGTCACGGTTCGATTCCAAGAAACGCACATTATCTGCAATAATTTCAGTCACGTATACACGCTTACCTTCGTTATTGTCATAGTTGCGCACTTGAATGCGTCCTTCTACTGCTGTAAGCCGACCCTTGCGCAAATAATTTGCACATGTTTCCGCCAACTGCCGCCAAGTAACGACTGGAATAAAGTCCGCTTCACGTTCCCCACCTTGACTCGAGAACGGTCGATCAACCGCTAACGTAAACTGTGTCACTGCCACTCCAGATGAAGTGTAGCGCAATTCTGGGTCCCGTGTAAGACGTCCTATCAATATCACGCGATTCAACATGCTATCCCCTCCTTCGACGTATCCTTTACGAATTTACGATTGTTTTGGCTATTAAGCCACGTCGCTAACGACAAGATGACGGATGATTTCGTCAGCAATTTTCAGTTGACGATCCAACTCCGCTACTACTGCAGGTTCTGCAGTAAAGTTCACGAGAACGTACACGCCATCGCGGAACTTCTTGATTTCGTAAGCAAGACGGCGCTTACCCATCACATCGTGCTTCGTAATTTCTCCACCGCCGTTAGAGATAACGCCTTGGAATTTTTCGACTGCTGCTTGAACAGCTTCTTGCTCTACGTCAGGACGAATGATGTACATCAATTCGTATTTGCGCATTTCACGTTCACCTCCTTATGGACTTCAGGCCTCTGATCTTGTCAGAAGCAAGGAGCGAGAAAACTCGCACTAAACTAGTGTACCAAAATGAATCCTGACATGCAAGAAAAACTCTTTTTTCCAAGAGCAAACACTTTTCTCCATTCATGATTGGGAATCTGCACGCACACACTACAGAGGCAAGCGATCTCGTTACGCTTCTGCATCTATACGACAAGCATACAGGAGGTTACACGATGGGTGAGCGTACAGAATTCGAACCTGGAGACAAGGCGCCAAATGATGCCATCTATATGGAGGTTGGTGAAAGAAGTTTCCATACCGAGATTCAAAATCCAAAACAAATTAAGTTGAAAAGGGGAGATACATTCCCTGAAACGACGAACAAAGACCGCAAGTGGAAAAAGAAATCCCATGCCTTGACGCACTGATTATGGTCGTTCTCTTTTTTAAAGTATCGACGTATAAAACAGCGATTATGATCCATAATAACAACTGACGGTGCGAAGCGAGGTGGGTTCCGTTGAACAATGGAGCAAAGAAGCCTAGTGGAGACATTTAACTTTACGACATAAGAGAAGCGAGGGGTTGTGCTAAAGACCATTTGTCTGCAACACACTTATCGTAATATGGATTACTGCATAAGTATCCATATGCTGTAGGAAGCCTGAGCCATCTAATATTGTGAAGATTGAGGTCAATTAAGCACCGTCAACCAGGAAGGGATTTCGCGCAAGCGAAGTCCCTTTTCTATATGTCTTTACACCCTTATATAAACACATATACCTGCACGTTTTATGCCGAGTCACGCATAGAAATTTAATAATAACCCATAATAACAACTGACGGTGCGAAGCGAGGTGGGTTCCGTTGAACAATGGAGCAAAGAAGCCTAGTGGAGACATTTAACTTTACGAAATAAGGGAAGCGAGGGGTTGTGCTGTAGAGCATTTATCTGTAACACACTTATCGTAATATGGAATCCTTTATACGGTTCCATATGATAGGAAACCTGAGCCATCTAACATTGTGAAGATAGAAGTCGAATAAGCACCGTCAACCAGGAAGGGATTTCGCCAGGCGAAGTCCCTTCTTTTATTTTCCTTGGCAGCAACAGCAGCATAATCAGCTAATATGCAAAAAACTCCGAAGCCTCAGCTTCGGAGTTGTTATATACAATAAGTGGCGGAAAGGGTGGGATTCGAACCCACGCACGCCTTGCGACGCCTAGCTGATTTCGAGTCAGCCCCCTTGGACCTCTTGGGTACCTTTCCATAGCAAGAGTTATCTTACCATACTAATCACTTTATTGCAACATATTTTTTACAATTTTGCTTTTTACTCTGAGTCAGGCTGGGCAGAACGGAGCACCTTTTTCATGCTCTTCTCGAACTTCGCTCGCGGGACGAGTACACTATGCTTGCATCCTACACACTTAATGCGGATATCCATACCCATTCGGATGATTTCCATTTCGTTCGTGCCGCAAGGATGAGGCTTTTTCATTTGAACGATATCACCCAGTGCGAAGACTTTACGTTCCATCAATAACTCCCCCCTTGTTCTGTTCGCTGATACGTTACGAGTCGTGGATATGGAATTTCAATGCCTTCCTGCTCTAACGCCCGCTTCATCTCAGCATTTATCTCGCGAACAACTCCCGATTGTGTGAATGGACGGCATTCTGCAATCACGCGAATGGTTACTTCAGAAGGCCCAAGCGTTTGGACACCGAGTACTTGTGGCGTCTTCACTACATTTTCATTGCGTTCAGGCAATCCTTCCAAAGTCTGATTCATCACCTGAATCGCCTTGTCTACATTTTCCTCATAAGCAATGGATACATCAACTACTGCAATTGAATTGTTCAGTGAATAGTTTGTTACCTCTGTAATACTACCATTCGGGATAACATGGACTTCTCCTGTCCAGCTATGGATCCGCGTCGATCGCAGCCCGATCATCTCAACCGTTCCTTGGAACGAACCCACCTTAATGACATCCCCTACTGCAAAATGATCCTCCAAAATAATAAAGAATCCGGTCATGACGTCCTTCACTAAGCTTTGAGCACCAAAACCGATTGCTAAGCCGACAACCCCCGCACCCGCTAAGAGCGGCGCCAGATTTACATTGAATTCCGATAAGACAACAAGAATCATGATGAAATTCATCGCTAGCGACGTCATATTCTTGAGCAACTTGCCTACGGTTACAAGCCGTCTTGGATTCCCGTTAATACGGGACTTTTCCTGTTTCACAATCGCATGATTAATCATCCGATGAACGATTCGAATCACAATTCTCGTTACTAAAATAATCAGTACGATTTTTATGCATTTCACGAAAAGCATTTCCCAAGTTGCCATATCAGTCAACCAGTTCCATATTCCTTGCTGCCACTTCTCGAATACCGACAGCGTCTCTTCAATATTGTCGGTAACGTTCTCAGGGTTATTTGCCTCTGCGGCCCATAACATGATCATTCCCCCTCTGTCATTATCAATATGATAAGTGTTAGGAAACTTATTATAAAATAGGATGCTTCTTTTCGTCGAAGTATAAAAATATTCTCGCTTCCATATACTAGATACTAACCTTTAGTAGAAAACGGAGGCTGCTTGAGATGACATTTCCTTTGTTCAAACGCCCGACATCTGATGAATGCCATCCTTGTAAAGTGGCTTATGATGCACCTAACGCACGATCTTCCTTAATCCACTCCTGCCAACAACATTTGCAAATGCGCGCTCCCAATCAGTCGACGACAGTCATATGTATTGGAACTGACCGCTCAACAGGAGATTGCCTTGGACCGCTTGTTGGAACACGTCTATCACAATTATGTTCGCAAGACTTTCGAGTGCTTGGTACACTCCATCAACCCGTGCATGCCATGAATTTGCAAGAAACGATAGATTCACTGCAAGCGAGCGATCCTCATACCTTCATTATTGCAGTAGATGCGTGTCTTGGCCAGAGCAGCAGCGTAGGATCCGTTCAGGTCGTCGAGGGGCCGGTTCGCCCCGGCGCTGGGGTAAATAAACAACTGCCCCCGATCGGAGATATGCACATTACAGGCATTGTCAACGTCGGAGGCTTCATGGAATATTTCGTATTACAAAATACTAGACTTCATTTAGTTATGGGAATGGCCGATGTGATCGCAGATACGATCGAACAGTCGCTGACTGCCCTATCCTATCGTCCGTAATCGGGAACATTATTTTTATTTTGCCTCCGCGATTTCGATTGCTTTTTTCTCCTCTGGAGACAAAGAATAAGTCGACTGTCCCTTCTCAACGGGCTTCGCATATACATAAGAATGTTCCCGTCCGTGAATGCTTGTAATGACAACTCCGTCCTGCTCCTCATTTAACCATGCAATCGAGAAGCTAAGATCACTCCCGCGCTCTGCAAAGGCGTTGTAACGCTGAATGCCGACGTGGGATTTCATTTTTTTCAGAGCTTTTTTGGTCTGTTCCATTTCAACATGATGATGTTCCGTCATGCCTTGCAGATGTGCAATATCCTCATGCATGCTGGACAATACAACATCCAAGCTCTCAATACCGCTTTCTCCCATAATGGCTTCGTATTTACGGCGAAGCTTACGAATCTGTGAACCCTGGAGAAGAACAATAATAAGTAACAACAATAGTAATACACCGATGCCAGCGGCAATGAGCGGCAACCAATCATTCTGCAATTCATTCATCATAAGTCTCTGTTCTCTCCTGCCTATAACGTGTCCCGTACCTCATTGGCACGAACTTTCTCACCCTTGTTTCCCCATCTATTCCTTTATCGTCTGCAATATGGCTTGCTATTAATATCGGACAGCCCTGAATATGGCTGGCTGAATGAGGATTCGTATCTTTCTAGGGGCATCGTGTCCATTCTTATTATAATTTTTTTTAACGGACTCATACAACACATCTTACCTACTATTCTCTATATATCGAACTTACAAAGCATCAGCTTTATATCAACCAATTCAAGCTTTCTAGTTCGAGAAGCTGTTCCCAAAAATAGAGAATCTATTCATAGTCAAAAATATGCTCTTTGCCCCATATCTATATTTAGTTATATCATGATCCAAGCGGTATAAGAGACAACAAAATTGTAACCTTTTACTTCAATATTTTGTAAATTAAAAAATAGGTTCAAGCAATTGCTATTCGTTTCTTATCAAGTGATTATATGTATACCCGCAATGCAAAAACTGGCATCCCTCGTGTAATCCTTCTTGCTTTGGATAACAACCAAGAATGCCAGTTCTTGTTCAAATTATTGCTATGGCTTCATTCAACCGACAACGTTTGAAGCATTTCGAGCAATCGCTCCAAATCCTGCTTGTTAAAGTAAGAAATTTCGATTTTCCCTTTATCTTTACTTTGCTTAATTTTTACCGTTGTGCGGAACCTTTCTCGTAGGCTTTCTTCCAACTCATCTAAATATGGATCTTTACGGATAGGCTTTGCTTTATCAACTGGCTTTCCTTTTTTGTTCATTTGTTGGATTGCTTCCTCCAACTGGCGAACACTCCATCCTTGATTTATAGAGTCTTTAGCCAACTGTTTTACTTTTGCCTCATCCTTGACCCCTACAATTGCACGTGCATGTCCCATTGATAGTGTTCCACGTGAAACACAGTCCTTAACTTCCTCAGGAAGCTGTAATAACCGTAAGAAGTTTGCAATATGTGAGCGTGACTTTCCAACCTTAACAGATAGCTCTTCTTGCGTTAAGGAGAACTGATCCATTAGTGCTTGGTAGGCAACGGCCAATTCAATAGCATTCAAATTTTCACGTTGTAAATTTTCAATCAGGGCAATTTCCATGACCTGCTGATCGGAAAAATTACGCACAACAGCTGGGATATTCAGCAAGCCCAATTGCTGAGAAGCACGATAGCGGCGTTCACCAGCAATAATCTCATATCCTTTTAATACACTCCGCACAATAATTGGCTGAATGACACCGTGCTGCTTGATCGACTCTGCAAGTTCCTGAATGGACTGCTCATCAAAATGCTTTCGCGGCTGATATGGATTGGGACGCAACTGCTGTAGGGATAATTCTACCACCTTGTCGTCATCATTGACGGATAGTGACGGAATAAGGGCGTCTAATCCACGTCCTAATCGCTTACTCATACGAAATCACTTCCTTCGCAAGTTCCAAGTATACTTCCGCACCTTTCGATTTCGGATCATAGGTCATAATGGATTGACCATGTGATGGTGCCTCACTAAGGCGTATGTTTCGAGGAATAATCGTTGTATATACTTTCTGCTGAAAATACTTCTTAACCTCGTCGATGACTTGAATCCCTAAATTTGTACGTGCATCAAGCATCGTTAGGAGAACACCTTCAATTTGCAGTGAGGTATTCAAATGCTTCTGAACGAGTCTGACTGTATTCAGTAGTTGGCTGAGTCCCTCCAATGCATAGTACTCACATTGAATTGGGATAATGACCGAATGAGATGCAGTCAAGGAGTTGATTGTCAATATACCAAGTGAAGGCGGACAATCAATTAATATATAATCGTATAAATGTGCTACAAGCTGAAGCGACTTCTTCAATCGCACCTCACGCGATATCGTCGGAACCAATTCGATCTCAGCACCCGCCAACTGTATTGTTGCCGGAATAATGTGCAGACCTTCGACCATGGTCGGGATCGTTGCGTCCTTTGGATGAACATCATTAATAATCACGTCATAAATACAATTGGTCACGTCTGCCTTGTTAATCCCAATTCCGCTTGTAGTGTTGCCTTGTGGATCAATATCAACAAGCAGCACTCGCTTCCCTAATAACGCCAAACCTGCACCCAAATTTACCGTCGTCGTTGTCTTGCCGACGCCGCCCTTCTGGTTGGTAATGGCAATGACCTTAGCCATTCCTCTTCACCCCAATGTTGTTTCTTTTGCGTTTCTAGCTGTAACAATAACCGCTAACGACCACAAAAACAGAAAAGAGCGGCCTCTTGCCTGCCGCTGCACATATAAGCACTACGCATGACAACAATCTCGCTGTACGACATATAAGGTACAACGATTAGGCTCGAATCAACCGATAATTAGGTGGATCAACTATTCAGGTTGTTAAAAAGGTGTGAGATTTGACCTACCTTTTCGGTATTTTGATGACAATTTCATAATGATCCTCGTGATCATGTTCATCTGTCTTAATTTTTAGACCGGAACCCGTCACAAGATCAATGGATTGACGAATCGTATTGAGTGCAAGTCGCACATCCTTCGTATAGGAGATACGCTTCGATTTCTTAGCTTTGTGAACCTCTTTATAAAATGCGACCCGTGCTTCCGTCTGCTTCACATTTAATTCTTTTGCGATAATTTCCTCAAGCAGCTTGAGCTGCAGGTTCTCAGATTCGAGTCCAAGCAATGCTCTTGCATGTCGCTCTGTAATCTTACGTCCCATTAAAGCCTGCTTCACTGCATCCGGTAGATTTAACAAGCGAATTTTATTTGCAATTGTAGACTGGCTCTTGCCTAGTCGTTGAGCTAAGCTTTCTTGCGTCAAATCATGCAAATCAATCAGCTTCTGATAAGCATATGCTTCTTCAATCGCTGTAAGTCCCTCACGCTGCAAATTCTCGATTAGGGCAATGGATGCCGCTTGAGCATCATTAATTTCTCTAACGATGCCCGGGATCGTATCCAAACCCAACTTCTTGACAGCACGCCAACGGCGCTCTCCGGCAATGATTTCAAATTGCCCGTTTCGCTGGCGGACAACGATCGGCTGAATAACACCGTGCGTTTTGATCGTCTGACACAGTTCATCAATACGCTCATCATCGAATATAGTACGAGGCTGATAGGGACTGCTGACAATCTCATTCACCGGAAGCTGTTTTACTTCATCCAGCGATTGACGCTCCGCAAAACCGAATAACCGAGACAGTTGTTCTTTCATTTCCGTATAATACCACCTAACTTCAAAATAATGCCAGGCACATGAAGAAGCGGCAGTGCTCTGCTCCATTCTTGATCTTCGCCCTATATCGTTCAAGACGGCAAATCGGTCACGATCCCCGCTACTCTTCGCGAATTCCGATTGCTTTACATCCTTTGCGACAATGTTCAACAGGGCATCTGATTCAAACCATTTCTTTCCTTCGACAAAATTATACGCTCTGCCTTATGTATTCTCCAAGCTTGTGCCTTTTTCCTGCCTTTTTGTGTACCCGTGTAAGAAAAACTTCTACAGATTTCTTTCACTATACTAAACTTATATTTTAAACAACACCGTTGCATATAAACATCGTTATCATTACACCTGTTTCACGTGGAACATTTCCCCACATTGCTTTTTACTGCTCCTCTATCCTATCATAATTACTTGCTAAAATGAGATTGCATCCGTAACATTCTATGAATTATCTTCTACCTCATCTTGAACATGAAAATTATTCCACGCAAATAAAACAAAAGTGGGGTAACCCCCCGCTTCTGCTATAACTTCACTTGTGTTTTTTGAATCTGTGCATTCCCAGCTGCATCTTCCATGCGGATGAATATATCATGAGTTCCTTTTCTCATTCTTGATCCGATAAATGAAATATAGAAAGTCCGTTTATCCTCATTGAAGCGCATCTCTTTCCACGCTCCTGTATTGGATGTGCTCCATTTTACGCTAATTAGAGCTGCTTGCTTATTATGAACAGACGAATGAAGCATAGGGCGCACTGCATACTCGAGTTCCAGCATCATATCATGAATTGTCCCTTGCACAATACCGCGCTCCGCCTTTTCCTTCATAAATATTGCCGTTGGGGCCTCTCGATCGATATAAATCAATTGATCGCCCTTTATCTCCGAGCGGCCATCAGCAAAAGCTTTACTTTTTAGGTTATATAAACCGTCAGGCAGCTTATGCCCGGATACATCCGTGCCCTTCCATTCATACGTATGCAGCCCGCTGGAAGGTTTAACTGTATTGAGCAGCAGATATTCTTTACGATTCTTTTTATGTTTATCAATCCGAGTTGCGGTAATCAACATCCGTTCAGCATCACCAGGCAGATAATAATGGAATTCAATAGATTTATTTTTATCCCCGTTCGGCGTGAGCAGTTGATGACTTGCGAACCATCCCGTCAGCAGCGGGTACTGACTTGCTCCACGAATCAATTGAATAGGCACTCGAAGCTTTTCCGTGTCATGAATAAGCTGTAAATACCCTGTAAGAACTCCTGTCTCCTGTAGGGTGGATAGATTCCATGCCACAGGAATACGTACCGTTTCACCAGGCTGTACGGTGACGGAAGCAGGATATGAAATATCCCACTTACCCGCTTCAGACGATAACGTAATTTGATAAGTTATCTTATGATTAGACCGATTCGTTAACTGAAGAGACTGCTCTTTCATCAAATCACACGAATCCGGATCAACAACACCGTAAGACAGAGCTGCCGGTTGGAGAAACGAAATTGTCTCCATGGCTCTATCTACATTCACAAGTCCTGATCCTTGCGCGTGATACGGATATTCTGCTCCATTGTTATCAGTAAGTTTATCCGCTGATGTCATCAAAGCTGATTTTACCATGGCCGGCGTCCACTCCGGATGTGCTTCCAGGAGAACCGCCGCTGCGGCAGATACATAAGGAGCAGCCATACTCGTCCCACTCATATTCCCGTATCCTTGCTCCATCTGGTTACGAGGCACAGAGCTTCGCACATTAATTCCAGGTGCCACTAGATCAGGCTTCAACAGCCATGTGCCAACTGCAGGCCCACGAGAACTTATGGCAGACATCCGACTTCTTTGTTCCTCTCCCCACTGCCATGCCCATGACTTGCCCTGCTTCAGCATAGAGGCTCCTTGTGGAGAAATGGAGGCTGCTGGGATAAGTCTGTCATCATTTTTACTATCAATTCTGAGCTCTGGCTCCCACTCCACCTTGTCATTCTGATAGAATAGAATACCGCTAGCTCCTGCGTTACACGCTGCTTCGTAATAAGATGAAGCAGCGGAACTGGTTGTTTGGACAACGAGCAATTTCCCTTGATGAAGCTCTTGCTTGATTACTTTGGGACTATTTCCCTCGATGAATACCAGATCAGGCGAGCCTTCCTTCGGAAAATCAGGCGATCCCATCCCCGAAATAAGACGTATGCTGTGATTACGATACGAGAGCATGGACTCAAATGTAGGCAAGGTAGCCGCTCCAACGGTGATTACATCCTCCACCAATCCTGGAGCGGTAATACTCCATAGCTTGTCTCCTGCATTGCCCGCAGAGTTTACAACAACAACCCCTTTACTTACCGCATCTGCGATCATCCGTGACAGCGGCTCATCCGGAGCATCGATATCAGAATGAAGCGATAGATTGATGACCTTCGCTCCATCCTTCACCGCTTGCTGCATCGCTTTAACAATCGTAGAAGTGAATTCGTGACCCTCTGTAGCAATCGCTCGATAAATAAGCAGAGAAGCATCGGGAGCCTGCTGGGCTACAATACCGGCAACATGCGTGCCATGCCCTTTTTCATCCTGCGGGATTGTATCATTTTCTACAAAATCATAAGCTTCTACGATTCTCTCCTTGAGCAGCGGATGCTGGATATCTGCTCCCGAATCGATAATGGCAATTTTAACGCCTTTGCCTGTATATGGAGGCTGCTTGATAGACGATATAGAGGAATCAGCCTGCACGGATACACTCTCTATCTGTGCGGCTGCTGTCTTCGTTCCTAGCGGTGCAGCCAATAAAGCTGCAGCCACAAATAAGGTGCATGAGGCCTTCATTATTGGGTTGTACCAGCTATTTATCTTCATGTTGTGAATTCCTACTCTCTAAGCCTTTCATGATGTTCATAAATCGTAACATAGGACATAGAAAGAAAGATTTACGCCACTGTAACCTAGTTCCACCAAATTTTTCAAATCAGTACCAGCTTTCCAGCTAACTTCTTGTCTAACTTCATATTTACCCAGTATTTCGATTTATAACGTTTGATAGTGTTGTAAGAGATTAGATATTTTATCTTGAATGAGCTGTTTTAAAGAATCCGGCTTCACTTCTAACACATCACTACCATATCTCATCAAATAAGAAGCTATAAAATCCTCTTCCCCTTGATTATAACTTCCTGTAATAATTGTTCTATGACCTGTCTCAATTTGCATCGATGGATAATGCTCCTTATAGAAAATATCCTTCGCCTGCTCGGCAATCTCAACTTCAAAGCTAATACTGTTCACAGATTGATACCTTTCTAATGATCGGCTATTCAGCTCATCCAGCAAAAAATGTCCATGCTCTCCCCCCTCCTCCATAGCGGTAATTCGATCACATCTAAAAACTCGATATTGATTCGTCACTGTCTCGAATCCTGTTGCATACCACTGGCCGAACTTAGCTGATATTTTGAAAAATTGAACGTGATATTTTTTGGTCTGTTTATGTTTTACATAATCTATGATGCAACTGCTCTCATTCAGGATACTCTTTAGGATCTTATCCAAAAAACGGCTCGCATGATGATGCTGGTAGCTTTCGAATTGAAGCACTTTTCGCATGTTGTGAATTTGCCTGATTTGTTCCGAAGACAGACAGCTTTCGAACTTTTCATTAAGCTGATTCGCCCGTAAATGAAAAGGCGTGGATTGATAAGCACTTAGTGTCAACATTGCAAAATACAGAGCATACACTTCATCGATCGTAAAGATAATGGGAGATAATAATCGATTTTTCAACATTCCGTATCGTCCATGTTTTCCATATTCCGAATAAATGGGCATGCCTAATTCCTCTAAGGAACGAATATCGCGCAGTGCTGTACTTTTTGAAATACTGTATTTCTCCATTAGATCATGCAAATTGAAAAATTCTCGACTGTTTACATATCTAATCATGTCATATAATCGCTCTGATTTCTTCATGAATAGCTCCTTCATAAAGGTGTCATATTTTGATACCTTTATCCATTATGATGAATCTAAGCTCGTCTATCAAATAGAAAAGATGGTTGGGTTAACATCTTTGCTTAAAAAGGAGATTGATCTCATGAGTGCAACCCTGGAAGTTGCGATTTTCTTATCCATGAACGGAAAGGCACAAGAAGCCATTGATTTTTACAAGATCCATTTCCATGCAAAAGAATCGCTGCTCGTTACTTATGAAGACATGGCGAAGCGCGACAGCTCGATACTGCTTACGGAGGGGAATAAAAATAACATCGTCCACTCTGTCCTATTGATCGGGAAAACAAAAGTAATGATTGCGGAGGATACAATGGATCCGCGGAGTAAATACTCGGTTGGCAATAACACATCATTATGTATTCAAAGTTCGAACCTAGAAGAGATTGAACAATTTTATAGCAGCCTGCTTACCGATGATAGAGTAAAAGTGATTGTCCCTCTCTCTGCAAATTCATTTAGTAAAGCCTATGGCATTATTGAAGACCCATTCGGAATCCACATCCAACTGATGTATGATCCTCGGTTGAAATGATTCCTTTATCACATAACGCAAAAAAGAGGTCGAATGCATTCGACCTCTTTGTCTTATAACTGAAATTATACAAGCGGTGTCTTTAGCGGCGTCCCCGGCTTGCGCGGATAGGCCTTAGGGGTTGTCCCCTTCTTCGTCATCACTACGATATGACGCTCGGATTGCTCTACTGGAAGCTTCAATGCATAATCAGCCGTGAAGGTCGCCTGCAGCACCTGAAGGCTCCGCTTCGCTTCTACAATCTCTTCCTGTGGATTTGTCCCTTTCATCGCAGCGAACGTCCCGCCTGGACGTACGAACGGCAGGCAGAACTCATTTAGCACGTTCAATCTTGCAACAGCGCGTGCCGTCACAAGATCATACTGATCGCGATGCTCCGGCTTGCGTGCAACCTCTTCTGCGCGACCATGAATGCAGGAAACGCCTGTTAATCCAAGCTCCTGTACCAAATGATTCAGAAATACGATCCGTTTGTTAAGGGAATCAACAATTGTCAGCTTAATATGCGGAAACATAATTGCGAGCGGTATCCCTGGAAAGCCTGCACCTGATCCGATATCCGCCATGCGCTTCACACTCATCATATCGACGTGAAAGCCTAACGTTAGCGAATCATAGAAATGCTTCTCGTATACGAGCTCACGCTCTGTAATGCCTGTCAAATTCATTTTTTCATTCCACTCAACCAACACACGGTAATACGTATCGAGCTGGTTCCATTGTATATCTGTAACCGGCGGCCATCCATGTCCGGACAGCCAGCCTTGGAACTGTTCTTGCAATGCATCCATTACTGGCAATCTCCTCTTCTGCAGTTAGTATCCCATTCCTGCATACTTGCCACAGCCTACATCCTCAATTACGCCTCAGCATGCTTCTCAGCTGTTACACGGTTATAGTGCTCCAAGTATACAAGCAGGATCGAAATATCCGCAGGAGTTACACCGGAAATACGCGACGCTTGCCCGATCGACAGCGGACGGATTTTCGTCAGCTTTTGCTTCGCTTCCGACGCAATTCCATGAACTACATCGTAATCGATATCCTGCGGGATAAGCTTCTTCTCCATCTTTGCCAGACGCTCTACCTGCAGCAGTTGCTTCTCAATATATCCTGCATACTTTATTTGAATTTCAACTTGTTCCTTTATCTCATCGTCCAGCTCCAGCGGTGATGGAAATAACTTATCCACATGTGAATAAGTTATTTCTGGACGTCTCAGCAATGTCACTGCATCACACCCGTTGGTCAGTGGAGCGGAACCCGCTTCAGCAAGCATTGACTGTACAGCCTCATCCGGCTTTACCTTCGTTGCCTTCAGGCGCTCCATCTCTTGACCAACCAAGTCAAGCTTATGCTGGAATGCTGCGTATCTCTCATCGGTAATAAGGCCAATCTCATGCCCGATATCCGTCAAGCGCATATCCGCATTGTCATGGCGAAGCAGCAATCTATATTCTGCGCGAGAAGTAAGCAAGCGATAAGGCTCATTGGTTCCCTTCGTCACGAGATCATCAATCAGAACGCCAATGTAAGCTTGCGAACGATTCAAGATGACAGCAGGCTTGCCCTGTACCTTACGCGCGGCATTAATGCCGGCCATAACCCCCTGTGCAGCAGCCTCCTCATAACCGGATGTTCCGTTAATTTGCCCAGCTGTGAACAAGCCATCGACCCGCTTCGTTTCAAGAGTTGGCCACAACTGTGTCGGTACGACTGCATCATACTCAATCGCATAACCGGTTCGCATCATTTCTGCATTCTCAAGTCCTGGAACAGAGCGCAGAATTTGTAGCTGTACATCTTCAGGCATACTCGTTGACAGACCCTGCACATAATACTCAGCCGTATCCTTCCCTTCTGGCTCAAGGAAGATTTGGTGTTTCGGCTTATCAGCAAAACGAACAATTTTATCTTCAATGGACGGGCAATAGCGAGGTCCTGTACCTTCTATGACACCAGAGAACATCGGTGCACGATGCAAGTTCTCATTAATAATGCGATGCGTATTCTCTGACGTATACGTCAACCAGCAAGGAAGCTGCTCATTATCGGAAGACTTCGTCTCATAAGAGAAGAACTTCGGATGATCGTCTCCAGGCTGGATTTCTGTTTTGGAAAAGTCGATCGTCCCACCATTCACCCGTGGAGGTGTACCTGTCTTGAAGCGAACGAGATCAAATCCGAGATTGCGCAAACATTCGGACAGCTTCAAGGAAGGCTGCTGGTTATTCGGACCGCTCTCATACATCAGCTCACCGATAATAATTTTGCCCCGCAGGTACGTACCTGTCGTTAAGACAACCGCTTTCGAACGGAATATAGCGCCTGATTTCGTGATGACACCTACACATTTACCGTTTTCCACGATCAGTTCCTCAACCATGCCTTGACGCAGCGTCAAGTTCGGCGTCGTTTCCACCGTTTCCTTCATTTTCGCCTGATACAATACCTTGTCGGCCTGGGCACGCAGTGCGTGAACGGCAGGCCCTTTCCCTGTATTGAGCATCCGCATTTGAATAAAGGTTTTGTCAATATTGCGGCCCATTTCTCCGCCTAATGCGTCGATTTCACGTACAACATGGCCCTTAGCTGGGCCACCAATGGAAGGGTTGCACGGCATGAAAGCAACCATATCCAGGTTAATCGTCAATAGCAGCGTATCGCAGCCCATCCGTGCAGAAGCAAGTGCCGCTTCACAGCCCGCATGGCCCGCTCCGATAACTATTACATCATATTTTCCCGCCTCAAATGGCATGGGGCTCCCTCCTTTTACTACTTCTCTATGATAAACAACACTCACGGCAAAACGACCGTATCCGTGTTCGCTTTTCTATTTTCCAAGACAGAACTGAGAGAAAATTTGATCAATCAGTGAATCGCCAACTGCGTCTCCGATAATTTCACCGAGCAGCTCCCAAGCGGTGCGTACGTCGATTTGAATCATGTCGATTGGTATTCCCTGTTGGGAAGCCCCCACAGCATCTTCTAATGCCTGCAGCGCCTTCTTGAGAAGCGCAATATGCCGTACGTTGCTGACATACGTCATATCTCCCGCTTCAATTCCTCCACTGAAGAACAACTCAGAGATTACCTTTTCAAGCGCGTCGACGCCTTCCTGTTCCTTCGCCGACATGCGCACAATCTGATTCTCACCGAATGCCTCCTTTAACGGAGCATCATCCAACACCGTAGGCAGATCCATTTTATTCACAATCACAATCACTTGTCTACCCGTAATTTGCTCCATCCACTCGCGCTCATCCGGATGAAGCTCATCATTATTGTTCACAACGAACAATATCAAGTCTGCTTCCTGAAGGGCACTGCGAGAACGCTCCACTCCGATTCGTTCAACGACATCTGTCGTCTCCCGAATGCCGGCTGTGTCCAGGAGACGCAGCGGAATTCCGTTAATTGTTACGAATTGCTCGACTACATCGCGAGTTGTCCCCGGAATATCGGTTACAATCGCTTTATTATCTTGGGCAAGCGTATTGAGCAGCGATGATTTACCGACATTCGGTCTGCCGATAATCGCTGTCACAATACCCTCCCTCAATATTTTCCCTTCGGATGCGGTTTTCAACAGCCGCGTGACCTCTTCCATAACATGCCCGCATTTATCTTGGATAAAGGCGCTTGTCAGCTCCTCTACATCATGCTCAGGATAGTCGATATTCACTTCAATATGAGCAAGTGTCTCAATGAGTGTATGACGGAGTGACTTGATTCGGTTAGACAATTGACCTTGCGCCTGCTTCATAGCGATGCTGAAGGCGCGATCCGACTTCGAGCGAATGAGATCAATGACCGCCTCAGCCTGTGACAAGTCAATTCTTCCGTTCAAGAAGGCTCGCTTCGTGAACTCGCCCGGCTCCGCCAAGCGAATCCCCTGCTGAAGCAGAATATCCATCACTTTCCGCACCGAAATAATCCCGCCATGCGTGTTGATTTCGACAACATCCTCAGTCGTAAATGAACGCGGCCCGCGCATCACGCTTACGAGCACTTCCTCTACCCGCTCTCCAGACTTCGGATCAACAATATGTCCGTAATGTATTGTATGGCTTTCCGCCTCTGTCAGCTTCGTTTTCGAACGGAATATGCGATCAACCTCAGCAAAAGATCCCTCTCCGCTTACTCGGATAATCGCTATACCGCCTTCTCCAAGCGGTGTAGATACCGCTGCGATTGGTTCGTAATTCATCCTAATAATGACCTCCGCACATATAGGGTACATTTATATTATCTCATTTTACGTCAAACACCTAATCATGAAATCCAATTCTGGTTCAGCAAAAAACGAAAAAATGCAATGAGAGCACCCTGAACCAGGCGCAATCATTGCATTTTCTATCTGTCTATGCGTTCTGAATAGAGGTATTCATAAGTGCAGTCATGCCTATTTAATCATAATGACTACGCGCCGGTTTGGCTCTTCGCCTTTACTGCAAGTTTTCACTTTCGGATGATCCTGCAGCTTCGCATGAATAATCTTGCGATCCTGCGCCGTCATCGGCTCCAGCACAACCTCTTGCCGGGAACGAATAACTTTGTTCGCGAGCCGCTCAGATAAGGATTCGAGCGTTTTCTTACGTCGCTCACGGAACTGCTCTGCATCAAGAATAATACGGAGATGATGCTTGGAATAACGATTGGCTACCAGGTTCGCCAAATATTGAAGCGAATCCAGCGTCTGACCGCGGCGACCGATAATGAGGCCCAAGTCCGAGCCGCTAATATCAAGCGTTACCGTGTCCTTCCTCTTATGTACTGCAACTTCTACATCAAGCCCCATCGAGCGGGCAACATCCACAATGAATTGCTTTGCTTCTTCAATCGGATCTATATCGTCATCTGAGACAGCGCTCCTGCCCGTCTCCTGATCCTTTGATATAGTTGCTGTTTGCTTATCGGCCACAACAGAAGATGTCTGAACTGGCTTCGATGATGTTGATTGTGTTGTAGGCTCAGAGAGCGGGACATCCTTGTCCGGAAGAAGTGTCAGTTCGACCTTCGCCGGACGTACCCCGATAAGTCCGAACAGCCCGCGTGATGGCTTCTCCAGCACGCGAACAGATACGCGATCCTCGGTTACGTTCATTCGTTCCAAACCGTTCTTTATTGCATCTTCGATCGTCTTTCCCGATACAACGAGCGTATTCATTTCGCCGGACGAACCTCCTTATCCTTATCGCGATAAAGGAAATAGTTCTGAACAATAGTAAAGACGTTGCTGTATACCCAGTACAACGGAAGTGCCGCTGGGAAGTTGATCGACATGACGAAGATCAACACTGGGAAGATAAGCATCATAAACTGCATTGGGCCTTGCATTGGATTTTGGCTTGCCATCATCTTGGACTGCAAGAACGTCGTCAAGGCAGCCACAACTGGCAAAATGTAAAACGGATCCGCCTCGCCCAACTTGAGCCACAAGAACGTATGCTCACGGATTGCTGAGTTCATATAGATCGCATTATACAAAGCAATAAATACTGGCATTTGAATGAAGATTGGCAAGCATCCCGCAAGCGGATTCACGTTATGCTGTTGGAACAGCTTCATCGTTTCTTCCTGCTGCTTCTGCGGGTTATCCTTATGCTTCTTTTTTATTTCAGCGAGCTGAGGCTGCAGCTTCTGCATTTCCTTCGAGCTGCGCATTTGCTTAACTGTAAGCGGCAAGATACACAGACGAACAATAACGGTTAGCAGCAAGATGGCGAATCCATACTCCCCGCTGAACCAGCCTGCGAATGTATCAAGTGCTAGTGAAAAATAATAGACCACGTTACGCTCCCAGAAGTTACCTTGCAGCAAATCCTCCGTCTTCAGCGTAGTGGTCGTGGACGTACATCCCGACAATACAACGATCAACAGCACAGAAACCGCTACCAAGAGCCATTTGCGGTTCGAGAACAACTTGTTCAGCGACAATAGCATAACCCCTCTCTTAACCTTCCGATTCCAAAGTAAATATATCACATTTCCCATCTTAAAGGAAACGATTCAACAGGTGTATCGTGCGATATTGCTGACAATTCAATTTCATTTATATATAGAAGCTTTTCGCATGACATGATTGACGCTCTTGGCAAGCTTCTCATAGTCCATCTCTGTTGCGCCTTTGCGCACAATGAACACCAAATCGACATGATCCTTAATGCGATCTGCCTGAAGTCTGACAATTTCCTTGATCATGCGGCGCATTCGATTGCGCACTACCGCATTGCCTATCTTTTTACTTGCCGATATTCCTACACGGAACCGTTCAACCTTTGGCTGTTCGTATACGTACAGCACCAGCTGATGGTTGGCAAAGGAACGACCATTGCGGTAAACACGGGTAAAGTCTGCGCGATCCTGCAGCCGATACTGTTTTTGCATCGGATCTTTCTCCTATCTGTCCGAATTAACTACGCTCATCCCTACTCGGAAATACTCGAATGGTATGATCCAAGTATAGGCACCTGCGGAACGGAATAAACATTTCTCTCATCTGCACGGTAAAATTCCAATTTGCAAGCAAGAATATATGCTAACTTCGCCTAAAAAAGAAAAAAAGACCACCGAGGTGGTCTTGTATTCACGCGATCTTATGCGCTCAATACTTTTCTGCCTTTTTGGCGACGAGCAGCCAACACCTTACGGCCGTTTTTCGTGCTCATTCTTTTACGGAAACCGTGAACTTTCTTACGTTTGCTCACGTTAGGTTTAAATGTCGGTTTCAACGTATTGCACCTCCTCGAACGAGATATGTCATGGTGAACCATTCATTGCTACGTTTATCTGTCTGCGCAAAATTCCTTTTTACATTTAATCAGAATACGGACCAAAAGTCAATCCTCATCGATCCTCTCCCTCTTCCAACTTCCCTCCTAAAATCATGCGAATTGAAAAAAACGTTCTTATATGTATAGAAACAATTATCCACATTCCGATCTTCGATTAATCTCGACACCTTCGGTTATTCACATGTGCAAAACTAAAAATTATCGACATTTTCCTTTCTTGACCTGTGCACAAAAAATAAGGGGCCTTTGTCCGGACTTGTCAACAAGAAACAGGTTATAAACAATATCTAGTGGTGTAGATAACATTTATGCACAAGTTATTGAATTTGTGGATAAAATCCGCCCGATCATTGAAATATAAGGGCTCATCTGCTATGATTATATTGTTTTTCGGTTGTGAATAGTGGTTGTGGATATTTAATTATCAACAGTCTGTGGATAAAGTTGTGAACAATTTATACTCACTTGTTAAAAAGTTGTTCGACATGATCTGCACACTGTGGATAAATAGTTGTAAGAAACGGTATACTTCGACAGCAGCATGTCTGATGTTTCGTAGAAAGTACGAGAAATTTCTCGACCTATGCAGGATCATCAGCATGTCAGCATAGACCCCGACAATACGCTCTTATCAAGGAAATGTTCCATTATCGACTTTGCATCGACTCGAACTTCCTTCCATAAGAGGGCTTTCTGCGCCTTGCGGAGCCTTTTTGCGTCTTGTCGGGGCAATTGTCCTTTTTTCAGGCGTAATTGCCGGTAAGCGCGTCATATGAAGACGCAGCAGGCTTGAAGGAGTGAAACAATCTGTGGAGCGCCAAGCAAATGAACATTGGCAGGAAATATTGTCCGTTATCCAGACGAAGCTGAGCAAACCTAGCTTTGATACCTGGTTCAAGGCCACAAAAGCTGTAAAGTTTACAGACTCGCAGCTGCTCATTACCGCACCGAATACGTTTTCGGTCGAATGGCTCGAGAGCCGCTATACAAAGCTTGTCAGCTCGACAGTAATGGAAGAAACGGGCAAGCAGGTGGACGTCAAGTTCATTATTGAAGAAGCAGCTCAAGCGGAAGCTGAAATCGTGCAGCCACAGGCTTCACCGGCTCGAGTCGCTGTCTATGATGAACCGGCTTCCAATATGCTTAACCCAAAATATACGTTCGATACATTCGTCATTGGCTCGAACAACCGCTTTGCGCATGCTGCATCGCTCGCCGTCGCTGAAGCGCCGGCTAAAGCATACAACCCGCTATTTTTATATGGAGGGGTAGGTCTCGGCAAAACGCATCTCATGCACGCAATCGGCCATTATATTTTGGAGCACAATCCTGCAAGCCGCGTCGTTTATACGACGTCAGAAAAATTCATGAATGAGTTCATTAATGCCATTCGGGATAATCGCGGAGAAAGCTTCCGCAATAAATATCGCAATATTGACATTTTGCTCATTGACGACATTCAGTTTTTGGCAGGGAAAGAACAGACGCAAGAGGAGTTCTTCCATACATTCAATGCACTGCATAACGAGAACAAGCATATCGTCCTCTCCAGCGATCGTCCGCCGAAGGAGATCGAAACGTTAGAGGAACGGCTGCGCTCTCGCTTTGAATGGGGCTTAATAACGGATATCCAGCCACCAGATCTGGAGACACGGATCGCGATTCTTCGCAAGAAGGCGAAGGCTGAGAATTTAGATATACCGAATGAAGCTATGGTCTATATCGCCAACCAAATCAATACGAACATCCGTGAGTTGGAAGGTGCGCTTACACGCGTTGTCGCATTTTCCACGATGACCAACCAAGATATTACAACTCACTTGGCTGCAGAGGCACTCAAAGATCTCATCCCATCCAGCCGTCCGAAGATGATTACGATCCAGGACATTCAGCATAAGGTAGGAGAGTTTTATGGCTTGAAGATGGAGGATTTCAAAGCGCGCAAGAGAACGAAAGCCGTAGCTTTTCCTCGTCAAATCGCCATGTATTTGTCGCGGGAGCTCACTGATTATTCATTGCCGAAAATCGGAGAGGCATTTGGCGGACGAGATCATACGACCGTCATCCATGCCCATGAGAAAATCACGCAAAATCTGCAGGAAGATCAGGATCTATATAAGGTCGTTCAGAACCTGATCGACAAAATTAAAAATCCAACGCTGTGAACAACATAACAAGCCTATACACAATCTATACACATGTGGATAGGCTTTACTTTATGCCTGTTCAGGAGGGTTATCCACATATTCAGTGCCCCTACTATTACTACTATTATTAAAAAAGATTATATAGATCATCATAAGAAGAGCACATATTCGGCAATTCTCCATTCAAAAGAAGCCGAATGTCACAAGATTCGAATATAAAGCAACACTAGAACGAGCGCAAAATTGGTGTTAGGGAGTGAACGTATGAAACTTTCGATATTAAAAAATGAACTGAACGAAGCGATACAAAACGTATCTAAGGCGATTTCCAGCAGAACGACGATTCCCATTTTAAGCGGGATCAAGGTTGACGTTACGTTTCAAGGGGTAACCCTTACCGCTAGTGATACAGATATATCCATTCAAACTTTTATCCCTGTGGAGGATGATCGCCAAACGATCGTTCAAGTGGAACGTCCGGGTAGTGTTGTTTTGCCGGCTAAGTTTTTTGTCGAAATTATTAAAAAGCTGCCTTCACAAGATGTCGAAATCGAAGTAAAGGAGCATTTCCAAACCTTCCTTCGTTCCGGTACTACCGATATCCAAATGGTTGGACTTGATCCTGAAGAGTATCCAGTTCTCCCTAGTATCGAAGAGAATCAAGTCATTACCGTAAATGGCGATTTGCTGAAGACGATGATCAAGCAAACGGCATTCGCTATTTCTTCCAACGAAACAACGCCAATTTTAACAGGGGTATTGTGGAATTTAAGCGAAGGAAATTTAAAATTCGTATCCACAGACCGCCATCGCTTGGCGAGCCGTACAGCTGATATCCAAGCAGATCCTGACATTCGGTTTACGAATGTTGTCATTTCTGGCAAAACATTGAATGAACTCAGCAAAATTATTCCGGATCAAAATACGATGGTGGACATTGTTGTTGCAGACAATCAAGTCCTGTTCAAAATCGACCGTGTTCTGTTCTATTCGCGTATTTTGGATGGAACCTATCCGGATACTTCTAAAATTATTCCGCAAAACTATAAAACAGAACTTATTTTGGACACGAAAAAGCTTATTGATGCAATTGACCGTGCTTATTTGCTGTCCCGTGAAGATAAAACGAACATTGTTCGCCTGCAAACGAAGGAAGACGGTACGATTGAAATTTCCTCCAGCTCCTCTGAATTGGGACGCGTTACGGAGCAACTTGATGTGAAGGAATTCAATGGGGATCCACTGCGGATTGCGTTTAACTCCAAATATATGCTCGATGTGTTGAAGGTTGTCGAGTGTGAAAATATTTTCATCGGATTTACAGGCGCTATGAGTCCAATCATCATTAAGCCGACAGAGCACGTAAGCAGCCTGCATCTCATTTTGCCTTACCGTACGACAAACTAAGCAAGATGGTGAACGTGCATCACAAGGAGGAAACGACATGAATGACATCGAGATTCGAACGGAATTCATCACGCTTGGTCAATTTTTGAAATTGGCCAATTGTGCATCAACTGGCGGTCACGCCAAAATCATGCTTGCAGAGAACATGGTGAAGGTAAATGGTGAAGATGAAGCACGACGCGGTCGGAAGCTGTATCCTGGCAACGTCGTCACAGTAGATGGATGCGGAGAGTTCCGTATCGTTTCATCCCAGGAGGCTTAGCGGGTGTTCGTCAAATCGATCGCCCTGCAAAATTATCGCAATTATGGTGCGCTCGAATTGAGTACTGACAATCGGGTCAATATTTTTGTTGGCAATAATGCGCAGGGGAAAACCAATTTGCTTGAATCCATATTTGTGCTTGCCTTAACGAAATCGCATCGTACACCGCGCGATAAAGAGCTTATCGGATGGGAAGGTGAGCATGCACAGCTGAAAGCTGCTGTGGAACGCAAATATGGAACGGTACAGCTTGAGCTTACCATTTCTCGACAAGGGAAAAAGGCCAAGCTTAACGGTCTGGAACAGCGTAAGCTGAGCGGCTTCATTGGTGCGCTTAATGTCGTCATGTTCGCTCCTGAAGACTTGGAGATCGTAAAGGGTTCGCCAGGCATACGCAGAAGATTTCTCGACATGGAGATTGGTCAGGTACAGCCGAGCTATTTATATCATTTGCAGCAATATCAAAAAGTTCTCATTCAGCGCAACAACCTACTTAAGCAAATGTGGAGCAGCCCAAGCGGGCAGGCGAATACGATGCTTGATATCTTTAATGAGCAGCTTGTCATGAATGGTGTTAAAGTTGTAAAGAAAAGGAAACAATATTTAAAGAAACTCCAATCATGGGCGGAGCAAATTCATGCCGGGATCTCGAATGGCAAGGAAGCTCTAGTCATTGAATATAGTCCTTCCTTTACGATGCCAGACGAAGATGAAGCTGTCTTATTCGAGCAATTTATGTTAAAGTTAACACAAATGAAAGACCAGGAGGTGCGGCGCGGCATGACACTTGTCGGACCGCACCGGGACGATCTTGCCTTCTACATTAACGGCAAAGAAGTGCAAACCTATGGGTCTCAAGGTCAACAACGGACGACAGCGCTGTCGCTGAAGCTGGCCGAGATCGAACTGATGCACGAGGAAATTGGGGAGTATCCTGTCCTGCTGCTCGACGATGTTCTGTCTGAGCTTGATTCGATGCGCCAGACGCAGCTGATTGAGACGTTTCAGAGCAAGGTACAAACGTTCATTACGACGACAGGCATTGAAGGCATTAATACCGGCAAGTTGCATGATGCAAATATGTTCCACGTGGAAAATGGGCAAGTCATGCGGTAAGAGGTTGTTCTAAGGGGAGTGAGCGCTATGTATATTCACTTGGGCGGAGAAAGAGTCATTCGTTCCTCGGAACTGGTCGCCATTTTTGATGTATCGATTGAGAAATCATCCAAGCTGTCTAAGCAGTTCGTGGCGAATGCGCACAAAGTGAAGAATGTTGAGGCGATAGGCGAGGAAGAAGCAAAGTCCATCGTCGTGACGAAGGGAAAAGTATATTACTCTCCGATTTCATCTACAACATTGAAGAAGCGTGCGCATCATTTTAACGAGTAGCGAACATTGCATACAGCCTTGTTGACAGCGTCATCTTGGTTTTCCTCTGCACAGCAGTCTGGATTCTGGGATGATGCTCTTGCAATTACATGCGATTGGCATAATGAACGGTACTGAAATTAGAGAAGTAGGTGAAGGCATGTCTGTGAATCATAACACGTATGATGAGAGCCAGATTCAGGTACTGGAAGGCTTGGAAGCCGTACGCAAACGGCCGGGGATGTATATCGGTTCAACGAGTGCCAAAGGTCTGCACCATTTGGTATGGGAAGTCGTCGATAACAGTATCGACGAGGCGTTGGCTGGGTATTGCACGAAAATCGAAGTAACCGTACATGAAGACAACAGCATCACGGTCGTGGATAATGGCCGCGGTATTCCAGTCGGGATACAAGAAAAAATGAAGCGCCCCGCTGTTGAAGTTGTTATGACTGTTCTTCATGCGGGCGGTAAATTCGGCGGCGAGGGATACAAAGTATCCGGCGGCTTGCATGGTGTCGGTGTCTCGGTCGTAAATGCCTTATCTACGAGCTTGGTCGTCACCGTGAAACGAGACGGACATATCCATCAGCAGGAATATCGTCGTGGAGTTCCACAAGCAGACTTGGAAATTATCGGGGATACAGAGGAGACAGGTACAACGGTTCGCTTCCAGCCTGACCCCGAAGTATTTACAGAAACGACAGAATACGACTACGATACACTCTTATCCCGTATTCGGGAGCTTGCATTTTTGAACAAAGGCATTCAAATGGTGCTTACTGATGAACGTACCGGACAATCGGAAACGTTCAAGTATGACGGCGGAATTAAAGAATTCGTTGAGTACCTGAACCGCAATCGCGAGAAGATGCATGAGCAGCCTATTTACGTGGAAGGCTCCAAAGATTACATTACGTGCGAGATCGCACTCCAATATAACGATAGCTATACCGAGAATATTTACTCTTTTGCCAACAACATTCATACGCACGAAGGCGGTACGCATGAGTCTGGTTTTAAGAGTGCACTTACGCGAATCATTAACGATTATGCTCGGAAAATGAACCTCATGAAGGACAATAACTCGAACTTAAGTGGGGACGATGTCCGTGAGGGTCTGACCGCGATTATTTCCGTAAAGATTCCAGAGCCGCAATTCGAAGGGCAAACGAAGACGAAGCTCGGAAACAGTGAAGTACGCAGCATCGTAGAGTCTGTATTTTCTGAGAAATTCATGGAGTTCTTGAATGAGAATCCGATGGTATCGAAGAAGATCGTCGAGAAGGGGATGCAGGCATCCCGAGCTCGAGAAGCAGCTCGCCGTGCACGTGAGTTGACGCGCCGCAAGAGTGCGCTCGAAGTGAGCTCCCTACCAGGTAAGCTGGCGGATTGCTCCTCTAAGGACGCTGCACATTGCGAATTGTTCATCGTCGAAGGTGACTCTGCGGGTGGTTCTGCGAAGCAGGGCCGCGATCGTCATTTCCAGGCGATCTTGCCGCTGAAGGGTAAAATCTTGAACGTTGAAAAGTCTCGTTTGGATAAAATTTTATCCAATGCAGAGATCCGGGCGATTATTACGGCACTGGGTACAGGGATTGGCGAAGACTTTGATCTTGAAAAGGCTCGCTATCACAAAATTGTGATTATGACCGATGCCGATGTTGACGGTGCTCATATCCGGACACTGCTTTTGACCTTCTTCTATCGCTACATGCGTAAGCTTATCGAAGCGGGATATGTGTACATTGCACAGCCGCCGCTCTACAAAATTGAGCGCAATAAAATTGTTCGATATGCAGATAGTGATAAGCAGAAAGATGAGATTATTGCTGAGTTTGGTGAAGGTGCGAAAGTTAACGTTCAGCGTTACAAAGGTCTTGGTGAGATGAATGCGGAGCAACTGTGGGAGACGACAATGGATCCTGAAAGCCGTAAAATGCTCCAAGTGTCATTTGATGATGCGAAGATGGCTGACGATGTGTTCGACACGCTCATGGGAGATAATGTAGAACCGCGTCGTGATTTCATTCAACGCCATGCCAAGTTCGTTAAAAACTTAGACTTCTAATCGCATCCATTCATTCGGAGGCGTGTGTTCGATTGGAATGCACGTTGGAGCGGTTTAAGATCAAGCCCCAGTTCCATATCAGGACTGGGGCTTTGATATAGATGAGGGGTTATTGCTACTTTAAACGTCCATATGCTTTGGCATTCCGGACAATGCGGCGATATGCAGCGGGATTGAATGTGCGGTACACATAGATAGCTGGCTTGGTATTTACTTCCAGGATCCAAGGGTGCTTATTTGTATCGAGCGCTATGTCCAGCCCAAGCTCTTTGAGGCTCTTGTGTTTTTTGCTTAGTTGTGTCCCTACGGACAAACCGATTCGTTCCAGCTCACTGCGAAGCTGCCGAATTGAGCTTCCATTCGAGTGGGGTTTCATGAGAACCCGCAGCGATTCCATTTTCCCCCCGCTGCTAACGTTCGTTACAATCTTGTGGGCGGCTGCCTTTCGTCCTAAAATCGACATAACCTCCCATTTGTTATTCAAGTTCTTTTGTACGAACACACGGAGATCGAACTTCCTTCCTCGATGGGACAGCATATGGATACCTTGTTGGATCAAGTATTTCCGCTTTCTGATTCTTTTTTTGATTTTAGCGGTCAGCGATTCTATATCAGTAAAGGTACTCGTGGAGGTTCCTTCTCTCAATTCGAATGAATTATTGGCTCGCTGCGTGACACGCATAACACCTTTCCCATGGGTACCTAGGTCAGGTTTCACATACACCATTTGATACTGATTGAGCATCTCCTTTAACCGAAGTGCGCTATAGACGGATGTTTTAGGAATGTAGGTACTTAGTGAAGAGTCTTGCAAGATTTTCGTCTTTTTCCATTTGCTAAGAATGCGCCGACTAGACATTCATACATCACCCTTTTCATTTTGTTTGTCGAATGGATGGAGAGTGCAAGATACCCAGTTGGTATCAATGTATGATCATGTAGACAAATAGAAATAGTACAATCAACCATATGAAGAGGAAAATGTTCGGATTTTGGGCGGTTTCATGGAACGTTTAATTGTATCTCTTTTGTGAAAGTAATATAATATAAATAGTGCAGTTATGGAATTGATGAGTATGATTTTATCCGCATGATCAGACGAGATTAGAAATTCTCCCTTGAGAGCATGACTGATGTTAAGCTTGAAATAGCTTATCTAGTCATGTGGGGAGTTTCGATATGGACTAGATAAAAGATTATTCGTCCGTGGAAATGGTTCGACCCCATTTATGGGGGGAAGGGCCGTTTTCGCTTGTAGGGCAAATTTTTATTTTGCTTTTTGCTAGAAGATGCTGACGCTGTTAAATACGAATTTTGAGGAGGTCCAGCATGGCGGAAGAACAACAACCGCAAATCAGGGATCGCGACATCGGCACAGAGATGCGGGAATCATTCCTGGATTACGCGATGAGTATCATCGTAAGCCGCGCTCTGCCGGACGTGCGTGATGGATTGAAGCCGGTTCACCGACGTATTTTGTATGCGATGTCAGACCTCGGCATGGCACCGGACAAGCCGTATAAGAAATCAGCGAGAATCGTTGGGGAAGTAATCGGTAAGTATCACCCGCATGGTGACTCTGCTGTTTATGAAACTATGGTGCGCATGGCGCAGGATTTCTCGCTTCGTTACATGCTCGTAGATGGCCACGGGAACTTTGGTTCTATTGATGGTGACTCGGCAGCAGCGATGCGTTATACGGAAGCACGCCTTTCCAAGATCGCAATGGAATTGCTTCGTGATATTAACAAAGAAACAATTGACTTCGCACCGAACTATGATGGCGAAGAGCAAGAGCCTGTTGTATTGCCGGCTCGCTTCCCCAACTTGCTCGTAAACGGGGTATCAGGTATCGCGGTCGGCATGGCAACGAACATCCCACCGCATAACTTGACTGAAGTAATTGATGGTCTGCAGGCGCTTATTAAGAATCCAGAATTAACGCCAATGGACTTGATGGAATACATCAAGGGCCCAGATTTCCCGACATCCGGATTAATTATTGGCCGAGAAGGTATTCGACAAGCGTATGCGACCGGACGTGGCTCTGTCACAATGCGGGCACGTGCGACGATCGAGGACAATAACGGCAAGGCTCGTATCGTTGTCCACGAGCTGCCTTATCAAGTCATTAAGGCTCGCCTCGTTGAGAAGATTGCTGAACTGGTACGTGAGAAGCGTATTGACGGCATTACAGACCTTCGTGATGAATCAGACCGTAACGGAATGCGCGTCGTCATCGAACTTCGCCGTGATGTGAATCCAAATGTCGTTCTGAACAACCTGTACAAGCATACAGCGATGCAGAGCAACTTCGGTATCAATATGCTGGCTCTCGTGAACCAGGAGCCTCGCGTTCTTAACTTGCGTGAGATGCTCCATTATTATTTGGAACATCAAATCGAGGTTATTCGCCGTCGTACCGAGTTTGACTTGAAGAAGGCTGAGGCACGCGCGCATATTCTCGAAGGGCTGCGCATTGCGCTTGATCATATCGACGAGATCATTGCGCTTATCCGCGGCTCGAAGAATGACGAAGAGGCACGCGAAGGCTTAATCACTCGATTTGGTCTTAGCTTCGACCAAGCTCAAGCGATTCTCGATATGCGTCTGCGCCGTCTGACCGGCTTGGAGCGCGAAAAGATCGAGGCAGAGTATAATGAATTACTATTGAAGATTGCGGAATACCGTGAAATCTTGGCGAACGAACAGCTTGTGCTGACCATCATCAACGATGAGCTTGAAGAAGTGAAGCAGAAGTATGGAGATGAGCGCCGTACAGAAATCACGATCGGAGAGGATAGCATACTGGATGAGGATCTGATCCCTCAAGAGGATGTTATCATCACGATTTCGCACAGCGGATATATTAAGCGTCTGCCGGTAACCACTTACCGCAGCCAGAAGCGCGGAGGCCGTGGAGTAGTTGGCATGGATACGAAGGATAATGACTTCGTTGAGCATTTATTCGTGTCCAACTCGCACCATTACCTTATGTTCTTCACGGATAAGGGTAAAGTATACCGGATAAAGGCGTATGAAATTCCAGACTTGAGCCGCACAGCTAGAGGTACACCAATTATCAATTTGATTCAAATTGAGCAGGGTGAAACCATTAGTGCGGTAATTCCGGTCGTTGAATTTGAATCCGACAAGTACCTGTTCTTTGCAACCCAGCAAGGGATTGTGAAGAAGACTCCGCTCGATGATTATGTCAACATCCGCAAGGGTGGCTTGATCGCCATTAATTTACGCGATGACGATGCTCTGATTGGTGTTCGTTTAACGGATGGCGAACAAGAGATCATTATGGGGACGAAGATGGGTATGTCGATTCGATTCTCAGAGAATGATGTACGCTCTATGGGCCGTTCTGCTACCGGTGTCAAAGGGATTACACTGGATAGTGATGACCAAGTAATCGACATGGACGTCGTTAACAAGGACAACGATGTGCTTATCGTTACAGCCAAGGGTTATGGCAAGCGTACACCAATGGAAGATTATCGAATCCAAAGCCGTGGCGGTAAAGGGATCAAGACGATAAATGTAACCGATAAAAATGGTGCAGTTGTTGGCTTGAAGGTTGTACAGGACGAAGAGGACTTGATGATTATTACGGCATCAGGGACAATTATCCGTACGAGCATGTCAGGCATTTCACAAATGGGCCGATACACCCAAGGTGTTAAACTTATTAATATTCGTGACGATGATTCCGTATCTACGGTAAGTCGCTGTGATAAGAACGACGAAGATGAAGAGTCTTCTGAGGAAGCATTGCAAGAACCGGATATGACAGAAGGGGAAGCACCTTCTACCTCAGAGCCGGATTCAGAATAGAATGATGAATGTTACGATGCAGCAGTAGTAAGCATTGACATCAGGTAGGGCGTATTCTTTTATAGAGTGCGCCCTTTTCCTTGAAATAATCAGATACATAATAAGAACAATTAAAATCCATATGAAGAGGCCAACAGGAGCGTGTAATGACCTATGGTATTCATTCTCGTCTCACAAGCTAAGCCAGGAGACCAATTGGAGCAGGATGTGATGACAGCACTTGGCGGCGTACTTATGTACAAGGGCAGAACGCTCAGTGTACGCGATTTGGATGTCCTTGATGCCTTTCTAATTAAGTCGGTAGCAGTGTTGAACTCTTATACTGTTCCAGTCACAGATATAGCTGGAAATCGTTCAGATATGCCTGACAGCAAAAATAGTGAGCCGACGATCAATCAATCTGTAATGCGTCATGCAGGCAAATTCCAGCATGATGCCGGTTTTGTTGAATCATGGCTTCAAATGGTTAATCTAATGAAAAATGTGTATAAGACAACAGGAGCTACGAAGCTGCCTATTCTAGAACTGCGTCAGCAAATGGAGTGGCTGCTTGGGCAGATCGTGCATTACTCTCCGGTCTGCTTCCATCCGCAAATTAAAGAAATGCTGCAAGGAAATGAAGAGGATTATCTGTTTCATAAATCAGTGGCAGTTGCGCTTACCTCCTACCTTATTGGGCAATGGAGCGGGTATCCTTCCAAGGAGGGGATGCAGGTAGCTCTATCAGGACTGCTCCACGATATAGGAAAAGCGAAGGTAGATAATGATGTATGGCATAAAAAAGGCCCACTGACGGATAGTGAAAAGATTGAAATGCGCAAGCATACGCAATATGGATATGAACTGCTGCGAAATGTGCCTGCTATTAATGATGGCGTCAAGCTAGCAGCTTTGCAGCATCATGAGCGTTTGGATGGCAGCGGCTACCCTTTAGGTGTAAAGGGAGATCGAATTCATCCATATGCCAAGATTGTTGCGATTGCAGATATCTTCCATGCGATGACACAAAATCGGGTGTATAAGCGTGCTTCTTCTCCATACATGGCACTGGAAAGACTGAAGGAGGATTCATTCGGCAAGCTCGACCCACAGCTAGTGCGTACGTTTATCCTTAAGGTGGCACAAATGCATCAGAATGCGTTTGTAAAACTAAATGACGGTCGGGTGGGGCGAATCGTATTTACTGAGGATAGCTATTTGACCCGTCCTTGGGTATCGGTCGATGGGGGCATCATTCAGCTTACTCTGGAAAAACAAATATGGATTGAAGAGGTGCTCTCCGTAGATTAACTTTAGTTACAGCGATTGCTTCAGTAATAGTAATTAAGATGCGGGTGCAAAAAAGTCTGCTTCTACGCTATAAATAAGGTGCTGAAATGGCGCTATTATAGCAAAAAAGCAGACTTTTTATGTTTTCTAAAGTTTTTTTTAAAAAATGCTTGCGTTATTATAATGGGCGTGATATATTATATGAGTCGCCGCTGAGAGACGCGGTGAACGAAAGCGAAAGAGGCGATAAGCCGAAGCGCTGGAATGAAGATTGTTCTTTGAAAACTGAACAACGAGCAACGTTTGTGAATGAGGTAGCAATACCTCGTCAAAAGATATGAGCAGTTCAAACTTAACTTTAACGGAGAGTTTGATCCTGGCTCAGGACGAACGCTGGCGGCGTGCCTAATACATGCAAGTCGAGCGGACTTGATGGAGTGCTTGCACTCCTGATGGTTAGCGGCGGACGGGTGAGTAACACGTAGGTAACCTGCCCATAAGACTGGGATAACCCACGGAAACGTGAGCTAATACCAGATAGGCATTTCCCTCGCATGAGGGA
>NZ_JBCHVJ010000006.1:0-431632 GCF_050474385.1 Paenibacillus sp. B1-35
AGATGAATTGAATATAATTCCCGTCTTTATCCTTTATTAGAATTAAGTCGCCCACGGCATTAAAATATTGCCGTACCCCTGTTTTATAATTGGCAAGCTCATACGCAGACTTTTCATTTCCTATCTTTACATTCTCTGACTCGGAAAAGTTTAGATCATGAAAAGGATACCCCACAATATTAGATCCATCTATTCGATAAGTGCCCAAGCCGGAAATATAAAGGTACATCTGTCCGTCTACTCTTTTGAAATAGGATATATCCCAAATCCACCCTTTTCCGAGCTTGAATCTGCCCTCTTCATCAGTTGATTGTTTCGTGATATTCTCCTTATAACTTTCCGGGTTGAAAGTAATATCGTTCTTTGCTCGAGAGCTGTCGTATACGCGTCGCAGCGCAAAATCTAAACCGTTGTATCCAGGCATGACCAGATCCGTTGTCTCCACGCGCAAGGAAGCGTCCACGGTCGAAATATGGTCGCTTTCCGAACCGACTGCATAAGGAGCTTGATCCAAACGAATCGGTGCACGCTGCAGCGCGACCTTGTCGTATGGGCTATCGTCGCTCAGCGATCTCTTCGCTCGACGCAGGGTATTGTATACTAGATCGGTAACCGATAATGGATCTTCTCCTCCATATACTTGATCCGTCACAGAGGTGGGGCCATATACGGCAGCAGTTACACTTGCATTATGAGCATGTAGGGGATCCGTAACTAGCGAGGGGTACTGCTGTTCCATAAATTGCTCATACGATCCGCCCTGCTTTTGAAGAAGCAGCCCTTGATAAATATGATGAAGCGGGTAGCCTTTCACGATTTCATTGACCACCCAATCCCTTGCTACGCCAAACATTTCCGTAATCGAGGTGACGGTGATTAGCTCATCGGAGTCCGATAAGGTTTCATTTGCGCCGTATACGCTAGAGGTGACGGTCATATTGGATGATCGGTTCGCAGACTTAGGAGAGTCTTGTGCTGATGTAATAGGTATACTTGTGAACAATAGCGTACATGCAAGAATCATTGACAACCATTTTTTCAAAGCTACTTCCTCCTCCTATAAATATAAACGGTTACCATACTTCATTCATTCCATCTCTTCCGGAAGGGACATTTCTACTGGTGCTGAAGGGTTGTAGTTCGGGTTAAATCGCAAATTATGAACCACGACTTTTTCTGCCCACGCTTTGTTGGGATCAATCGGCAATAAACGAACAGACACTATTATTGCCCAAGTATTTGGTAGAATATCTTCTTGTAAATGTATTACCTGTCTTTCATTTTGTAACGTATAGGTTTCTTTATAACTTTTATGTTGATCACCAAATCCTCTGGATAGAAATACTTTAACCTCCAATTTTGCATTATTGCTGTCAAGAATGGAGATTTCCCCGTGCAAAGAGAACTTTCCTCTCATCGTATCCGGTACCATTTTCATCGACTGGCGGATTTCAGCGGAATTATTCCCCCATGTTCCATAGGGTACAGCAATATATTGTCCTCCATTGTTACTGCTTTTCCCAAAAACAGCTCCTGCAATATTTGTCCATTTAGTCCAGCCCTGAGCGATATCGCTATTTTGATCAAACAACGTAAATAACGAGTTCCATAATGCCTGCGGTTCTGTACTATACTCGAATGAAACATGCGCAATATCAACGTCGCTGTCGCTTTTCCCACTAAAATGCGCCCCTGCGTATACGTTTGCATAGACTGCGCCTTTTGGAATACTCCCTCTTAGTGATGCCGTCTGGTCAGATAAACTATTTGATGTGGTATAATTCGTTCCCATCAATGTCCCCTTCTCATTAAAAAACAAGATTTTTAAATGAGTTTTTGTGTTTGCAGTGCCTCCAATTCGACGAAATATCCCTCTCATTTGATAATTTCTCGATTCATCAATTAATAGATGCTGTATCAGATAGGTTTCCTTACTAGTGCCTTCTGAATTATTGGAAATTATCTGCCTTTTCTTATATTCATTAGTAGTCTTCAATCTGAACCTGACGGAGTCCTTATCCCCTGAAATTCCCCAGTAATCTGGAATTGTTCCCTCCGCGGCTTGAATTTCTCTGCCCTGAAAATCATGATTCATGAGCATATTAAAATAATAATCTAAACCATAGGTGACATCGACGCCCTTAATTACTATCGTGCCGGCCGCATTGTCGCCAGTTGAATGGATCGCGATTTGCACAATCGCTCTTTCTGCTTTTTGGGGAACACTCTCTCTGAGACTCATCGTGAAGAAGAAATCGCTCTGCAACGTGCTTTTTTGGCTCTTTTTGCGAATGACCTTTCCTGTGTTATCTACAAAATCGACCATCATTACAGCTTCTGCATTATGTAAGTGTTCAATCTTCAAAGAAGCTTTCACATCGAACTTCCGGCTGGATTCCTTTGGAATCGACAGTGTTTGCTTGACCCCAATGAAACCTCCCAGTGGAATATTACTGGCTTGAATCTGCTGATGATTTCTTGACCCTATTTTTTGAATATTGAAGCTGGATACAGCCCTGTTGTCCGTCATATATGACCAGCCTACCACTTTGCCGCCATTGTCTACTTCTTGAAAATCGCCGTTTGTCAACGTATTCATATACGTCTTCTCTCTTACACTTCTGCTTGTCATGTTTCCATTGTTATCTGCCTGATAGACAATTTCCTTTTCATCTTGCGTGATCACCGTTAGATTCCCATTCTTGTCATAACGATACTCCGATTCATAAGCACTAACGCTAGCTGCGGAAAACGTCAACAATGACAGCACTACGAACACAATTGCACACCTCATGTTTCGCCCTGCCTTTCTGAAATAGATGACCGTCCCACTTATTCGAACAACCGCTCTTCCTCCTTCATTATTCTAGGACATAAAATAATAATATCCTATTTTTCCTTGATTTGACTATTTTGAGTTTTGAGGAAACTTTTTTCCGTGGGATTTTGAATGAATGCTTATCTGCATAACAAAAAGAGCTGTTTCCGAAGTAGTGATCAACTACCTGGAAACAGCCCTCGTATATTTATCCATAGTTGGATCGAAGCTTCATTCTTCATTGCCTATACCTACCTACCCTATCCCCCCGGCTATTTTATCGAATAAGCCAGCTTTCAGCATCCTCACGCGTTTCAAAAACTCCAAAATGATTACTGCGATTGGATTCGACCACCATTTCAGTAAACCGGCCTTTGTTCAACGCTTGATCGGGAATGATGACCGCCGTTTTGACGCCGTAGTTCGTAAATTTCTGTATCATTCTTCCCGCTACACCCGTTCGCAAACTATAAAAATCCTCTACAAGCGCATCCCCATGCACCAGAAGCAAGTCAGCATCGTTTTCTCCGCACAAGGCTACCAGATCCACAGCATCCTGCTCTGTGCTTAACGGGGTCTGACTCGATAGCAATTCCATATACCTCTTCGTTCCGGTCTCTATTATTTTATAGTTCATGGTCGTACTCTCCTCCATTCGATTTTTATCTTTGTTTTTGTCTTTGAGCTCCTCGCGAATACCCTGCACCCATTTCAACTCATTGTGATAGCAGGACAGCAGATTTTCTGAGATTTTATCCCACAAAAAGACTTCCCGATCGTTACGATTCGGCGCTTGAACCCCGCGCTTCATTTTTTCCTGCTGGTAGGCAATTTGCATATGAATTCTGCCCTCATATCGATCCAGCAGTTCATCTAATTCCTCGTTGCTCAGTTGATTCGCCCACGCCAATTGAATGAGGAACGTGCTCTTGAACTCTGGAAGCTCCGGTTCATTCAGAACCCATTCCTTTAATCTCGCCAGCCCTTCATCTGTAATGCTGTAGATTTTCTTGGAAGGGGAATTGTCCTGATGTTGAACTTCATTCGTGACCAACCCCTCATTCAATAGTTGTACAAGCGATTTGTAAATTTGATTGTTATTGCCTGACCAGTACATCGTTGTAGAGTCTTCAAAAATTTTTTTCAGTTCATATCCTGAAGCAGGCTTCCAGCTCAGAAGTCCCAATATGGCATATTTGATTGACATAAAAAGCACCTCATTAGGTTACTAGTAACATAGGTTAAGCATAACCCATCTTGTTGAGAATGTAAATAAAGGAATTTGAAATGGTACATAAAAGTAAAAAAGGGCTGTCCCAAAAGTCACTCTAAAGTGACAGGGACAACCCTTCTATATTTAACATATATGATTGTGCCACTTATTATTTCCTAAGACGGAAGCACGCCTTGCTTCTTGTGAACGACAAGCTTGTAGCCAACGCCACGAATCGAATCGATCTGTACGGATTGCTGATTCATTTCCAGCTTCTTGCGCAGGGAACTGACATGAACATCTACTGTGCGTTGACCGCCAATATAGTCGAATCCCCATACGGCATTCATCAGGTCGTCCCGTGTAACAACCGTTCCAGGCCGCTGTACAAGATACAGCAGAACTTCAAATTCCTTAGGACGCAGCGGAATAAGATCATTATGAAGCGTAACTTCATATTTCTCTGGATAGATCCGGAGATCACCCAGTGCGATCAGCTTGTCATCCGACTCCTCCGATGATGGCAAGCCCGTTCCGTCGCTGGAGGTTCGTCTCAGTACCGCCCCCACTCTTGCTAATAGTTCAGCAACACCGAACGGCTTCGTAATATAGTCGTCAGCGCCACACTTCAAGCCTTGGACGACCTCTTCTTCCGCATTTCGAGCCGTTAAAATAATGACTGGGGTGCGGATTCCTGCCTGCCTTACTCGCGACAATATTTCGAATCCATTCATTCCCGGAAGCATAATATCTAGCACGATTAAATCAAATTTGCGATGAAGCGCCATCTGCAGCCCTTGCGTCCCATGATCGACAACCGTTGTCTCATACCCTTCCAAGGTCAGGTTGTAGGACAGCAATCGCGCTAGTGTAGGTTCGTCTTCCACTACCAATACTTTAATTTCTGACATAATCTTCCTCCGAAAGTCGAATCGATTATACGCAATCGTCTTTCTTCACCATATCTCAACATTATCGTAACATAGATCCTGTCCGATTGACCAAGCATTTTTCAAAAATGTTGAAAATAAATGGAAAGCTGCCGACCTCTTCATTAACCTTGCTTCACACGATTTGAAAGCATCTGAATATCCTGTACGACAGGCAGCTCGATCGTAAACGTCGTACCTACCCCTAGTTCGCTGTCTACACGAATGAGGCCATGATGCGCATCAACAAGATGCTTCACGATGGACAAGCCAAGACCAGTCCCGCCGGAGCTTCGGGATCGAGCCTTATCGACACGATAGAATCGTTCGAAAATGCGCGGCAAGTCTTTCTTCGGAATGCCAATACCCGTGTCGGAAATGGTCAGCCTAATCCACTCCGCCTCTCCATCTTCTCCATGCTCAATCGGCACTGCAACAATCTTCACCTGTCCGCCTTCTGGCGTATAGTTGATCGCATTCGACAATAAATTAAGGACAATTTGCCGGAAGCGATCCTCATCGGCCTCCACATACAGATCCTGCTCCGAACTTAACATCACTTCAATCCGCTTCTTCTCTGCTTCCTTCGAGAGCATCTCCACGGTCCTCTCAAGGAACAGATCTACCTGAACCGGAGAATATTGCAGCGGAACCCGCTTCGATTCGATCTTAGAAAGCTCTAATATATCGCCAATAAGACGATTCAAGCGCTCACTCTCATCATGAATAATTTGCAGGAATGACGATGCAATTTCGGGATCATTCATCGCGCCATTCATGAGTGTTTCCGCGAATCCCTTCACCGCAGCAATCGGTGTCTTTAACTCATGAGATACATTCGCGACAAACTCGCTTCTCATTCGTTCAAGGCGGCGGATTGCCGAGACATCCTGCATGACAAGCAGCGCTCCCGCCCATTCATTGTCTGTAAAATAGACAGGGACGACACTTACATCGAGCAAACGTTCTTCCGGATAGTACAGGGTAATTTCATCATGGCTCGAAATTTTCCGCTCCAGCACCTCTGCGGCCATCTGCTGCATCTCAAGCGGAGCATGCACATCCTCGAAAGCCCGCCCGATCCACTCTGTGCTCTTAATGCCCAAAATATGCTCTGCCTTCCGATTCAGCAAACCGACATGCCCTTTCGCATCAATCATCACTATGCCGTTGATCATATGCTCCAATACTGCCTGAAGCCGGCTTTCTTTCTCACGGATTTCCGACATTTGAACCTGCAGGCTGTCCGCCATCGCATTAATCGCAGATCCGAGCTGCCCAATCTCATCCTTTCCGACAGATTGCGTTCGTGCCCGATAGTCCATTTGGGCGATGCGCATCGCTACCCGGGTCATATTTTCAATAGGCCGAGTCATGTTGAAGGCGATGCGATAGCTGACGATAGCAGCTACAAAAAAGAGGATCGCAAGACCAATCGCTAAATAAGCCCATAGTTCGCGAACACTGCTCTCTACATCAGCCAAGCTCATTGCGAGTCGGACATACCCATCAAAGTTCTGGGTATGAACAGGAGTGGCAACGTACAGCATGTTTTGCCGAAGGGTGTCGCTATAGCGAATATTGGATCCGAGTCCATGTTCCTTGGCGGCTGCGATCTCCTCTCGATTCAAGTGGTTATCCATTCCCGTCACAGAGCGATCGGAATCTCCTACTACGGTTCCATCCGCCAAAATGAACGTAACCCTCGCATCTGCACTGTCGTGCAGCTTCTGTGCCCAGCCTGAATAATAGGTTGTCAGTTCTTCAAATTGCGTGCTCTGCTTCCAAACCAGCGTCTGTTCGATAAGCATAATTTCCCGGGACATATTTTGCTCAAGCTGTCGAATATGACTCGTCTTGAATGTAGATGCCATATATATGCCCGCCGTGAGCACGGAAATACCGATAAGCAAGACAAACACAAAGGTCAACCTTGTGCGAAAACGTGACATGGTTCTACTCCTTCTTTCTGCTTTTCGTTCATTGTACGGTCTACGTATTAATCCTACTTATCCCGTTTCCATTTGACTAGCAGAAAGTTTATTAAGCTTTTGTAAATTTGCGTAATTACCGTCGCATCAGGCTGCTGAACCAGGATCGCAAGCATAAATGCAATCGCTGTTTCTGACCGAAATACCTCATTGCAAGCACCAAGCCGAGGGGAATATTGAGCATGCCTGAAGCAAATCCCCATGTAGCTCCCCCTCACATCAGACCATCCGCACCCTAGTCCAGTCCCATCAACAAAGGCTGCAAGCCCGAACATCCATAGGACATACGTACAAACGGAAGAAGCGCCTCACTACAAAGAACCCCCAGCAACAAGCAACTGGGGATAAGCAAATACATCATATACAGTTCGAACCAATGTTTATCATCAGACCGACATTGCGCTCGAACTTGTTATTCTAACTCGTTAAAATACCGGATCCTTGAACTGGGCCAGCTTCTCAAGCGAGCTCCGATCCACATCTGCATGCAGACTATTCCCATGGGAATCCATCGTTACAATCGCTGCAAAGCCTTCCACCTCCAGATGCCACATCGCCTCTGGGATGCCGAAGTTCATATAGTCAACACCGTTGACTTGTTTGATGCACTCTGCATAATATTGCGCAGCGCCGCCGATCGCATTCAAATATACTCCGCCATGCTCCTGCAGTGCAGCCAGCGTCTTCGCCCCCATGCCGCCCTTGCCGATAACAGCACGGATGCCGAACTTCTTCATAATATCGCCTTGATAAGGCTCTTCACGAATACTTGTTGTCGGACCAGCCGCCTTCACATGCCAGCCTGCCTCATCCTTCAGCATGACCGGACCGCAATGGTAAATGACCGCCCCATTCAAATCTAATGGCGCATCGTGATCCATTAAATGCTTATGGAGTGCATCACGGCCTGTGTGCATTTCTCCATTAATTATAACAACATCACCGACGCGCAATGAACGAATTGCCTCTTCCGTAATCGGAGTCGTAAGCACCACTTGACGGCTTGACCCTTGCTCAGAAGCAGCCGCGACTTGCTCTTTGCGTTCCGTGTCCTGCGGTATCGCCATGGCAACCTCTGTACCGCGTTCGTAGATCCATTCGCGGATCGCCCCTGTATCACTGTCAAGAAGAACACCTTGACGGCGGAATGCCCAACAATTGTACGCGACGGATACGAAGAAGCTCGCCGGCAATCGATTCATAACGCCAATTTTACAACCCAGCAATGTGACCTCACCGCCGAAGCCCATTGTGCCGATCCCCAGCTCATTTGCCTTCTCCATAACATACTGCTCGAGCCGCGCCAGATCCGGATGAGAATTCATGTCATCCGCCTTGCGGAACAGTTGATGCTTCGCAAGCTCATATCCTGTCGTACGATCTCCCCCGATGCCAACACCGATGAAGCCTGCACTGCATCCCTGACCTTGAGCCTGATAGACAGCATGCAGAATACACTTGCGTATTCCGTCCAAATCACGGCCAGCCTTGCCCAGCCCTTCCAACTCTGTAGGCAGACTATACTGTATGTTTTTGTTCTCGCAGCCGCCGCCTTTCAGAATAAGCTTAACTTCCACCTCATCGCGTTCCCACTGCTCGAAATGAATGACAGGCGTACCCGGTCCCAAGTTATCGCCGCTGTTCGCCCCCGTTAAGGAATCGACAGAATTGGTACGAAGCTTGCCTTCTTTCGTAGCCCGGCTGATTGCTTCGTGAATGTCCTGCTTCATTTTGATTTGATTCGCCCCAACTGGTGTATGTACAATAAAGGTTGGCATGCCTGTATCCTGACAAATTGGCGACACGTTTTTCTCAGCCATGTTAATATTGCGAGCGATCGTGCTTAAGGACAAGCCTGAACGCGTTGCCGCATCCTCACGAGCTTGCGCCTGCTGAATCGCCCGTCTCACATCTCCAGGTAAATTTGTAGACGTTTCCACAATTAATTCATACACACTTTGCAAAAATGATGTCATCATGAACTTGCTCCTCTCATCTCTTACCATCCCGGGAAATGAGCGTTCTTGATGCAGATCTCGGAAGCATCGGGAAGTAGTTTTATGTTTCAATTTCGTCAAATAAGTTCCATGCTATTATAATATCATATGGCATGCACCTTATCGAACCATTTTCCATGCCATGCGGATACAAACAACACACAATCATTCTTTCTTAATGAAAAGAATGTCATGATATTACTGTGAAAGGAAGAGACCTATGAGTACATCTGAGAATTCAACTGCCAAACCCCATCATTTTCTCGCTTATATGTACCGGCTCAAGCATATCGAGCGCTGGAGCCTTATGCGAAATACAGACAAAGAGAATGTTGCCGAGCATACGTTTCATGTTGCGATGACCACACATATGCTGTGCACCATTGCCAATGAAGTGTTCCATAAGAAGGTAGATACCGGGCAAGCTGTTGCACTCGCCTTGTTCCATGATGCAACCGAGGTATTTACTGGCGATATTCCAACTCCCGTCAAGCATCATAACAGCCGGTTATTGAACAATTTTCGTGAAATTGAACAGCTTGCAGCCGAACGATTGGTCGGAATGATTCCTGCCGAACTGCAACGCGTATATTCACCCCTTATTGATCCGCAGGGCGATCATGAGCTGCGTAGTTATGTGAAAGCTGCTGATCTGCTTGATGCGTATGTAAAGTGTATTAGTGAACTGGCTGCCGGCAACCGCGAATTCGAAATCGCCAAACGCCAAACAGAGCAAAAATTAAAGCAGTTGGATATGCCAGAGGTGCACTATTTCCTGACTGCACTTGCACCAAGCTTTAACATGACGTTGGATGAAATTTCTCTATCAGATGAAGAGGAGCATGCCGAGGATCCTATGTCCTAGCGACATGCATGTAGATGAGTATGAATTGATTCTTTTGTTACAATAATGAAAAGAACAACCCGAACGGCTGCCTACTCACTCACATACTCCACATTCAAAATTATTTTTGTAGAAAGGAAGTCATGGATGCCTATTTTTAATACCACCCTCGTTCATCGCATCTTCCGTGCAGCATGGGTGCTAATCCTTGTTGCTGCCGTTGCTGCGGTATTCTATTTCGGGTTTTCGATCATTTGCCCCTTCCTGATCGCTTGGCTGTTAGCCTACATGATGAATCCAATCGTCCGCTTTTTGGAGAATCGCTGGAAGTTCCGCCGCGGATTTGCCGTTATGACGGCCTTATTGCTCTTTGCAGCCATCATTGCAGGTGTTCTATATATCTTCACAACGAAGATCATATCCGAATCGTGGCATATTATGGGGATCGTACAAAATCAAATTATGGAGTGGAGAGCACAGGCCGAGGCCTATTTCTATTCGGCTGAGTTCCAGCATCTTCTGTCTGATTTGAATGACACATTCAATTTTGCAGATTTGAAGTCTTCACTATCAAAATATACAGGAACGATTGCTAGCGGGGGCACCTTAATTGTCGCCTACCTATTTAATTTCTTAAAAGCTACTGTCTTGTTCCTGCCTAAGCTTGCAGTTATTACGGTCATCGTCTTGGTCGCTACATTCCTGATCAGCAAACAATGGAACATGATTTCTTCCAAGGGCACGGCTATGATTCCTGAACGTGTACGCCGCTCTCTTGGAGTCGTCACAAGCGATCTGCAGAATGCTGTGTTCGGTTATATTAAGGGACATATTATTCTGTCCAGTATTACTGCACTCGTCTTCTTCCTAGGCTTGCTTGTGCTAGGTGTTGAATATGCCTTCACCATTGCACTGATTGGCGGTCTTGTAGATTTAATTCCGTTGGTCGGCATACCTGCCATCGTAGTGCCATGGGCTATATTCGCCTATGTGGAGGGAAATGTTTTTTTAGGGACGGGGCTGCTCATCATGTGGCCGATCATCCTTGTTACACGACATGCTTTTGAACCTAAAGTATATGGGGACAGCATTGGACTAAACCCGCTCATGCTGCTCTTCTTCCTGTATGCCGGATTGAAGCTGTTCGGCGTGCCTGGCATTATCATCGGAATTTTGTCCCTTGTCGTACTTACAGCACTAGAGAAGGCACATGTGTTCCGCGATGTATGGCGCTATATTATGACCGGCTCCTTCTTCAGCAATGAGGAGGACCAAGCTGCTGTATCGCTCATTGATTAAACAACCGACTTGATTCTTCATGAGGGTTTCGCAGAACGGGAGCTCCTCCCCAACTGAAACAATCTTGAATCATAATCTACTAAAAAAATCGCCCGGCTAGACATTAGTCTGACCAGGCGATTCTATTATGCAGTCGGTACAGTAATAAACTTATAGCTGTATACCATCAGAAGCACAATGACAATGAACAATACGAAAATAAGCGTACTGAATGTGCGAACCTTGCCGGTAGCTGTATCATTTGCTTGACCGCTCTTTGCGGATTGAGCTGCAAGCTTGATTTGCTTGCCCATGATGCCGCTAAATGCTGCAATCGCAAGGAAGACAACCGTCGTCAGTACCATCCAGAGCACGCTGTACTTCGCTTGGCTCATGAGATAACCGCCTGTAATGAACTGAACGATCAAGAAATACTGAGATAAACGATTCGCCGTTCCCACGCCCACGAGCAGCCCCTCTTGGCCTGCTGTAGACAGCTTGTTCAAATTCCCTACGACAAATGGAACAATGGCATAGAACCCCATTGCTACCGCACCTAAAATGTGCAAAAGATTAAAGGCACTGTACATATAAATACATTCCCTCCATAGCCATGATATGTATCATTCTTCGTTCCATTATACTAAAATTTTCTTGCTAACACAAAGAAAGACACCGAAAAATTCGGCGTCTTTCTTGTTATCTCAATGACATTTGTCACAATGTTGATACATTATAAAATAATTGCATTATTGTGTTACACGTGTTCTCCAGTAACTACCTGAATGACGCTGCGTACCGATTCGGCTGACTTATCCAATGCAGCCTTCTCCTCTGGAGTCAATTCAATCTCGATCACTCTCTCGATTCCGTCTCCACCGAGTACAGCCAGCACACCCATAAATAAGCCGTCATACCCGTATTCGCCTTCCAGATAAGCAATGACCGGAAGAAACCGCTTCTTGTCTTTCAATATGGCTTCCGCCATTTGCACGATCGAAGCCGCTGGCGCATAGTAAGCACTTCCGTTGCCAAGCAAATTGACAATTTCGCCGCCGCCTACACGCGTACGCTGTACAATTTCCGCAATGCGTTCTTGCGGAAGGAGACTTTCAATCGGTACTCCGCCCACACTCGTATAACGAACGAGCGGCACCATATCATCTCCATGACCGCCAAGCACGACACCGCGCACATCTTCCACAGATACGTTCAGTTCTTCTGCAATAAAAGTGCAGTAACGAGCCGTATCCAGAACGCCGGATTGGCCGATTACGCGATTTCTAGGAAATCCGAGTGTTTCAAATGCAGCATAGGTCATCGCATCTACCGGATTGCTCAAAAGAATCACGTAAGCATTCGGGCAATAAGCTTTTACGTTCTCACATACCGACTTCACAATGCTTGCGTTCGTATTTACCAAATCATCACGGCTCATACCAGGCTTGCGAGCCACACCTGCAGTAATGATGACGATATCGGAATCTTGCGTGTCTTCATAGTTGGACGTTCCTATAATGCGGCTGTCAAACCCTTGAACCGGACCAGCCTCAAGCATATCAAGCGCCTTGCCCTTTGTCGGATTCTCCAACTGAGGAATATCAACTAATACAACATCTCCAAGTTCCTTTTGAGCCAACATGAGAGCAGTTGTCGCCCCAGTGAAACCAGCACCAACGACTGTGATCTTATTGCGTCGAATAGCCATTCGGATTCGACCTCCTAGTTCATGTGATTGATGATGTGGTCGGCAAACTGCGAGCATTTAACTTCTGTCGCATTTTCCATAAGGCGCGCGAAATCATAAGTAACCGTCTTGTTGTTGATGGCGGCTTCCATTCCTTTATAGATTAAGTCTGCTGCTTCCTGCCAGCCCAAATGCTCAAGCATCATAACACCGGACAAGATCACAGAGCCTGGGTTAACAACGTCTTTATCCGCATATTTCGGAGCTGTACCGTGAGTAGCTTCGAAGATTGCATGTCCAGTCACGTAGTTGATGTTCGCACCAGGTGCGATACCGATGCCGCCAACTTGGGCAGCCAACGCATCAGACAAGTAATCGCCGTTCAGGTTCAATGTCGCAATGACATCAAATTCCTTCGGACGCGTCAATACTTGCTGCAACGCGATGTCTGCAATCGCATCCTTGATAATAACCTTACCGGCCGCTTCTGCTTCCGCTTGCGCCTTGTTCGCAGCTTCTGTTCCTTCAGCTTCTTTGATGCGGTCGTATTGCCCCCATGTGAATGTGTGCGCTGGGAATTCTTGTTCAGCCACTTCATAGCCCCAGTTCTTGAACGCACCCTCAGTGAACTTCATGATGTTCCCTTTGTGTACGAGCGTCACGCTCTTGCGCTTATGCTTGATCGCATATTCGATTGCGGCACGAACAAGACGCTTGGATCCGTCAGACGATACAGGCTTAATGCCGATACCAGATGTCTCAGGGAAGCGGATCTTCTTCACGCCCATTTCTTCTTGAAGGAATTGAATTACTTTCTTCACATCTTCCGAGCCAGAAGCATACTCGATACCTGCGTAGATATCCTCCGTGTTCTCGCGGAAAATAACCATATCCACCAGTTCCGGATGCTTAACAGGGGAAGGAACACCATCGAAATAACGTACTGGACGCAAGCACACGTACAGATCAAGCTCTTGGCGAAGTGCAACGTTCAGGGAGCGGATGCCGCCGCCGATTGGCGTCGTCAATGGACCCTTAATCGCCACAATATACTCGCGAATCGATTCCAGCGTATCATTTGGCAGCCATTCACCATATTCGTTGAATGCCTTTTCTCCAGCGAATACCTCGTACCAAGCAAGCTTGCGTTCACCGTTGTATGCCTTCTCAACAGCTGCATCCAATACACGCTTGGACGCGCGCCAAATATCACGGCCTGTACCATCCCCTTCAATGAATGGGATAATTGGATGAGCAGGCACTTGAAGCTTGCCATCCACAATGTTAATTTTCTCGCCTTCGGTCGGTGGTGCAAATTTGTCCAATTGAATCACAGATGTTCCTCCTTCAATGTCATTGTCACACAAACAGCTAACGGGAGCTACTCCTCTATTGTAGCAACCCGTCAATTTGTAAGACAACCTAAGTTTTCAAAAACTTCTACATATATCTCAAATGAGTGCAAAATTACCTTGCTTGGATCGGGATAAAAAGTTGATTCGACGGTCCTGTATATTCCGCACGTGGGCGAATAATACGGTTATTGTCCAACTGCTCCAAAATATGAGCTGTCCAGCCGGATACGCGGCTGATTGCAAAGATAGGCGTGAACAAATCTCTTGGAATGCCCAGCATCGTATAAACCGAAGCCGAATAGAAATCAACATTCGGTTTAAGCCCCTTCTGGCCCGTAACGAGCGCTTCGATGCGAGTGGACATGTCATACAGCTTCAGGTTATCGCTTGCTTCACCCAGTTCACGTGACATCTTCTGCAGATGCTTCGCACGCGGATCTCCATTCTTATATACACGGTGTCCGAAGCCCATGATTTTCTCCTTGTTGTCAAGCTTACTCTGGATGTAATCATCCACATGATCCAGATCAGCAATCTCCTCCAACATCATCATAACAGCTTCATTTGCTCCGCCATGCAGCGGACCCTTCAGTGCGCCAATCGCCGATACAATGCCTGAATACATATCCGACAAGGTAGCAACTGTAACCCGTGCAGCGAACGTCGAAGCATTCAGCTCATGATCCGCATGTAGGACGAGCGCCTTATCCATTGCGGATACCGCGCTGGCAGAAGGCTCTTCACCAGTCAACATATATAGGAAATTATAGGCTATGGAATGACCCGCTTTTGGAGGAACTGGCTCCTTCCCTGCACGAATGCGGGCAAAAGCCGCGACCACAGTTGGCAGTTGCGCTTGCAACGCTATAGCCTTGTTAACATTCGCATCATGCCCCGTGTCATTCGCATGCTCATCATATAAAGCTAATGCGGAAATCGCAGTACGGAGAACAGCCATCGTATTCGCATCAGACGGATACAATTTCATTTGTTCAACAACGGCTGAAGGAATTGCAGCGTTCTTCTCCAGGCGCGTGTGTAACTCCGAAAGTTCCTCTTGATTTGGCAGCTTGCCGAACCACAACAAATGAACAACTTCCTCGAATGTCGAATGCTCGGCCAAATCGTCGATATTATAACCGCGGTATGTCAGCACACCATCGATGATTGAGCTAATAGAAGAAGTCGTTGCAACTATGCCTTCCAATCCTTTCGTTGCTGTCATCTGTCCTCTCTCCTTTGCAATGTAACCTAATACCATCCCAACTTTCTTTTCCCTGTAATCTCATGATGTGACCCGCCTCGGAAAAAAAGGCAAGTTTTTCTATAAAGATGATAATGGATAATGTCGGAAATGTGAACGGTTTCAGTAGAAAAATATGGATAGAAATGCTTTATCAGAGGTATAAACGTTTTTTAAAGTCCTGTGAATTGGGGATTTAGAAAAGAAAAAAACAAGGAACGGACGTATTGTGCATAGCATATAAGGAGAGGGTCGTCCTTCTCAATCGGACGTGCTCGTATGTGAAAAATTTATGGAGAGATCATGGAGGTGAGCGGGAACATGGAGCAGCACATCATTAAGCGTATTCTTCGTGGGGGGTGGGTATTGACCATTGGTCTACTCATGATCTTATCCTGCTATATCCTTATCCCACTGATTTATCCGTTTCTCATTGCCTGGATGATCGCCCTCATGCTTAATCCGGTTGTTCAATGGATGTCTGAACAGTTCCGGATGCCGCGTTGGCTGAGCGTCACGATTTGTTTAACCTTGTTCATCACTTCGATGCTAACTGTCGCGGCAGCGGCGGTGACGCGTATCGTGCGGGAAATCTATAATTTGTCGGTCTCCATGGATCATTTTCTGCAATTGTGGCGGGAATTCTTTATACGGCTGTTCGAAAATGATAAGGTTCGTATCTTTTTGGATACGCTCGGTTCCTTATACAAGGATAACCCTAACCTTCAGGGCTCAATCAACAGCAACCTATCAAGCACAGCCGAGAAAATAACAACGGTAGTCACCAATCTCATCACGTCATTTCTGGATGCGATCGTTCGCCTGCTGTCCAGTCTGCCGAATGTGGCGTCCATCTCCATCATCATCCTGTTATCCGCCTTTTTTATAAGCAAAGACTGGACACGCTGGATGAACATCCCCGCAAAAGCAATGCCCGACTCCATCTGTCAGCCATTGCGTACGATCTGGAGTGATTTGAAGCAGGCTCTGTTCGGATATTTGCGCGCCCAGTTATTTCTAATCTCGATTACGATGTTCATTATTACGGCAGGACTAATTGTGTTGCGAGTTGACTATGCCATCACAATTGGACTTCTTATTGGCATTGTCGATCTGCTGCCGTATCTCGGCGTCGGCGCTGTGATGATTCCGTGGATTATATACTGCTTTGCAATTGACCAAACTTCCCTCGGAATTGGATTAAGCATTGTGTATGGCATCGTTCTGTTCACAAGGCAGATTATGGAGCCTAAAGTTCTCGCTTCAACGGTGGGACTTGACCCGCTTCTTTTGCTGGTTGCGATGTTTGTCGGCATGCAGTTATTCGGCTTTCTTGGACTTATTGTAGGTCCTGTTGCCCTTGTGCTGCTGTCTGCGATGAAGCGGGCGAACGTCTTTCAGGATTTACGAACATTCATCATGAACGGAAAAAACTAAGCAAACACTTATCCGCTTGCCCTATACTGCATCGCTTCCGCAATGTACTCATCATCATCGAAGGTAGTTAGGATAATTACCCATAGCCGACGAAAGCATCAAGCTCTCTCGAATAAAGGGATCATCATCTACAATAAGAAAGTGAATCATCTGCTTTCTCTCCTGTGTGAGCTTGTCACTGCATTTGTCTGCCCCAACTCGCAAGGGGATGATCCTACGAATACTATGTCGGATAAACAGATCCACACCTTCGACCAATGCTTCAACACTAGTACGTCCTATCAGTATATCGCGGAAAAATTGGCGAACAATACCCTTTTCGCACTCATTTGTAAGCAGCGAGCATCATTGTTTTGACTCACTGGCTGTTGGGCGTTGAATGGGGAATTCCTTGGAAGCTGGATGGATGCAATGGAGCTGCTGGCTGCCGGAGGAACGTGGACTACAATCCTGCTGCATATTGGCGTACTGATTTTGTTCGGCATTGTACGGCTTGGCATTGGTTCAGCCGTGCTGCGCCCCGGCAAGCGGGAAGCGATCTGACTCAATTGTGGAGAACATATGCAAAACACGCCCGTCAACATGGTTCTACACCATATAGCGGGCGTGTTTATTGTTGGATTAGAAACGGCGAAAGTAAATAAAGTTGCCGTCCTTCATCTTTTTCTCTAACCATTTTAGTAAGTAGTATCTGTAAATCGGTCGTGTCAGTGGAAATACAAGTGTAAAGCCAATAATATCGGTAAAGAATCCCGGCGTAAGGAGCAAAATCCCGCCTGCTAGAATACACAAGCCCTCTACAGCCTTTCTACCCGGAATTTGCCCTGCCTGCATTTGCTTCTGGGCATCTGCCCATACTTGATTCGCCTCGTAGCGGGCAATGACTGCACCAATGACACCGGTTAGCAATATCAACAGGAACGTATTCCATCCGCCTACCCAGTTACTCATCAGTACGAAGCCATACACCTCTAACGCAGGAATCAATGTCAGCACAATGAGCACCCATACCATCGGATTCATAAGACATTCCCTCCCTTGCATCATGACATTTGCGTTGCATCATGCACTATAATACAGCCTACATGGAAATGAATCAGTCTGTTGAGCACATTTTCTCAAGCAACGTCCATACATCCTTCGCTTCCCGTTCAAGGCGAATCGGCCGCCATTTTGCATTCAACCAAGCAAGCGTCGTCGTCCCCTCCACCAGCAGTTCTCCGGCAGGATGGGATACCCAGCCTGATTCAGGCAGACTAGATAACAAATGTTCAGTTACTCTGCAAACCTGTGTAGCAAATGTAACTCGCAGCGGCGACAATTGCTGGAGGCGCGTATATACGACAACTTGATCATCATACAAGGCCGGCCGCTTGAACTTCACCTGAAGGTCGACTACAGGAAGTAGAAGTCCGCGCTCCTCAAGATCCCGATAGCTAATACCTAAGGAACGTATCCATTCGGTTCTTCCGACCTCAAACCAGGTTATATAGTTGCCATGGAATACAACATTCATTCGATCCGTTTCTTGATAACGCACGCGCAGCGGATAACCAAACCATACGGATTGATCTTCTTCCTTTACGTCAGGGGACATCACCATTCCTCCTCCATTGTAGCGCATTCGAGAGTACGTTCACAAATACAGCAAGAGCAATGGTTCGTCCATTGCTCTTGTCTGCTGTCGCTTATATATTCAATTGGATAAGCCTGTTCTTAGGAATAACGGCCTTGTCCGATTTGGCTTACTTTCACAAGGTTCGTGGAACCTGCGCAGCTCATTGGAACACCAGCTGTAATAACAACCAGATCGCCTTCTGCAACGATGCCTGTTTTCACGCCGCCTGCAACAGCAACGTCGAACATTTCATCAGTAGAAGTAGCTTGATCGCCTTTAACTGGAGTAACACCCCAAGTCAAGGACAAACCGCGCATTACTTGCTCAGAAGGAGTCACAGCGATGATTGGAGCTTTCGGACGGTATTTGGATACCATACGCGCTGTGTAGCCAGTTTGTGTAGAGCTGATGATTGCTTTAGCGTTCAGGTCAAGAGCTGTGTTAGCAACTGCTTGGCTGATTGCATCCGTAACTGTTGTTTGCTGTCTCAAGCTTTGTTTTACCAAGATTTCACGGTATTCAAGCGCGGATTCAGCTTTTTCTGCGATACGGGACATTGTCATTACGGATTCAACTGGGTATTTCCCTGCAGCTGTTTCACCGGACAACATGATTGCATCCGTACCATCGAAGATTGCATTCGCTACGTCACTTGCTTCCGCACGTGTAGGACGCGGGTTGCGTTGCATGGAATCAAGCATTTGTGTAGCTGTGATAACTGGTTTGCCAGCCAGATTACACTTCTCGATCATACGCTTCTGAACGAGTGGTACTTCTTCAGCTGGAATTTCAACGCCAAGGTCACCACGAGCAACCATCAAGCCGTCAGACACTTCCAAGATTGCATCCAGGTTGTCCACGCCTTCTTGGTTTTCAATTTTGGAAATAATTTGGATATGAGTTGCATTATGCTTTTCAAGCAATTCACGGATTTCCAAAACGTCTTGTGCTTTACGAACGAAGGAAGCAGCGATGAAATCAACGCCTTGCTCGATACCGAAGCGGATGTCGTTCGCATCTTTTTCTGTAATACCTGGAAGGGAAATTTTCACCCCAGGAACGTTAACGCCTTTTTTGCTCTTGATTGTGCCGCCGTTAACGATTTTACATTTGATTTCTGTACCTTGAATCTCAACAACCGTCAAACCAACGAGGCCGTCATCGATCAAGATTGTGGAACCGACTTCTACGTCACGAGGCAAGTTCTCGTAAGTTACGGAAATGCGGTCTTTATCACCAAGGATCTCTTCTGTTGTCAATGTGATGAACTCGTCTTCAACGAGATCAACGGAGTCAACAGCAAGCTTACCCGTACGAATTTCTGGGCCTTTCGTATCAAGGAGAATTGCAACCGTTTTGTTCAATTCTTGGGATGCTTGACGAATGTTTTTGATTCGGTTGCCGTGCTCTTCAAAATCACCATGTGAAAAATTAAGACGAGCAACGTTCATGCCAGCCGTAATCAATTTTTTAGTGTTCTCTAAAGATTCGCTGGAAGGACCGATAGTACAGACGATTTTAGTTTTACGCATATGGCTTCCTCCAATTATGTGTGTCTCTCTAAGTATCTCTATATGGCATTGCTAAAAAACAAGGCTCTCAACTATCTAATTTACTACATTCAAGAAAATTTGTATATGAAGATAATCATATTGATAAGTTTTACCAGCAGACAGGATTTTAAGTCAATGAACTCAAGAAAACCGCGCCATACCAGTCAGGACGTGGATCTGCGACACAGACGCCACTGAACTTAACCGTGCTGCAGAACGGCGAACTCGCCAATATTGCGAAATTTGTCATATCTATCTTCCCGCAGCTGCTCTGGGGTCATCCCCATCAGCTCGGTCAAATGACGCCAAATCGCATCTTTCAAGTTGGCAGAAGCCACTGCAACGTCCTTATGAGCACCGCCTTGAGGCTCCGGAATGATCTCTTCGATCACATTGAGTTCCTTCAGGTCAGAAGCTGTAATCTTCATTGCTTCTGCCGCTTGGTCGGCTTTGGACGCATCCTTCCATAGGATCGACGCAGCACCATTCGGTGAAATGCATGAATAGATCGCATTCTCCAACATCAGGACTCGGTTGCCAACGCCGAGCGCAAGCGCACCGCCGCTTCCGCCTTCACCAATTACGACGCAAATAATCGGCACACCGAACAGGGCCATATCTCGCAAATTGCGTGCAATTGCTTCCGATTGTCCTCGTTCCTCAGCTGTATTGCCCGGGTATGCGCCCTTCGTATCGATGAAAGTAATGATTGGACGACCAAACTTGTCCGCTTGTTGCATGAGCCTAAGCGCCTTACGGAAGCCTTCTGGATGCGGGCTGCCGAAAAATCTTGCAATATTGTCTTTTGTATCCTTGCCTCTTTGATGTCCGATTACCGTTACCGGCACCCCGTTCAGACGCGCCAATCCGCCCACAATAGCAAGATCGTTGCCGAACAATCGGTCACCATGGAGTTCAATGAAATCAGTGAAAATATGCTGAACAAAATCAAGTGTGGTCGGTCGCTGTTGGTGTCTTGCCAAGTGCATCTTCTGCGATGGGGAGATGCTAGCATAAATTTCTGCAGCTAACTTGGCGTAACGCTCCTCCAAGCGGGCGATTTCTTCAGTAAAGTCAATTTGCTTCTCGTCGCCGAACCGTTTCAATTCAGCAATCTTCTGCTTCAACTCCACCAAAGGCTGCTCGAACGGAAGTTCATTCGCCATGAGCTACATCCCCTTTCACCGTATGCAGATCGATAAGTTTCGCCAACGTGGACTTCATGTCCTTACGCTGCACGACCAGGTCGATTTGTCCATGCTTCTGGTTGAATTCAGCCGTTTGGAATTCTTCCGGAAGCTTCTGACGAATCGTCTGCTCAATTACGAGACGGCCGGCAAAGCCGACTCTTGCCCCAGGCTCAGCTATAATGATGTCGCCAAGCATGGCGAAGCTTGCAGATACTCCGCCCATAGTCGGATCCGTGAATACTGAAATATAGAATCCGCCTGCTTCGTGGAATTTTCCAAGCGCTGCGCTCGTCTTGGCCATCTGCATCAGACTCAAGATGCTTTCCTGCATTCTTGCGCCGCCAGATGTAGAGAAGATGATTAACGGATATTGCTTCTGCATTGCAGTTTCAATAGCTCGTGTTATTTTTTCTCCTGTTGCCGATCCCATGCTGCCTGTGAAGAAATCAAAGCTCATTACCGCTACGACGACAGGAAATCCTCCGATTGTCCCCTCGCCCGTAATAACAGCTTCATCCAAGCCAGATTTAGCCTTTTGCTGCTCCAGCTTGTCCTTATATTCTGGAAAATCAAGCGGATCCGCGGATACGACATCCGCATCATATTCAAAAAATCGGCCTTCATCCAATGTCATCTCGATGCGCTCTCTTGCACTCAAGCGCAAATGATATCCGCATTGCGTACATACCTTCAGGTTTTTATCCAGCTCTTTATGATACTGAATCGAGCCACATTTTGGACATTTATTCATCAAACCTTCGGGTATCTCGCGTTTGGGACGGTCATCGTGTACAGATCCGGACGGCACCGTTGCGTACTTTTTCTTTTGAAATAAGTCTTTAAACACCCGATACACCTCTTTAGGCGTGATTTCTCCAGTTGAAAAATAGGACAGAATCCTATTGCTTCAAATTAGAGATTGTCCTAACCATAGACAACAAAAATCGGCTGTTTGAACGAATATCGTTCATTCATCAGCCGCATCATGCATGCAAGATCGAATTAAGCACTTCCTGAATTTCTTCAACTTCTCCGGAAGGCACTAGAATTTCAAACTGTTGTTTAGACAGATGAATCGGACGGATCTGAATGAGAAATCCTTCCTCTGTCAGCTTGCGCTGAATTTTATCTGCTAAATTGGCAGTCGGTGCGATGTAGATAACAGTCCACACGCGCGATTGACCCCCCTAACGTTCCAGAAACGGCTCATATAATGCCATTATGATATCATAATTGTCAATTTCACCGCAACAAATTCCAACAGACTTGCTGGAATGAGCAGCTCATTAAACAGAGTAGAACGGCTGTCAAGCCTTACCCTATCTCGGCTTGGCGACTTCTTTAAGAATTTGCATTCTCATCGTCGGATCCGCAAGCTCCACCCTCGCCGTACTGCTGCGCACGCTTGTTGTGATGTGCAATTCTTGCAGATGCCGCAGCTGCTAATCCCGCAACAATATCATCTAGAAACACATGAATCTGCGTGGTGTCCGAATTGAGATGATGAATGATTCCCAGCTTGGCTTTATCCAAGTACCCAAAGCTGGTGAGGCCGATCATTCCGTAAACGCTAGTGATGCCAAGCGCAAGTGTTTCATCTACGCCATAAAGGGATTCATCCGTTTCCATAATCGCTTGGAGCGGCTCCGGCAGCAGCTTCTGCTCCGCAAGCATATCTAATGCGATGCCGGTAATAAGCGTATATTGCACCTCACGCTTGCGAGTTACGGCTCGTACGCTGTCCAAACAGTCCTCCAGCGTCAATGCTGCATTGTATGGCTGCTGTAGATGGAGCACAATCTCCGCGATGGATTCGAGTGATACACCTCGTTTAACTAACCATTGCTCCGCCATATTGAAGGTCATGGCGTCCCCTCCCTTCACCCCTTCGATCTCGTCTTGTTGCGAATAGGGTGTATGACCACTCTATGCAGGTGGGAGGGGAATTGTGCTACTTGCGAGAGAGGATCTAGCCACGACTATTTTCATTTCACGCGTACCGTTCCAGCTCCGAACATGGATTCAATCTTCTTGAACAGTTCAGGCGAGGGCTTCAGCGCATAGGCTTCGCTAAGCGCCAGCAATTGCTGATCGCGCTCATAGAACAGCACAGTCGGCAATGGGCCTGGCTGTGATTTCAAGAGCTGCTTCAATTGCTGTAGTAAATCAGGGCGCTCATGATCAGCTGTAATCTTGATATATACACGCTGCTGGTGCGGGAGGCGCGAACTCGATCTGGAGGCAGGTACAGCATCCGCCCTTCCTTCATTTACCCCAACTGGAGCCTCGTTTCGCACATGCACAGCGGATGACCCAGAACCATCCGACACGACGCCTGCGTGGAGATTCGTATCAATAGCCGCCCCGGCTCCACGTTTATTGTCGATAGCTGCGCGCTGACGCATATGGCCCCCCTGATTCTCTGGCGCGCGCTTACGATGTGCAGCACGCTTCGTAAGCGCAGCAATTGCGCGTGATTCGAGCGGTACGACCTCGTCAGCAAGCAGCTTATAACCTTCATCCTGGTGCTGAACTTTCGCCCGTATGGCGATCAACGCCCCCTTCTCGATTAAAGACTCCGCTCGACGCCATACCTCTGGGAATAGCACCACTTCAGCCCGTTCTATCCGATCTTCAATTTCAATAAATGCCATCGGCTTTCCTTTCTTCGTCATAATCGAACGAAGCGATATAACCATTCCGGCAACTGTGCATTCACTATCGTCCGGCACTTCGTGCAAATCAACTAGCCGATCCGTTTCCGAAGATGCCAGTAACTCCGCATGGTCATCCAACGGGTGACCGGATAAATACAATCCCAACAATTCTCGCTCCAGTTCGAGCTGCTCTGTCATGGCGAATGGCGGAATATTTGGATAATCGATCGTCCAATTGTTCACTTCAACGAAGCCGAATAATTGGATTTGGAGATCATCCCTTTCTTTGCGCCATTTTGCAGCAGCTTCCAATGCCTCGTCCAGCATAGCCAGCAATTGAGCACGATGACCTGGCAATGAATCGAACGCCCCTGCTTGGATAAGCGATTCAATGACTCTCCGATTGCATACTCGAAGGTCTACCCGCTGACAGAAATCGAGCAAATCCGCAAACGGCTTCTCCTTTCGCTGTTTCAATATACTTTCGATGGCAAGCGTACCAACATTCTTAATGGCGCCAAGGCCGAAACGAATCGCGCCATCAACAGGCGTAAAGCGTACATAGCTTTCATTTACATCTGGAGGCGACACGACAATACCCAATCTTCGACAATCCTCAATGTATTCTGCTATCTTCCGATGGCTGCCCATGTTCGCTGTCAGCATAGAGGCCATAAATTCTGTCGGATAATGAGCCTTCAAGTAAGCAGTTTGGAAAGCAAGCACACCATAAGCAGCAGCGTGCGCCCGCGGGAATCCATAATCAGCGAAGCGAACAATCATATCATAGACCCGATTAGCTTCTTCTTCTGTATAGCCCTGCTTCAAGCTGCCTTCTACGAAGTGACGGCGCTCTTGATCAAGCACCTCCCGCTTCTTCTTCGATACCGCACGCCGTAACAGGTCTGCTTCTCCAAGCGAGAATCCCGCCATTCTGGAGGCAATATGCATAATCTGCTCTTGATAAACAATGATGCCATACGTGTCTTGCAAAATCGGTTTTAAATCAGGGTGCGGATATTCGACAGCCTTTAACCCATGCTTACTTTGAATATAGTTTGGTATGAACTCCATTGGACCTGGACGGTACAGGGCAAGCACAGACACGATATCTTCAAAGACAGACGGCTTCAATTCCCGCAGTACACGACGAACACCAGCTGACTCCAGCTGGAACAATCCCGTTGTATCTCCCCGGCACAACAGTTCATAAGTCTTTTTATCTGTATCGTCGATCGTTCCTAGATCCAGTGGCTTCTCTGTTCGATGGTTCACCCATTCTAGTGTCCGTTCAATAATCGACAATGTCCGCAGACCAAGAAAATCCATTTTCAGTAGGCCGATCGATTCCAAATTCTCCATAGAGTACTGCGTGAGCGCAATATTCTCGGTCCCTGCCTGCAAGGGAACATAATGAGTCAGCGGCTCTTCACTGATTACAACCCCTGCTGCATGGGTTGAAGCATGCCGCGGCATTCCTTCTACTTTCGACGCCATATCGATAAGCTCGCGAATGCGTGCTTCCCGCTCTCTCCAGTTGCTTAGTTCATTGCTCGTCCGCAATGCCTTCTCAAGTGTCACTCCCAGTTGGTTCGGTATGAGCTTAGCTACCCGATCCGTTTCGTTATAGGGCACATTCAGAGCCCTGCCAACATCTCGCACTGCCGCTCGTGCAGCCATCGTACCGAACGTAATAATCTGCGCCACCCGATCGGGGCCATACTTATTCGCAACGTAGGCAATGACCTCATCACGGCGCTCATCATTAAAGTCGATATCAATATCCGGCATCGTAATCCGCTCCGGATTCAAAAAACGCTCAAACAATAAATGATACTTGAGCGGATCAACATTCGTAATCCGCAAACAGTATGCTACAAGACTGCCGGCTGATGATCCCCGTCCAGGGCCTGTCATAATACCTTTTTCATGTGCAAAGCGAATGAAATCCCATACAATTAAGAAGTAATCAGAGAAACCCATATTCTCAATGGTATTCAGCTCATAAGCAAGTCTCTCCTTCGCCTCGCGTTGAAAGGCTTCATCCTGCCATTCCGGCAGCGACCCATACCTGCTCTCCAATCCTTCTTCGCACAACTGACGTACATACTGTCCCGCATTCATGCCTTCGGGGAGCGGATGATAGGCAGGAAGCACATGCCCGCCGAAATCAAGTATCACATTACATTCATCCGCAATCCGAGCCGTATTCGTAATTGCTTCCGGAACATGACGGTACAATGCCCTCATTTCATCCTGAGACTTAAAATACATCTGATCCGTATGCATACGCATCCGACCCTCATCGTCAACGGTTTTCCCTGTACCAATGCAAATGAGGACATCTTGCATCGCTGCATCTTCCCGCTGTAAATAATGGACATCGTTCGTTGCCACAAGCGGTACTCCTGTCTGCTCACTTAATGCTATAAGGCCAATGTTAACCTTCTTTTGATCCGGAAGGCCGTGATCCTGCAACTCAATATAAAATCCATCATGAAAAATATCCTTATATCGTTCAACTGCTTTGCGTGCAGCCTCTTCATTGCCATGAAGCACATGCTGCGACACCTCGCCACCAAGACAGGCGCTAAGCGCAATAATCCCATCCGCATACTTACGAAGCGTATCCATATCGACACGAGGTTTATAGTGGAACCCTTCCAAATGGCCAACGGAGCAAATCTTCATTAGATTCCGGTATCCCTGCTCATTCTTCGCCAACAATATCAAATGATAGATTGGCTGTTCCTTGCGCGATACCTTCTCATGAAGCCCTCCTGTCGTCACATACGCTTCCACGCCAATAATTGGCTTAATGCCATGAGACTTACATGCTTTATAAAAAGGAATGATCCCGTACATCACCCCATGATCTGTGAGAGCTAACGCCTTCATCCCGCATGCGGCTGCCCGTGCAGCAAGCGCTTCAATACGCGCTGCTCCGTCGAGCAAGCTGTATTCACTATGCACGTGCAGATGCACGAACTGCTCCATACCATTCACTCCCTACTCTGATACATCATGCGAACATATTTTCGTTTCTTATTGTATCATAATTCCGCCAGCAAGTCCTATACATGTACAAAGGGTTATTCTATGTGAAAAGGGGCTAAACAATGGGTTCTTTTCTTTCCAAAGCGCTGCTCGACTTCTTTATCGCCTTCGGCATTGTGCTCGGAGGTGCCATATTAGCAGGTATCGGATCCGTAATCGCTCTTCAACCTCCTGCGGATACGATGCGCCATATTGCAGAACACCTCAAAATATGGGCAGTTGTCGCTGCTGTTGGCGGTACAATCGATCCGATTCGTGTCATTGAAAGCAACTTTTGGATGGGTAACTTGAATCCCGTATTCAAGCAGCTCTTGTATATCTTCGTATCATTTCTGGGGGCTCACTTCAGCACAGAGCTCATCCACTGGATATGCCGCAGCCGTCTATAACTTTTCGTAAACGTTATGCTACAACTGTTCTGAGCCTTTCGAACGGTTGGTTACATGCGGAGAACACAAGGAAGGAGAACACAGACGATGCGCCAACGCAAAACTCCATTGTGGCTTAGTAATCTTTCACTGATCATAGTCGGCAGCGTTATAGGTGCCGGCGTTTATCACGCAGTCTACTTGCACCAATTCAATGAAGTCATGATGATGAACATCGACCTGCGCGATCGTCTTGCACATTACAAAGCAGAAACGGAGGATTTGCTTCGCTACAAAAATCGGAAAACCATTATTAAAAGCATCGACCTGCACATTTACAAGCAGCAGAACGGAGTAAATATCCCACAAGCTGACGAAATGGAGCTTCGTCGCCGATTACTAAAAGAACTAACCGTACTAAAGGGCCGGAATGTATTCCAAATTGACGAATACAGCAAACTCGTTGAAGGGCTGCTATCCCGCAAAATATATCCTGACATCAATGACAAAGACTATGCAGTTCAATTGAGAACAATGCTCGTCACAGAAGGTGTGCTCCACGTCTGGATTGACGTCCATCCCTACATTCCAACATCACCATAATTGTAAAAAATTCTACAGCCAACAACCTTATACATATGCACCTCTTCTAAACCCAAACATTTTCAAATTTTTTCGAAATTTCATTCCATATTTCGTTCATGTCGTTTCTATTTGTGCGTCATCTTTACGTGTAACTATTATTTGTCTTTTCACTCCCTACTTTATATCTTTACTTGCATATTTCATTAACAACCATTCTCCCCGTATGTGTTTCTAACAATATTGCTCCACTATCCCTTCGACTCAGTGCCCAAATGCGCTTTTCCCTAAAATTACTCATGTACATTTCATTACTACCGATCAAGTACACTGATTTAATCTTAAAATTTATATTTCAACTATTGAAATAAGAACATATATTCCATATAATCAATACAGGAACATTAGTTCCCATATATAATCTCTCTAAATATTATCAATATACATAGATCAAAAATTCATTTCACCTAATTAAAATAATCATCATCTCATGCATCATTTTTGTCTATATCTTAGGAGAATCGCTATGAGAACAAACCTTATAGATCCTTCGTGCTCTCATCTCAAGAAGTTATTGCATAATGAAGACGCCTGCACTTCTTTTTTATATACATTGAAATGGCCAAAAGGCTTTGTATGTCCGCGCTGCCAGCACCAACAAGCATGTACCATTTCAACACGCAGGCTTCCTTTATATGAATGCCGGGCTTGTCATTATCAGGCTTCCTTAACCGTTGGTACCGTTATGGAAGGTAGTCGAACACCCCTGCAGAAATGGTTTACTGCATTATGGCACCTTTCGCGTCCTCATTGCAGCCTGAACGCCGTGCAGCTCAGCGCGATCATCCAAGTTACGTATAAAACAGCCTGGTCAATGCTGCATAAAATACGAACCGCTATTAACCGTGCGGATAATGCTCGCCCTTTACACGGTGATGTACGAGGCCTGCTGGCTTTTTACGGATATCATCCGATCAGTCCATTCAAAGAGCGACAGCACCCTGTAATTGTTGCGCATTCCGTCACCCCAAATGATTCCACAAGTGCACTTAAAATGAAAATGACTAGTCTTGCTCGACCAGATCACAAAATACTCTCCTATGTTGAACACCAAGCATTTATTAATACACATGTTGCTGCTTCTTCTATGGAACCTACTATTAATCGATATTTTTATAGAATTAAACGAAAGGATCGTTTGTATCAATCGTCTAAACAAGTTTGGCGTTGGCTGAATGAAACGTTTCACGGAATTGGCTCAAAATATCTACAGCTATATTTGGACGAGTATTGTTTTCGTTATAATATTTCGTATATGTATAAATCTGCTTCGGAGTTGTTCTGCCAATTCTGTAGGCCTCTTTTCACATCGAGTTCAATATCAATCCCCAAGCTGAAACGTTGTGCTTAAATCAGGTTCATTACGAAGGGTAACCAATGCTCGAATTCTACACCCTTTCCTATCAAATATTCGACTAGACTCATATCTATTATTTACTTGTATCTTTTGGTATGCTTTAATTTGTTTTAATTTGTTTTAATTTGTTTTCACCAAACCCTTGACCATTTTATACCCAGCTCATAGTTTATTAATACACATTTTGTCTCCCGATTCGTTCACTCTACTTGGTTGCTGCTACATTTTTTATAGGATTTTATATGTTTTACAGTCTTTTCAGTCTTTGCAGTCTTTGCAGTCTTTGCAGCATTTACTGTTTTAACAGCCTTACTTCTTTTACTTCTTTCTTTTACTGCTTTTACTGCTTTTACTGCTTTTACTGCTTTTACTGCTTTTACTGCCTTTCTTCTTTCTTTACTGCTTACTGCTTTTGTAGCGCCTTTTACTGCTATTACTTTTACGTTTTCAGACATTGCTGTACAGATTTATAAAGGCTATTGCAGCATTTACTACACGTTTTTATATTTAGATGTTCTAAGCATGCGAAACACTAAATTTCGCTGTGCTTTTCTTATGTCCATTCTTCGATGTTATTTATGACTCATTTATCCTTCTGCTCGCGTCAACAACAAGGCCTTTAACCGTTAATGCTTTGTCTTGCTTTTAAATTTGATTACGAAACGATAACTGACCCAATGGGATAGTGGTGAAAAGGGCAAAAAAGAACCTAGAAATTGGGGTGATTGAAAGAGGCTGTTTTTGCAAAACAACAATAAGTCTGAAGACACTTGGGTTGGGTAATGACATTTGAGCAACGATATTTGAATAACGATGATTTTGTAGCGATGTTTGAGTAGCGATGTTTGAGCAGCAATCTTTGAATAGCAATCTTCGAGTAATGGCACTAAGCTAATAGGTCTTTTCCTATATTGGATTGTTAAATCTTGTAGGACTGTCCCTTTGAATATGGTAATATAAAGGAGCTTTAGTGTTGTTTTGTTTCCCTATTGTCGTAGAAGGAGAGTTGCTTAATCGATGGAAACTATCCAATGGGTGCTGATTATCTTGATTTGTATGACATCAGGATTGTCTGTGTATTTCAGCTTTCGTTCAAGACGTGAGCAGGCTACGGCACTTCGTGGCTTGTATGCGGCTAAAATGAATATTTGTATGGGATTTATGTTGTTGTTTATCGCATCAATTCAAATTTTCATGTTCACAGCATCGACCGTAAGAGTTATTGTAGGGGCTGTATTGCTCGTAATCGGACTGTTCAATTTATTCGCAGGAATACGGAACCACAGTCATTATCAAGCCATTTATTCAGCAGGTAAAAAATAATCACTACATCAACAACAAAAAGGGATTGCAACTTCTCCACCGCGTAACGGTAGAAAAGCGATCCCTTTTTTATCAATTTCATTAGATTTTATCAAAACCCGCTATAGGTTATGGTTAATATGTTAATCTCTCACGACGACACACGCTTCCCGCCTTCTTGAAGTTTGTATGAAGCTATTTTTATAACTTCATAATATTGGTCAGGCGGTTAGTCGTGATCAATCGACTGCGCAGTCATCATGGCTTTGGCTACGAGGTGTTCGCCGTGGCGAATAGACATCTCCAGCTTGCAAAATTTGCGGCTCATTTCGATAAATTCTGGGTGCATGGTAACGATATCCTCAATTTGAAGAGGGCGAACGAAATAGGTCGTCATATTTTCCATAACGTGGTCGTAGCTGCGAACGTCCTTTACTGCCCTCAAAGCGCCCTGCGTCATAATTGTGGATAAAATCCCCTCTGATACAGAGCCGAATCCATTCACCATCTGCGGTGTGATAACGCCACGGAAATAAAGCTGTCCCTTATCATCTCGCTCTTCTTCAAACCCATGCCAAATGAGGTCATCAAAGGTTTCCCCAAGCTGCGGCTCCTTGCGGGCATCACGCATCGCCTGCAGCACCTGTCGTCTTGTTACTACTGCGATCAGCTTGCGATTGCGATCAACGATCGGAAGTAATTCGACCCCCTCCCATACCATAGTATGGGCAGCCGAAGCTAGTGTTGTCTGAAGCGTTGCCGTTATCGGGCTCCTCGTATAGAGCTTATCGATGCTCGTACCCGATTCAGCTCCCAGCACATCCTTGTATGTGATCATTCCAATTACCCGATACCATTCATCTACTACTGGGAACCGCGTGTGGTTTGTTTCTTCACGCAGTCGCTGGAAGTCATCTACTGTGCTGGATGGTCGCAGAACGAACATTTTGTCTTTTGCGGTGACAATATCCTCTACAATCATGATTTTCTTCTTAATTAATCGGTCGAACAACGCACGGTTAATCATAGAACCAACCGTAAAGGTATCGTACTTCGATGAGATGATTGGCAAATCCAGCGCATCTGCAAGAAGCTTCACCTCTCGGCTTGTCCCGAATCCCCCCGTAATAAGTACACCTGCACCATGTTGAAGCGCAAGTCGATGGGCATCCTCACGGTTCCCGACGATAAGCAGGCTCCCAGCGTCAATATAACGAGCCATAGCATCCAGCTTCATCGCTCCGATTACATACTTGTTCAGCGTCTTCATTAAACCGCGGCTACCGCCAAGTACATGCCCGCCTAATATATCAACAACTTCGCCAAACGTAAGCTGCTCGGACATATTGCGCGGCTTCTTCTCTACCCGAACTGTGCCGATCCGCTCTTTCGTAACGACAATCCCGATGCTCTCCGCTTCCTTCACGGCACGATAGGCGGTTCCCTCACTAACTCCCATTTCCTTTGCCAGCTTACGAACCGATATTTTAGTCCCTGGCTTCAAGCTCTCAATATGCTGAAGCAATTGTTCATGCTTTGTTAGCGTCGCATCATGGCCATCCATCTGTTACACCCCTATATTCCGAACTGTTGTATTCTGTGCTTAGTTTACCATATATTTATAATAAACTGCAAAAAAAAACAAGTTGGCATTTGACTTTGCAAATACCAACTTGTGATGTTTCTATATGAGCAGAGGAAGGAGCAGCTATCAAATGTCATCCTGAAGCTACATTAGATGCGACGGCTGTTTTTTCTTTTTTCACCAGCTTGCGATAGAATAATTGGAACGATACGCTGCTCGCTGTCAGCGCCAATGCAATATATACCGATAGGAATCCAACATTCATCCAAACATAGCTCATATCTCCTAATGAGATTACACCGCGGAAGGCCCGGATCGTGTAGGTCATCGGCAGCCATGGGTGAAGCATTTGGAAAAATGGCGGCGTCAATTCAATCGGGAAAGTACCAGCCGTTGATGACAACTGTAGGACAAGCAGGATGATAATAATAAACCGGCCTACATTGCCAAATGTCGTTATGAAAAATTGAATCAGAGCAAAGAAGGTCAAGCTGGTCGTCAAGCATACTAGAAAGAACATTGGAAGATTCGTTACAGGCAGCTTAATGACCGTCAGAACGACTGTACCGCAAATAATCACTTGTAGCATGCTCTCGACGGTCATGAAACCAAATTTACTGACCATCCACGCCATTCCGGACGGTGGTCTCGCGCTTGTTTCTTTCAACGGATAAACCATAGAGAACATAAGCGCACCCACAAAGAAGCCAAGCGACAGGAAATAAGGCGCCATTCCGACTCCATAGGTAGTCACATCATGATTCTGCAGCTTGTCGCTGCCAACCGGCGATGATATCATCTCGTACGTTTTGTCGGTAGGGTTTTGAGTCGCCTTTTGCGCTCCCTCTCGAAGCTTGTCGCGCAATTCAGCCCCGCCGTTCATCAATCGCTGTTGACCATCCAAAAGCATTGCAAATCCATTGTTGATGGAGGCCTTCGCCTTATCCACTTGATTCAGCATATCGCTCATCTTCTGGAACATGATCTTCTGTATATGCCCCCCTGCCTCATCCAGCTTCATATCAGCCAAATTATGCAGCATGTCGCGTGCCATTGGCTCTAGCGAATTTACTTTGTCATCTGCCGCCGTATGCAGCTTCTTCGTAATTTCCGGAGCCAAGCGGTTTAGCTCCTCATTTACTTTGTGATGAATGCCGTTCACAACTTTTGGCTCGTATTGCTTCCACTTTTCGTCGACCAGTGTATGCAGCTTATCCACAAGCTGCTTCGATTTCTGCTGGTACATATTGTCCGCTAGCTCATGCGCCTTATCCCGCAGTTGAGGAGCCAGCTCATTCGCCTTCGTCAGCACCATACGATTGGCCAATGCACGAATTTGAGGAAAGACCTCACTAAACTTCTGATCTGCTGCCTCGTGCAGCTTCTTAACGAGCGAGCTCCCTACCTTGTTTAGCTCTCGATCTGCAAGCTCGGTAAGATCCTGCTTCACCTTCTCCTTCAACGCCAACAATTGTTCACCGTTCAGCCGGTTCTCCACCTTCGTTCGCACATCCACAAGCTTTTTCTTGAGCTCATCCCAAGGTGCTTTCATGTTAGGCGGGATTTGATCTTCAAATGGCTTGAGCTTCTCTTCAAGCATTTTCAGATCCTCTTGGATCTTGTTCATTTCATCCTTGCCCCGCTGAATTGCACCGTCAAAAATAGCATCAACCTTCTCATTGATATACCGGTGAATAGAGGAACGAATGGTACTGTCCAGCTTGCTGTATTCATTGTCGATGATAGTATGCATCTTGGCACGGGCTGCAGGCTCCATCTCCGTAAGCGAATCATTTAGCTCAGTGCTTATCTTTCCGAGCACCTTGTTTAAATTTGCATCGTAAGCCTGATCAATTTCCCGATGCATGTTCTCTCGAATTTGCTCGCCATACTGCTCAGCCTGCTCGTCGATTTGTTGATGCACTTTTTCCTTCGCCGGCATCGATTTCGAACGTATGAGTTCATCAATTTTGGTATGTAGCGAATCGTGTACAATATCGTAGTATTTATCCGATTGTGCATCAATTTCCCGATGAATCTTATCCATCATCTTCGGCTTGTTGTTACGGATCGCTGCATCGATCTCTTTATGAATCATCTTATCAAGCTTTTCTTTGTTATCTTCCAGAGCGCGTTCGACCAATGTTCCAGCCTGCGAAGTTTTGGAATCCACCTTAGCATTCAGTTCATCTCTGAACTTCTCAATACCTTCCCCAAGCTTGCCTAGCCCCTGCTCGATTTGATTTGCACCTTCACTTGCCGCATATAGCCCATCCGCTACTTTGTCAAGTGCGTTGAACATTTGCTCTACATAGGTTTCCGTAACCTTTTGCGACAATTCAGCCTTTATATTCTGTACAACTTTATCTGCAATTTGACCAGAAATAAAATTATAGCTGCTGTTCTCTGTATAAATCAGATTCATCGGTTGCGGATGTGGATCAAGGATCGTCGTTGCATTATGAGACATTTGTTCTGGTATGCGAATCATCAAGTAGAACTTGTTCTCACTCAACCCCCGTTCCCCTTCCTGCCTGCTTACGAAATGAAAGGCAACCTTGTCATTATCATGAAGCTTCTCGATCAATTCCCGACCAATCGCAATCTCCTTTCCTTCGTACATCACCGGTCGATCTTCATTGACGACAGCGACAGGCAGATGCTTGACATTGCTATACGGATCCCAATTCGCAACCAAATATACACCGCAGTACAGCAGCGGGATGATAAGCAGACCCAGAACAGGTACAAGCACCTCTTTGGTTCGGATATTCGCGACGAATTCCGACCAAAAAAAACGAATACTTTTCACGCTGTCACCTCCTTATTGACCGACTGACCAAATTATTAATATGGTTCTCATCTGACAGATGCGAGTATTATAACCCACCATTTTGAGTATTTCAATTTCCAATTATTACACCAATCCAACCTACTATACAAGAAAACAACCTACCAATGAAACACGTCTGTTCCGCCTTTAGAAACAGTCAAACAACCGATTAAAAGCAACCCTATCTTGACACAATTATGTGTGTCCACTGGATTTCAGAACATAAAAAATAGAGCCTCTCCTAGTGGAGGGCCCTATTCCCAAGCAAGTACGATTATTTCAATCTGGCAGGCTGACCTTTCAAACGCGCCTCAAGGCGATTATACTTCTCGCGCTTGATTTCCCGCAGACGCTGCTCCATTTCCTCGTCCACACGCAGCAAGCGATGCAGATGAGCAGCCACGATCAGCAAGGCAAACGCAATCCATACTACTCCAAACGTAGAGGAAGGCGTCCAGCCCTCCTTAAAGTTCAACGTAGGCAGTACATAAATCAGCATAGCTACAACAAGTATGATGGATATTACGTGTTTCCAGTTGTTCCGTGGTTTCGCAGTTGCCTTATTTTGTTCCGTTTTCATTCCGTTACGCTCCTTACTTGAGATGAGCCGCCATTCGGTAGACCATCTCTAATCTTGTCCTATACTAGAGCGTATGCCGGTTATATGAATCCCATGACTTCTTTCTTGTCCTATTGATAAAGGTGTCCAAGCGATTCGGAGACGATCTTGTTCACATCTTGAATGACGACAGCAAGTCGACGTTCTGCATCGAAAAGCTTAGCGATATCAGTATTCATGCTAATCACTTGGAATAACTTTTCCATTTTTTCCATTTCATCCTGCTCTGGCATTTCACCCGTCATCATCTTTTGCTGCAATTCCATTTGGCGCGCGCGGAAATCATCCAGCATCTGCTTGCCTTCAGGATTCGCTTCCACTGCCTTCATTGCCTCTTCTACTGCCTTGGCCTCCTCAGAAGCCTGCAATGCACGAGCCAAGTCGTGCGCTTTGTCATATACGCTCATCATCCATTACCTCCCGCAAAAAAATACAATCTTCAGCATAACATAGTTCCTCACTGCTGTCCTCGTCCAAATATGGCGTTTATCCGACAGCTAATAAAACAAAGGACTGCACTAACCCGATAATACCACCAAGCAGCGCCCCTAACCATGTAATGGCCCGGAATTCCTTGCCTGACACGCTTAAAATAATCGTCTCCAGACGTTCAATTGGGAACTGTTCCACTTGTGAACGCACGACATCCTCTAGATGTGCTGCCCGCACGATAGAATCCAGATTACGATCAAGCAAGCCAAAGGCAGCCTTCACCACACTGGGGACATATTCCTTCCATACGGATTCATATTTTCCGACTAATTGGCCTGGTTGAACTGCACCGAGGCGCTCAATTTGCTTAGGCCACTGAATGAATTCAGCAGCATGACCTACGATATAATCAAGCGAATTCGCCTCTTCTGGAAGCTCTGCCCAAGAGCGTACGAGTTGGGAAGGCGTTTCTTGAAGCCATTCATTAAGTTTGGTCAACATGAAACTTGCAACAGCTGCACGGACCTTCGGAGAACGCAGCTGCTCAACAAGAATAGGCGTCATTTTCGTTACCAGCTTATCCTCATCCACGAATATCGCTGCCATCGCGCCAAAAAATCCGGAAGCGCGATCAATAACCTCCTTAGCCAGCTTCGTCATGAGCAGCTGTCCCTGAAACGATGTTAACTCCTTCTCGAATGAAGACAGCATCGCAGCAGCTGCTTTATCCGCCCATTTTGCAGAAGATTGCTCCCAGCCTGCCGGCAACCATTCCACAAGAGGCCGCTCATCCCAGCCTTTCCTCTCCAGCCACTTCTTAACCCCATTGCTCGTCCATTCATTCAATCGACTCGCAGAATAATCCCGAATCTCATCCCACTCCTTGTCCGGGAACAATTGTGCTGCCCACTCTTTTACCGTTCTGCTGTCTTCAGACCAATTACGTGTCATCCGAAGCACCGCTTGAACGGCATTCTCGCGGGCTTCTGGACGATTCAACATCGTACGAAGACCGTCACTTGTCACCAAGTATTCGGATACGACCTCGCCAAAGGAAGCCGCAATATCATCCTTCCTTTTCGGAATCAACCCTGGCGTGAATGGAACTCGCCAGCGTCCAATATATATAGCATTCCGTGGATGAAAGAGCATTTTAATCGCAAAATGGTTCGTTACCCCGCCTACGATTGCTGCGACGGCAACACTAAAACTAATAAATAGCCAAACCGGCATACTCATCCCCTCCTGTTTTTTCCTTCTCTAGGTCAATCACCAAGGGAAATATGTCCTCATATGATGAATTAACGTATACGTTCTATCTGTATCGACCCATGCAGATGGAATCGTATGAATGACTGCAAGTTGTTGTTGGAAGGAGAACCTCCATGTCTAAATCAAAAGCGACGCTCCAGTTGATCAGTTCCAGCATCTTGCAAGACGATGTGCTCGTGTTGGGAGAGGCCTACGCCAAGCTGTGGAAGGTTCCTGTCAATCAGCCGTTGACGGTAAAGTTCGGTTCCTTTAGGCAGCGCATAACAGTAATATCCGCCACCCGCTTCGATGGGCTGAGAATGAGTCATTCTCTTGCACGGAAGATGGGACTTATTAACGGCCTGTCATTGCGTGCCGCCTACAAAACGTCTAACCAAACCCTGAGCCTTGGACCGCTAATTGGTGTATTAATAAGCCGCGATCATCCTAGTATGCCTGATAAGCCATTCGGGTCAATAACATCCTTTTGCAAAGAGTTGGTCGATGCATGCCAGCTACAAGGGGCGTGGGTGTGCTTCTTCACACCCGATCATATTCAAGATCTCCACAACGTAAGAGCGTGGGTTCATAGCAATGGCAGCTGGCAGCGAGTAACGATGCCAATTCCAGACATTATTAACAACCGATTGACATCCCGCAAGCTGGAGAACAAACCTAGCGTACAGCATTTTATGAAAGAAGTAAAATCACGTTATCAGTCTGTCGTCTTTAACGAAAAATTTCTGGATAAAACAGAAGTGTTCGAGGCGTTACGGCCTCACCCCGAGTTTGCAAAATATTTACCAGAATCTTATTCACTCCGCAGCTACTCTACCTTAAAAAACATGTGCAGCCGTTACTCAACGGTATTCTTAAAACCAGCTCGCGGCAGCCTCGGGAAAGGAATAATTCGCATTACCCGCATGCCAGACCACAGCTATCAAGCCTTGTATACCACCTTGAACGGAACAAAGCGCCAGCAATTCAGCAGTTTGGTAAAGATATATTCCAGCCTATCCGGCAAGATCAAGTCGAATCGCTATCAAATTCAACAGGGTCTGACCCTTATTGATCATAGCAAGCGACCCGTCGATTTCCGCGCACTCGTACAGAAAAATGCATCTGGAAAATGGACCATCACCTCCATCGTCGCACGCATCGCAAGTAATCAACACTTTGTATCTAATCTGGCACGCGGCGGTTCGCTTAGCACCGTAAGGGAAGCGATTCATCGTTCCAATTTGCCTACTTCGGTGAAAAGCGATGTAAGTGCGCGGCTAAAGCGGGCAGCACTTGACATCGCCCAAGGAATAGATACACACATCCCCGCTCATTTCGGCGAGCTAGGGATTGATCTCGCTGTTGATAATTCTGGTAAAGTATGGTTGCTTGAAGTCAATTCTAAGCCATCCAAAAACGACAACACCCCATTAAGCGATAACAAGATCCGTCCGTCTGTACGTAAAATCGTTGACTACGCTCGCTTTCTGACCGGAATCTAAGGAGGTGGCAGCAATGAACGCTTCAGAAGCTTCATATCCGACACTTGGCGTTCTGCAATGCGAAGCGAAAGGCGTGCTGCCATTCACGGAGGCAGCGTATTGCCGCAGATTATCCATAGCCGGACGCAAGCACGGCATTCATGTTATGGTGTTCTCCCCGCTATGGATCCATTGGAATAACCATACCGTACATGCATTTGTATATACCAAATCGGGGTGGGAACGCCAAAATCTCCCCCTGCCTGCGCTCGCTTACGACAGGTGCACCTACACCGATAACCGCCAATACAGAAAAACACGGGCAGCGATAGCTCGCATGATGGAGCAAGCAAATGTAAGGCTGCTAGGTGTCGGCTTACGAGGCAAATGGGAGATCTATCGTTCCTTGCATAATGACTCCTACCTATCTCCCATACTGCCCCCTACTCGGCTGTTCACAGGCGTCGCCAACCTCGTTGATCAGTTGAGTCGTTTTCAAGAAGGACTATTTCTGAAGCCGCATGGTGGAACTCACGGGAAATCTACACTCCATATTCACCTCCACCGCAACAGCGAGGAGGAGACAGGTTCGAAACTCATATCCTCTCCGCTGGAACTGCGAGGACGAGATGACAACAACGAGGCGATCCATCATCTTTTCCCTTATCCTCAAGAGGGATTCGCCTGGATTGAACGGTTTGTAGGCAATCGAAAGTTTATCATTCAACCCTATTTATCATTGGCCACCCAAGAGGGAGAGCCGTTCGACATACGCGTTCTCATGCAAAAAGACGAAAATGGGCGCTGGGATTTCACGGGTATGGCTGCACGAATAGGCCAGCCTAACAGCGTCACTTCGAACCTGCACGGGGGCGGTCGAGCCGTCCCGGTCATTCCGTTCTTGGCAAGCCAATTTGAACCGAATCACGGACAGCGGCTTATCAAACAGCTACGTCAATATAGCAAGTACATTCCACCGCTTCTGGAGGCTCAGTATGGGCGAATAAGCGAGATTGGCCTCGACTTCGGTATCGACCTCGATGCTCGCCTCTGGCTGCTTGAAGTCAACTCCAAACCTGGCAGATCTGTCTTCAGACAAACGGGTGAGCACGAAGCCGCTTTAAAATCAGTGGAAAATCCGATTTTGTACGCACGCCACATGTTGGTTCGGTACCTTAGGAGGGTCAGTTCATGAGTTTGACGGTATGCAACGTCCATTTGACGCCAAATTCCGGTAAATTTTTATATGTCTCTAACTCGCTATTGAAAGAACTTAAGCTTACAGGCAAACGATCGGTAAGGCTTAGACTCGGCAAATCAGTCACTCCAGCATTGGTCAAACCGATCCGTAGGCCCGGCAAGCATCTCTACGTTACAGCTGGATTGCGTTCTTCAATTCGCGTCCCTAAGTCAGGATCCGTGCTTTTGTTTAGTGAAACAGAGGGTGATCTGCAGCTCGGCCCCCTTATAGGCATTATGTCAGACGGAGCTTCAAGATCTCCTGTGGCTCCATTCGGTAACCGAACAGGATTCATTAGACAAATATTGCGAACAGGCAATAAAAAAGCTTATGTGTTCGCTTTTGCCCCACGCGATATCAATTGGCAAAACGAAACCGTGCTTGGCTACTTCCTAGGTCCTTCTGGAGGCTGGGTAAGGCGAACCGTCCCGCTCCCCGACGTCGTATACAACCGCTTGCCAAGCAGGCGAGCCGAAACCTCTGGCTCTTACAATATGATTCGGGAACGCTTTACCCGTAAGAAGATACCTTTTTTCAATTGGAGCTTCTTCAATAAATCAGATGTGTATGCCTTGCTGAAGGATGAAATAGAAGCGAATCGATATGTCCCGGAATCCGTTATGAATCCCTCAACCGATACAATACGCTCGATGCTGGAACGTCATCAATTTGCCTATTATAAGCCATCCGGTGGCAGCCTTGGAATCGGCATTTATCGACTTACCTACCTGCCTAAGAAAGGGTATTTTGCACGCTATACAACAAATGGAAAAAACGTACTGCTCCGCTTTCGAACCTTTGCCAGCCTGATGCGCATGCTGGAAGCAAGACATGGCCGCAACCTTCGCAATTATGTGATTCAGCAAGGTGTTCGCTTAATTGAAATTGACGGATGTCCGATTGATTTCCGTTTCCATATGCATAAGAACGGAGACGATAAATGGGCGGTTGTCGGCATCGGTGCCAAAAAGGCAGGCAAGGGCAGTGTAACCACACATGTTAAAAATGGCGGCAAACTGATGACCCCTTCGCAGGCACTTCAACGCGCCTTCGGGAACCGCTCAGACGAAGTCCTTGAGAAGGCGAAAAAGATTGCCATTATTTTGGCAGAAGCCATTGAACGCAATCATCCACATTTGCTGGGAGAGCTCGGATTCGATATCGGCATTGATCGTGACGAGCATGTCTGGATGTTCGAAGCAAACGCCAAACCTGGACGCTCCATTTTTAAGCACCCTTCCCTTAAGAATGAAGGGCAAGCATCGATTGAACACATATTGGATCACTGCCTGTACCTAAGTAAATTCCGCAGGGGGGAGATCGTGTGAGCGGCAAAGAGAAAGCAACACCTACGCCGGTCGTCGCCATATTAACAATGGATGATGCCAAAGAGCATTTCCGCGGCAATCGCGATAATTTTGCCGACATCATTCAAACTGGAAGAGGCATGGGATTTATCGTCTATCTCCTTACCGTAAAAGACTTGAAGCTTAATGCCAAGCGGGTCATCGGATATACGATTAACGACAACAATATGTGGAAGCAGGAGTGGTTCCCGCTTCCGCATGTCATTTACAATCGCATTCCTCTTCGGGAAGATGAAAGTCTGCCTGCAGTGAGCAGCAAAATCAAGGAAGTGCTCGCCCATCCAACTATACGCATATTTAACCCTTATTTTTTCAATAAATGGAATTTATTTGAATGGTTGAAAAAATCCAAGATCACGAAAAAGTATATTCCATCAACGAAGCGGCTAAAAACATCCAGTACGTTAGGAAAAATGTTGCATAAGCATCCATATTTGTTCCTGAAGCCGGAATCCGGCAAGGCGGGTGCCGGCATTATGACCCTCCGCGTGAACCATACCAAAGCACTGAAATACCGCCTTAAGATTCAGGATAAAAAGAAAAGTCTATCCTACAAGTGTGCAACGATTACGAAGCTGTGGAGTCGGATACAGAAGCAGGCAGGAATGCATGACTATATCGTGCAACAAGGCATTCCACTAGCCGCCAGCAATCGACGTCCCTTCGATCTTCGAGTCCTTATTCAGAAAAATGGACGGGGACATTGGGAAATTACAGGCGTTGGCGCGCGTGTCGCCGGTTCATCTAGTATTACGACACATGTACCGCGCGGCGGAAGCATAGACGATCCAGAAAAGCTCCTTATTTCCGTGTTCGGTACTGGACAGTCCAAGCGCATCATGACTCGAGCCAGACATGCTGCACTTATTATTGCAAGGCAGATTGAGCGCGCCTCAGGTCATTTACATGGCGAGATGTCAATGGACTTAGGTGTCGATGCAAGCGGCAGCATCTGGTTCTTCGAGGCAAACGCAAAGCCAATGAAGTTCGATGAGCCTCATATTCGGCATCGTTCGCTTGAGCGCATATTTCAATACTGCCAATATCTTGCAAAGCAGAGCGGATGATGGACAGGAAGAAGGTGAGTACGCTTGAGTCAACCTACACTAGGTATATTGACATTGTATTTGAATGAACGGCGTCATCTCGAAGAACGGCCCGTGTATCAGAAGATGATTGCAGCTGGCAAAAAAGTGGGACTCGAGGTATATGTGTTCACTCCACAGGATGTTGATGAACAGCAGCGCCGCATCAACGCGATGTGCTACAATCCAGAGACAGGACGCTGGACTCGAAAATGGACTCGATTTCCCCACATGATATTCGACAGGTGCCGCATCCAAAATAGCTATCGCTTTAAGCAGCTTTGCCGCTTTCGCAACAAATACAAACATCTTCTGTTCTTGAATCGCCCTTTACGCAACAAGTGGACGATCCATCAAGTCTTGTCAGGGGTAGCTTCCATTAAGCCACACCTCCCCAACACTCGCTTATACCGTTCAATTCAAGACTTGCAAAGCATGCTGCGCACAAACTCCCTAATTTACCTGAAACCTATCAACGGGACTGGAGGAAGGGGCATCCTGCGTATTGAACGTTCGCTGAGCAGTCCCTCCACCGTATTCGTTCAAGGCCGCGATCATCAACGGCGAATTATACAGCCACAGAAACTGACCCTTAACCAACTGGCCACGAAGCTGGCTGCATGGAGAGCCGTGGATCGTTACTTGGTGCAGCAAGGGATATCCTTGAAGCTGTCGAATGGGCGCGTACACGATTATCGCATGCTCGTGCAGAAGAACGGTAACGGGAAGTGGGAAGTGACCGGCTGTGCGGGTAGAGTGGGGGCCAATCGGAGCATCACTTCGAATCTCCACGGAGGCGGGAAAGCCGTACGTATGGATGAGCTGCTTAAAAAATGGATTGGTGACGAGCAGCGCATTACCGAAGTGAAGGAAGAAGCAGAAAGAATCAGCCTTGAAATTGCTCAATATCTTGAAGAAAAATATGGCGCTCTATGTGAATTGGCGCTGGATCTCGCCATTGATCGCAAGGGCCACATATGGCTGCTTGAGGTGAACCCAAAACCTGCACGGGAAGTATTCAGTCGGATTGGAGATCGGGAGACGTATCGGGCCGCTATCTCCCGGCCAATTGAATACGCAGCCTGGCTGCATCGCCAAAAAGGCAAACGTCATGGGGATGTGACAATATCAATCGTAGAAGAAACCGATCCTTCAACTTCAGAGTAAATAGATTCAAGTGCCTAGACCGCAATCGTGACGACGGTAAACAGCTTATCGATTCAAGTTCTGCAAGACACCACCGTAATCCTCGCAATGCGGACACGGTGGTGCTTCCTTTTACAGTTAGTCCTTAAATGGACTTTCAAGTAACACAACTTCATTCGTACTTGGTCGAAGCTCAACTTGACCACCGAGCGGCAGTATAAGCTTCGGATCTGTATGACCGAAGTCAAAATTGACCACAATCGGCAATTCCCCGGCGCCGAACTCCCCTTTGACGATGTCGACAATAAGATCATACAGCCGCCGCGTCTCTTCCTCACTGTAGTCCTTCGCCCGGCCAAAAATCAGCCCCTTTGCCTTCGCGTATACACCCTGCATCCCGTAATTGCGCAGCATGTAGCCAACTTGCATTGGCGACGGCTTCTCTTCTGAGGTTTCAAAAAAGAGAATTTTATTCGCCCAGAACGAAGCTTCCGGCCAATATGGAGTCGACTTCATAAACTCCAACACCTCAATACATCCGCCCCATAAATCCCCTTGTTGGACGGCTTCCCCTTGCAGAAAGATCCATCCCTTCTCATTCGAGATGAACTCCTGGCATTGACCTAGCGTATCAAGGTTGCCCCAATCCTGATATCCATTCGTCCATTTCATGTATGGCGCATAGGCATATGGATAATCATTTGAAAACAATAGTGCATCCAGATGAGCGGTGTACGCATCGGGCAAATGCTTCAGCTGCGCGATTCCTGCCAATATCGAAGGACCATAAAAAGTGATCATGCCAAGCTGATTCAAATAAGATAAAAAGGTTGTCGCATCCGAAAAGCCCATGATCATTTTCGGATTATTCTTGATCCGTTCAATATCCAAAAAGGGCAAGATCCGAATCGATTCATATCCTCCAATGGAACAAATAATGCCGTCAATGCTCGGATCAGCAAAGGCTTCATTCATATCCTGCGCGCGCAGCTCAGGGTGGCGATACAGCTCCGTCGGCTCCATTCTAGCAGTCGGCATTTCTATAATTTCAAGACCGAACAGTTCACGTAAATTGCGCAGACCAAGCTCATAGGTATCCGGAAATAAGTAAGGAAGGCCGCTCGAAGGGGAAATGATTGCAATTTTAGAGCCACGTTGCAGTCGCTTTGGCTTAAGCATATAAATACCTCCTAAATTTCCATTAATTTTATTCCTGATGCAACTAGGGGTCAATCCTATATTTTCCATACATAAAAAAAACCGACACCGCATTGATTTGCGGTGTCGGCTTTCCTTACTTCGTATACAGTTGATACATCAATGTATCCTCGTCAGCGGCACGAGCGAGATCATAAGCCTGCTGAATGCTTCGTTGGTTCTGGATCAGCTCATAACAGAAACGGGTAACAAACATTAACGTACTGTTCCCGTATGGATAATCGTTAGGTGCAATATACGTTTGGCAGCCACTGTCCAAGAATGCCTCGGCCATTTCCTTATGGCCCAGATCACAGCCGTTGGCGATTACTGTCCGGCCATCGAGCTTGGCGAATTTCCGAACTTCCTCGCTGCCGAAATCGCCGCGCGGCTCCCCGTCATCATACACATCGTCTCCAATCTCAGGCATCACGAAGCGTCCCTCGTCGCCATGGAAATTTAAGATGACAAGATCGGTGTCGGGGAACAAATCCTTGCCAGACAGAACGTCAGTAAAATCGTTTGGTCTTCCCACCCAATACATGAACACCCGAGCTCCAAAGTACTCCAAAGTAGCTCGAAGCGCTTGCGTCTCCATATCACAATCCGGTCCACACACAATAGCAACATTCATTTCAGGTTTACTCATTCGAATCAGCCTCCATATTGTTTAAGTAGTTACGCGCGTACGCATTTGTCTCAACTACTAGAAGCAATGGAGGCGGCCTGGCCCACCACGATACAATTCGACGTTACTTCTTCATTACTGTCTTCCCTTCAAGATTGTTATTATTGCGATGAAGCATACAAATCCAGCAGCTCATCGAAGTTATGGATCAGAACGTCCGAACCCTTCAATTCCTCATCCGCACCGAAACCAGCATACTGACAACCGATAACCGTTTGTCCATTTTCTTTGCCGGCCTCCACGTCCGAAGAGCGATCACCAACCATCCACGCCGAGGAAATGCCGTGTTCCTTCAACAGAAGCTCTACAAGCTCCACCTTCGTCGAAGTCTGGCGCCCTCCGGCACTATACAGCTCCGTGAACAGTTCAGTCAATCCGTGCGCATCGGACACACCTTGCACATATTCTTCCAATCCATTGCTGGCTACAAACAACTTTACACCAGATTCGCGCAAATTGGCAAGTGTTTCCTTAACCTGCGGATACAGTTCCGTTTCCCCTTCCTGCAAGCCTTTCAGTTCATATTCGAGCAGCAGATCATCCGCACGCAGTCTTGCTTCCTCGCTGGACTCCGGCATTACTCGCTTCCATATATCTGCAAGCAGCATGCCAAGAGAGCTTAATATGCGCTCCTCCGGCGGGGTTGGCCCTTCGAATAAGCCCTCATTTCGAAGCTGATCAAACGTACGATGATACGCTGGAATCAACAGCGTCTCCGTCTTGAACAACGTACCATCCATATCAAAAATCATCGCCTCCGGGCGCTTCAACGTGCCAGTGGAACGAGATACATCAGAAGTAGTCATTCCTTTCCCTCCAATTCTATAGTTGTCATTGCACAGACTATACATCATTGTACACAACATCAATCCATGATTCATTAGCAATATTGTAAATGTTTTGTAATCCATATGTAAGGATGAGGATAGCCAATTCCATTCCCGTTCGATATGATAAGTATGTGGAATATACTAGAGACTAGATTATCGAATTACACAGCAAACAACTTGTCATACGGAGGCGAATCAATTGGAACAGGCGATCATTATCGGAGCAGGTCCATGCGGACTATCTGCTGCTATAGAATTACAACGGATTGGTATGAATCCGCTCATCATTGAGAAGCACTGTCTCGTGAACTCAATATATCGGTATCCTACCCATCTGCAATTTTTCAGTACGCCGGAAATGCTCGAAATCGGCGGCATGCCATTTGCCAGCCCACACGACAAACCATACCGAGATGAAGCACTCGTCTATTACCGCAAGGTAGCAGAACGATACCAGCTCCGCATTCGTTCTTATGAAGAGGTAAAGTTTATTCACAAAGAAGAAGACGGAACGTTTACAATTCATTCTACAGCACGCAGCGGCTCATCCATCACACATCGTGCGCGTTATGTAGTCATCGCTACAGGTTATTTTGATCATCCGAACATGCTTGGCATCCCGGGAGAGTCCCTGCCGCACGTATCTCACTATTTCCAAGAAGCCCATCCTTATGCGGGCATGAATGTCGTGATTATTGGCGGAAACAATTCAGCTGTTGATGCTGCACTTGAGTTAATGCGAGTCGGAGCTAAAGTTACGGTTGTCTACCGCGGTGATGAGTTGACTGCTCATATCAAACCTTGGGTTCGTCCGATCTTTGACAGCATGATCGCAAAGGGAGTCATTGGAATGAAATATCATTCCCGAGTCGTTCGAATCGAACCAGATCGGGTACATATTGAGCATAATGAGGGGGGCACGGAAGTCATCGCAAGCGACTTCGTTCTCGCCTTGACCGGATTCAGACCGGATCGCACGATGCTGACTGCAAGCGGAATTGAGCTGCAAACCGACCGCGAAAAGCCCGTATTCAATCCGGAGACAATGGAGACGAATGTGCCTGGATTATATGTAGCTGGGGTTATCTCATCAGGGCGAGATGCCAACGAGATATTCATTGAGTCTGGCCGCTATCATGGGAAATTAATTGCTGATCATTTGAAGCAGCAATCCCGTTAAGAGCAGCGGGTGGGTAACAACCCACCCGCCTCTTCATGAATGATCTAGGACAGCACAGCCGTCCGCTCCTTGAAGTTCACTCCCCGATAATACATATCGGCAACGAGCAAATTCGGCCCGCAGCAGGAAGCCTGCGGACAATGGCAATCCACCGTTCTGGAAAGCGGATGTTCATTCAGCCAAGCATTGAATGTGTCATCGAGCTTGCCGGAATAGATGCTGCCGAACGCCGGAATATCCGCGAAGTCCGTTACATAGATATCCCCGCTAAACAAGTTGACATTCAATCGGTTACGGCCATCCGGGTCGTTGCGAACAGTCACCATTGGTTCTTTATGAAGACGTTGCAGCAATGCCTGATCCTCTTCATTCCTATTGCAGGAGAAGAAAGGCAGCGTGCCGAACAGCATCCACATCTCTTTATTGCGAGTATCCAACAGCTTATGAATAGCTGCGCGCAGCTGCTCAATTGGAAGCACAGGTAAGTTCTCCGCAAAGGAGCTCGGGTACATCGGATGAACCTCATGGCGCTTGCATCCCATTTCATCGATGAGTCGATGAATTTCACTCAGCTTGTCGTGTGTCCGATAATTGACCATGGATTCAGCGGAAATATACATGCCTGCTTCACTCAACTTGCGTGTATTTTCAATCATGCGCTCATACAGTCGGCCTGCCGCACCGGACTTCACCTCATGGCTGCTATGCGTGAATCCAACCGCATGGAAATCCTCCATACATGTATAGTTGAACGAAATATGCATGACATCCAAGTAAGGTGCTACCATTTCATATCTGCGCATGTCCATCGTCAAGTTGGAGTTGATCTGGGAACGTACCCCGCGCTCGCGCGCATATCGCAACAGGGGAACGATATACTCCTTAACCGTCTTCTCATGGAACATCGGCTCACCGCCGGTTATACTTATCGTCTCCAAATGCTCAACCTCTTCGAGACGCTGCAGCATCAGATCAAGCGACAGCTTGGGAGGCTCATTTGCGACCAGTGTGTATCCAACCGCACAGTGTTCGCAGCGCATATTGCACGCCTGCGCCACAGTCATCTCCACACTTGTCAATACATGACGGCCATATTGCTGCAAAGAACGAATCGGATCCCATGGATCGTAGGCTGGACTAATTGTTCTTAGTCCTGCTGTCCCTCCTTGCTCCGTGTTCACTATCTTCTCCGCTTGCAATTGATTCATGATTCATTCCACCTAACTTTCTAGTTGCCTGCTTTCAGCCTTCGTTGAAAAAATAATTGCTTACATATTTATAGCATACTTCGCCGCTCCTTGCGTCGAAACATTCTTGGCGCCCACCAATTGGCACGGCCCATCAGCTTCATAAATGCAGGAACAAGCAGCACCCGAATAAGCGTCGCATCCAAAAATACCGATACCGCAAGCCCAAGCCCGATAGCCTTCATCATCTCATTATCGGTGAAAATAAAAGCACCCACAACAACAATCAAAATGAAGGCCGCACTTGTAATAATACTTCCTGTCTTCATCAACCCTTGTGCGGTACTGTGTTCATTGTCCTTCGTGCGATCATACTCCTCAGCAATTCGGGACAACAGAAACACCTCATAATCCATAGATATGCCGAAGACGACACAAAAAATGATGATGGGAAGCATCGCCACCACCATACCAGTTGAGGTGACCTGCAAAAGGTCAGCCAAATGACCGTGCTGGAAGACAAGAACGACGATGCCAAGGCTTGCTCCCAAGCTCAGCATGTTCATCATAACCGCCTTCAGTGGCAGAAGAATCGATCGAAACGCGACAAAGAGAACCACATACGTCACGACAAGAATAAACGCGATTACGAACGGCAGTGCAGCTGTTATTCGTTCTATGATATCCCGTTGAACTGCCGGGCCGCCGGTTACATGTTTCCCCTTCAGTCCCGAACCAGATTCAATTTGACGCAGCTCGTCCACTAACTGGAACGCAGCGTCGCCCTTCGTGTGAGGCTTCGGAATGACTTGGATAACCAGCATCTTGTCACGAAGCGGCAGCTTCAACTCCATCTGGCTGCGCAGCTCTGGATGAGACAACGCAGCAGCCTGCGCTTCAGCTCCCTGTATATTCAATTGCGCCAATGCACTCACATAGCTGTCGACCCGTTGGACGCCATCTAGGTTATGAATGCGGGTCGAAAGACCTTCTATCGATCGAATTGCATCCACAGAAAAATAGGGCTTGTCCGTCTGCACGACGATCTGAATTGGATTCAATGCCTGCTCATCATAGGCTTCCTTCATCAATTCCGCACCATAGCGCGATTCATACTTGGGCGGAAGCATCTCTGCATCTGGTATCCCAATCTTCATGCTGCCGATTGGCCAAGCACAAGCAGCCAGGATTGCAGTGAGCAGCAGCACAATCAATACAGGATGCCTCATAACCCCATATGCAATGCGGCTCCACAATTCACTGCCCTCTGCCTTCTTGCTGCGTCTCCATCGTGCAGGAATGACAGGGAATTGATTCACCCTATGGCCAAGTAGACTCAATAGTGACAGTAGAAGTGTATTTCCCGCTGTGACCGACATCATGACCACAATGACACCGCCAATGCACAGCGAACGAAATAGAGATAAATCAATAAAAAGCATCGCAATTAAGCCAATCAGCACCGCAACACCCGAAAATACAATCGACTGGCCCGCAGTTTGCGCAGTCATCGCAATCGCATGCTCTACAGAAGATTGCTTGGCAAGCTCCTCACGGAATCGGCTTACGATAAACAACGCATAATCGATGCCAACGGCTAGACCCAGCATAGACACCATATTCGGCAAAAAGTTACTGAGCGTGTCAGTGATTTGGGCAATTCCATAGATAATCCCCAGTGTCGTCGTAACACTAAAAAGCCCAATTATAAGCGGCAGCACTCCTGCAAGCCATGTTCCAAATACGAACAAAAGGACGAGCAGCGCAATAGGAAGCCCGATCAGTTCAGACTTTACAATATCGTTCTTGCTCGCTGTCTGAATATCATAGTAGACCGGCGTAGTGCCTGTCACATAGGCCTTAGCGATCGGAATATCCGTTATAAGCTTGCGAAGATCGGGATATCGATCAAGCGCCTCATCCGTGTCCATATTGATACGGACATGAGCTGCAATAACATCGCTCCGCTTGCCCGTTCGATCCTGTGTCCGAAGTTGAATGTTTCCGACGGCCGAATCCCGCTTCAGATCTGCAAGTGAGCGCTCAATTTGCTGGATGGAATCTTTCGTGGACAAGGAGCTGCTGTCCCTGCTCTCATAGACAATATCCATCGTCGTGGAAGAAATGCCAAGCTCATCTCGCAGCAGTTCATAACCTGTATAAGATTCACTGCCAGTCGGCGTGAATCCATTATTCTTGAGCATGGAAGGCACTTGTACGGCCAGTATGGAGGTCAATGCAAACAAAATCGTCCAGATGATCCATACTGCATGACGCCATCGATACATCCACTTTCCCCAATGCCACAACCAACCTTGTCTGGCTGCTTCCCTCACGTGACGAACCTCCTGCTCGCTAGTAGACTGAATGAAGGGATGATAATAATGAATAATAGCTTAAATAGCATCGCGGCATATGATGTTCGCAAAGCGCTTAATCGGTTGCGTGATAGCCCACGATCATAACGTGAAGTTTCTTGGATAGATCAATTTCATGGGGGATCTTCAATGGATTGCCTTCAGCATCGTACAGTATTCTTACAACAGGACGCTGTGGGTATTCAGCATGTATGCGGGCAATAACACCTGACTCACCTGTATTCAAATGAATCGACATCCCTATCGGATAAACAGCCATACGGTCTCGAAACAGCTCCAGCATACGCTGCTCATATTGCGTTCCTGAACCGGTATAAAGAATTTCCAGCGCCTCATGAGGAAGCATCGCTTTACGATACACACGATGCGTTGTCAAGGCATCATAAGAATCTGTAATTCCAACCCATTTCGCATATTCATGAATATCCGGCGATTTGATGCCGCGTGGATATCCGGAACCGTTCAATCGCTCATGGTGCTGGTAAGCACAATGAGCTGCCAGCAGCGGAATATTCGGCTCATTTTTCAACATGTAGTATCCAATCTCTGTATGCTTCTTCATCTGTGCAAACTCATCATTCGATAATGAACCTGGCTTGTTCAATATGTTCAGATTAATTTGCGTTTTGCCGATGTCGTGAAGGAGCGCACCCATGCTCAATGTCCGAAGTTCATTTCGAGGATACCCATGATGAAGCCCTAGCAAAGTCGTATAAACACACACGTTCAGGGAATGTCGAAACAAATAATGATCTGTCGTCTGCATATCATTCAGCATAACCATCGCTTTATGGTGACCATACAAATCGCCTATTATGGCATCCAACACCTCAAAAAACTCCCGCTTCAGTGTCGTGTGCGAAGCTGAACGCTTACGCGTCATTGCTTCTTCAATCAATCGTTTGAATTGCTTGCGAATCGTCGCGTTGGCAAGTTTTCTCGTATCCCCGCTCAACACATTCGGTGCATGAATACCTTCTGTCCGCGCATCTTCCACGTACACATAGGAGACGCCCATCGCTTCCAAGCGCTGAATATACGCAGTACTAAGCTCGACTTGCTCCTTGAGCAGCACAAGACCTTCTTCATTATATATTTCTTTTGCTAATCGCATGCCGGCTCGGCACGCTTGTATAGGTACCCATCGCAAGCAGAGTCAACCCCTGAAGTTATGATATTTACATTCACTTAAAATGCATCGAATTAATCATATCAAATTCTCGCTAGACTAGCGAGTCGCTGCCATACATTCCTTTATCTAAGTTGGGAAATTGGCAGAATTCGCTGGCGATCTCCGCTATTATCCATGGATCTCGGATGAATAAAAGTATACATCTTTTGCATACTTCTGAATTTTCCCAAATATGAAATTTTCAAAATGTCCTGCCCCTGTCAATCAGGAACAGCAGCTACATGATGAAATACCAGAATAACGCTGCCAAAACGAAGCGATAAATTGCGAAATGGCGAAGTTTAATCCGCTGAATATGCTTGAGGAAGGCAACAACAATTACATAGGCTACCACAAAAGATACTAAAAAACCGAGCACAAAAAAAGCGAGAATATCGAGGGTAAACATCTTATAATTGTCAAGCAGCTCATATCCACTCGCTGCACACATAATCGGGATCGCGATGAGAAAGGAAAAATCCGCAGAAGCTCGGTAGCTAACGCCGCTCAGCATACCTCCCGACATCGTAGATCCTGAGCGGGAGAAGCCTGGCCACAACACAGACAGAATTTGAAACAAACCAATAGAAAAGGCTTGCTTATAGCTAATATCATCCATCGTCTTCGCTGATGGCTCTCTGCGAGAACCGTACCATTCGGCGAACCACATAAATGCGCCTCCGACGACAAGCGCCAACAATACCGTTGAGGTGCTGTCAAACAACTGCTTAATATGATCTTTTGCTAGGTAGGCCACACCTAACGCGGGAGCTATTCCAATGGCGACATGGAGCAGATTCAATCGTTGACAGACGACATTCCCTTGCTGAACGGTTCGTTTGCGCAAGCCCAACATCCCCATGATCCGATCCCAATATACGACCATCATGGCCAGTGTCGCGCCTAGCTGAATGACGATCTCGAACGTTTTAAGCCAGCTAGCCTGCTCCTCAATCCCCATTAGCTTCGTTGTTAATATCATATGGCCTGTCGAGGATACAGGTATGAATTCAGTTAATCCTTCAACAATGCCAAGAACAACTGCAACGATGACATAGAACATGGATAAATCCCTCTTTTCCTCCTCATACGAAGTTACTCGAGTTCATCTAATGCGAGCACTCCGAAATCGGACAAAGTATCTTGTTCTTTGTATACGAGCAGCGGATGAATTTCAGCACCAATTTTTCACAATATTCTGGAAAATGTTATTGTTATCTTTTGTCAGACTTTGGTATGATAAAAGATACATGTAGGTCAATATGACTAGAAAGGTGTGACATTTCGTGCGGATACATGTCACAGAAATTCAAGAAGGGGACATTCTCTCGAAGGATATTTTCAATGATAATGGTCTGTTGGTGCTGTCTGCAGGAACCGTCATGAAGCAGCGGGACATTGCTCTTCTCATTCGTCATCATTTGGAAATGATCAATATCGAGGGCAGAGCATGCACAGAACCTGCAGTAGAGTCCCCTTATTCTACGAATGAAGGGCAGCAAACCTATCACAGTGCCCATCAAGGGATGCAGAACAGCTATAATACGGCAATTCACAATGTCGAGAAAATATTTCAAGATGTCGTCCAACATGGATTTGTGCAAGATGAGCTTGTTCAAGAATCCATCACACCGCTTATTCAACAGATGGAGAAGCAGCATGATGTTGTCTCCCTCTTGCTTCTGCTGGACTCAAAGGATGATTATACGTATCAGCATTCCGTGCAAGTCGGTATGCTGTCCTACTATATTGCGAAGTGGATGCATTACGGGGAAGAAGAAGCGATTCGCATTTGCAAGGCTGGATTTTTGCATGATATCGGCAAGTCCCAAATTGATCGACACCTGTTACACAAACCAGAGATGCTGACATTTTCCGAATTCGAACAAATGAAATCTCATACTGTTCTCGGATATGAGATTATTCGTGCTGCTTATGATGATGAATGGCTTGCGGTCGCTGCCCTCCAGCATCATGAACGCATTGATGGAAGCGGTTACCCTTATGGCACTTCTGATCTTGAGATTCATCCAGTTGCTCGCATCATTGCCGTTGCAGATATATATAGTGCGATGACAAGCACACGAATTTATCGGAGCAAGCAGGATTTATTTACGGTTCTGAAAGAGCTTCATACGTTGAGCTATACTGGACTTGATCCCAAAATCGTCCATACCTTCATTCGCCACATGCTGCCTAACTTCGTTCATAAGCAGGCACGCCTAAGCGACGGGCGAACCGGAACAATCATCATGAACCATCATACTGAATTTTTCCGGCCGCTCGTGCAAGTTGATAATCAATTCATTGATTTAACGCAATTCCGCAATCTGCATATTGAAAAGGTATACATGTAAGTTGCTGTACTAGATTTATTCGTTTACAGCCTGCTTTTTCAAGTGAAGCGCGTCATGATTAACGTATTTATAAGACGCGCTCAGGATGTTTTCGCTTTGACCCGATGTGCCATTAATTCAGAAACGGTGACAAATGAATAACCCCGCCGCTTCAATTCGGGCAGTATTTTCTTCAGCGCCTGAATGGTCTGTGTGCTTCCCTCTACTAAGTCGTGCATTAGTACGATGTCACCGTTTCTTGCATGTCCCAGCACCTTATTGACAATTCGATCTACTCCTGGTGAACGCCAATCCTTCGTATCTTGATGCCACGACCATAAAATAACGCGGTACCCCTTCTCCCGTGCAATTTCTACAAGCCGTTCATTATAATACCCGCCTGGCGGTCGGAATAATTGGGGCGGCGTGCCCGTCACCTCTTCAATGACTCGATGCGCCTTCATGATTTCCTCTTCAATTTCTGCCTTCGTTACCCCTTTGCGAAAATACTTATGGTGGTACGTATGATTCGCAATTTCATGTCCCTCACGAACTGTACGCTTTACTAATTCTTGGTGCGACTTTACTCTCCATCCTACGACGAAGAAGGTAGCCTTGGCATTATACTGCTTTAACAGGTCTAAGATAACCGGAGTACGGGTTGGATCAGGGCCATCGTCAAAAGTGAGTGCAATCCGCTTGCCAGCAGACGGCACTTCCCACACAATGTCTCCTCGTCCTTCATAATAGGCACGATCTCTGCGAGCTGGCGCACTCTCATGATGTGTGTCTATTTGTGTCGCTACGGACATGGCACTTGCCTTAACTGGTGCAAATACACTTAAAATCATACATCCGATTAGCATCATGATACAGAATCTGTGCTTACGGCAAATATGCCGTATTTTTCGCTCCTGTTGGATAGGGTCAACCATTTCCAATCCTCCTGTTGCGTGATGAGATAACATAGATGCGAACCCGCTGTAAGCAAGTTGAACATCAGCATAAGGATTAGTATGCCAATTTCGGGGTGTACCATGCGGATAAAAGCAAAATGGGGACAAACACGGAGAAAATGAGCGAAAAACAAAAACTTCTTTATAAAAAAATACGTGCCCTCTGCTTGATGCACATCGTACATCAAGCAAAAAGGGCACGTATCTTCCTTCAACGAAACAAGGCTGATTGGCTCTTTGCCGAAGCAATCCTTAGCCGATAGAGCCTTCCATTTCGAATTTGATCAATCTATTCATCTCAACCGCATATTCCATTGGCAGTTCCTTCGTGAACGGCTCGATGAAGCCCATGACGATCATTTGAGTCGCCTCATCTTCAGTTAAGCCGCGGCTCATCAGGTAGAAGAGCTGATCCTCGGATACCTTGGATACAGTAGCTTCATGCTCCAATTGAATATTGTCGTTGCGGATCTCGTTGTACGGAATTGTATCAGACGTAGATTCGTTATCCAAAATCAAAGTATCACATTTTACGTTTGATTTTGCACCGTCAGAATCACGACCGAACGATGTCAAGCCGCGATACGAAACCTTACCGCCATGCTTGGAGATCGATTTGGAAATAATGGTCGACGTTGTATCTGGAGCCAGGTGAATCATCTTCGCACCAGCATCCTGATGCTGACCTTTACCTGCTACCGCAATTGACAGTACAGAGCCTTTTGCTCCGCGGCCTTTCAATACGACTGCTGGATATTTCATAGTCAGCTTGGAACCGATGTTGCCGTCAACCCACTCCATGTTCGCATTCTCTTCCGCAACAGCACGCTTTGTAACCAGGTTGTAAATGTTCGGCGCCCAGTTTTGGATTGTTGTATAACGAACACGCGCATTTTTCTTCACAATAATCTCAACGACCGCACTATGAAGAGAGTTCGTGCTGTAGATAGGCGCTGTACAACCTTCAACATAATGTACGAAGCTGTCCTCATCTGCGATGATGAGCGTACGCTCAAACTGACCCATATTCTCGGAGTTGATACGGAAATATGCTTGAAGCGGAATTTCACACTTCACGCCTTTTGGCACATAGATAAAGCTTCCGCCCGACCATACTGCACTGTTCAATGCAGCGAACTTGTTGTCCGCCGGAGGAACGACAGATGCGAAGTGCTCGCGGAAGATCTCCGGATGCTCACGAAGTGCAGTGTCCGTATCCATAAAGATAACGCCTTGCTCTTCGAGATCCTTCTGCATGCTGTGATAAACAACCTCAGATTCGTACTGAGCCGATACACCAGCAAGGAACTTTTGTTCCGCTTCTGGAATGCCGAGCTTATCGAATGTTTCCTTGATCTCAGTCGGAACTTCTTCCCATGTCTTACCTTGCTTCTCAGAAGGACGCACATAATATTGAATGTCGTTGAAGTCCAACTCATCCAAATCGCCGCCCCAACGAGGCATTGCCATTTTGTTAAATTGCTCAAGCGACTTCAAGCGGAATTCCAGCATCCAGTCAGGCTCGCCCTTAATACGGGAGATCTCAGTAACGATCTCCGGCGTCAGCCCTTTACCGGATTGGAAGACTGCTTGGTGATTATCGCGAAAGCCATATTTATACTCTTCCATTTCAGGCATCTTTTTCGCCATAGTTGTTGTACCTCCTCTGTGCGAACGTCGCACTTGATCGCCTATTCAGGCTTATCGATCCCTTTGCGAAGCGCGTTCCAAGCCAATGTCGCACATTTAATGCGGGCTGGGAACTTGTTTACACCAGATAGAGCCTCGATATCTTCATATTCATCAAACGTAGCGTTCTCGCCTTTTACCAAGGCAGAGAAGCGCTCAGCCAATTCATGTGCTTGCTCCAACGTTTTACCTTTGACCGCTTCCGTCATCATTGATGCACTAGACATGCTTATCGAGCAGCCCTCGCCTGTGAATTTGGCATCCTCAACAATGCCATCGTTCAACTTAAGCTGCAGAGATATGCGATCACCACAAGTCGGATTGTTCAGGTCAACGGTAACCGTGTCGTCCTCGAACGTGCCGCGGTTGCGCGGCTTTTTGTAGTGATCCATGATGACTCGGCGATACAGATCATCCAATTGCATCGCTGAAATACTCCTTCGTTTCCCGCAAGGCTTCCGCCAACCGGTCAATGTCTGCTTCCGTGTTGTACAAATAGAAACTTGCGCGTGCCGACGCACTTACCTTGAGCCAACGCATCAGCGGCTGGCAGCAGTGATGTCCGGCACGTACGGCAATCCCCTTCGCATCCAGAACGGTAGCTACATCATGCGGATGGATATCATCCAAATTGAATGTAACGAGCCCGATCCGCTCGCGGCGAGGGCCATAGATCGAGAGTCCATCAATCTCAGACAAACGCTCGACCGCATAGGCGCCAAGCTGCATCTCATGTTTATGAATGTTGTCCAGCCCTATTTCGTTTAGGAAATCAATCGCAGCGCCTAGTCCGACAGCACCTGCTATGATCGGTGTTCCCGCTTCAAATCGGGCAGGAACATCTTTCCACGTTGATTCATACAAATCAACGAAGTCAATCATTTCGCCGCCGAACTCGATTGGTTCCATTTTCTCGAGCAGTGCCATCTTCCCATATAATGCCCCGATTCCAGTTGGTCCGCACATTTTGTGCCCTGACAATGCATAGAAGTCGCAATCCAGCTCCTGAACATCGATCCGCATATGCGGCGTACTTTGCGCGCCATCTACCACGATAACTGCCCCATAGCGATGTGCGATCTCCGCAATTTGTTTGACTGGATTTACGATTCCGAGCACATTGGATGCATACGCAATCGATACAATCTTCGTTCGAGCCGTAATCGTCTGCTCCACATCTGCAAGCAAAAGCGTGCCATCTTCCTGCATCGGGATATATTTCAACGTAGCCCCTGTCGCTTTCGCGACCTGCTGCCACGGAATCAGATTGCTGTGGTGTTCCATTTGTGTGATGACAATTTCATCACCCTCGCCGCATACACTGCGTCCATAGGAAGATGCAACAAGATTAAGCGCACTTGTCGTACCGCGAGTGAATACAATCTCTTCCGTACGATTCGCGTTGATGAACCGGGCAACTTTCTCCCGCGCACCTTCGTAAGCGTCTGTCGCTCGGGAACCGAGCGTATGGACGCCGCGGTGTACGTTGGAATTGTCCTTTTCATAATACGCTTGTATCGCATCAATTACGGATCTCGGCTTCTGTGAGGTTGCCGCACTGTCTAAATACACCAACGGATGACCATTAACATCCTGATTTAAAATCGGGAATTGCTCACGAAGCTCGCGTCCAATCATTGTCCCAGCTTCCTTTCGATGTAACGCTTCAGCAATTGCTGCAAATGCTCTCCTGGCAGTTCAGCTACAACTGGTGCCAAGAATCCGCGGATAATCAAGTTCTCCGCCTCTTCACGAGCAATACCGCGCGACATCATGTAATAAACCTGTTCTTGGTTCACTTGACCAGCAGAAGCAGCATGACCCGCTGTTACATCGTCCTCATCAATAAGCAAAATTGGATTCGCATCTCCACGCGCTTTCGGGCTCAGCATAAGTACGCGCTCTGTTTGCTCACCATTTGCTTTGGTTGCTCCCTTTTCAATCTTCGTAATTCCGTTGATGATTGCGGAAGCATTTTCGCGCATAACTGCGCGTGTAATCATTTGGCTGTCAGAGCTCTTACCGAAGTGAACAGCTTTCGTCGTAATGTTCAGCTTTTGATCGCCATTTCCTACGCATATTACTTTTGTATCGGATGTAGAACCGTTGCCTACGAGAATGGAGTTCGTTTCAGACGCTGCATAGCCGTTGTGCATTTCGCCTACAACCCACTCAATGCGGCCGTCATTTTCAACTACTGCGCGACGAATCGTAATATCCGTTGCTTTCTCATCCAAATGATGTACAGATGCGTAAGTTACCTTCGCTCCGGATTTCACGAACACTTCAACAACACCATTATGAACATAAGCATCAGTAGAAGCACCAGATACGTAGTTGTCTACATAGTTTACACGGCTGTTCACATCCGCAACAATCAATACATGCGGTGCGAATGTAGCCTTTGCATTATCTGTATAGAACAATGCTTGAAGCGGAATATCTACTTCTACGTTTTTCGGCACGTATAAGAATACGCCGCCATTCCATACTGCGGCATGCAAAGCTGCCAACTGATGCTCGTCAGCCTTCAGCGCTTGCATCAAATGCGGCTTCACCAGCTCTTCATGCTCACGAGCCGCCGTTTCCAAGTCTGTAAAGATAACGCCCTTCGCTGCCAGTTCTGCTTGCAATTGACGATATACTACCCCGGAATTGTGCTGAACCAGTACGTTGTCTACCTGTGCGGAAGACTCATCCCCAGTCAATATAGTACGAACTTCTCTCGGAATATCAGCAAAAGCAGAAACTTGTTGGCTGTCTACATACTCACCATATGCTTGAAGATCCCAGCGTTCAATTTTTGTTTTTTCAAATATCGGATAATCCAGTGCCGCTGCTTGATCCAACGCTTGCAATCGCAATTCAGCAAGCCATGCAGGCTCACTCTTGCGGCTCGAAAGCGCAGCGACCGCTTCACGGCTCACTGGCAATGTCGTATTCGTGCTCATCGGTCTATCGCTCCTCCTGTCAATCGTTTGCTAGAATGAATTACTCGCCTTGTCCAACTGTTTCGTCTGTAATGCCGAGTTCTTCCTTCACCCAGTCGTAACCTTCGGCCTCAAGACGCTCAGCCAGTTCAGGACCGCCGGATTTCACGATACGACCTTGCATCATAACGTGTACGAAGTCAGGCTTCACATAGTTCAGCAAACGTTGATAGTGCGTAATAACCAAGAATCCGCGATCTTCGCTGCGCATAGCATTTACACCATTTGCAACGATTTTCAATGCGTCGATATCCAAACCGGAGTCGATTTCGTCCAAGACTACGATTTTCGGTTCCAGCATCATCATTTGCAAGATTTCGTTACGCTTCTTCTCCCCGCCGGAGAAGCCTTCGTTCAGGTAGCGATGAGCGAATTCTTCATTCATCTCCAGTTCTTTCATCTTGCCTTCCATTTGACGAATGAACTTGATCAAGGAGATTTCGTTGCCTTCACCGCGGCGAGCATTGATTGCGCTGCGCAAGAAGTCGGAGTTCGTTACACCTGCGATTTCGCTTGGGTATTGCATCGCAAGGAACAGACCCGCACGAGCGCGCTCGTCAACTTCCATCTCAAGCAAATCTTCTCCGTTAATTGTAGCAGAACCTTCTGTTACTTCATATTTAGGATGGCCCATCAAAGCAGAAGCGAGTGTACTTTTACCAGTTCCGTTAGGACCCATGATAGCATGTACCTCGCCACCCTTCATTTCCAGATTGATTCCTTTCAGAATCTCTTTACCTTCAATGGTCGCCTTTAAACCATTAATGACGAATTGAGTTGACATTGTGTTGTAACCTCCAGATTGATGGATTTGTAGAAAAGATGTATACTGAAAGAACAATAAATCTTTATCCACGCTATAAGATTTATCACATTGTAATCATTATAAAATGATTATCATTGATTCTCAATATAATTTTAAAACAATCATTTGTATAAATCAACCAGCGCCCCACCCATGCTGCCTCTATCTTTCGCCAAATAACTCCTTTATTCGTTACAAAAGCGCGCAATCTGCTAGAGTCACATCGCCTGCCAATTTTATATATAATTTCAGTAAAAAGCGCACCCTTCTCAGGATGCGCTTATATGTTTATCATCAAGGTTAGTCATTTATATTATGCAGCCTTGCTTACCCAAGAAGTGCATTCAACATCCATACATGCTTTTCAAGATCGGATTGAATGCCGATGAATAAATCATTTGTAGGCTCGTCCCCAGCAGCTTGCGCCGCTTCTTGAGCTACGCCGCATTCTGCAATCAATTGATTGAAGTCTTTAATAAGCTGCTTTACCATTTCTTCTCCTGTTTCATTGCCTGTCGCTTCTTGCAGTGTTGTATGCTCCAAATATTGCTTCACTGTTGCGTATGGTCTGCCTCCAATTGTAAGCAAGCGCTCAGCTACATCATCCATCTTCGCCGTAATTTCATTATAGAATTCTTCGAATTTCTCATGCAGGGTGAAGAACAATGGACCTTTTACATACCAGTGGTAGTTATGAAGCTTCACATACAATACATTCAAGTTTGCCACTTGTTGATTCAACAGAGATTGAAGTTTTTCGTTATTTGCCATAATCGATACGCCTCCTAATTGATATCAATTTCTTATTGATAATAATTCTAAAGTAATATTAACTATTTTTCAAGCCTTTCTTACACAAACCTGTTTGGTAATATTTTCTGGTGAAACTTGTATCTTTTCCTTACCAAGGATACTGCTCGGCTACTATATATGTACCCGTGTCCACGTGAAATGAATCATCGCAACACGGCGTCCCATAAGGACTTGAGGCCATTAGTGTAACGCAAGCTCTTCCAATCAGCTATGACACTTCATACACGCAAAATTGAAAATTCTCCAATATTATGTGTCCCTAGCGCATAGATCATACCCTTGTTTTAGATGTAGATTAGAACATCAGTTGCAGCGCATCGCGGCCTTTCATGCCTACAAATATGCCCAAATTTCCCGCTTCATGGGTAATGGATTCAAGCGGAGCTTCGAGCAGTTGCTCCAGTGTTCGCACACCAACGGCGCGCCCTGCAATAATCCCTCGATCTTGCAGCTTCGTATTCAACAACTCTACATCAAGCGCCCCGCACATGATGTACCCCTTATCTGTAGAGATAGACAATAGTGTCGTTTTGGGCAACAATACTTCTACGCCCAACACGGTTTGTTCGCCAATATGCATGGGTATTAACCGTATCACTCCAAATGCCTCCTTCTTGTCATAACAGGATGGTATCATCTTATGCATTTACCGTATTTTTGGAACGAATGAGTCGAGAATCAATATTTAGTACTAATGAACTATATTTGTCGGAATTTCTCCCGTATTATAATGTAATCATCTAGGCAAAATGTCCAGGTTGGAGGAATTACAGATCATGCTTTATCCTACTTCATCTCAACGATCCGTCTTCAAGTTCAATGTAGACATCCTTGTACAAGGCGAATCCAACGTGGCTGCGCTAGAAGCTTTGCTGCAACTGCTGCAGCAGCACCCTGACATTCTGGATGCTCGTGTCCAATCTGGGAGTGAGCTCGGTTCTTTGTTGGAGCTTGCCGAAGCTATGCAGCAGCATAATATGAAGCAATCACCGTTTGACAAGCTGACTCAGACGCATGCAGCTCAGGCCAGTTCCACGACTGTTGATACTCGGATGGACAGCCCCGCAGCTCGGACTCATAGCAAGAAAAATGCAACAGGCTCCGGGTCCACAGCGGACAAAGCATTACAAAACGCAGCCAATGAACCTAAACAGACTAACAAGCAACAAGCCGATGATGCCCGCCTGCAGGATGTTGAAAAGCAGCTTCGGAACTACATCGATCAGAATTGCTTACTGCGCTTGCGCATTAACAAAGGAAAAGGCATAACGATGAGTCTCCCCTGCCGAATCCTCAATTATGACGCCTCGAATCAGCTGCTGAACGTATACCATGTCGATGAAAAGCAGGTATACGCTTTTAATCTGAATGAAATAGAAGACATGCAGCCCTAATTCTATAGCTCATGAATGCACAACAGCCGCAATGAAGTCAGATCAGTCGACTCCCATTGCGGCTGTTGCATTTCTCGTTGATTCACTTATGTATTCAGCATTGTACTGTTCCCAGCATGCTGCGAATGTTTGCGGAATAGCGATTCAAAGCTACTTCGCGGCAATGGAGGACTGAAATAATAGCCCTGTATATTGTCGCAGTGGTTATTTTGTAAAAATACCAGCTGTTCCTTCGTCTCTACTCCCTCAGCAATCACTTGCATGTTCATATTGTGCCCTAAGGCAATAATTGCGGATACAATTGCAGCGTCATTCGGATCCTGCTGCAAATCACGGACGAAGGATCGATCAATTTTCAAACGATGAATCGGGAAATTTTTCAAATAGTGAAGAGAACTATAACCTGTCCCGAAATCATCAATACTGATTGCCACACCCATATCCTTCAATTTGCGCAATGTTTGAGATGCACGAGACACTTCCATTGTCATGCTTTCTGTAATTTCCAAATCTAAATATTGCGGCTCCAAACCGGTGCGCCGCAGTACATCCTGAACCGTCTCCGTTAAGTTGTTCATTTCAAATTGTCTAACCGACAGATTGACGGATACTGGAATACGTTCAAGCCCTTTGTCCTGCCACTTCTTATTTTGTCTGCAGGCTTCTTCCATGATCCAAGTTCCTAGTGATACGATGAAGCCGTTCTCCTCGGCCAAGGGAATAAATTCCCCCGGAGGAATAAGCCCACGCTCAGGATGGTTCCAGCGTACAAGAGCTTCCATCCCTACAATGCGGCAAGTAGACATATCTACCTGCGGCTGGTAATAGAGCTCGAATTCGCCTCTTGTGAGTGCCTTGCGCATGTCATGCTCTAATGTAATGCGCTCAAGCGGACGATCGTTCATGCCTGGAACGAAAAAAAGGTATCCGTTCTTCCCCAGTTCCTTTACCCGGGACAAGGCATAATCCGCTTGCTGAACGGCAAGACCTGCATCATGAATGCGCATATCTTCATGGATAAGCTTCACGCCAATGCTCATCGTAACGTGAACGGGGATATCGTTCAATTCGAACGGCTCCTCCAACACCGATAATAGTAGACGAATACGTTCAGTTACTTCGTCCTCAGAGCCTGCATTCGTCATGAAGCAGATGAATTCATCGCCCTCCATCCGGGCAATGACGTCATTTTCTGTCATCGACCTGAGCAATCTATCCGCAATTTGCATAAGAAGCATATCGCCGAAGTCCGTGCCAAAAGTATCGTTAATGCGCTTAAACCTATCAAGATCCATGTATAGCACTGCAACGGAAAATGAGGCATAAGCGGCCATTTCAAGTGCTTCCTCCAACCGCTGCATGAACATGCGCCGATTCGGTAAACCTGTCATATCATCATAATAAGCCATGTAACGAATGCGTTCTTCCATATATCGATTCGGACTTGGATCTCGAAGGCTTACTGAAAAGATCACATCCTGCTCGGAGTAATGTGACAATAAAGGCAGCTGAGCCATTTGAATGACCCAGTCCTGAGGAAATCCATCCTTAGAACAACTAACAACTTCCAGTTCCACTTCTTGCCCGCTCATCGCCTGAGGCATTGCCCGAAGGAGCTTCGTACAATCCCGTTCCTCCATCCATTGACTAATCGAGCGGGGTGGCACATCAAATCCAGTCACCTCTTGAAAGGAAGGGTTCATCCCCTCAACCTCTCCATTTTGGCGAACAAATAGCATCGGAACAGGCAGATGATCGTAATAAGACTTCCAAGTTGGCTGCTCGGAGGAATCCGGCGCAATCTTTGCATCTGAAGGATGATGTGCCTGTTTGAGCCCCTGGTCGTAAGAAGATTTAAGCTTCGCAGCTGCAGCATATCCAAGCATCGCTGTTAATAGCACAAGCATCCACAATCGCGCCGTTCCTTCCAGCTGAAGCAAAGCCAACCCTGTACATACGATTGCCGTAATTAAAGAGACAGCCATTACAATTAAAGCACATCGAATTGAGCGATCCCGCTTCTGCAATTGCCGTTCATTCTGTACCTTACGGTCACTCACTAAGTATCTTCCTTCCAGCGTTGAAGTCAATACGAACGATCATCGACGTGCAGCAAGAGCAAGCATCAACCAACCAGCGATGAATGCAACTCCTCCAATCGGTGTAATCGCTCCTAGCACTTTGATCCCCGTAAAGCAAAGCAGATACAAGCTGCCAGAGAACACAATGATACCGATAAATATCAGCCTTGCTGACCATGCAGCCTTTTTCTGATCAGCCAGTTTATCTGCCAATATTGCAATAAAAAGCAATCCAAGCGCGTGCGCCATATGGTATTGAACAGCTGTCTCGAAAGTCGCCATCCGCTCCGGCGTCAGCAGCCCCTTCATGACATGCGCCCCAAATGCCCCAAGAGCGACAGATAAAAGCATATTTATACTTCCTATAATTGTATAGCGTCGCAACATGATGTTCGCCCCTTCATGCCACATTTCGGCAATTTTTAACTATATTAGATACGTTACTATATTATCTGAATTACTGTGGTTTTTCCACTAACAATTCAAGTGGGACAAGGCGTTCTCAGCCTGTGGTTTTATTTTCCTCTTTTAGATGGGCGGAAATGATCCCATGCATGCCGGAGAGCAACAATCGGATGTTTATACAGCATTTTGGGTCCTACTTCACGCATGACACGCTGAATGGCGTCACGCTTATCTGGCTTGTAGCAATGCACGGTACAACGCTCACAAGTCGTCTTGCTCTCACCGAATCGGCAATGAGTAAGTCGCTTCCATGCATAGGCGAGCAATTCATTGCAGTTGGGGCATAAACTGCAATGCCCATGATCTCCATTTTCATAATGAGACATTTCTGATAAATGATGATTACGACAATATATGCGAATCATCAATAGAACAGTCCGCTTTTCTCTCCGTATTCTCGGCCCTTCGGTGCTATCGTGCGCTGTATGCGGCACTGGAGGCAGGGGCATGCTTTCTTGTGGTTGGTGTTGTTTTGTCATTTTGATCGACCTCAACATTTCGCTTCATTATATATATGAGGTAATCATATCGATTTGGAGGAACACATCATATGACATTGATAACATAAGTATGGACAAGGGTTGTCCATACAGCAATTCCTCGATCCATCGTGATCTACAGATGCGCTGTCGGCACAATTCACATGTACGTCCTCTTCAGAACTATTTACTTATTTATCGGTTGTTTTTCAAATTTTTGTTAGATCATTTTAGTCAGTTTGGCAAGGTGAGAAAGAAGGTGGACATCATATAGACATTCCCGTTCAATATAAAAAAATCCGCAACGCCCTGCTTATAGCAGATTGCTGCGGATTGGCGGATTGCGAAGTTGTACTTACTTGTACTGACTGGTCGAAACTTTTAGTAAACAGCTACATCACGGTTTATTTCTCGCTGTCGCTGCGATTGTTACTGTTACTATTGCTGTTATTAATCAGTTCCTGCAAGCCGGCACTCTCCTCAGTCCGTTCCGGATTCCCTATACTCTCTACATAATGCTGAAGCATGGACAGCTTATTATCCCAATAACGGTCATAATAGGCCAGCCATCGCTTCAATACCAACAGCGGATCCGGATCGAGCCGGTATCTGACCTCTCTGCCGATCTTTCGATCCTTCACAAGTCCCGCTTCTGCAAGAATTCGCAAGTGCTTGGACACTGCAGTTCGAGTCATGGGGAAATGCCCGCTTATGACTGTAACTGGAAGCTCGTTATCTGCGAGCAGTTCCAGCAGCTTGCGCCTTGTAGGGTCTGCTATCGCCTGAAAGACATCATGCTTCGGTGCAGATGCTCCCATGTTACGCCTCAATGTAGGACCGCAGCTTCTGAACCAGACCGTCCCATCCACTGTTCATGCGCTCGCGTACGATCGCATGCGATTCGCCAAACTCTGTAACTCCCTCTGGACTCCACCCAGAGTGAATTAAGGTAAATTCCGTTGCCCCGTTCATTTCGGCCAAGGCAAACGTCAGCGTCCAGTCTTTGCCCCAACGGAATGACAAACGATTTGGCGGGTCTAGCTCTGTCACCTTGCATGGTGAATTCCCGAACGGCCCTGCATTCAAATGAAATTCATAACCTAGCTCAGGCCGAAAATCATTTGGCATAAACCAGGCAGCTATTCCTTCCGATGTGGCTACTGCGTCCCACACCTTCTGGATCGGTGCGTTCAATGTAATCGTTTTGCGGATATCTTGTGGAGATTGAGATGCTTGATTTGTCATGGATGTCAGTCCTCCAGTTCATCATTGTATTGTCAGCATGTACCAACGATAAGTACATTATTACGGAACCAAATGGTTTCGTATTGGTGTTATGATTATAGGATACCAAATGGTTTCATGTCAAACCTAGCATTCTCTCCCACTTTTATAAATGTAGATTTTTCGTTACTCTGCAAGCTTTAAGGAAGCTAAGCTGAATCGACCCAGAGCTGCTTCTATACATGAAGCAAGTCTGGATCGTTCGAAGTCTCGTGCGAAGCGCTATGCAACCGTGACAATAATAGGCTTTTGCTTCGTAATAATAATCGTATGCTCGAATTGTGCGGCAATACTTCCATCCGGTGTGCATAATGTCCAGCCGTCAGCCTGCTGTACTGCATGATCCGCACCTGTTGATAAAAATGGCTCAATCGTAATGACCATGCCTTCCTTCAAGATCCTCGTATCAAGTCGATTATAGATCGGAAGAATGCTTGGCTCTTCATGCACCGCTCTGCCTACGCCATGACTGCACAAATTTTGAATGACCGTATATCCTCCTTGTTCAGCAGCCTTCTCAAACATTTTCCCAATTGTGTTTATTTTCACCCCGTGTTTCAATGAAGAAATGACCTTCATCATCGTTTCTTGCGTATATCGGCACAATGCAGTAATTTTCGTATCTAGAGGCGCAAGTTGAAACGATTGTCCCGAATCGGCCACAAATCCATTCTTCTTCGCGCATACATCCACGTTCACTAAATCCCCAGGTTTTAGAACCCGCTTGCCAGGTATTCCATGCGCAACTTCTGTATTTACACTGATGCACGAATGTCCGGGAAAGTTATAATCTTTCATTGGTGCAGACACTGCCCCATGGCGGGCCAGAATTTCACCGCCGATTTCATCCAACTCCTTGGTCGTCATCCCTGGTCTTGCACTTTTCTTCATTTCTTGTATAGTCAACGCTACAATTTTGCCGATTTCCTTCAATCCTTGTACTTCTTCTTCTGAACCAACAGTCATCCTATGTCCCTCCTTTTCTTCATTTACATCTTACTCTGAAATAGGTTGTCAAGTACCTTGTATTGTATCACAACCTGTTCGTCTACCTCATTTGTAAATATCGTACGCATACGACACTCTGCATGCTGAGATCGCGCTGCTGGCACAGCACTCGTTTCATTATCCCGGCAACCCGTGAATATATTGATCATAACTAGCAGCACAGGCATTAGTTAATACGTCCAACAGGAGGTGTCAGCCATTGAATGAACGGACGTTCATTGTGTCCCGCGAGGACTGGTCGCTCCATCGCAAAGGCTATCAAGATCAAGCGCGCCATCAACAGAGGGTGCGTGAAGCGATAAAGCAAAACCTGCCCGATCTTGTTACCGAAGAGAACATTATCATGTCCGATGGCAAGCAAATCATTAAAGTTCCTATTCGCAGTCTGGACGAATTCCGATTCGTCTATAACTTCAACAAGAAGAAGCATGTCGGTCAGGGAGACGGTGACAGTGAGGTTGGAGATGTGCTCGGCACGGACAGTTCATCTCAAGGGCAAGGAAAGGGAAAGCAGGCTGGCGATCAGGCCGGTGCGGATGTTATTGAGGCTGAGATCAGTATCGAAGACTTGGAAACCATGCTGTTCGACGAATTGGAGCTGCCTAATCTTCAGCAGAAAGACAAAGAACAGGTCGAGGTTACCGATATTCGATTCAATGACATCCGTAAGAAGGGCATTATGTCCAACATAGACAAGAAGCGTACGATTTTAGAAAATTTGCGGCGCAATGCCCTAACCGGCAAGCCTGGCATTCACCACATCAGCCCTGACGACCTGCGCTACAAGACGTGGGAGGAAATCATTAAGCCGCAATCGAGTGCCGTCATTATTGCGATGATGGACACCTCTGGTTCCATGGGCAGCTTCGAAAAGTATTGTGCGCGCAGCTTCTTCTTCTGGATGACGCGCTTCTTGCGCAAGCAGTATGAGAAGGTCGAATTGGTATTCATTGCCCACCATACCGAAGCCAAGGAAGTAACCGAAGAGGAGTTCTTCACACGTGGCGAGAGCGGCGGCACGATCTGCTCATCCGCTTATGTGAAGGCGCTGGAGATCATCGATTCACGTTTTCCGCCTGCCAGCTACAATATTTATCCATTCCATTTCTCTGACGGTGACAACCTAACGAGCGATAACGAGCGCTGTGTGAAGCTGATCGGCCAAATCCTAAAGAGAGCCAACATGTTCGGCTACGGCGAAGTAAATCAATACAACCGCAGCAGCACCCTCATGTCTGCCTACCGCAATATTCAACTGCCCCATTTTATGCACTATGTCATTAAGGAAAAGGGAGAGGTGTACCGGGCGCTGAAGCACTTTTTTAAAAAACAGCCGGGAGGGAGCCGTACATGAGTGCAAATAACATGCAGGAATTAGAGTATGCCATCGACGAAATTACCGAAATCGCCGAGGGCTTCGGACTCGATTTCTATCCGATGCGCTATGAAATTTGCCCGGCCGAAATCGTTTATACATTTGGGGCTTACGGCATGCCTACCCGGTTTAGTCACTGGAGTTTTGGTAAATCCTTCCATAAAATGAAGATGCAATATGACTTCGGGCTAAGCAAAATCTACGAGCTCGTCATTAATTCTAATCCGTGTTACGCCTTCCTGCTAGAAGGCAATTCACTCATCCAAAACAAGTTAATTGTGGCGCATGTGCTCGCTCACTGCGATTTTTTCAAAAATAACGCCCGCTTCTCGAATACAAACCGTAATATGGTAGAGAGCATGTCCGTTACGGCTGAACGTATCAATCAATATGAGATGGAGTATGGCACGCAAGCGGTGGAAAGCTTCATCGACGCAGTGCTCGGCATACAGGAGCATATCGATCCGAATGTCGTCAAGCCGCGCAATCTCGATAAGGAGCGTTATATGGAGCTGAAGCAGCGCGAGCTGCGGGAAGCACAGCCAAGCAAGCCTGGCCGATACGATGACTTGTGGGAGCTGGACAATGGAGGCTCTGCTGCTAAACCATCCAAGTCAAATCTCCATGAGTTTGCGAACCGCCCTTTCCCTCCAGAGCCGGAGAAGGACATCATCTGGTTCATTCAGCAGTTCTCGCCCGTTCTGGAGGATTGGCAGCGCGATATGATGTCCATGCTGCGCGATGAAATGCTCTACTTCTGGCCGCAAATCGAGACAAAGATCATGAACGAAGGCTGGGCTTCGTATTGGCATCAGCGTATTATCCGCGAACTTGATTTAAGCAGCGAAGAAACGATTGAGTATGCAAAGCTGAACAGCTCCGTCGTACAGCCGTCGCGCCATAGCCTGAACCCTTATTATTTGGGAATCAAGCTGTTCGAGGATATAGAGAAGCGCTGGGATAATCCTACCAAGGAAGAACGGGAACGGTATGGCCGTCAGCCCGGCCAAGGCCGCGCCAAAATCTTCGAGGTGCGTGAGCTCGAATCCGATCAATCGTTCCTTCGCAATTATTTGACGAAGAAGCTGACCGAGGAACTGGATCTGTACATCTTTGAGAAAAAGGGGCCAGAGTGGAAAATAACCGATAAGTCCTGGGAAAATATTCGTGATCAGCTCGTCTATTCACGCGTCAACGGGGGATTCCCCTACATTACAGTTGAGGATGGAGACTACCAGCGTTCCGGCGAGCTGTATCTCATGCATCAATATGAAGGCGTTGAGCTGGATTTGAAATACGTAGAGCGGACGCTGCCTTATGTGTTTACCCTGTGGGGCAAGCCAGTACACGTAGAAACGACCGTCGATGACAAGCATGTTGTATTCACCTACGATGGCAAGAAGGTGTCACGGAAGTTTATTTAGCCTTAAAAGTCAATGAAGCTGGCCTCCTTAAAGGGGCCAGCTTTTTAACAAATATCTCAATGGAAAATTGAATCTGAGCCTAACTTTTCATCGCATTCACCGCTTAATTATTTGATCTTGCGGAAATTAAGTCAGGTAATTAATATGTCTATCCCTAAAGGTACTTTGGAACAAAACTTTAAACATAAATCTGTCGTAGAGCTCGAAGATCTCGTACAGTTCATCGAAGATCACTTTGGCTATCATGAAACACTAAGCAAAAAAGTTGATACCGTCCCCTTTCAGAGGAACAAAAACAGAAGCTGACATCGTTATCTTCAAAAATCCGCATGTGCTTTATCAACTCAAACAAGCCAACGATGATCGTCATAAAGGAATCTCAACTTGTAGTGATGGCGAAGAAAAATTTGCTCAATTGTTAGATGAGGTCTTACATGACAAATCGTAAGTATCGTGTGCTGTGGACAAGCTACGCTGAGTAGCCCTAGCTCGCATGAAGCCTTATAAAATCTATCCTTTGAATATCTTTCGTTGCTCGAAAGATGTACTGAGTAATCTTCCACATGAATCTTTACTTACATCATTTCGGGATACGGTTCGCATGCTTCTATCTGATTATGAAGAGGAAAAAGAATGGCTTCGATTGAACGGTACTCTCCTGAACGTATAATGAAGACCAACCCAAAAGCTTTTGCTAAAGGTTGGTCTTTTCATTTTCCTGCTCCACTATCCCCTTTAATCAGTTGTCCTGTTGAATCTTAAGTTCTGGCAATAATTCACTGATATACTGGTTCTTAATTTTCCTATTCCTTTTTGTTGTGGTTGGGGAATTACAACAATACAGGATTAGCAGATGTTTTTCCATCTTCAGCCTTAGATTATTTCATCAAGAACTGATTTTGGTTTTGAGCCGTATTTTTTTATTTCATTGTTCACCTCTCAAATTATGACTACGGCTAATAAATGAAGAAGCCAACTCCCTAAAGTTGGCTTCTACGGGTTTAAGTTTGAACAGCAGGACGTAGACCCAATACATCATTTCTCGGTCCACCTTCGTACAGGCTGCGATAACATTGCTCAGTCTTGTTGGTTACCGACATTATTCCACCACGATCGTAAAGGTGTTAATGGCTCCATCCATCTTCGGCTCCTCCAGCAGCTCCACGTTGCCTTTCTTCCGATCATACCGATATATTCCGCGCTTATCCTTCTTCCGGCCAGTCAGGGACAGTAGTATGATTGAACATTCTAAATTCTTCTTGGTTGCCTGGAACTTCTTCTTGGATAACCACAAATCCCCCGTTTTTCCCGATTATTTTCGAGGACTGGCTACTTTACAATGACAAAGAGTTTTGATTTCTGGATATACGAATAAAGATCCGTCCCAATCAACTTGGAGGATAACTCAAATGTCGCTAGGATTGTTTGTATAGTTTTCGAAGTTTGGCGATTGACCCATAGTAATTTGCACAACATCCTCAAGTTTATGCTATTCTCAAGTTAAAAAGAGCCGAGGAGTGTATCTCCACGACTGGGACTGACCCCCGTTTGTGAGACAGGGATCAAAACACCTTACAAGTTTAAGCAGCCAGTCGTCGAAAATTAATCGGCGACTGGTTATTTAGTTTCGTTTGAATGCGAATTGAGTTATAGTAAGTAATGTAATCTCGAACGATCTGCTCAACGATGGCGGTCGTTGTACAGGTAATTTTTTCGAGATAGAACGTTTCAGACTTTAGTGTGGAATGAAACGATTCGATGGGGGCATTATCAGCGGGCGTTCCCTTGCGGGACATGCTCATGGTAATGCCTTTTGCTTTTATTGCTTCTTGATAAACCTGAGACGTATATACACTTCCTTGATCGCTGTGAAGCATCATATCTGAACGTAGCGGAAACTGATTCAGCGTATCAAGAACAAAAGAAGTGTCTTGCTTGTCTGCTATACTGTAAGCCACGATCTCTCCGTTATACAAGTCTAAAATACTTGATAAGTATAGTGTTTTTCCGCCGTAAGGCAAATACGTAATATCAGTCACGAGTTTTTGCATCGGAGCAATTGCTTGAAATTGACGCTTTAACAGGTGTTCCGCGACATGTGCTGGCTGTCCAGTAGGTTTGCGTTTCTTCACTTTAACTCGGCATTGTAGTCCTTCACGTTGCATAATTCGCTGTACACGTTTGTGATTAATTTGTTGTTCCATTCGAAGGAGTGACGTGATCTTTCGGTACCCATAACGGAATTTATGTTCCGTACAGAGCTCTCGAATTTTCCCTACGGCATTATCTACACGCTTAGCTCTGCAAGATGATTTCCAACGATAATAATTAGATCGAGGAATCCCTAACCATGCACAGGCTTGAGTAATACTTATTTCTCCTCGAATGGACTCCATCCAAGCGATGACTACTTCAGGTGACACCTCCTTTCCAACTCCTTGTACTTTTTTAGAACCTCTAACTGCTGCTTAAGAAAACGATTCTCTGCTTTCACTTTTTCAAGCTCTGATAGATATTCTGGGCCTTTGCCGTAGCTGTATTGCTTACCTACTGGCTGCTCCAGGCGATAGAGTTCACCTTCCCGATACCATTTCATCCAGACTTTTAACTGAGTCTCATTTTTGATGTTTAGCTCGTTCATTACTTCTTTCACAGGAATACCAGCTAATCTCATTTCGATTGCTTTCAATTTCACTTCCGCCGGGTAACTCACTCTAGTTGCCAACGCAAAAACACCTCCAAGATTGTCTCCCTTATCTTACGATATAAGGATATTTCTCTTAAAGGTGTTTTGATTTGTCTCACGTTATGGGGTCAGTCCCACTCTTATAATCAAACATATTCTGTTTTTACTGGTTATTCTTCGTTTTCAGTCACTTCAAAGCCATCTTCAAGTTAACTATATTTTTGCTTGATTTCAGCCATCCACGCTGGAAGTTTGGAAGTTAGCGTCATATTATGCTTTAACAAATTGCCAGCCGTTTGATTAGTTGCCGTACTAAAATTAACACTGCTAATGAGTTCATTTATGTAAGGAACAACATCGGGCTGTGAAATAGAATATGAATTCACTGATTTGCCAAGTAATTTTCTATCTAGCCCCCACTCCGAAGCAAAATCAATAACCGCTTTGTGCAGCTTACTTGCTTTCCAAACTTCAAATGCCTCGTCAAAGTTTAAATCGCTCGATAAGTGACCAGGCACAAGCTCAGTATCCACAAATTCCTTCAATAACTGTGCTTGCTCGTATTCCCCCATGTTACTCAACTCTTGAATTTGTTCATAAATAATACGGAGTGTTTCACTATCTACCGTTTGCACGCCGTTCGGTGAAGTAACTTTTGAACCAACTAAACGAAGAATATGATTCGCGTCGATTACTTGTGTTCCCGCTAACTTCGTTTTCCCAACAAGCGTATTAACCGGTGTTGGTGGAGGTGGAGTTCCTGGCTTCCACGTTAAGTTTTTATACGCACCAACATACTGCAACCATGTATGCTCATCAATACCAAATAATATATCATTCCACTTAAATTCATAGTATTGTTCTACCAAATTCAACTGCTCAGCAGCATCTTTAAAAGCAAGGATAAATGCTTCCTTTTTCTCCTCATCATGTTCAATGGTCTGCCATTCAGTAGGATCAGGTAAAGTCGAAATCATTTCCGCAACTTTTATTGCCAATTTCTTTACAGCCGTTTCATAGGTATCAACAATTGCCTTACTGCTCTTACCACCGCTTCCATACAGCTTCAAAGCTTGATTTACGAGTTGCTCGGTAAGCCGTGGGTATTGGAAGTTGACAATTGTTCCAAACTCTTTATTTGAGCCAAACACACGATTTGTTCGTGAATAGGCTTGAATCAAACCTTGAAGTTCAAGTGTACGGTCAACATAAAGCGTATTCAAACGCTTAGAGTCGTAACCTGTCAGCAGTTGATCCGCCACAATTATTAGGTCTATATTCTTAGGATTTCGTCCGCTGCCGCCTCGAGTACCACGCTCCACGACATCTTCAAAGTAAGCATCCTCGCCATGCTTTTTATCACCAACAATAAACTCAATGCCAGTAAATGCAGCGTAGTCCTTAAACATACCTTTGACAATTTTAGGGTCTAGTGGCGCAGGATCATTTTCGTTACCGAAACTAAACGTCATCGCCACGTTTAACTTTTCTCCACGATCTGTCAGTTGTTTCTTGAACTCTTCATAATAAGCAATCACACGATTTTTATAGGCAACTGTCAAAATAGCATTAAATTCTCTACCTTGTGATTGTGATTCCCAGTTACTCAGAATTTCTTCAACTACACGCGGGATATGTGTTTCATCTTGGTATTTAAACAATTCTCGTTTTTTAGCTTGCTTTTCAAGGTCAGCTTCTGACAATTCTTGAACTTGGCGTTCAATTTCTCTGTCAGTCAATTCAGGGTGCTCTTCCTTCATTTTCTCAGCTAGCTGCTCTCTTAAATCATCATAACTCTTGAATTCCCCAGTGTTGATATAGTCAACGTGAAATCCTAATACGTTTTTATCCGCTATCGCCTCATCAATCGTATATTGATGTAACTTAGGTCCGAATAACTTTTCAGTCGTATTGATGACTTCGCTTTGTTCATTAACCTTTCCTTTGATCTTATTTTCATCAAATAAAGGGGTACCAGTAAAGCCGAAGAAGAGCCCATTTTTCTTGAAATAGCGCTTAATGGTTCCCATCATCTGCCCCATTGTCGTACGGTGGGCTTCATCGATGATAAACACGATTTTCTTAACTGCTAAACTAGCATCATGAGCTTCTTCCAGTTCTTTCACTAAAGAATTCAGTTTGAATGTTGTCGTTACCACTATTCCGTTTTTAACTGACTTAAGTATCTTTTTTAGTTGGTAGGTGTGCTTCGTATCATCAACGGAGACGGACTCGTATGCAGCGTATGCTTTGAAGTTTTCACTGGTACGATTGTCTAGCTCGCGCCTATCAACAAGGAAGACGACTTTATCAAATCCGGCTCTAGTCGATAGAAACAAAGCCGTCTTAAAACTCGTAATCGTTTTCCCCGAACCAGTAGTATGCCACACAAAACCGCCGTGAGGGATTTTTTCATCATTATCCCATCCAAATGCTGCCCCTTCAACCGCTTGTAAAGCGTGGACTTGATAGGGGCGCATCAGCATATGACGCCTGTTTTCTTCTTCTTTCGCTTCGTCAATGACTAAGTAATCTCCGACCATCTGATGTGCCATTGGAATCATCAAGAATTGCTTAATCACGTTTTCCCAATCGTTTACTACATTATTTGCTTTGTCCGCCCAATGAAAGACAAAACTAGGGTTAAAGTCTCCCTCTGTTTTTGGAGTCGCGAAATATCGAGTGGCAATTTCAGAAGTGATAACCATCATCTGCGAAAAAGCCATAAAGTTATTGCTATATTCGCCGTCACGATAGTAGCGCATAAACTGTCCAAATGCCTCATCTAGCGTTTTGTCCGTACGTTTTTGCTCAATATTGATTAAAGGTAAGCCGTTGATAAGTAAGACAATATCAAAACGGTTGTTGTTCGGTGTCTGTACTTCTCTTGCAATCCTATAGCTTGAGTCCCCGCCTCGCACTTCGGCTTTTTTGAAAATCGTCAACGTGATTTGTTTTCTTGTGATTTTGGGATTGTCATCACGGTAAATGCCGTCAATTTTTCCTTTTGATTCTTCAATGGCTAATATCTTCGCGGCTTCGTAGCTGTTGCTGATTTGATTGACTTTTGCCATAACTTGACGGAATTCGTTATCTGTCAATTCAATACCTTCCAGTTGATCGACATTGATACGGTTGAGTTCACCGCGCCAGTGAGTGACTAAATCAGCAACGGTTACTTTTTGAATATTCCCGTTAAGAGAGTCAGGCGCTTCCCATTTATATTTTTGCAGTTCTTTGACAAAATTCTCTTGAAACGTTTTCTCCGCTGCGCTTTTCGGCACATTGCTCATGACTTACGCCCCCCTCTATACAAACATCTCATGTAGGTATGCTTTTTTCATATTTTGTAGTTTTTGCAACTTACGCTGATGAAGGGTGATGAGGTTGTCGAGTTGTGCAAAGAAGTCACCTATTTTCTTTTGTTCTTCTTCACTTGGTAGCATAATCTCTTGATTTTTTACTAAATCAGAATTCAAGTTAACTTGACTACCAGGCTGTCCGTATTTTTGCCATTTCGGGCGGAACATCTCCAACCACTGGAACATGAATTCACGATCAAATTTTGGATTTTGGAAGATTAAGAATCCATCGTGTACACCAGTCTTAACGTAGTTCACAACAGGTTTTCCAACCGTTGCAGCGATGCTCAATAATAAATGTGGTTCAGTTAATACACGAGTTTTTTCTTGCCCAGCTTTTGATATACGTTGTTCAAGATAATGAATACGTCCGGCTTGCTCTGTTACATCAGCAATTCGTAACCATCCGATATCAGATTTATTATCAAACCATTTCGGGTCTTGAATTGGACGAGGACTCGCACCACGTACAATATCAGCTAATTCCCCTAACTTACGCTGTTCCCAAGCTTGAGTAAATCCTGCAAATCTCCGTTTAGGTTCACGTTCACCTTCAACGGGAAACATTTCAGAAAGATAAGCAGATTTCAATGCTTTCATCTTTTCTAACTTACGCTGATGAAGGGCGATAAGGTTGTCAATACACTTAAAAAACTTACCAATTTGTACTTGTTCGTCTCCTTCCGCTGGGACAGATACTTTCATATCAGCCAGATCATTTGAATTGATTGCGGGATAACTTGTACCAGTACATCTATCTAATACCGCACTGACAAACTGTTCGTTTTGTACCAGACTCAGCAAAAAGTATCCATCACCATAAGGACGCATTTGAGCATATCCTGTTGAGAAAACGTAGTTATTACACGGTTTATCAAATAAATAGTTATTCTTTTGATATGGTCTAACTGTTTGATAAAACAAATCGCCTTGGCGTGCAAGTCGCTGTGCCCTTGATGGAGCAGTGGCTTTTTTTTCCTCCCTATGTGCAATCATTTCTGTGCCTACGACTGACTCCAAATCTACATATTCAAATGTTTCTGGTAGTTCTGCTTTCGGATTAAACTCCGTAATGGTTCTCAACTTACGCTGTTCCCAAGCACGAGTATTTTGAAACTCCTTAAATCGCCTTTGTGGCACTGCATTTGTTTGTTCCGTCATTATCCCACCACCAAGTCACTCATCAATGCTTCTAACGCTGATTCCAAGCTACGAGTTTCTTCGTCAATCGCTGACAACGTATCGGCATAGCGATTGTGCAACATTTGTAGCGTGCTCAGCTCTGTTTTTATCGGTATCACTACTAAACCAACCATAGCGTCCACGGTGTTACCGAACCATTTTTCATACATCAAGTTGTCTATTTCTTCGTCTGTCAGAGTTAAGATGTGTTCTTGCACGGCTTCCTTGAGCGCTTTTTCATCCGCTTTCACGGCTTTGCTCAGCGCTGATTTATCAGCCAATAACTTCTCCACTTTTTTCAGTAGGTTATATTCAATTGTTCCTTTGCTTGCCTTTTTTAACTCAGCTTTGATTGATTTATTGTCAAAAGCCTCACCAGCTTCATTCAGGCTTTCACCTAAAGCATTAGCTTCATCACTGTCTTCAACTTTTGCAGCTTCAACCAAGTCTGACAGCTCCGTTTCCATCTCTTGAATGCGCATATTCTTTGACTCGATTTCTTTTAACTCATCACTATATAGACGTCTCGCTATCAACTCATTGGGTACAATACTACCAACCCAGCCGTCTTGCTCTACACGTTTATTATTTCCCGTTCCCTTCGTTACCATATTCGGCTCGCGAGTGCGTCCTGCTGTATAGAAATCACTTAAGGCGATGATTTCCGTATCATGCGTCAGTGCATGTTTCCAAATCTCAGCCACAACCTGATATCCGTCATAGATATTAATATATTGGAACGCTGATAAAATCACCTTGATTTCAACAAGCATTTCATCCATCAACTGAGTCAAACGACTGCTTTTGTCTACCTTTCGTAAAACATCCCAATATTTATCGATATAAGATTTTACCTTGCTTTCGATTTCTTTTGATCTTTCAACAATGCGCGAGTCGTTCAATATATCCACAGAAATTTCAGCAACTGGTTTCAAAAGTTCAACATAGCCGTCACGAATTTCTCTCACAGATTGTCTTAACACATCTGGCACTATAGACTGCAAAATCTTCAAGTCGTCAATGTTCGTTCGAGGAATTCCACCAAGTAGGTGAGCATCCACATCATGAGGAATTTCTTCGTCAATTGCCTCAATATAGCGAGGAATATTCATGTTGTACTCATTTTTCAGTATTTCCTCACGAGTTGCTAAATGGCTATACCCTTTCTCTTCTCTACGTTCCACATACGTATCCACAATTTTAGCGATGTCTTTTTCTCTTAGAACGTTTTGTTTTCCTACTTTCATATAGCTGCGAGAAGCATCAATGAGTAAGACAGGTTCACCGATTTTTCTATTCTTCTTCAAAATGATTACAACGACTGGTATGCCTGTATTGGTAAATAAATTATTTGGCAAGCCGATGATGGTATCAATATAGTTCTTCTCAAGCAATCGTTCACGAATTTCGCCTTCCGATGAACCACGGAATAGAACCCCGTGAGGCAAGACAATTGCCATTGTGCCGTGTTGACCCAAGTGGAATAATCCGTGCAAAAGAAATGCAAAGTCGCCTTTAGAGTCTGGTGGCAACACCCCTGCAATTTCAAAACGAGGGTCGCTGACTTTCAACCCTGCTTTATTCCAATTTTTGGCAGAATAGGGTGGATTCATGACCACCGCATCAAATTGCACGCCTTCATTTGGACGCTCTGGATCTTCAGGCCAGTCTTGAGAAAGTGTATCGCCGTTTTTAACGGTCATCTTCTCAGGACGAACACCATGAAGCAACAAGTTCATACGAGTTAAGTTATAGGTTGCTGTATTCTTTTCTTGCCCGTAATAGCTTAAAACCTTCTGTGCATCTGCATCTAAATGCTTCTTTACCGTCAATAGTAGTGAACCAGAACCGACAGTCGGGTCGTAGATGGACTTGATGTCAGATGTTTTCGCTACGATCTGTGCCATAACTTCACTGACTTGTCGTGGCGTGTAGAATTCACCGGCTTTCTTCCCCGACTCCATTGCAAACTGACCGATGAGGTATTCATATGCATCACCCAGAACATCGCCTTTTTGTAAGGCTACCATGTTCAAATCTGCAAACAGCAAGATCAATGCCTTAATATTTTTGCTACGTTCATTTAAGCTGCTACCTAAAGCAGTATCCGTTAAATCAAGCGCAGAACTTGAGAACAAGCCTTTGAAATCATCCGCATCTCTAGACACGGCAATTGTACGTTCGAAGTTATTAAGGCTATCCGTTACTTTTTGAACTTCAAAATCTCCTGAATTGATGTCTTTTAACCAAGTCTGATAGAGATACTCAGGCGAAACATAGTAACCTAACATACCTTGAATCATTTTATCTAGCTGTTCGCCGTATTCTGCTCTTGCCTTTGCGTATTCCTCAACTAATTCGAATTCATTCATTTTTCCTAAACCACTGGACGTTCTAAATGTTTCTAAAGTCTTATCACTTAAAAACTTGTAGAACATTAACCCGAGCATATAATCTTTGTATCGGCTGGCATCCATTGAACCACGCAGTTCATTTGCCCCGTCCCATAATCTGCGTTTAATTTCTTCTGATGTAATCACTTCGTATACTCCCTTGATTTTTTTATTTTTTAGCTCAATAATTTCGACTATATCAAGTACCAAACATATATCATCACACTTATATCTGACGAGAAATAACCTAAGGATGAAAATGGAAAAACATCTGCTAATCCTGTATTGTTGTAATTTCCCAACCACAACAAAGGAATAGACAGATGCAGAACCAGTATATCAGTGAAGTACTAGACTTGCCACGTTCTGCTCCTTCACGTAATCAATCGATTGAATCAATATACCAACCGAACCACAAGTTGGATCATATACACGCATGTCTTCCTCAGGTTTGATTAGCTTCACGATCAGTTCTACTACTTTTCTTGTTGTGTCAACTTGCTCATTCGGTTGTTATTCCTCCAGTAGAATATGATTGTTCGGCTTGTTTACATGTATATCAGTCTTCGACTTGCTTCTTAAATGCTTGTTCAATGAGGGACATAATGTAATCCAGCTCTTCGATAGAGGAAATCCCTACCTCTACATCTCCATTGCCCCAACGTCCAAGATTGGTAACATCCTTGCATATTCCACGCGGATCATTAATTTCATGAAACGCAAGATTCAAACTTAACCGCAACCGGCTTTTCTGCGGAACAATGTCCACAAAGTTCGTGGTGGCTTTATACGCAATGTACAGTTTCTTGAATTCCTCCCGAACTGAGCTATCCAAATTGCAAATTCTTGTTCGCAATTGCTCAAACAGCTTCAGCATGTCCCCTTGAAGGTATTCAGCATGATCGGCTAACGAGTAAATTTGATCTTTTTCAGTTCCTTTTTTAGTATACTTCATCAATACGTCAGCATCTAGATGAGGTAGTTTCCACACATGGCGTGCCTGCTCTGACAATGACATTGCGCGCTTACGAATATCTGCTTCGTTCCAGGTATGGAATTGCGCCAACTCACGATTCAAACGAAGCGGACTATCGGCGAATCCTCCTGCTTGATCACGCTTGATCTTAAACAGCTTATCACTTAATTCTGAATTATAGCGTGTTAAGGTTAGATTACCGATCGTATGTAGATATGTTTTATGTACCTCTTCCCAGTTGGAACCAAGCTCTTGTCTCCACTCGGGCGAAAGGTTCTCATTTTGAGGCATGATATGTTCGATCGTGTAGCTCTCAATATTGACAATCTCTTTCCGATTATCATTCTCCAGCTTGCGGAGCAAATAATTGCGATTTCGGAAATTATAGATATCCTTTACAACGAATTCTCGCGTAAACTCCTCGTCTTTTGGCATTCGTTTATAGGAATTTTTCAGCAACAACGCTGCCTGTATGCTCTCCAAATAATGATCTTTATTGATTTCTTTGCTTAGCGTTGCAAATGTCTTATTTAATGAGCTGGGCGGAACTCCGCAAATGGCTCGCCGGAACACGTAGGATTCAACTAACCGAAGAATCGATATCAATTCTTGTTTATCAATCTTATTTGCGGCATAATCATCATACACTTCAAGCAAAAACGGATAAGAGACCTCTACCCGTAATGCATTGATGTCTATTAGCGCTTCGGTGACTTCTTTATCCGGGTCCTGTTGAAAGCTTAGAATGGCGAAATATTTAGAATATCGATAAATATCTTTTACAATTTCATCAAGACTTCTTCCCTCTTGGCTGTAGACAAAAGATTTGAAGTCTGCATATACGTTGTTTTTGTTAGGAATACGCCCTGTCTTCAGGGTTAAATAGTCTCGTATAAAACGGTCAAACATTTCGGTATCGGCCGTTCCAAAAGCTTGCTCCATGGGATACCAGTAGTTTTGGTAAAGTTCGTTCTGCTCCTTAGCTTCCAATCCCATCAACACATAATTGCGAATCAAGTCAGCCTGTGACAAATCAAGTCCGGTAGAATTCAAGCTTTCAAATATGAGTTGAGGATTATCATGGTCGCGATCAAGCGAAATATCGACAACAATTAATTTCGTAAGCCCACGGAATAAGACGCTCAGGCTCATATTCACTTTTCTTATCTCGTCCAAAAAATACTGATAATTCTCTATAATGCGTTGTGATGGGGAAGCCGGCAGTTCTTTGTCCCCAATGAGCCGAATTAACGTCTCTTTGTCCGTTTGAGTCAATACTAATTTATGATACAAATTGCCCTCTTCTTCATTGTTAACCAAATAGTAATTGATAAGCTTCTTTTTCGTCATCTCGAATTCTTCATTCCGCTCTTCGATTACCTTCGCAAATGCTCTCAGCAATATCGTTAGTGTAGTCAACCGCTGTTGTCCATCGATAACAAGTAGCTGAGGGATGGAGGAGATTTGATATATTCCTTTTTCTACATATACAACTGAGCCAATAAAATGTCCTTTCATGTTCTCGTCGTGTGCAGCTCTCAGAATATCGTTCCACAATTGTTTGCATTGATTGAGGGTCCAACTATATTTACGTTGGTATATCGGGATGATAAATTGCTTCGTTCCTTGCAAAAACTTCAGGAAATTCGTTTCCGAAGCCTTCATGGTTGCTCACCTCATCCTAATGATGGAAATCTACTATTTTCTAGTTCTATAGTACCACGTATTATCTTACACTTGACATGCAAAATCGAACATTAGGATGATAAAACAAAAAAACTGATGCTTCTCTAATGAAAGCACCAGTTTCTTATTAACTCTAATATTGAATTTTTATATCCATCAATCCATCAAATCCAGCATCGGCAGCTCATCCAGCGGAAGTGCTGTCTTTTCCTGTCTAGGCTGACCGTTCGCACGGACTAACGTATAAAATTCATAATTGCAAATGACGGAATAATCGTTCTCCATGACGCCTGGGTAGGCGCGATTCACGGAGTAAATCTGGCTTCGATATGCTTGAAGCGCCTTACCCTTATGCTCGCGATAATCGCTAATATCGATTCTGGCCGTGATTGGACACTTATCCTTCGGGCCCGATTCTTTGCAGTAATCATAATAATGCGGGATTGACGTGTAATATAGCGACGGCTGCTTATTTTGCGGAAAATGGGCCTCCGCCAACTGTGCTGCCATCACCGTTGCTTTGGAAATTGCTATATGATCGAGATGTCCGGTCACTCCATCTGGCGGGAAGGTCACAATCGCATCCGGCTGCAGCTCGATAATCGTCGATGTGATGCGCTGCGCCAATTCATTTATATCGAGAGACTGTAATTCGCCGTCAGGATAACGATACAGTGCAATATCGGCCACGCCTAAAATCGAGCAGGCACTGCGCATCTCTTGTTCTCGAAATCGGGCGAGCTCTTCACGGGAGGAAAAATGGAATTCGCCTGATTTCCCCTTACATCCCGATGTGGCACATGCCAAATATACTTCATGCCCTGTACTGCTAAGCTTGGCAATCGTCCCACCCGCTGCGAAGGTCTCATCGTCGGGATGGGCGAAAACGAATAGCCATCTTTTCTTCATGTTCCTTCAGCCCCTTGCTGTTCTTATCTTCCTTATGACCGAGCAGGCATCTTCTTCTGCAAATAGGAAATTCCCATGGCTGTTACGCCATCAATGGGCTCCCTGCTTGCTTCGTGAAAGGATACCTTCGGCACATATGCTTCTATCTTATGCATGAGTCGATTGCGAACGTGTCCTTCATGTCGAAGGACGCCGCCCTGTAAAACCATTGTAAACCGAGTATTCAACAAGGACAAGTGGTTTATTACCGCTGCTGCACCTTGAAATAGCTCATCTGCTGCCGCTACAAGGATTTGTGATGCCTCCCGATTGCCTGCAATCGCAGCTCGGTTCACAATTTCCGCTAGTTCACTTACCTTGTCAACGGAATATTCCTTGCTGTACGTCCAATTAAACAGCTCCTCCTCGTTGTTCACCCCCAAATGCAAAAGAATCCATTCTCCGAGCCCTGTGCTTGTTTCTCTACCGTCATACGATTTCAAAATGGTTCGTATCGCTTCCTTGCCGATCCAATATCCGCTTCCCTCGTCTCCGACGCGATGACCCCAGCCGCCTGCCCTAGCGGTCTGCCCATCGTCATTGACGCCAAAAATAATCGAGCCTGTCCCGGCAATGACCAATACACCGGGCTCACCGCCTGTCGCGCCAAGAAGAGCTGCATAGCCGTCATTCTCCACAATAACGTGATCCGCTTCAAGGGACAGCTTATTCAATACGCTCTGCACAAGGCCTGTTATGATTTGGCGATCATGCTCAGTGTCCAGACCAGCTAGGGCGAATACGGCACAATCGATCGCAACAGCCTCGTACGACATTCTGTATTCATGCCTGCGGCAGTAATCATGCAGTGCTGCTTCAATACCATGAGACAACGCGCGAATGACTTCGTCCCCGCCAACTCCCTGATAGTTCGAGGATCCTCCCTTGCCCTGTCCAAGAACAGTCCCTTCTCGATCCAGCAGCCTCACCAGACATTTCGTTCCTCCGCCATCTACCGCCAGCAGAGGAATGCGGTATGTCTCCATCAAGAACCACTCCACTTCATGATGACTTGATCCAGATGGCTCATTGCTGCTTGTATGCTTCCTTCCGCTTGACCGAGCCAATTCGCATAACCGCTATGATCCTTCCATCGAATCTCGATCATACGGCTGATCTCCTTCGGACTCGGCCCGCCTGGCAAGGAGCGTATATTTACAAAATGATCTGGATCGAGTGCTTCGCGCAGTGTCTCATCCGTTAGTGCAGTATCCCGTCCGGTATGATGACGAGCACTTTCATTGACCATCGACAATGTAATTTCATTGGCTGCCAAGCCCTGCGCCACGGAATGCTGAACGACATCACTCACGATATGATGAGCCTTGCGGAAGGACAATCCATCAGTCCGAACTAGCGTATCCGCCAGCTCTGTTACCGTTGCGAAGCTGCCCCGTGTCCGTTCGCGCAGCACCTCTTTATTCACATCCATCGTACCGATAACAGCAGCGAATAGCCGGTACATTTTATCCATAATCGCCAGGCTTCTCCACACATAAGGCTGCATATCGTCTTCCGTATCGACGATGTCTCCGAACGGGGTATTGTGAATCATCGTCAGCACCGTATTCGCATTCCCTACGCAGCTTGACAGCAATGCGCGCATATGCTCGAACGACACCGGGTTGCGCTTCTGCGGCATAATGGAGCTGATCTGTACGTAAGGGGCAGCCACCTTCAGCGTACTGAACTCCTGCGTACACCACAGCAGCATATCTTGAACGACACGGCCTAAATTAATCGCTGCCAGTTGAACACTAGTCGCTACTTCACCCAAATAGTCGGCGCCTCCGATCGCATCGTATGAATTATCGATGAGCTCATCGAAGGCGAGCAACTCCATCATCTGCTCTCTGCTGATCGCAAAGCCTGATGTCGTAAGCGCCGCCGCTCCCATACTGCTTCGGTTGCAATTCTTGTATGCCGCAATCATTCGTCGAATGTCGCGATTGAGCGAATCGACAACAGCCATGAAATAGTGAGCAAGCGTCGTTGGCTGCGCCTGCTGTGTATGCGTATAGCCGATCATGAGCGTATCCTGATGCTCCTTAGCAAACAAAAGAAGCTGTTCATTAAGCTGCAGCGCGGAAGATAATGTGACGATCAGCTTCTCGCGCAACACCATTCGATAAATTGCAATTCCCATATCATTGCGGCTGCGAGCCAAATGCAGGTTGCCCGCGATATCGCCTGCATGTTCAAGCAATTGATGCTCTACCTGAAAAAATAAATCCTCGAATTGTCCCGTATAGCTGGCCTGCTGGAGCGCCTTAAGGTCAATCGACTGAATGGCCCGAGCAATGGCTTCCGCTTCCTCATGCGTAATAAGCTGCTGCTTCTCCAGCATGATCAGATGCGCCTTATTGATCGCCATCATGGGATCAAGCAGGTGAGCTTTTGCTTCATTAAAAGCTGGTTCAAGCACAACCTCGGTATATGTTTTCCCCGGGAAAGCAGTCCCTTCTGTTTCCATCCATGTCTCACGGTATCCCATCGCTTAATAAGCCTCCTTGTTCATCTGTAACATAGTTCTCCTATCGAGCCACTCTCGTATGAGCAGGTTCATATTTCGGTTAGCCTCTTCTGCAATAAGCTGGCCTGACTCTAAAGAGCATTGATGTATATTTCTGGTATATCCATCCCAGCCTTGAGGGGTTCCTTTTACCAATACATAAGGCAGTGAAGATAAAGGAGGACATGAATCTAATTCCAAGTCCGACTCCTTCACGGTTACCATCTCCGGATGCAGCGCCTTCACGGCAGACATTTCATACGGCCCGCCATATCCTCTTCCTGCCTGGCCTTTGAACAGTCCGCATCGCTGCGTATATTCGACAATTTCCATCTGCTACTAGTTGATCAGAAGGAAGCTGGCATCGGGATAGGCTCCAGTTGCTGATTCTGCAACCGTTCGTGATGGGCCCATGAACTCCGATATTACATCCATATGCTCCTTCCCCCTCTGCGTCTGCATCGTACAGGGAGAACCCCTGCCTCGGCTTCGCTTCCCGTTGTACCAGCCATTGTAGTACGCGTGTAGCCCCGGCCCATGGGATCTCCCTGCCGATATCCTGATGGATAAAGCTCAATGAGACAATTTACTATCCGATTCCAGTGATTCGTGAAGAACCACGATTACTGGTGCTGACTAATCATGTTCACAAACATGCGAATAGAGCCCGGAACCAGTGCCGGAATCTCGCGATACCACACGAGTGAACTGTACGTATATACACCTTTGCCATAGTTCGCGGTCAGAAATGTACCTGTAAATTCCTTCTCGCCCGGATCGCCATTGGAAATAAGCTCCGTGTATTCCTTGCCCCACTCCGACGGATTATAGGCCGAGCGATCTTGAATCCAGTTGTTCCAATCCTGATCTGAGATTTTGTTCGGAGCGCTGAACATTGGATGTTCCGAAGCAAGCGTTGTAACCTTGGAATTCTCGTCCGTCACCCGCCATTGAATGAGCGGCGAGCCGATCTTGATTGGGTACGGTGCAAGATCCGGCGACCACTTATCCTCCGGCTTATGATATTGCACGACCAGATTTCCGCCATTTTTCACATAATTCAATAAGCGCTGGTTGCTCGGAATCAGCTCTGGACGGAAGGCATAGGCGCGAATGCCAAGCACAATCGCATTGTATGGAGAGAGATCGCCAGACTCAATATCCTTCGCATCCAAATTGACCACATTGACGCCTACTTGACGCAAATATTGATCAATATTATCAAAGCCGCTGGATACATAGCCTACCTTCCACTTCTCCGGTGTTTTCAAATCGAAGGCTTGAATTTGGAGCTCTGCGGGCTGCACGAGATAGGTCTTGCCGATATGCGGATATTGAATGACCTGCGTGCCTTGCGTGCTCTGCACATTGCCGTTCTTTGCAGTTGCTGTAACCGTGAACTTGCCTGGTCTTACATTCGACGCTGCCTTAACAGAGAAAGCAACAGACTTCGTCTCTCCCTTCGCTGCAAAGCTTAGCTCCTCAGCGGCAGGCTCGGATGTCCAGCCTGCTGGAACATTTAGAGAGACAGTCGCCTTAGATGCACCCGGCGTATAATTGCGTACCGTAACTTTCACAGGAATCGGCTCTCCCGGCTTCAGCGTATTCAGAATCGTAGCACTTGGGCTGAGTGTCATTGAGTATGGAGGCAGCACCGCAACTGCATTTTGCGGTGTTGCCTGCAAGGTTGTTGCCGTCTTATACGCTTCATAATCAACCTTCCCTTGGAACACTGAAGCCTCGTATGGTTTGAATAATGGAGCATCTGCCGGAACCTTGACCTCGAATACAGCTGAAGCTGTCTCATTATAGCCAAGCTTCCCTACGCTGGTCGTTCCGACTGGCGTTGCTGTCCAGCCTGCGGGCACGTTCAAACTGAGCTTTAAGCTGTTCAACTGGGTAGAACCGCCATTAAATGCTGTGACGACGACCTTCGTCGTCTGGCCAGCTACAAGTTCGTTGGCATCTGGCTTAACCTTCACCACAACAGATGCCGCTTCCATACTCGCCTTGTTCAACTGCTCTTCCTTCACATGAAGGCGGTGGAGCAAATCCTCCTTCGTCACTGCATCCAAGCTTGATTTCTTGACATCAGCAAGCGCAGTCTGCACGTCTGCCTTCATGCCGTGGACTTCCTTCAAGACGTTGGCGAAACTTGGGTAAGCCGCCACAATCCTGTCTGCATCCTGCTGTAGAGCTTGCAAATCCTTCGCAATTTGATTGTCCTTGCTCTTCATGCTAATTTCCTTCGCCAAATCTGCAAAGGTAAATGCGATGCCGTCGAAGAAATCTTGCTCCTTTTCCTTCGTCTTCACCGTGCTCAAATCGAGCTTATAGTAGCTATCCCCTTGAGTGGCCCCCTCGTCATACACCCTTCCCATTCCTTGGCTCTTGTGCATGAAGCGCGACTCTTCCCCGAGCTGCAGGTAAGAGGCCCCATAGATGTTGTTGTACTCCCCAATTGGCGCTCTTACGGTATAATCTTTGTCGTTAGCAGGCAAATACAGCTTCTTGATCTGCCACGGCTGAAGCCCCTGCTTCAGATGCTCAGGATATACGTCAGGATTTGCTGCATCCTTGAACGCACGCACCGTAAGCACGTTAATCGTCCGATGATGACCATGTGTAGAGTTTTCATTCAAGAATGCAGGAATGATGACATCTGGGCGAAGCTCGCGTATTTTGCGAATTAAGCGCTCGTACGCAACTGATTCCCCCCATTTCTCCAGCGTTTCCTCTACACTCTTCGAGAACCCGAAGTCGAAGATTGGATCATTCAGTTGCTCGCCGAGCATTCCCAATGTCACATTCGTGATCTTGGATGCCTCCTGCAGTTCCCGAGTTCGTATAACCCCAAGACCCTGTCCAAGCTCACTTCCAATCTCGTTCTGTCCCCCTTCCCCTCTGACAGCGATCACACTTGACGTATTGATTCCTCTTCCCAGGGAAAGGTACGCCAAGGTCGCGCTGTGCTCATCATCAGGGTGAGCTCCCGTGTTCATCGCACTTGCGATCGTCGTCAGCGGCTTGATCGACTTCCATAAATCAACAATCCCCCGATCCGCTGATACGGTCTCGGCTTGCGTGGACAGCAGCACACTGCTTCCCAATACAACGCTTAATACGATGGAACAGAACGTTGAGGCCGACTTACCTTTGATCATCAAATCCCTCCTCGAATGGTGGAATAGTTATTCTGCTGGAAATGGCCATTTCCCAGCTGTATATCATAACGTGGAAAGTGAACCCCTAGGCGGTTCCCACGCAATGACCATCGATTATATAGCCGTGTTGTCGCCCGTTATTTTGCGGGATACGAACAGCACAATGATGATCAATGTAATTTGCAGAACACCATAGGCACAAGCCGTGCCAAATTCGAATGAATACATCCGTTGGAAAATTTCGACCGAAAGCGGCGTGCTCTTGGCAGTAAAGAGCAAGATGGAAGAAACGAATTCCCCAATCCCCTGAACGAAAGCGAGCAGCGTTCCCGCCAAGATGCCGCTTAATGCCATTGGGAACACGACTCTCCGGAAGCTGTACCACCACGATGCGCCCAAATTGCGCGCCGCTTCCTCGACAGATGCATCCATTTGCACCAAGATTGCCGAAGTCGAACGGAACACAAGCGGCAAGTGACGCACGAAATACGCCAGCGGCAAAATCCAGAAGCTTCCGATCAGGACTTGATTAAAGCTGAATACAGTAGGCTCGCTAAAGGCCGCAATCAGGTTGACCGCGACGACGGTACCCGGTAGTGCCCATGGCAGCATAATCAAGACATCCAGCAGCGTCTTTCCTTTAAACCTTAAGCGAACCATCGCATATGCAGCTGCGACGCCAAAAATGACGTTTCCGATCGTCGCCACGAAGCTCATCTGGAAGCTGTTCGCTATTGGTCTCCATGTTTTACTGTCCGTGAACAGCTTCATATAATGCTCAAATGTGTATTCTGGCGGTAATATTTGCGTCGTCCATGTGCCATTCGTTGATAAAGAGATCAGCACCAGCACAAAGATCGGAAGCAGCAAAATGATGACACCAATAATCGATAAAATCATCGCCATGTACTTGCCGAATGCACTCTTCACCTCAGTACGGTGAACACTGATGCCCTTGCTCATGTTCTGGTAGTTGCGCAATCCTTGATACCAACGCATGACAAGCAGAAATACGATGGAAACAACGGAAAGAATCGTCGATTGCGCAGCAGCCATATCCAAATTGCCGTTCGTTCGGGACAAATAAATCTGCATCGTCATCGTTCGTTCAATGCCGAAAATGAGCGGCGCTGTATATGATGCCATAGCGATCATGAACACAAGGAGCGATGACGCAACGAGTGCCGGCGTGAGCATCGGCAGGATTACTCGCCGCCAAATATACAATCTCCCAGCGCCAAGACTTGCTGCCGCTTCTTCGAGCGAAGGATCGAGCCCTCGAATTGCAGATGAAGCCGTCATGTAAAAATAGGTGTACATTGTAAACGTATGTACCACCAGCACGCCCCAAATCCCTTTCAAATAGAAAGGAACTTGGTCGAGATGCAGCAGTTCCTTAAGTGCGCGCGGAATGATCCCGCTCTCCCCATATAAGAACGTAAATGACAATACGCCGACAAGCGGCGGCAGCGCCATCGGAACGAGCACAAGCACAGCCAGCACCTTCCTGCCGGGAAACTCATACCGCTCCAGCAAAAATGCCATCGATACACCCACAATCGCGCACGTAATCACACTTAACACCGAAATATAAATGCTGGTCCACAATGCTTCCAAATTAGACGTATGCTCCAGACTGAAAAATCTCGTGTAGTTCGCCAGCGAAAATGCGTCCTCGACTTGAATACTTTGTACAAATGTTTGAAATAGCGGATAGACGACATATGCCAAGAGAACAAGAAAGAGCGGCGCTACGAGTACATATACAAAATACGGCGATTGCGTAATCGGGCCCGATCGGCGGAGTACGCCCACTCTTGGCTTGGATGGACGAGGCGCGTTAGGTGTGTTCGTTATCATCATTCATCCCCTCTCTATCCTAAGAAGTAAATGCTTTCTTTCGGAATGAGCAGGGAGATGGCTTCGCCACGCCCGCGAACCCGATGCCCTTGATTGACGAACATCGCCTTCAGCTGCTGATCCGCCACCTGCGATACATAGTTCACGCTAACACCAGTGAATTCAGATATAACCACATTGCCCGTTACGATGTTGTCGCCGATGTCATCTTGCCGCGCCTCGCGGATCGATTCTGGGCGAATCGACAATGTCACCTTCCTGCCTGCTTCCAACGTGCAGTCTGGAGATACATTCGCTGCGAGCCCTCTCAAGCTCAGCCCGGGTGCTACGCGAACGACCGCCTCATCATTTTCAATCTGCTCTACCGTACCTTCCCACAGATTGGACTCCCCAATAAAGGAGGCAACGAATCGGTTAACAGGCCGATTATATATTTCTTCAGGACTGCCTATCTGCTGCACAACCCCGCCCTGCATCACCATAATGCGATCAGACATTGCCATTGCCTCGGCCTGATCATGAGTGACGTAGATAGTCGTGATCCCCAATTCTAATTGCAGTCTCTTAATTTCGATTCTCGTTTCTTCACGGAGCTTCGCATCCAGATTGGACAGCGGCTCATCAAGAAGCAAAATTTGCGGTTCTATGACCAGCGCTCGCGCCAAGGCAACACGCTGCTGCTGTCCACCGGACAATTGGTCGATGCGGCGATTGCCGTAGCCCTCCAAATGAACCTGCCGCTGCGCGCGTTCCACGCGCTCCACGACTTCTGATTTTGGAACCTTTCGCACCTGAAGGCCAAATGCAATATTTTCAAACACAGTCATGTGCGGAAATAAAGCGTAATTTTGAAATACCATTCCTGTATTGCGCTTATTCGGCGGAACCGTTGTCACATCCTGATTGCCAAATGCGATTCGCCCCTCGCTCGGAAAATAAAATCCTGCAATCATGCGCAGTGTTGTCGTTTTGCCACAGCCGCTCGGTCCGAGGAAAGTAAAAAATTCCCCCGGCTGAATTCGGATATTCACGTCCGTAACTCCCTTAACGTTCCCGAATTGCTTACTTACATGCTCTAGTGCAACCTCTATCAAGCTGGCTCCCTCCTGTCGGTAAACTGATCAAGGTCAGGCGAAGGGCCCATCCTCCGCCTGAACACTTTATTTTGAACCTTTGCCCTTGATGTTCTCGTCCCAATGCTGCATCCATTCTTTTTCCTTCTGCGCCATTACCGCCCAATCCATGTCAAGCGGCTTCAATTCCAAGTCCTTCAGCCAAGCGGGAAGCGTATCCTTGCTGATATCTGTACGCGTTGGAATCTGGAACAACTTCTCAGCCAGCTCTACCCGCAATTTAGAGTCAAAGAGGAATTCATAGAACTTCATAGCTGCCTCTTTATTCTTGGCCCCCTTCACCACACCGACGCCGTCAACCAAAATTGGCGCTCCGCTAGCCGGATAAATAAAATCAAACGGCTGATTCTGCAATTCCTTCTGAATCATAATGTCCTGCAGATTCCACAGTGACAGGGTGCCTTCCTCGCGAGCCAACTTCAAATACAGATTAGTCGGATCTTGAGCGTACTCCTTCGTATTGGCATCCAGCTTTTTCAGCCAGTCAAAGCCTTTCGCCGGGTCATTGGCATCCTGCTTATAAATCATCGACGAATAAATCGTTCTCATCGTGCCGGAGGCAAGCACCCCGCGAATGATGATTTTGTCCTTGTATTTTGGATCGAGCAAATCGTCCCAGTCTTTTGGGGCGTCTTCTTTTTTCAAGGCATGGGAATTGTACATAATGACCTCAGGCAGCAGCATCTCTCCATACCAGCGATCCTGGCTGTCCTTGTACAAAGCAGGAATGCTGTCAGCGAAGCTTGGCTTCACGCTTTCCAGCAGGTCTTCACCTGCTGCGGTCATCAGCGCCGATTGCGTACCGCCCCACCAGAAATCCGCCTGCGGGTTCGCCTTTTCCCCACGTACGCGCTCCAAGATTTGCTGCGCACCCATCGTGAGCACTTCTACTTCCATATCCGGGTATTTCGCTTCGAACTTCGGGATAATTTCATCAACGACGTTTTTGTCTCTCGCTGTGTAGATAACCAGCTTTTCTTTGCCTGATGATGCTTTTTCTCCCGCTTGTTGTCCGCCTTCAGATGCAGTCCCGGAACCGCCGCCGCAAGCCGTAAGTGCCAGCATTGCAAGGACAAGCACAGAGCTCATCAACCAAGTTTTTGCGTTCCCCTTCGAATGTTTCATGACGTTCCCCCTACCATTCATTTTTTTGATTCTGGTTTCGCACTGTATCGAATGAATTCATCTTCAATGGACGAAATGAATCTAAGCAATATGGATAAAAGCTATGCGAATGCACAATACAATAGCCTGAATTTATCCAACTAAACAGCCATGTGTGCTTGTTATTCGTCATGCGGGCAATCCCTTTTCACCCTAAAAAATCACGATTGAATTCGCCTTGCTGTTGCAGGAATACAGGGATGATCTGCTTTTTCTCTATGATGAGTGTCGGTGTGAGTAAATGCGAAGTGTGTGTATGTGTAAAATATGTAAGATGCGTAAGGTGGTAAAGTGACTAAGTAGAATATCGATCAAATGAGTAGTCGTTCTACGTTGATAAAAGGGAGAGTTGCATTTGTGAGTAGTGCATCCATCTAAGTTGGATTTCTGCGCTAGAAGTAGAGTTGACTTGATGTCAATGTGATAGGTGTGATTCTTACAAATTCTGAAGCCAGCTATGTCATAAAGCAATATGTGCGGGAAATATCGCATCATTTATCTTTGAAATTTGGCCGTAGAGGGGAAAGCCTCCAGCGTGCAATGAATAGCCCCGATCAAGCCGGCCTGATCGCCAAGCAATGCCATCTTCATGATCGGAACAGAAGGAACCCATTCATTCAGCCAATGTTGCATTTTGCGAATGCCTTCGTCCCCAATATGCAGCATTTCACCGCTTAAGATAAGCAGCGCCGGATCCATCACACTTGTTACATTCGCAATCCCATATGTCCAATGCCGGCAGACATCATCGAATAACAATTGGGCTGCTTCGTTTCCTTGATTGGACAAATCAACAATCTGCTTGATGATGCTTGTTCCTGTCTCCATAGAAGGGAGAAGCTTAATAGCTTTATCGTAGATCGCCCTTACCGAATAATTGCGCTCGAACACGCCATACTCGCCTTTGACTTGATTGCCAATGGGCCCGATCATCATGTATCCAATCTCGCCGCTTGCCTCATTAGCTCCTCGATATAGCTGTCCGTCAATAATCATGCCAGCGCCGATTCCCGTACCTGCATACATGTAGATGAGATTGGAATGACCTACGCCGATCCCCTTATGAAATTCACCCAGTGTCATCAAGTTTACGTCATTCTCAATGACAACAGGCAGACCCAGCGCTTCCTCGATCTCCTTCTGCACCGGAAGTCCCATCCAGCCTGTACTGGGGGCGTAGCTGACGGTTCCGGCAGTACGTTGGGTAATTCCCGGCAGACCAAGTCCCATTCCAAGCAGACGCTCCTTCGGAAAGCCGCTTGCGGCAAGCAGTGTGTCTAGGCCCCGCCGAATGCTCTGAATTGCCGTCTCGCCATTCATGGAATGCTGTAAGTTCGTCGTGCGCGAAACGAGCATTTCCCCCTTTAAGTTCGCAATCGCCAATTGCAAAGTGCTGCCTTCAAATACCGCGCCGATGACACCATATGCATCGAAGTTATATTCCAGAAGAATCGGCTTTCTGCCGCCCTTCGATTCGCCGTAGCCGACTTCGCTGATCAAGCCTTCCATAATCATTTCATCCACTAGTGCGGATACGCATGGCCGGCTTAATTCCGTTAACTTCGCCAAATCGGCTCGCGATACTCGAGGGTTATCTCGCAATTGATGAAGAATTCCCTCACGGTTAATATGCTTCACCAATTTTGCGTTTCCCGTTTGGCCCCTGCCAATCAAAAAGCCCTCCCCCTCCCATCTAAGTTAGTTAAAATTATTAACAAAGTCTTGTTGGAGATAGTTTATTGTATGCGCTTACAAATTGTCAATCGTAAATTTCCTAAAATTTCGTATTTTTATTTTTTATCTTTTTTTGCTTCATAACAAGCTGCTGCCAGCGTCCAACACTGCCGCTATCTCCCCTACAAAGCCAAGTTATACGTTTCATGCCTAGTAGACAATGATGCTGAATATGAATATTAATAGCGTTACAGCCTAGACATTCATCCTTTGAAAACCATGTTGAGGAGGATACACATGCAGCAAAGGCTCGTCATTCCACGCTTATCCGTCATGATGTTCATGCAGTTTTTTGTGTGGGGAGCATGGTACGCAACCGCGGGCCTCGCGCTCAGCAAATACGGCTTGTCGTCCATTATTGGAACCGCTTACTCCGTTGGTGCGATTGCATCCATTATTGCTCCATTCTTTCTTGGCATGATTGTTGACCGCTTTTTCGCCTCGGAGCAAGTAATGGGGCTCCTTCATTGCGTTGGAGGCCTGCTTCTCTGGGTAGTTGGCAAGCAAGTCGAAGCTGGCAGCGGAACGACGCTGCTGTGGATATTATTTTTGTATATGCTGTGTTATATGCCCACTCTCGCGTTAAGCAACAATGTAGCTTTTCACCATATTGCGGATGCTGCGAAGACGTTCCCTATGATCCGCGTGTTCGGCACAATCGGCTGGATTGTCGCAGGCATTTTAATTGGACAACTGGGCTATTCGGACAGCTCCGTCATCTTCTATATTTCCGCCATCGCTTCCGTGCTTCAGGGCGTATTTAGCTTTACACTGCCTCACACCCCCGCACCTGCTAAAGGGAAGCCTTTGTCTGCCCGCGATCTGCTTTGCCTGGATGCACTCTATATGCTGAAGGATCGCAGCTACTGTATCTTTATCGTCTGTTCCATGTTGATCTGCATCCCGCTGGCCGCCTACTATTCATTCGCTTCCCCATTTTTAGAGGCCGCTGGATTCGCCAATGTGGGCAGTGTCATGACAATTGGCCAAATGTCAGAGATCGCCTTCATGCTGCTCATTCCCTTCTTTTTTCTCCGTTTCGGCATCAAAGTGATGCTTTTGGTAGGCATGCTTGCTTGGACACTCCGATACGCACTGTTTGCCTTCGGCGCGCCTGATCAGCTTGCACCGCTCATGATAATAGGCATTGCCCTTCACGGCATTTGTTATGACTTTTTCTTTGTAACCGGTTTTATTTATGCAGAGCAGCAAGCAGGCGACAAAGTAAAAGGCCAAGCGCAAAGCTTGTTGCTCCTCTTCACCCAGGGCATCGGAATCTACTTCGGTTCGCTCATTGCCGGAAGCCTGTTCAATCAGACCGTGACGACCAACGGAGCGGCGGCGCTCGAGCAATGGAAGGGATTCTGGTTGTATCCAGCTGGAGCTGCGCTCGTCGTAGCGCTGTTGTTCTTGCTGCTATTCAAGTCGAAAGAAGCAGCACCTGCTGCACATCAGCAAGGTGCTACATTAGAAAGGAGAGGAACAAAATGAATCGTACAAAAGTAAAAGTAGCGATTTTCGGAGCGGGCTTCGTGGCAGATATACATATGGAATCCTATGCTCGATTCGTTCCAGAAGCAGAGGTTGTTGCTGTATATGCCCGAAATCGTGAAAAAGGAGAGGCCTTCGCAGCTCGGCATGGAATTCCGCAGGTGTATACAGCTATAGCTGAACTGTTATCGCATTCCGAATGTGATGTGGTCGATATTTGTCTGCCGAATTTCCTTCACCATCGCGCATGCATTTCAGCCGCAAAGGCCGGCAAGCATGTCATTGTGGAGAAGCCGCTCTGCGTCACCCTGGAAGAAGCCGATGATATGATCGATGCCTGCCGAAGCGCTGGGGTAAAGCTTATGTATGCGGAGGAACTGTGCTTCGCGCCGAAATTCGAGCGGGTACGCAAGCTGGTTGAGTTGGGCGCTGTTGGTGATGTTTATATGCTGAAGCAAACAGAAAAGCATTCGGGGCCGCACAGCGACTGGTTCTATGATATCGAGCAATCAGGCGGCGGCGTACTCATGGATCTGGGCTGCCATGCACTGCAGTGGTTCCGCTGGATGCTGGGCGGAGCCAAAGTGAAAAGCGTATATGCAACAATGTCTACGGTACGGCATGGAGCGATAACGAAGGGAGAAGATAATGCGATCACGATAGTGGAGTTCGAGAATGGCGTTACGGCCATAGCGGAGGATAGCTGGGCGAAACCTGGCGGCATGACGGACAACATAGAGGTATATGGTACGAAAGGGGTTAGCTATGCAGACTTGTTTCAAGGCAACTCTGCGCTGACCTACAGTGAGCATGGATATGACTATGCGATGGAGAAGGCTGGCTCCACGCAGGGGTGGTCATTTACGATCTATGAAGAAGCATTTAATCAAGGATATCCACAGGAGCTGAAGCATTTCATTGCATGCGTGCAAAATGATTTGGAGCCTTGCGTGACAGGAGAGGACGGGCGAGCCGTACTCGAAATCATCTATGCGGCTTATGCATCCGCCAGATTAGGCCGCAAGATCGAGCTGCCGTTCCATGCAGAAGTGAAACGCCCTGTAGAGCTATGGCTCGAAACAGAATGATAAGCTAAGACATCTGCTCTTGTAACAAAAAATAATGGACAAATAAAAAGGCTGCTGCTCTCCTGCTCGTAAGGAATGCACCAGCCTCTTTAACGTTCCAACATTAGATATATAGTTAATTAATTGCATTAATCTTCTCTCGTTTCATTTTCCAAGAAGACTCCCCGTCTACAAATTGTCCTGAATCGACTTTTGATGCCGCTTCATGTGCATTCTCCATTCGATCATCTCTTGGTCAGACAATGTGTGGAAGGTATCTACTTTCTTGCTTGAACCGTCCTTGAAAAGGACGACGAACTTAGGAAATACGGGTATGAACAAAATTCCTACACGTCCTTGCTCTATACGAATATCTGCTACATCAGTCCACGCGGCACGAAGCCCATATTCATTCCATATAGTCTCGTCATCGTAGGACAATATCTTATTGTTTCGTGCAGTCAATGCCCGTAATGATACAACAAGATTGCTGCCGCAATAGGCAAACCCAATGCATGCAGCAGCTGCAAGAGCAATCCGCAAGCTGAGCGTCAATTTGAAATCGAGAATGGCCAGAGTAAGGAGGCCTGCCGAAAATAGAATACAAATAAGTGCAATGAACAATTGGGCAACTGCTTTTTGTTTCCGATACACCACATGATGCATGTTCGCATTTCTCCCTTTTCCACATGTTGTTCAGTTACTTAGCTTTCATTTCGACAGCGTGTCCCCTTTCCCCTTCTCACTCTACTTGACATTGCTGCGAAGTTATGCCATATACTTCCTAATTATGCGCCTGCACGTTCTGTCACGTCTTCGGTATTCAATCTTTTCTGTTGGAATAGCGTCAACTGCGGCAAACAAATACCTGCAAAAATAAGCACGATCCCTGCCCACTGCAATACGGTTACCTGCTCCCTAAGAACAAGTACAGACATAATTACCGCCGCAGGCAGTTCAGCCGCTCCCAATATGGTTCCTAGTCCAGATCCAATCTTCGGAACTCCGATTCCGAAAAAGATGACCGGAATAATAATGCCGAGCAAGCCCATTGGCAGGCCGAACTTCCACAGGCCACTGCTCAGGGTGCCGTCAAAAATGAAGGCTGGAGGAAACATAACGAATACAACCAGCATCGCTCCAGTAATCATCGACAGGCTTTTCGTTAAAATTGGTACATCGGTTGCAACCCTTCCACTTACGAAAATATAAACGGCAAAGGAGATCGCGGAAATCATTCCGAATATCGCCCCTTTCCAGCTCAGCCCAGACAGTCCATGATCAGCCAAACCTCCCGCGAAGACAGTTCCCACAAGCAAAATGACAACCGAAATGACCTTCATGCGCTCAGGGCGTGTCCGCGTAACAATAGACTCAAGCAATACACCAATCCATGTAAATTGAAATAGAAATACAACAGCGATAGATGCTGGCAATTCCCCGACGGCAAGACCGTACGTAATTGATGTGCAGCTAACAGACAAACCACAAGCCAGCAAAACCGCTGCTTGCTTCCAACGAAGCTTATACCGTGAGAAAAGTAATGCCATTCCAACTAGCATTAGCCATCCAAAGAAATATTGTCCCCCTACAATTTCTGGAACAGTAAATCCTTCTCTGATTCCCAGCTTCATGATCGATGATAAGGTTCCATAGCTGCAAGCACCAAGGAATACAAGAAGTGCATACTGAAGCAATTTCATAATGATGTTAGGCTCCTCTCACTATATGCACGCAAAAAAGCCCCCTGCGCTATTGGCAGGGGGCGAACGAAACCAAAGGGATCGGGCTATGGCATTACGAGTCAGTACGTTATACCTGAGAACGCGGCCATTCACACGCCTTTGCAAAATTTCGCCTCTCTCTCCGCTGCCGGGGCTGCGAACAGAGTTTGGTGCATACCGTTCTATTTATGCAACTCCATTGTAGTAAGCATCGTTCACGATGTCAATCAATTGCTTCCCCTCCGGGCGACAGTGGAATCCAAGTAGTTCCTCCAACGACCGGCGCAACTTGTGTTACAATAGAACCATCATACGCTGTCAAAAAGGATAGGAGCGGCATCATGTTAGCAATTATTTATGATTTGGAAATGACCGTGAAGCGTAAAAAAGGGGCGTTTGCCGAAATCATTGAAATTGGAGCGGTTAAGGTAACGGAGAGCGACGATAAATTCGTCATTGCCGATACGTTTCAAGCCTTCGTCAAACCGACTCTTTCCCCAAAGTTGACGGAAGATACGGTTAATTTTACAGGTATTACACAAGAGGATATTACAAACGCATCAACCCTGCAGGATGTACTGGATCAATTCATCGCATGGATCGATACAGATGACTATGCACTCTGCTCCTGGGGCCCTGATGACAAAACACAATTTCTTAAAGAATGCCGCCAGAAGAAGATTCCTTTGCACTGGCTGCGCAACCATAACAATTTGCAGAAGCAAGTATCGACCGCTATGAAGCGTGAGCATAACCAGCAAATTGGACTCAAGTCTGCGCTGGAGGCATTGGACGTCCCGTTCGTCGGTAATCAGCATCGGGCGCTGGATGATGCCTACAACACGGCACTCATATATATCCGCATGCAGGAACACATACAACTGACTCGCAATGAAGTTCAAGAGCATCCAAGCTATGAAAGCAATGTCGTATACCGGGACGATACAGGCGACGAAGAGCGAGACAATCCTTTCGCAGCGCTTGCCAATTGGAATAAGGACGAAGAAGACAAATAAAACACGGTTTGTCCCAACATATGGGGCAAACCGTGTTTTATTTAAATGTTATATCTATGATTCCGTCTCAGTGTGATTGCTTTTAGCTTTTACAAAACTGCAAACTCATCCGGATTCGGGCCCACTCGCTTGTCCTCATTCAGTGCATCAATGCTGCTCAGCTCCGTGCTGCTTAACTCAAAATCAAATACGTCGAAGTTCTCGCGGATGCGCGACGGTGTAATTGATTTTGGAATCACGACATGTCCGTGCTGCAAGTGCCAGCGTATCACGACTTGAGCTGGTGTTTTGCCGTGTGCGGCAGCAATTGCTGTGATTTTTTCGTTCTGCAAAATGTCTCCGCCCTGCATAAGAGGGCTCCAAGCCTCCAAATAGATATCATGGCGTTGGCAAAATTCACGGAGTTCGTTCTGAGCCAAGCGAGGATGGCATTCCACCTGGTTCACAACCGGCTTCACGCTGCACTCCTGCATGAGGCGTTCCAAATGCGGAACATGGAAGTTGGATACACCGATCGAACGTACGCGACCGTCTGCATACAGCTTCTCCAACGCTTTGTACGTATCTACATACAAATCTTGAGAAGGTACTGGCCAATGAATCAAATACAAATCAAGATAGTCTGTCCCCAACTTATGTAAGCTCTCTTCAAATGCCTTCAGGGTAGCATCGTATCCTTGATCAGAATTCCATACCTTCGTTGTCAAGAATATATCTTCGCGCTTCACGCCTGACTCTTGAATCGCTTCGCCAACGCCTGCTTCATTCTTGTAGATAGCGGCCGTATCAATCAAGCGATAGCCTGTTTGCAATGCAGTCTTCACCGCATCCTTCACCTGCTGTCCTTCCTCTACGCGCCATACCCCAAGTCCTAGCTGCGGCATGCTCAAGCCATTATTCAACGTAATTTGCATGTTCATTGCCTCCTTCATCCCTGTAACGAACTCGGTCATTAATCCGACCTATCCGCTCCATCTTCTTGAATCGCTCTAGGCACCGCCAAGCAGATTGATTCATCCATTTTAGTATAGTATTAAACCGCAGTCTGGTGCAAACCATCATGTCGGATCTCCTTACAAAGATATGGCAAATGCGTACAACATCGTTGCACCCGGCACATCTGAAGAACTTCATATAACTTTGGAAATAAGTAGACTACTGCATTGACTTCCCAATCGGATGCTGATAACATACTGCCATAACACCAATACCTCAGTTATCTTATAGGAAATATAATAATTCCCAACAACGACGACTTATGATTTCAGTCGACCGGATCACCGGAGACGCATACCTAACTGCATGATTAGGGGTGTCTTCGGTTTTTTGTATTTATTACAACGATAAGGGAGGAACATGCATGAACAGTCAACCATCGCAGCTTGAATTGAACAGCATCCATCCGAAATGGCTGGATCGCATCGCAGAACAATTGAAAGGCTTAAACTACGGATCACTGACCATTACGATTCATGACGGCCACATTGTACAAATGGAACGTACAGAACGCACCCGCTTCGAGCTGGAAAGTACGAAGGGAAGGAGGCATTCTCGATGAAGACACAACGATTGCCGGTGCGCTTCGTAATCATGCTGTCCGTATTGACGCTAGCCTTTCTCGCCTCCTGCGGCCGAACAGAAGCAGGCAAGCCGGAAGCAGCGGAAGGCGCCAAGCAGCCTGCCTCCGAGGAGACGGTTGAACTGCAGAACGTATCCTACGATCCGACTCGCGAGTTGTACGCAGACTTCAATAAAGCTTTTGCTGCACATTGGAAGGAGGTCGCTGGACAAAATGTCGTCATAAAGCAATCTCATGGCGGCAGCGGCAAGCAGGCTCGTGCTGTCATCGACGGCTTAAAGGCCGATGTCGTAACCTTGGCGCTCGCGTACGATATCGATGCAATTCGCAAGGCTGGCCTAATCCAGGACGGCTGGCAGTCCCAATTTGGGCATAATAGCGCCCCGTATTACTCCACGATTGTATTTCTGGTGCGTAAGGGCAATCCGAAGGAAATTCATGATTGGGATGATTTAATCAAGCCCGGTATTCAAGTAATCACGCCGAACCCCAAGACTTCCGGAGGAGCACGTTGGAACTATCTTGCTGCATGGGGCTATGCGTTGTCAGAGAACAATCAGGATGAAAAAAAGGCGAAGCAATTTCTCTCAGCTCTATATGCCAATGTCCCTGTATTGGATTCGGGAGCGCGCGGGGCAACAACCACCTTCGTCGAACGAGGGATTGGCGATGTTCTCATCTCATGGGAAAACGAAGCATTTCTGGCCACGAACGAGCTGGGGCAGGACAAATTCGAAATCGTGGTGCCGAAGCTGAGTGTGTTGGCAGAGCCGCCTGTATCTGTCGTCGACAAAACCGTCGATAAGCGAGGAACACGTAAAGTTGCAGAGGCATACTTAACGTATCTCTATTCAGAGGAAGGACAAGAGATCGCTGCGAAGCATTATTATCGTCCACGGCTTGAGGCTGTTGCTGCCAAGCATACGTCTCAGTTCCCAGAGTTGAAGCTGTTGACCATGCAAGATGACTTTGGCGGTTGGGAAGAGGCACATCAAAAGCACTTCGCGGATGGAGCATTATTCGATCAAATCTATAAAAAGTAGAAGGGAGCACGGTAATCATGACCTCACACTCCACCGCCCTGAGCCGCTCTCCAGAACCGCCGCGGAAGCGCCCCTACTCCGTGCTTCCCGGCTTCCGTTTTACATTGGGTTATACTTTACTGTATATGTCCCTTATTGTGCTTATCCCATTATCAGCGATTGTCTTGAAAACATCGGAACTGAGCTGGAATGAGTTTTGGAACACGATTCTTGATGAGCGCGTCATCGCTGCTTATCGAATCAGCTTTATCGTTTCCTTTGCCGCGGGGCTCTTGAATGTTGGATTTGGGCTCATCGTCGCTTGGGTGCTTGTCCGCTATTCATTTCCCGGAAAACGGTGGATCGACGGACTGATTGACCTGCCGTTCGCGCTGCCTACCGCAGTAGCAGGCATTGCTCTTACATCCATTTACGCGGAGAACGGTTGGGTTGGCCAACTGCTGTACCCACTCGGCATTCACAGCGCTTATTCACTGCTTGGCATTATGATAGCACTTACCTTTATTGGATTTCCCTTCGTCGTTCGCACGGTTCAGCCTGTTCTGGAACAATGGGGTACAGAAGTCGAAGAAGCAGCTGCCACATTAGGCGCCAAGCGCTCCTCCGTATTTATGAAAATTATTCTTCCCGAGTTGGTTCCACCGCTGCTGACAGGCTTTGCGCTCGCCTTCGCGCGAGGAATTGGCGAATATGGTTCTGTCGTATTCATATCCGGCAATATGCCGTATAAGACCGAGATTGCTCCGCTGCTCATTATGACGAAGCTGGAACAATACGACTATGCCGCAGCCACTGCAATCGCGCTTATTTTACTGGTCATTTCCTTCATCCTCCTCTTCCTGATCAATCTGATTCAATGGCGGATGAGCGCTCGAACTTTCAGCTAGAACAAATTACCCAGATCTGTCTTATTTCATAAATCTATTTCCTAAGGAGGAGAACATCTGAATGACGCATATTCCCTTGCTGCACGGCCATTCCAAGTCTCAGCCCAAACTCCTGCAGGAATTGGAGTCGCATCGCAATCATCGCCTACCGTCAGCCTCTCAAACTAACAACTGCACCACGGAATCACCCGTCGTCCGATATACACTTATTGTGATTGCACTTGGTTTTATTAGTCTCGTCCTGCTACTCCCATTAGCGGCTGTATACGTGCAAGCCTTCAAGCGAGGTGCGGATGTCTATTTGGCAGCACTTCTTGATCCGGATGCCTTGCAAGCTATCCAGCTTACGCTGTTCACTGCGGCAATTACTGTGCCCTTGAATGCCCTATTCGGTCTAGCTGCAGCTTGGTGCATAACCAAGTTCTCCTTTCGCGGCAAACAATGGCTTATTACCTTAATGGATCTCCCCTTCTCTATATCGCCTGTCATTGCAGGTTTTTTATTTATTCTGATCTTTGGCGCTAACGGGTGGTTCGGTGAATGGCTGGATGATCATAACATTCGGATCGTATTTGCGCTGCCTGGCATTGTGCTAGCTACTCTATTTGTTACATTTCCCTTCGTGGCAAGAGAACTCATCCCGCTTATGCAGACGCAGGGCATACAGGAAGAAGAGGCAGCCGCAACCTTAGGAGCTAGTGGATGGCGCATGTTCTGGCGCGTAACGTTGCCGAACATAAAATGGGGGCTGTTGTACGGTATAATCATTTGCAATGCAAGGGCAATGGGGGAATTTGGAGCAGTATCCGTCGTATCGGGTCATATACGAGGCGAGACGAACACGATGCCGCTCCATATTGAAATTCTATATAACGAATATCAATTTTCTGCCGCGTTCGCCGTTTCTTCGCTGCTTGTATGTGTAGCTTTATTGACCATTGCGGCTAAGCATTGGCTTGCCCGCAAACAAGAATGAGTACGGCCGTTCCGTCGTAATCGTATCCAGGATGTCAACTGCGATCCGCTGTGCAGCATGCGGGTGCGTTAGACTCGCCATACTGCGTTTCATCGTTTCTAGCAGTGAAGGCTGATTGTACGCATCGCACAATCTTATCGCCAGCTCTATATCTTGCCGCGCAACAAGGGCTGCCCCATGTCGGGCGAAATATCGAGCATTCTCTCGCTCTTGACCCGGTTGGGGACGTGCAATAAATAGCGGAACCTGCAGGGCAAGTGCTTCGGTCAACGTAACGCCTCCTGCCTTCGTCACCATCGCATCGGCGCAAGACATAAGCTCGTGAATTGCTGTCACATAGCCGAATATATGGACATTCCCAGCATAGATAAACTTCGCCCGAAGCTCTGATTCCCGGCGTTCATTTCTGCCGCATACGATCGCAGTCTGATGATTCGGTATTCTTTCAAGCAAGCGAAGAAATCGATTCGATAACGCCTGAGTTCCGAGTCCACCTGACATGATTAAAGTGGTGCGAAGATTCGAATTTAATCCATATTTACGGAACATAGCTTCTGATTTCAAATGGCTAGAACAAAGAAAATGCTGCTTGTTCGAGGCTGCTGGCTGCATCTCAAATTCATCGCGAATGGGAATCCCACTTACATGCACAAGCTCTGGAGAGATGCCTGAGAGAATCATTTGTTCAGCTAGATCGTCCGTAGCGACGTAGTACCGATCCGTTGTGGACAATATCCAGCGATGATGCAGATCATAATCAGTTATTACTGTAAACGTAGGGATATGCTTGTTCATTTTGCGGACAACAGAGGATACATCAAAATAGGGAAAAGTACTAATAATGCCATCTGGCCGATGCTCCACCAGAAGCTGCTTGAGTTTTCGCTTGCCTAGCGTAAAGCCAGTTCGTACAAGAGGATGTGTTCGTTCTATTCGACGGGTTGAATAGTAGCTCCATCCATAATAATGAATGCCGTATTGCGACAACGTCTGACTTTGCACAAATAAAAAACGAAACATCGCATCCATCATCGGATGCGCCTCTGCCATTAAATCTACAACGATAACCTGCGCCCCCAGCCTTTCCAACTGACCTTTGAGTGCGTGTGTAACCATCCAATGCCCCTCCCCGAATCGGGACGTTAAGATCATGATCTTGTAAGCAGCATTCTGCATTCTTTATTTTTCCTCCTTTCCTTCGGATATTTTATTTTTCTCTCCTTTCCTTCGGATTATAACGCTTCATCCTCATCAGAGATTTAACGGAAGTTGGATGTTTTGTGAATAGAAAGCAAAGAGCCGCCCAGTCCCTCTGAGAGGCGGCGGCTTGCTGGCGGATTTACCTTCTATTCATTGATTATTGCTCTTCTGTGGATTCAGTCTCACGGAAAGGATACTGATAGTTAAGAGGCTCATCAAATGTGGCATAATCGAAGTTAACCATCAACAGCATAATGCGCTGACCTGTTCTTGGATCGCTAATAATGAGATGGTCACGGCCAGCAGCCTCAATTTTTCCACGGAATATCTTAGCGTTCCATTCCGAGTTGTTCTCATATGTCATATAGAACGTCCCGACCTTGCCAATGTTCAAACGTAAAATATTTTCGATGAAAGATTGCTCTTGAGGAAGCCCCGTAATTGTGCCGGAAGGTGTCATCAAATCTCCGCTGGAAACCATAGGCGGTGTAGCTTGCTGCATAGCAATTGGTTGTTGCATTGTCGTAGGCTGTTGCATCGCCATAGGCTGCTGCATTGACATAGGCTGTTGCATGGCCATAGGCTGCATTGACATGGGCTGCATTCCCATCGGCTGCATCGCCATAGGCTGATTTGCAGTAGGGTGGTGCATTGCCATATGCTGCATCGTTACACCTTGCGTCCACGGAGCAGGATATGGTGTCGGTGTTGGGCTAGTCGGAGCTGTTGAGCCGCAGCAAGACCCGCCTTTTGACATGCTCATTGGAGAAATCGAATGAAAATCGGATTGGTTTGGAGTTGGATTACCATAACTCATGTAATTCATGCAACACTCTCTCCTTTACAGTCTCTACATGGACTGATTTTATAATGACTAACCATTGCCCACTGTATACTTCTGGACAGTCGTCTCCAGATGGAGAAAAGAAACTATGTGCCCTATAGCGACCTGAATTTTGTTGATTGAACCACGTATCCGGGCAATCTCCAACTGGTCTGAAGAACATAGTGCATTATGAAGCAGGCCAGGTGCGTTTCCATTAATCGCTCGCTGCGCCAACCGAATATCGGCATCACGGGCACGCTGATCGGAATAACCCTTCTGCGCAGCCTCAATCCCCTGGATTTTGATACCATATCCCTCATTGAGCGAATATCCTGGAAATCTAAGCAGTCCCCACGGATTCGGTTTACCCGACATTGCCTACCGTGAGCATGCCAGGCTCCCCCTCATCTTCTGCTTCAGCCCGCATAAGCGTGCAAGGAGCCTGACATCTTCTGAATTCACCTTAATGACCGCCATCTGCAACCTCCTTCCTCCTGTCACTCGATACCATCATATGTGCAAGAGCCCATTTGGTGACAACGAAAAATAAGCCGGCTCCAATTGGAGCCGACTTATAGTGAAGTGCGAACTTTCATCATTTGTTACAATTTATTTATTTCATAGATGCTGCCAAGCTTTTAGCGCTTTGCTCAGCACGTTGCTTCGCGGAAGCAAGAATTTCTTCTGCACGATCAGGTGTCGCAGCCATGCCTTCTACAACGATATTTTCGTAATCGCTAATGCCGATGAAGCCCATGATCGCTTGCAGATAAGTGTCTGCGAAGCGAAGACCAACTGTAGGACCTTCGGAGTATACGCCGCCGCGCGCTTCGATGTGTACCACTTTCTTGCCTCCGAGCAAGCCTTGTGGGCCTTCTGCTGTGTACTTGAATGTACGGCCAGCGATAATCACGTTATCGATATATGCTTTAAGAAGCGGCGGATAGCTCAAGTTCCACATTGGAGTAATGAATACAACAACATCTGCTGCAATAAATTGCTCCAAAATCTCATTCATGCGGCCCAATGTGTTTGTTTGTTCAGCAGACAAAGCTTCGCCTGCTCCAGCTTTACCCCAAGCATCCAATACTGTGCCGTCGATCAATGGAATGTTTTCTTCATACAAATTTACGCGTTCGACTTGAACATTAGCTTCTGCTTGAAGAGCAGCCAAATAGTGCTCACCAAGACGAAGACCGAAAGACAATTCAGTTGGTTTTGGATTGGAGTTAATAACAAGTACCTTTTTCATCAGTTCACCTCAAAATGGATTTGTTTCGTTAACTTACGGATACATGCTCATTCCGATAAGACAACTCATAGCATGCGGCAAATTGTTGATGTTGACTCAGCATTGTCCGCCTATTTAATAACATTTACTTACTTTATGTAAGTATAATAAACTCCATACTTACTTTTGTCAAGTAAATGAGTTAAATTTATTTTCACGACCAAAGCAATGAACCATTTGAGAATCTTTAATTGTTATTTTGCTGCACTTATGGAGGTACCATCAGTGCTTTCCTTTCCACCAAACTGTGAAGCCCGATCACGTATCACTACGGACATATAAATAAGAAGCAAGATTACAGCGGACATGGAAGACACCAGATATGTGTTGCTATACGTCGTTACAGAAGCAATTGCCCCGAGCGCTAATGAGCCAATCGCAACACCTAGGTCGATGGAGTTATAGAACATCCCTGTAGCAGCAGCATGTCGATCGGCAGGCACTCGCTGAACAGCCCATGCTTGAAATGCCGGCTGAAGGCTTCCATAACCAAGTCCATATAGGATAGCGGCAGCACAGAGCATCCAAGTGGATGTACTGTAAGCTAGAACGACAAGCGAGACAGCCAAAACAATTCCTCCCGCAGGTACCACTGCAATATGGCCCTTACTGTCATACAGTTTGCCAGCAAACGTACGAACAACCAATATCGAAATAGCATTGAATAAGAAGAAAAGACTTACATGGCCAATCCCCTTCTCTTGACCGAACATCGTGATGAATGACAATATGCCTCCGTATGTTATTGTGACTAGAAAGTTAAGAATACACGGCAGCAATGCCCTTCGGTCAATCCATGAACCTGTCGCTCGAACCGTTGCATGGCTCTTTGCTGTTTTTCTGTTCTTCAACAAGGGCAGCATTGGAAAAATAATAATGATTAGTACAAACGTCGTTCCAATTAAGTACTCATACCCGAAGCTTTGCAGCAGCCACAAGCCGATAATTGGAGCAATTGCCATCGATAGGCTATTGGATAGGCCATAGTAACCCATTCCTTCACCTATTCGGCGTGGCGGAATAATGCGAGTGGCCAGCGTTCCTAGTGCGGTGCTCGCAATGCCAAATCCAGCGCCGTAAATCATGCGAACTAACATGAACAAGGCTAAGGATGGAACAAATGCATAGGCACCCGTCGACAACGCATAAATGAGCAGGCCTACAATCAATATGCTCATTGCTTGGAATCGATCAAAAAATCGCCCTGCGAACAAGCGGGTTACGATAGCCGATAACGCAAATAAGCTCACGACGAAGCTTACGGTCATGCTGTCTGCTTGATAAGCTTCCTTCACATAAGCTGGAAGAGCTGGGGTAATCATCAGCAGATTCAACGACACTAGAAAATTCGATCCGGCTAACACAATAAAGGACTTTGTCCATAAGGGCTGCCTTTCCTCGCTCTGGGGATTACATTTTTCAATATTTGCCCTCATCTATCCTCACCGCTTTCGTTACTGGAAGCGGTCAAGCGTTCCTTCTCCGCCAATGCTGCGTTATTCTGGATTCGCTGCAGAGACTCCAGCAATCGCTGCTCCTCTTCACTTGTGAACCCCGCCATTACTTGTGCGATGCATTCCTGCTCGATCGGCACAAGCTGCTCCACAACACTTCGGCCAGCAGGGGTAGCTGCTAATCGATATGCACGTCGATCCTGCTTACAGATCGCTCGTTCTACCCAGCCTTTGCGCATCAATAACTGTATAATTCGCGTTAAAGTCGGCTGATCTTTGCCGCATCGTTCTGCTAATTTCTTTTGCGTAATGCCTTCCTCTTCAATGAGTCGGATCAGCACTCCCCACTGCTCAATCGTCATATCATATGGACGGAATCGTGCCCCTAACTCTGCACATAGCCTTCTGTGGGTTTGACCGAGCATATACCCTACCCTACGTTCCAAATGCAATATCATGATGTTATGTTCCTCCTAACCATTCACTTGCGTTTGAATTAGTTGTTACAACAACTAATAATTTGTCATAACAACTATTATAACAACATCTCAGTCAATGTAAATAGTTATATATAAATAACTTCATATACATACATTTACATAAAGAAAGACGGCTCATTTCTGAACCGTCTTTCTTGCTTATTACGAAGTGTACGATTGATCGGAAACGCTTTGGACAATGCTCGATGAGCTATACTCATTCGCAGCTTCCTGAGTGGAAGCTGTAATGCTGCCTACTGGGCCTCTGGATTGGTATTGAGTCGGAACCACGTTTTGTTGTGCTCCATGCGTTTGCGCTGTAATGCTTTGCACTTGGCCTGTTGGCTGGAAGCTATTCGGCACTACATTTTGATGCGCTCCATGCGTTTGCGCTGTAATGCTTTGCACTTGGCCTGTTGGCTGGAAGCTGTTTGGCACTACATTTTGATGCGCTCCATGCGTTTGTGCTGTAATGCTTTGTACTTGACCTGTTGGCTGGAAGCTGTTCGGCACTACATTTTGATGCGCTCCATGCGTTTGCGCTGTAATGCTTTGCACTTGACCTGTTGGCTGGAAGCTGTTCGGCACTACATTTTGATGCGCTCCATGCGTTTGCGCTGTAATGCTTTGCACTTGGCCTGTTGGCTGGAAGCTGTTTGGCACTACATTTTGATGCGCTCCATGCGTTTGCGCTGTAATGCTTTGCACTTGACCTGTTGGCTGGAAGCTGTTCGGCACTACATTTTGATGCGCTCCATGCGTCTGTGCTGTAATACTTTGTACTTGACCTGTTGGCTGGAAGCTGTTTGGCACTACATTTTGATGCGCTCCATGCGTTTGCGCTGTAATGCTTTGCACTTGACCTGTTGGCTGGAAGCTGTTCGGCACTACATTTTGATGCGCTCCATGCGTTTGCGCTGTAATGCTTTGCACTTGGCCTGTTGGCTGGAAGCTGTTCGGCACTACATTTTGATGCGCTCCATGCGTTTGCGCTGTAATGCTTTGCACTTGGCCTGTTGGCTGGAAGCTGTTCGGCACTACATTTTGATGCGCCCCATGCGTTTGCGCTGTAATGCTGCCAACATAACCACTTGTTTGAAAATTATTTGGAACCACGCTTTGTTGCGAATCTTGCGCAGTATAACTATGTACATATCCAGTCGACTGTTGTGAGCTATTTCTAGCCACGCCACCACTTAACGTTCCATAGTTTCCTGTCCCCGCATAGTTGCTCATTCCGTAACCCGAAGTAGTTCCCGTACCATAGCTGTTGCTGCTATCGCTTGTATAAGATACCGGGTTGGACGTTCTTGCGTTCACTTGCTGCTCCAAATCCCGAAATTGCTGTTGACCTGGCTGACGCAAGTAGTATTCGTTCGACATTTGCCTATTCCTCCTATACGTTCTCATCTTATCCGCATGCCGTTCTCATCTTCACGGCGCACGATGTTAGTATGTGAACAGGAGGAACAATTATGTATTTCATACTAAATTTTATACGGCGTCTTTCTTACGCACTTATTTCTTTTCGCGTGGTTGGCTCATACGCTGGCGAGCTCCATGATATTCCCCATCCGCTGGTATAAGCTGGCCTGCCTTTCCTAGCCCAAATGCTGGCATATGATTGTATACCGCTTCGTACTGCCCAGGTTCAATGCGATAGGTTTCATGAAAAATACCGACCTTCCCACCCTTGCCTGTCTGATGGAATTTGCGCCATGTTTCCTTATGGAATCCCTTTTTGGCATACTGCTCCAAGTGATCGAAGGATCGCCAGTACTGCACCAGCATCGGACCATTTCGACCTATAAAATATTCAGCATGCAAAAATCCGTGCTCCTTATCCTGATACAGCTCCTTCATCATGCGCGGCATTGCTTGCATGACCGGAAGCCATTTATGAATGGCAAACCAGCGGTTGACCCGCATTCCAATAATGAATACGACGAACGATCCTTCCATCCTTGCAGCAAAACGACCTACATGAATCCCCATATTCTCTCCCCCCCTATTTAGCAAGAACCTCTAAATGCTCCATATAACAAGCCATAATCTCATGACTCCTCATCATGAGATGGGCTGTTAAATACCCTCCATAAAAAATCGTAAACAACATTTCCGTCATCTGCTTGATACTGTAACGTTCCGTGGCTTCTCCTTTTGAAATCGCCTCCTCCGCAATCCGCTTCATGAGAATATATAAATTCGGATCTATCTCCCGGGCCTGCTGTTCTTTTTCCGGAAAAAGCAGAGATATCTCTGCATCCGACAAAAGGGGCATAGATGGATGCATTTTCTCTTCAGCGAGCAGTCCAACTAAGCGAAGCATAATACCTGGCCTTTGACGGTCATCTTCTGCTACGCAGGCGAATAAATGCTTCGCTGCTTCCCATCCTTGAAGACCTTGCTCATCAATTTCCAGCCAACGCTTCGTCAACCAGACACACATGTAATAAACAAGCACATCTTCCTTTTTCGGAAAACATTTAAAAAAGGTAACCTTCGACACTTCTGCTCGAGCGCAAATTTCTTCCACCTTCATGTCGCGAAATGATTGCTCTATGCTCATATCTAAACAAGCTTCATATAGAGCGACTTTAATTTTCGCTTTTTTCCGCTCTCTCAGCGGGATATTCGTCATCCCCATCGGGTAGTTCAATCCTTTCTTGCCGGCAATACAATAAATATACCTAAGTATTTAAATTAACTCAAGTAAAGTTTTCTAATAGGAGTCACCCTTCGTTTGGACTCGGCGTCCTTTTTATGTACAATGGAGTGATAAGTACTAGAAAAGGAGATAGATACGTGTTTGAGTGGAAAAATATTATTCGCGGGATTCTAATAGGGGCAAGTGACCTAATTCCCGGAGTAAGCGGTGGTACAATTGCGGTTGTACTCGGATTTTATGAGAAACTGATCGCCTCGATCAGCGGGTTCTTCAGCCGGGAATGGAAGAAGCATCTTGGCTTCCTTATCCCGCTTGGTATCGGTGTTGGTTCAGCTATTTTGCTGCTTAGCAAAGTGATGAAATGGCTTTTGGCGGAACATCCTCAGCCAACCTTCTTCTTTTTCCTTGGACTAATCGTTGGTATATTGCCGTTTTTATGGAGAGAAGCTGATGGATCCCGTAACTTTAAGCCTATCCACTATATTTTACTGCTTATTGCAGCTGCGGCCGTGGCGGGTACTGCATTTTTCAAACCAGACGATCACAACACAATTATCGAGCTTACTGCATCGTCTGGTATATTTCTATTTTTCGCTGGATGGCTTGGCAGCATGGCGATGATACTGCCTGGTGTAAGCGGATCGTTCGTATTGCTTCTGCTTGGCGCATATCCGACGGCTATTCACGCCTTGTCTACGCTGAACTTGCCGCTCATTGCCATTATTGGTGCGGGTGTCATAGTCGGATTTGTTGTCAGCACCAAGTTCATCCGATTCTTGCTTGCCAAATTCCCGTCTATTATGTATGCCATTATTATTGGGATGGTGGTCGGCTCGTTAGTCGTGGTCTATCCTGGGCTTAATGGCTCGCTTGGAACGTTGGCTGTGAGCGTTATTACGATGATACTCGGATTTATTGCAGCTTACGTGCTAGGAAAGCAGCAGCCACAACAATAAAGCTGGCTTCGAACAAATTGTTATATATAAACGACAGCAAGGCACCTTATCTTATTTGCAAAAGCAAAAGATCAGGTGCCTTGTTGTATGAATGCACGGTATAGGTTTTCAGTTAGGTAAGTGACATTCTACTTGTTGTGCTGCTGCTCCTCTAACGGGCATCTGACAGTTGATGATACTGGCTATGCAGCGGACGCAATTCCAGCCAGCGTTGGAACGATAGACCATCCCGCTGCTCATCATAGAGCGGATGCTCGGTCTCGCCAAGATGCGCCTCTGGCAGGTTCGATGAGCCTTGGAATGTCAATTGCACAGGCAAGGTCAGCGTGTCTGGGTAACCAGGAATTGCGGAAGATAAGCGGCCCTTCACATGGCGCACCTTGCTGGACGAAGAATGCTGCGCATGCTCCGGCTCAATTTGAACCCATACGTCCCAACTCACTTGCCCTCTTCCATTGCGGAACGGGACGGTCAATCTGCTGTGTATATAGTAATATTCATCGTCCATAATGCACTCATCCGGTGTAATCTGACACCGTTCTTCCCGCTCCCACGGCTCAATTTCTGTTACATAAAATGGTGCGGAACAATCCGTATACACACTGAGCAATGGGGCATCGCTTGGCTTTCTAAATCGTGCGCGGTGTCTCCGCCTCTTCCATTGCAATCCTGCTCTAGTTTCTCTCTCTTCCATATCTCTCCACTCCTTCTACTTATTTTTTACGCGAAAATAAGAGAAATGAAAGAGGATATTTGTGAACATTTTTCAACATTATTCTACAAAGTACAACAAATAAGATGTCTATTCATGTCGAAAGAAGTGTAATTTCGCCTTTCACCCTACTTTTTACCGTTTTATTCAATTCGTAGATTCGATTTACAGTGCAATTCGGCATCCCTCACTCGTCATTGCCTTACAGTTCTTGCCTCAGTCGAACTCATAAAAAAACCTGCAAGCATTAAGCTGCAGGTTAAAGTTACAGTTATTCATTAAATTAGCGATTAAGCAAGCTCCCCACATAACGAAGCAATTCATTTGCACAGACCGGGCAGTAGCCGTGCTCCTCCATCAGTCTGGCCGAGACCTCATTAATGCGTTTCAGCTGCGTTTCATCCGGCGTTTTCGTGGACGTCGTAATTTTGACAATGTCCTTCAAATCAGAGAATAGCTTCTTCTCCACGGCTTCGCGCAGCCGGTCATGACTGTTATAGTCGAACTTGCGTCCTTTGCGAGAGTATGAGGACAACCGTATGAGAATTTCCTCACGGAACGCTTTTTTTGCATTTTCCGATACGCCAATCTGCTCCTCGATGGAACGCATCAGCCGCTCATCCGGATCCAGCTCCTCGTCTGTAAGCGGATCACGTAACTTCTTCCAATTGCAGAACGCCTCAATATTGTCCAAATAATTCTCGAACAGTGTTTTCGCCGACTCCTCGAACGAATAGACGAATGCCTTCTGCACTTCCTTCTTCGCAAGACTGTCATATTCTTTGCGAGCAATCGAGATGTAGTTGAGGTAGCGTTCCCGCTCTTCCTTGGTAATTGAAGCATGCTGATCCAATCCATCCTTTAGGGCACGCAATACATCTAATGCGTTAATGCATTGAAGGTTCTGCTTAATAAGCGCACTCGATATCCGATTAATGACATACCGAGGATCTACGCCTGACATTCCTTCTTCGGTGAATTCACTTTGCATTTCCTTCAGATCATTTTCCTTATAGCCTTCCACCTCTTCACCGTCGTACATTCGCATCTTCTTCACCAAATCCATACCCTGCTTCTTGCTTTCCTTCAAACGGGTCAAAATAGAGAAAATGGCGGCTGCCTTCAAGGCATGAGGTGCTATATGAACATGCCCCATGTCGCTCTGACCGATCAGCTTGGAATAGATACGCTCTTCCTGCGATACCTTCAAGTTATACGGAATCGGCATGACAATCATACGAGATTGCAGCGCCTCATTTTTCTTATTGGCGATAAAACCTTTATACTCGGCCTCATTCGTGTGTGCGATAATGAGTTCGTCCGCCGAAATTAACGCAAATCTCCCCGCCTTAAAATTCCCCTCTTGTGTAAGTGACAGCAAATTCCATAGAAACTTCTCATCACACTTCAACATCTCCTGGAATTCCATCAGCCCACGATTCGCCTTGTTCAGTTCTCCATCGAACCGATATGCTCTCGGATCGGATTCGGAACCGTATTCCGTTATCGTGGAGAAGTCAATACTCCCGGTCAAATCCGCTATATCCTGCGACTTTGGATCTGATGGACTGAACGTTCCGATCCCGATCCGATTCTCCTCGGATACAATTACCCGCTCCACCAGCACTTGCTCGATGTCATTGTCATATTCCGTTTTCAATTTCAGTTGGCACGACGGGCAAAGATTCCCTTCAATGCGGACGCCCAGTTCACGCTCCACCTCAGATCGAAGCTCATTCGGTATCAAATGCAGCGGCTCTTCATGCATAGGGCAGCCCTTAATTGCATAAATAGCTCCCCGCTCGGTTCGGGAGAACTGCTCCATGCCTCGCTTCAGCATCGTGACCAACGTTGATTTCCCTCCGCTAACAGGCCCCATCAAGAGCAATATCCGCTTCCGCACATCAAGCCGCTTGGCAGCTGAGTGGAAATATTCTTCCACCAGTTTCTCAATGGCACGGTCGAGACCGAAAATCTCTTTATCGAAAAACTTATATCTCTTCTGCCCGTTAACCTCTTCCACACCATACGACGCAATCATTTCATACACGCGCGCATGTGCCGTCATCGCCGGAGCGGGGTCACGACGCAGCATCTCGACATATTGTTTGAATGTTCCGGTCCAGGCCAATTGTTCACTTTCGGCGCGATGTTCTGAAATCCGTTTGAATATGTCCATCCCTTTAAACCTCCATTGCTCCCGATTTGCAACTCAGCCATTATCGCCGCTTTGCGTCTGTCTCACTTTAGAGAAAAAATTAGTGTACTACATAACTATGCGGAACAAGCCTATGAATATCACGAAAATTTACTGCATATACTTCCGAACCTCAGGTAGATCTCGAGCGTGATATAATGGAGCAATGAGCAGTAGGAAATTAGGGGGAGGAGGAGTCATAATGATGTTTAGCTCCCCTTTTTTTCATCGGGAAAGGAGTATATCTTGGGTATGGGCAAATCAACAGCATCAACTACCCGAATCGGTAGAGCAAAAAAATCTGAGAATCTGCAGACCGAAGCGTCAAGTGCAGAGCTAATCATCAATCAACCATTGTCGTCTGGGCGGCTTGAGCAACAGGAGCAGCAAGCAGAGCTTTCGAGGGCAATCCGCAAGGAATCAGAGCTGTATGCCCCTATAAAGGCATACTTCGAAGCGATTGGATATCAAGTTCGCGGCGAGGTTCGCCATTGCGATATGGTTGCCATCCGCCCAGGTGCACCAGAAGCAGAGCCCATTATTATAGAACTGAAATCTTCCTTTAATGTTACACTGCTGCTGCAGGCCTTAGATCGAATGAAATTGTCCTCGACAGTATACGTTGCTGTTGCCAAAAAAAAAGCAACCCGAAGCAGCCACTCTATTCATGGACTTCGTCAGTTGTGCGAACGCCTTGGGATAGGCTTCCTTCTCGTCACCTTCTACAAACGCAAGGCGCCATTTGTAGAGGCTATATGCCATCCTCCTGGCTGGACAAGCACAGAGCAAGGGAGCTTATATAAGCCTAAACCAGTTAAAACGGTCAAGGCCAGAACATCCCGGCTCGTTCGTGAATTCCATGCGCGGAGCGGTGACTATAATGTTGGCGGTACGACGAAGCAGCCACTCGTCACGGCCTATCGCGAGAAGGCACTGCGCGTGGCGAATGTCTTGCAGGAGGGCCCTCTTCGAGCTGCTGTTGTGCGCAGCAGAGCGGGAGTTGGTGATGCGGCGAGCATACTGCAACGAAACTATTACGGTTGGTTCGAGCGCCAAAGCCGTGGTATTTACACACTTACACCTGAAGGGACAACGGCCGTCACGCAGTATGCAAACATTATCGCGAAGCTGCCCGGACTATCTCAGTAATAAGATAAATGGATGATTTCAGCACGTATGTAGTCCTTTCCTCCCTTTGTTCCACTATCCCCTTGGGTCAGTTGACTTGTGGTACGACGATTGCGGGACAACGATTCGCAGTACAACAATTCGAAGTACGGCGATTACAGAACAGCAATTCACAGTAAATCAATTCGAACAACAACGATTCGCAGAACAGCAATTCTCAGTAGATCAATTCGCAGAACAACGATTCGGAATCGCAGCAACGATCCACAGTAACTGAGCGAAGGGGAGAGTGTACCAAAGCAGCGGAAGAGAGAAAAGGGGCGAGGACAGAAGCAGGAACAGGAGCAGAAATAGAAACAGAATCAAAAACAGTTGCAAATTCTGATGACAGTATCCTATTCCACTTACTTTCTGTATCAAATAGCCGCTATCCTGACTCCATAAAAAAACAAGCACCTCAAAAGGGATGCTTGTTTTTATCTATTCCATTGCTTCCACCTGCACTTCTGTGCAACTGCGAAAGATTCAATTTTCAGTATACTGACTTATACACCAGAATAGCGGCCAAGGAATTCGGATGCAGCATCTGTCAGGCGCTCCATACCGGTACGAATTACGCTAGGCTCCGCGAATGAATAGTTGAGACGCATCGTATTGCGATTTGGCTCCCCAGCGTAGAAGGAAGTTCCCGGAACAAATGCAACACCCTTCTCTACTGCAACCTTCAACAATGCTTGCGCGTCCAAACCTTCTGGAAGCTCTACCCAGAAGAACATGCCACCTTGCGGAGTATTCCATTTCGCGTCTTTCCACATTTCTTGCTGCAGCTCGGACGCCATTGTTTCCATGCGTTCCTTATATACTCCAGACAGCTTGCGAATATGTCCATCCAGATCAAACACTTCAGGAAGAAGCATCTCGCCTAGGATCAGCTGATCCAGGACACTGGAGTGAAGATCCGCAGATTGCTTCGCTCTTGCCATCATGCGAATCACCTGCTTGTCAGCAACGATCCATCCTGTACGCAGACCTGGGGCAACCGTTTTACTGAATGTGCTCGTATATGCAACGATTCGCTCCTCCGGTTTGCCTTCTAAGGAAGCAATATTCGGTACGTTATTGTCTGTAAACTTCAAGTCGCCATACGGATCATCTTCCAATACGAGAACCTCGTGCTCAAGGCACAGATTCAACAGCGCTTGTCTGCGTTCCAAGCTCCATACCCGCCCTGTTGGGTTGCTGAACGTTGGTACGATATAGACAAACTTCGGATTGTGCTCTTTCAGCTTAGCAGCCAAATCTTCTGGCACCATGCCGTTGCTATCGCTTTCCACCGGAATGATGCGGGCATTATAGGAACCAAGCACCTGCAGGCATGCAAGATATGTTGGGTTCTCCACCAGAACAACATCACCTGGATCCAACAACGCTCTTGCGAATAAATCTATCGCTTGCTGAGAGCCTGATGTAACTAGAATCTCATCCACTTCTGCTTGAATGCCACGATTCGCCTTCATACGAGCTGCCAGTCTCTCGCGCAGCACAACGGCCCCTTCAGTCAATCCGTACTGCAAGGCTTGGGGACCTTGGCTAAATACACGCCCAGAAGCTTCACGAATCGCATCGATCGGGAACAATTCGTCTGCAGGCAATCCACCAGCAAATGAGATTATCGACTTGCCTTGTGTCAGTTTAAGTATATCGCGTACTACCGAACTCTCTACAGAGCGCACACGAGCAGAAAAATTATATTGCATAACGTATCATCCCTTCCTATTTCCAAAAATGATACACCCAACGCATTATTAATGCAACGGTCAGTATGATTTGCAGTCATCACAATCTTGTCACCTGTGTAAGCGTATCCGGCATCATAATTACATTATATAGTGATCGTTCTCATTGTGTAAGCACCCGTACAGGCTGTTTCACTACTTCAATTATATGTTTAAGCGAAAGCGAAATCTATGCCCCAATACATGTTAGTTAGCTATCGATTAAGGAACAGCAAACTTTCGTGCATTATCTCCTTCCATGCTTGTATTCTTGTATGCCTTTATGCTTGCTACTGTAACATTTAACTTGCCATCATACGTATGTGTATAACTCATTTCGAACAATAAGGAGTGCCCTACCACTATAAATAAGATGATTAGGCACTCCTTATGCGATCAACACGAATATGTTTTTTCTGGTATATCCACCCATTCTAAACAGTCGGCTCTCCACTGTGAAGCAAACCATTTATCGTTCGGAATGGAATCGAAATAATAATGCAGACACCCTCTCCAGGGGAAGCCTTCCATGTCATACTGCCATTTACCAGCAATACACGTGCACGGAGAAGCTTCAGCCCCCGCACCTTGGCACGCTCATTGAACACAGTTGCCGCTTCAAAGCCGACTCCATCATCTTCATACAAAATAACAATTTGCCCATCTACCTTGTACAATTGAAGCTCAATCGAGCGTGCATAAGCATGGTAAAAAGAATTATACAGCAGCTCCTGCACCATCCGGAATACATGGAGCTTCATAACGGGGTACAGTGCGTCTATCCCTGCTTCAGGATCAACCTGGAACTGCACCCGTTCCGCCCACTCTGAACATTCTCCTTCGATAAATTGCCGTACCGCATTGGCGAATCCCGCCGTGTGCATAAGCTGAGGATCGAGTGCCAAGCAGGTATGCCGCAGCTTCATATTTACATCGGTCAGCTGCTTTTCAATTTCGACTGCCTGCTGCCGTGCATCATCCGCTTCCGTGCTCATTCGGATCGCATCAAGCTGAATCCCAATATCATGCAAACGTCGCATAACGGTATGCTGCAGCATGTTAGACAGCTTCCCTTTATCCTTCTCTATGGAACCAAACATTTTCTCGATTACCCATGGTCCTGTTGTTAAGGACTGGAGGGTCACAGGCTGCCGCTCGGTTTCCTGCTTTAATTGTTCGATTTGCGTATTCAGCATATGAATCATCATTACTTTTTTCATGCCGATATTCATATAGCGGATCAATTGGCGAATCCACTCTTGCTCTTCCATGTTCAGCTCTGACCCATCTTCACGATGTGCGACTACCAAATAAGCAATATACACATCATGCCGCTCAACCTCGAACCAATAAGCCGATTCCGAAGAAAATTGACCCGAGCGAACCCGACGCTCCACTTCCGTTGCATCCAGTGCACCATCAATATAGAGTTCCACATCATTGTGAGGGTTCTTGATGACGAGCGCCGCTCCTCGAACGTTCAAATTTTGAATAATGGAATAAAGGATAGCCTTCCCCCATTCCTGCATCGTATCAAGTGCCGTTAATTGACCCGTAATCAATTGCAGAGACTCCTTCAGCCGCTCATCGCTAGGAAAAATCGCTGTCGTGAGCTTCCGATTGAAGTAAGGGAAGCTGTACAACACTACAGACAGTAAAATAACAATAAAACCAAAGCTGAACACATGCTGTACAATCGTATGCGATTCAACGAAAATGATCGCATTTAGTCCAACCACGAGCGCTCCAGGAACCATCGCAATAAGGACAAGCGCCACTACACGTTTGATTACGATCTCGAGGTCGGATAATTTATGGAACTGATTCAAGTACACAAAGCTTAACGGCATCAGCAGCGTGAACCACCCCGTCAGCAGCGGCGATACAAGCGGATCCTGCCGGAACAGCATTGGAACATAGGTCAATAAAAGAATTGGTGCAAACGCAATCCCCATCCATATCCATACATAACGAATGACCGCTGCAATATGAGGGGAACCTTGACGATTGCGATAATAGGTCGACGCAACCCAATAGAAGTTGTAAGCGACACCGCTCAAAAAGAGCCAATCTGCAACAAAATTATCGATTTGATATACATCATACACATAATCGGTCAACAAGAATGTTGATTTCAATACGAAATACATGCCGACGATTCCATAGAACAAATAAATGCCTCGACGCGAGTATGTAATCCCAGCCTTCTCATAGAAAAATTGTGCAATGAAGTGCAGTAGTACGATCGGCATTAAGGCAACAGCAGACCAAATAATGATTTGCCCAATCAGATCTCCACGGAAGGTAGCCCCCATACTCATATAAATGATGATCATAATGAGCAGCAAGCAGCACAGCATCCTCATGGATAAAGCAGAACGTTTCTTCCACCATATGTATCCTGCAAGCACAATAAAAATGAATTCACTTGCGAAAGGCAGCACACCGGAAAATGGATGGCGCGGTTCATTCGCCATATCGATTAACCTGCTATGCCCGAGATGATCGATAACGATATATTCAGCTTGTTCAACGGTGTGCCATCGACGTACGGTCGGATGCTCTTGCGGCGGCTTGCCGTTAATGCTTACAATGCGATCTCCAACCTCTAGTTGCTGACGCTTCGCAAATTGGCCATTGGAAAATTCAGCAATTTTCCATTCTCCCTGCTCAATCTCTACGCGAAGCCCTAGGTACGGATATCGAACCGTAATAAAAACAAACCAGCATTGTAATAGAAGCAATACAATTAATCCTATTTTTGTAAACGTTTTCAAGTATTTTGATATGATATCTATTTTTTCCATCCCTTTTCTTTACCCCTGACGGAAGTATCATTTATCGACATTTTTCATCATAAACCCTCCTTTATTCTATCGAACCCCTCCTGTAACTTCAATGCAGGATTTGTATGAATTTTGCATTTTCACCACCAAAAATGATAGAATTCATGCTAGAATGAGTATTGTTTTTATCTTACCATTCGACTTCTTTCGAGGTGATTCAATGCAACCAACAGCACAGACAGAACGCGACAGTGCACGTCGCTCCCGAACGAAGACGAGCGGAGCTAGCGCCAAATGGTTTCTCCTTTTCTGGGTCATTATGATCGGCATTGGAGTAACTGCTACCTACTTCTACAGCACCCATATGAAGAAATCGATGCTTCAGGAACTCCAAGTGCAAACCCAAGCCCAGCTGCAGCAAGTCAAATTAGACTATGAAAAGCAGCTTGGCGAGTTAAATAAGAAGATGGACGCCATGCAAAGCAAAGTTCAATCGTTCAATGAACTACTTACGTTTACGAAAGATAATACTTCGAACAAAACAGACAACAGCAACAAGCTGTATACTCAATTGAACGAAGTGAAAAAGCAGCTGGCAGCGCTGCAGAAGAAGATGGATTTGTTGAAATAACAAGCGAGGCGGTTTTTATGAAGTTGCAAGTTAAAGTAGTCAACCGAATGTTCATGATGATTACCGCACCCTTTCTTGGCATGATGATATGGATGCTGATTTCTTCGCAAAGTGTGTCGCTTCAATTAGAGACTGCGCCGCTTGCTGAGCCGGCATCATTCAATGAAAAGCAGTCCCGAGTATCCTCACAATTAGATAAGGCTAAGGAGATAGCTGTCCACACCGTTGAATCCGTGCGTCATATTTCTACCTTGTATAAGCAAACGACGACCACGATGAATGACATCGTCCTAACGGCAAGCCAACAGGCTAAGCGTCCGGAGCGAATCTATGATCAACGGATTACAGCTCGGCTGGGCACTCCTCAGGAACGCATCGACAGTGAGAAGCTGCGTGCGGAGCTATATATCATTAATCAGCCAACCTATCGCGGATATGCAATGAAGGTCAAGTTGAAGGATCCTAAAGCGATGCGAATGACACTTGGCCATGATGAATATGGCGGCTCGGAGACAACCATGCAGGCCGTGAAGCGCTATAACGCGGTTGCTGGCATTAATGCTGGCGGTTATGCAGAAAGCAAAGGCAAGCGTTATCCGCTCGGAACCACCGTCATGAATGGCAAGTATATCTCTTCCTTTGAGCCGAGCTTCAAAAATTTGTCCTTCGTTGGGATGGATGTTAACTCTCGATTGATCGGGGGAAAATTTTATCAGAAGGAAGAATTGGACAAGCTCCAGCCAAAGTATGGGGCAACGTTCGTTCCTGCCTTGCTCAAAAATGGTGCAAGTCTCACGATCCCTGATAAGTGGAAGACATCTCCTGCACGGGCCCCGCGCACGGTTATCGGCAATTACAAGGATGATCAACTGCTCATTTTAGTTGTGGACGGATATAATGAAAGCGGAAGTTCAGGAGCAACCTTGGAAGAATTACAGCGGAAGCTGGCCAATCTTGGTATCAGGGATGCATACAACCTGGATGGCGGCGGATCATCGACACTTGTGTTCAATGGCCGGGTTGTGAATACGCCATCTGATGGTGAGATGCGCTCTCTTCCTACTCATTTCTTATTCTTTAAGTGACAACTTGCGCAACAACCTGCTTTTCATATTTTCATTTTGGTATGTTTTGGGTATAATAAAAGCATCCATTGGGGGTGTGCATATCATGTCCGTAACATTTTGGATTATTATGCTCGTATTCGCCATGTTCATTACGGCTATGCTGACTGCTGGCTACAATGAGGATAAGACGAGCGGCTTGTAAGAAGAAGAGGCTTTCCGAATCCGGAAGGCTTCTTTTTTTATGCTTTATTCTTGGAATGCTTTATGTAAGATGAGACTTTATGTACGATTTCTAAATCTGGATACTTCAGGTTCGATTGACACCCGTTACCTATCTTGATACAGTAGGAATAACGAGGCATTTCGCCCCCGATGGGGCGAGGTGCCTTCGTGCATATGTAAGGTTTTTTACATTTAATGGTCTGCAGAAGAAAGGAATGATGCAATGATCCAGGTTAAAGAGTTTGTGGATGTAAGTGCTGCAACAGCAGAAGAAAAGGCTAATGATTTTTTGGCCACGCTGCTGGAAGAGCAGGTGATTGAGATTAAATACTCGGCTGGGTATCGCTTGAATCGCGATATCTCCGAGCAAAGAAGCTGTATATTGGTTGTTTATCGGACAGCTAGCGTTCCTGCTGGGAAGCACGAACCATAGCTGCCCTCACAAATTGCGATAAGGGAGAGTATAAAAGATGATGCAGCAGTTTCAAGCAGTGACACGGAATATTGAAAAACGAAGCGAAGTCCGGCAGCTTCGCTCTGAAGGGAGAATTCCATGCGTTCTCCTTCAACAACAAGCCAGTGTGAACCTTCACATGGATGCCAAAGCGTTCGCCCTATGGGTTAGAGATGCGGCTCACAACCAGCTGGAGTTGAGTATTGATGGGGCAAATCCAATTACGGCACAGGTTCAAGAGATACAACGTCACCCTGTAACGAATGATATTCTGCATGTTGATCTGCTAGCATGCCAATCTACTGCACTTGCATAGAACAAGGCTCAGAACGGAAGCCATAATGTCAAGGATAGGGAATTCCCTATCCTTGGCTTTTTCATCATATGCTCTACTCCTGCGGACAAGCTTCCGACATGTGAACGCATGAGCATCTTTGTACAATAGAAATAACCCATAAAAAAGAAGCACCACCGAATGTGATGCTTCGCTTCCATGTTTCTCTCTATCTTGCCAAGTGGGTCATTTCGTGCATGCATTGCGTGCATATGTAACGATCCTTAAAATCCGCTACCCCGTCCATTGAACCGCAGAATACGCACTTCGGACGATAGCGCTCGAGAATAATATGATCTCCTTGAACTAAAATTTCAACAGGATCCCCCTCGTTCATCTGGTAACGCTTCCTAAGCGACTTAGGCAGTACAATGCGTCCCAATTGATCGACTTTACGGACAACACCGGCAGGTTTCATCAGTTCCACCTCTCTTGTATATACTCTTCTCTCTTGTTTACCCTCGAAACTACTGCCCCTACTACTTCGATGCTCCGATCCAAAATCCTGCTGAAATTTGTCAATTCAATTCGTTTTTATTCAATTCTTGTAATTAGGTGCTAATTACCTCAAATTCATGAAGTCTGCCTGACGCAGTGCTTCATACACGACAATTGCCGCCGCATTAGACAAGTTGAGCGATCGAACCTTGTCTGTCATTGGCATGCGCATGCATGTCTCTGGATTCGCATCAATAATTTCCTGAGGAAGTCCTTTCGTTTCTTTGCCGAACACGAAAAAGTCCCCATCCTGGAAGGAAAAGTAACTGTAGCAGTTATCTGCTTTTTTCGTCGCGTAGAAGAAACGTCCATCCTTATATTTCTCCTGCAGCTCCTGGAACGAATCATAGTAATGAATCGTAACTGCATACCAATAATCGAGCCCCGCACGCTTCAAGGTTGCATCATCCGTTCGGAACCCGAGTGGACGAACCAAGTGCAGATGGGTGCCCGTTGCAGCGCAAGTACGCGCAATATTTCCTGTGTTTGCTGGTATTTCTGGTTCAACTAATACGATGTTGAATGCCATCTGATGTTCACCTCACATTTCATTGTTTTATTATACACCAAGAAGGCAAGCCTATTGCTTTGCTTCCTCTTCCATCGCATCAGGATCGAAGTTACCTTTACACAATATTTACATCGATCGAATTGACACTGAATTTAGCATGAATTATTATAGTTCTACAATCGAATGGTTCGACTATCGAACCATAATAAATGACAAGGGAGTTATTTTCATGAATCGAGATGCCAAAACCATTATTGAACGGTATATTGCTGCAGAATTTACTGTAATAAAGCATTTATTTAATGAGATTGGAGAGGCGATTCCAGATCATCTAACGATCGACCAATACCAGATCATGTGTGTACTCCATCAGCGAGGCCAATGCACCTCCACCGATCTGGCTGAAGTATTCAAGGTCGTAAAGAGCTCTATTACTGCCATTATTAATCGACTTGTCGATCGCGGATACGTTGAACGGACGCCTGCTGAGGAGGATCGGCGTGTAATCGTACTGTCCTTAACGGAGGAAGGACGAACTGTATTAGAGCATGCGGACAAAAAGGTGCAGGATATTGTCGCCTCTTATCTGATTCATTTCAGCGAAACGGAAGTTGAAGCCTTCATCGGAGCGTACGAGAAGCTCGCCCGCTTGATGAAAGAAGGGAAAAATCAAAAATGAGAATGATACTGAGAGCAAAATGGGCTGTATTGGCAGCCTGGATTGCGGTTGCTGTTATTCTTGCAATAGCAGCACCGTCGCTTAGTGAGCTCGTGAAGGAGCATGGTACGATTGGCGTACCTGACGGCTACTCCTCTGCAGAAGCGATCCGCATCATGGATGAAGTGTCCAATGCGAAAGGCAATGTGCATGAAACGAGTATGGCACTGGTCTTCCATAATCCAAATGGAATGACTGATAAGGACACCAAAGACATTCAGCAAGCTATTCAACAGCTCAATCAAAACAAAAACAGCCTTCATATCGTCTCCATGCTCGAACCATACGGACAGTCGGAATTAAAGGCTAAATTAATTTCCAAAGACAACAAAACTGTACTCACCTCCCTATTAGTCAGCACCGAGACAGCGAATCCCGTAGAGATTCGTGATCAAATCAATAAAGAACTCGCTTCTACTTCTGTTGAGCACTACATTACAGGTCAAAAGCTGATTGAAAATGACCAACTCGTCAGCTCACAAGAGGGCTTGAAGAAGTCGGAACTGATTACCGTTGTATTCATTCTAGCCATCCTATTTTTCGTCTTCCGCTCAATCGTCGCAGCCTTCATTCCGCTGCTAACAGTCGGTCTGAGCTATATCATTTCACAATCCATTGTCGCATTTCTTGTCGAAAGCACCCAATTCCCGTTATCGACGTTCACGCAAATCTTTATGGTGGCTGTCTTATTCGGAATTGGAACGGATTACTGCATCCTGCTCCTCAGTCGGTATAAGGAAGAGCTCGCTAAGCACGACGATCTATGGGATGCGATTGCCGCCACGTACCGTACTGCCGGCAAAACAGTCCTCTTCTCCGGAATCGCCGTACTTGTCGGTTTTTCCGTGATTGGATTTTCCGAATTCAATTTGTATCGTTCTGCCGTTGCAGTTGCCATTGGAATTGCGATCATGCTGCTCGCGTTAGTAACGGTCGTACCGTTCTTCATGGCCGTGCTCGGCAAGAAGCTGTTCTGGCCAGCGAAGAAATCGATTGAGCATAAAGAAAGCCGTTCGTGGGGTGCCATTGGCTCATTCTCACTGCGCCGACCGCTGGCAGCGATGCTCGTGGTTGCAGCCGTCACTGTTCCGTTCCTAATATCCTATGAAGGTGAAGTATCGTTTAACAGCTTGGAGGAAATCGGAGATAAATACGATTCCGTCAAAGCCTTTAATATTATTGCAGACAGCTTCGAGCCTGGCGAATCCATGCCGACCCAAGTCGTCATCAAGAGCTATTCCCCGCTTCAGGTGGGCGAATATATGGCCGTAGCCGAGAAAATGAGCCGAGAGCTAATTAAGGTAGATGGTGTATCGGGCGTTCGCAGCCTTAGCCGACCTGCAGGCGATGAAATCAAGGACTTCCAAATTACCGAACAGGTCAAGACACTTGACAGCGGCCTGTCCAAGGGAAATGACGGATTATCCAAAATTAAAGATGGATTGTCCGAAGCAAGCAACGAATTAAGCAAAAACGAGCCTAAGCTCAAAGAGGCAGCTAGCGGAGCAGCACAGCTTACCGCGGGAACACAAGAACTGAAATCCGGAATCAAGCAGTTGAATGACGGACTTGGCCGCATTGAATCCGGCATTCGCGATGGTTCTGCCGGTGCCGGCCAACTGCAGCAAGGTCTGAAGCAGGCCAAGGAGAGTGCGCAAAAGCTGGCCCAAGCGCATCAGAAGCTGCTCGATACCTATAAGCAGATTGGGCAAGGTCTTACTGAAATAACAAGCGGCGTTGGCCTAATGAATACACAGTTCAGCGAATTGACCAAGTCGCTGCAATCGTTAACGGGCCGATTCGCAAGCTTGGAGGAACGCTTCCCGGATTTGTTGAAAGACGCTGATTATATGACAATTCGCGGTACCGTAACCGCTGCTGGGCAAGGGGCAGCCCAATTATCCGGCGCTCTTGGACAGATGCAATCTACATTAGCGAAAGTAAACGGAGGCATGGCTCAGGCGAACCAAGGCTACGAGCAAGCCACTACCGGCCAGAAGGCGCTGGCATCAGGGTTCGATCAGCTCATTGCAGGCATCTCGCAGCTAGAGTCAGGTCTGAAGCAGGCAGCCAATGGCCAAGGCCAAATCATTAGCAAAGTACCTGGCATCATAACAGGACTTGATAAACTTCAAGCTGGCCAAAAACAGATCGGAGACGGCTTCTCGCAATTATCGGATCAGATTGGCAAGCTGACGACCGGCTTGAAGGATGGAGCCGATGGATTGACGCAAGTATCGGATGGGCTTAACTCTGCTCAGGGATATTTGCAAAATGTAAGTACAGCGCCCGATAAAGAGCTTGGCGGCTGGTTCGTCCCTGATGAGGTATTATCGAATGACGCCTTCCGCAAGGCGCTCGATATGTACTTATCCGAGGATCACAGTGTAATGACCTTAGACGTCATCTTTGCTGATAATCCATATGGAACCCCGGCTATTGATCGAATCGACGCTGTGAAAGCAGCTGTAGATCGCAGCGTGAAGGGAACTTCCTTGGAAAAGGCGACGATCGCAGTTGGCGGTGTATCGAGCACGTTTGCCGACTTGAAGCAAATGTCTGGTGAAGATTATATGAGAACCGTAACGTACATGATCATCGGTATATTACTCATCCTGATTGTCCTGTTCCGATCCATCATTATGCCGCTGTATATCGTAGCATCCTTGCTGCTTACCTTCTTCACTTCGATGGGAATTACGGAAGTGATCTTTACGAAGATGCTGGATTACTCCGGGGTTACATGGGCAGCTCCATTCTTCGGCTTTGTTATGCTGATGGCACTTGGCGTCGATTACAGCATCTTCTTGATGGAACGCTTCAATGAGAATAAGCATCTGGATGTGAAGGATGCAATCCTATACGCGATGAAAAATATGGGGACGGTTATTATTTCTGCCGTAATCATCTTAGGAGGAACATTTGCTTCCTTCTATCCATCAGGCGTACTGTCCATGATGCAAATTGCAACCGTCGTATTATCCGGACTTACACTGTATACGTTCCTCATCCTGCCGTTCTTCGTACCCGTCATGGTCAAGACGTTCGGTTCTGCCAACTGGTGGCCGTTCTTCCATAAGCAGCAGGACGAGAAAGCGAAACAGCAAGTAAGTGCCTAAGCTGCTTTTCTACGTCACGTGAGTATTAATCCATTGAAACTCCATTGATCGCATGAAATACATCCGCAATGTTGAAGAGGAACCGAGCATCGGTTCCTCTATTTTTTACACCCAGTTTACGTTTGCTTAATATGCCGCTGACGAATATCCTTCATAATGTTGGTATATGACATTCGATCGGTAAACAATTTGGCGTACGATATCGAATGCAGGAATTCGTTCAACCGATTACTTACTAAATGAATTGTGGGAGGGACTATTTTGAAATCCAAAATTTTAGTTGTCGATGACGAACCTTCAATCTCTACCCTCATTGAATATAATTTGAAGCTGGCTGGCTATGACGTTCTGTGTGTCTATGATGGGGAAGCTGTATTTGATGTTCTATCCACTTTCCGTCCAGATTTGATTATCCTTGACCGCATGCTGCCGAAGAGCGATGGATTGGAAGTATGCCGCAAGCTGCGCGTGGCGAACAATATGGTGCCTGTTATTATGCTGACAGCGATGCAGGAAATAGGTGACAAAATTGATGGATTAGATAATGGCGCTGACGATTATATGACGAAGCCGTTCTCCCCGCAGGAGCTCATCTCCCGCATTCAGGCTGTCATGCGCCGCATCCGTTCCCTCCCTCTTGTAGATGAAGGACAGGTGTACCAAATCGGCAGTCTGCACGTCATGGCGGATCAGCGTGAAGTGAAGCTGGAAGGCCGGGATGTGGAGTTAACTCCGAAGGAGTTCGAACTGCTCGTCTTCCTATGCCGTCATCGCGGCAAGGTATTGAGCCGCCAACAGCTGCTGCACGGCGTATGGGACTATCACTTCCTCGGCGATACACGCATCGTCGATGTGCATATTAGCCACCTGCGCGATAAGCTGGAGAAAAACGCACGCAGCCCTGAATATATCATGACGATTCGTAATGTAGGCTACAAGCTTACAGAACCGACAAAGCGTCACTTAGCCTAACTTATTCCTCATTTCCGATATAACCCCGCCTGTTTCCCCGAGCAGGCGGGGTTTTTATATGTTGTCCCTGCATAATCAGCGCATTGGGCTATTATGAATGAACGAACACAATTACAGACCATGGAGGTTGCTATGGCGAACATTGTCAAAATTCGAGCAAGTATTTTTATACCTATGTCTTGGACGGAGCCGAAGCAAGAGTCGGATACGGGAAATATCATTCAATACGAAGGCGACACCCGCGAATTTACACCTTATGCCGTAAATACAATGCGTTCCAGGGTTGAGCAAGAAGTTGTTGTTGATTTGTATAAAAAGGAAGTATTCTCCTATTCGAATACCGGCATAACAACAGAAAAAGTGACTCGGCCAGATGGTTCTGTGAATAAAAGAACCGGCAAAGCCAGTACAGAGGGGATTTTGTGTAGCCATATTCGTTGGGGCTCTAATGAAGTCATGTTTCAAATGCGTGCAAGTGCCAGTAATCCATTACTAGCACTTGCGCCTCCTGTTGATTATTTATTACGCATACGAGTTACAGAAAATGGTGCCGTTGAAGTTGAGGGCAGCCATGATGGATTCCCATGTTTTGAATTTTATAAGCAAGTAGACTTTGGATCATTTGAACAAATCTATATTCATGATTTCAGAGAAACCGGAGATACCGCTCAAGCTCTGGCCGGGGAAATGGAGTACCATTTCAAAAAAGTGTTATAACTACAATTTGCGCTCTATATAGGCATACAAAAAAACGAGTTAGCAGGAGCAACTTCCCACTAACTCGTTGTTACTTATAAGAACAATGATTTCACTTTTCCCTTTAGCCGTTGCGTTGTTGGAAGTGCTTCATGAACTGCGCAAGCGCCTCACAACTCTCGTATGGCACCGCATTATAGATGGAAGCGCGAAGCCCGCCAACGCTGCGGTGTCCTTTCAGACCTATGAATCCTGCTTCGCCAGCTTGCTTAATGAATGCCTTCTCAAGCTCTTCGTCCGCCAAGCGGAAAGTCACGTTCATGAGGGAGCGGCTTCCGCGCTCCGCGCAGCCGCGATAGAACTCTCCGCTAGCATCAATCGTGCTGTACAAGAGCTCTGCCTTAGCAAGGTTATCGCGTTCAACCTGTTCAAGGCCGCCGCGCTCCTTCAGCCATTGCAGCACCAAATTGACCATGTAGATGGAGAAGGAAGGTGGTGTATTGTACAAGGAATTATTTTTATAATGCGTGCTGTATCGAAGCATGGATGGAATCGTCTTCGGGCTGCTCGCGATCAGGTCTTCTTTCGCAATGACAACGGTAACTCCGGACGGCCCCAGATTCTTCTGAGCGCCTGCGTAGATCATACCGAACTTGGATACATCTACTGGACGGCACAGAATATCACTGGACATATCCGCAATTATCGGTACAGACCCGCTGTCTGGATAGGCTGAATACTGCGTTCCGCCAATCGTTTCATTCGAAGTAATATGCACGTAGGCCGCATCCTCCGGTACAACAACCTCTTCAGGCGCCGGAACGCGCATAAAGCGATCCGCTTCTGTCGAAGCAATAACGCGAGTTGCACCAATCAGCTCGGCTTCTTTAATTGCTTTTTCCGCCCAGCTTCCGGTATGTACATATGCGCCTACTTTACCTTCAGAGAGCAAATTCATCGGCACCATCGCGAATTGCGTGCTTGCTCCGCCCTGCAGGAACAATACATCGTACCCAGAAGGAATGCCCAGCAGCTCTTTCAGCAATTGTTTCGCTTCATTGTGAACCTGTTCATATACCGCTCCGCGGTGCGACATTTCCATAATGGACATGCCTTGCTCTTGAAAATCCACGAATTCGGCTTGTGCCCGCTCCAATACAGCCAGCGGCAGCGCAGCCGGCCCTGCATTAAAATTGTACGCGCGATGTTGTCCCATCGGTTTCTCCCACCTTTGTCTCCATGACTAGCATGTTCATAGGCGCCCATGAAATGATCCGAACGTCTTCTGCTAGCGATATTTTATCGATAATGATAGCAGTATTTGAGTTCGCCATCAAGGAGCAATCCAAACGTTTTGCAGTTGATTGACATGGATGTCGAACGATTCTCATAGACAGAGAGGCATAATAGGGCTCATTCTTTTATGCTTTGCCTACGGATTCCCCCTTAACAAGGGTAACGTAGACGCGTTCATGCTCGACCTTCTCATCAGCAATCATTTTTAGCAGTTGTTCACATGCGAGCGCGCCCCACTTATGTTTAGAATAATCGATGGTTGCGAGGCGCGGCTGCATATAACGAGTCAGCTCAATATTGTCGAACCCGACGACATGAATATGCTCGCCGATACGAAGTTCTGTATCCGAAATACGATTGCACAGCCCCACCGCCATTTCATCGTTTAAGCAGAATACAGCAGCCGGCCTGTTGTACTCCTGCAAGATTTGCTCAGCAGCCCTCTCACCGCCGCTTTTGTTGAAATCGCCGACGATTTCAATCCACTCCACATTCGCTGCTCGATCCGACACGAGCTTCACGGCCTTCATCCGCTGCTCGGAATCAAACGATCCGGGCGGGCCTGTCACAATATAAATCTTCTGGTGCCCCTGCTCCACCAAATATTCCGTCGCCAAGGAGGCGCCCGCCTTGTTGTCCAACAGCACCTGATTAATGTTCGGATGATCCAATTCCCGATCCAGTACCACGATCTTATGGTTGCGATCAGCGTACATAAGCAATTCCTCGCTCGTGAACGTCTGATCGAGAATGACGGCCCCGTCTATCATTCGTTCCGGCAGCATGCGGTGTGACTGCTTCCCGCTGCATACGATCAGATCATAGCCTTGCGCATTGCATACCTTCTTCATGCCGTCCAGCAATTCGCCATATACTTCGCCCTTGAAGTCCGTTAAAAAGGCTCCGATGATCTTTGTTTCTCTCTTTTTCAAATTGCGGGCAGCAGCATTTGGTACATAGTTCAATTCTCTGGCAATAGCCAATATTCTTGAGCTTGTCTCATCCGTCACCTTGCTGCTGCCGTTCAGGGCATAAGATACCGTAGAAATCGACACTCCTGCTTTTTTGGCGATATCCTTAATACTGACCACTTGTCCTCAATCCTCCGTTTGGTAACCAATCCTTCTTCCTTATGATGTTGCATCCGTTCGGATGCCGCTTTGTCTTACTGAGATGTGCCGATGTCCGTTCACGCTCTTCAGATGTCCTTTCCCTATTGTAGCATTATAGAGAAAAGGACGATCCGGAAAAGATCGCCTTTGCCTTCCTTACATCCATATTTCAATCCGATTTGCACTGCTTTTCAATTCGCGCTCCACATCCGCACTGGCAATCTGTATGCCACCTCGCCGATACGGGTTATTCAACCTCTCCGCATTCACCTGCATCCCATTTATCGCTACGCGGCTCACGCCACCGCCTGCAATATGATAAATGAAGGTAACCTGTCTTCCGTCAAAATGGTAGTCAAAATGCAGCCCGTTCATCGTGTTCGGAAGTACAGGATCAATGACCAAATCGCCTTCAGCCTGCCGAATGCCAAGCACATTCGCAATCAGTTGATTCATATAGATTCCTGGACCGCTGGAATAGATTCTCCATCCGCCCTTCACCTGCACCGCTCCGCTGCGAAGCGCGTCCATATTCTCCTGCGCCTCATATCGGGTATTGAACTTCCCGTCTGAACTGCTGAAGTAGGCATTGCTTTGACGCAGCCCCGCATTAGGGACGACCTCACAAATGCCAACGGGATTAATCGTCTCCAATCCGCGCCAAGCATCGTCCGCACACCCAAGCTTCGCCATCGCTTCAACATAGCGAATATGCGCATGCACATACTGCAGTCCTACCTCGCGTCCGAAGTTCGAAGCCTGCTCAGCCCGCTTGAAATGCGTGCTGACGCCGCCTGCATATTGAGCCGGTCGATTCATTAGCCGTACACCATCCGGGAACGACAGATGATCCTGAATCAAACGATAATTAATGCGTGCCTGCTTCTCATCTACCAGTTCGGCAATAATACTGCGCGTCATTGGCAGAAGCCGGTATTGAATACCTGTCTCCGTATCCGTCGGATGCAGCATCAGCTTGGCATGCGCTGGATCTTCCATATAGATGAAGCCGGGAATGACCTCCGTGTGCAGCATGTAGCGTTTGTAGTCCTGTTCAATGCCAGATGCGATCTCTTGCAATTCCTCAGCCAGCTTCTCGTTTGCTGCAAGCAGCACATCAGCAAATTGCTTCATTGCTTGATACGTAAGCGCTACGGTCCAACTACTAATCATATATTTCTTCAACTGCGCATTCGCCGGCTGCAGCGTATCATCCCAATCTCCATCGCCATAAGACGATAAATGCGTATCGTGAAGGAAATGCTTACGAATATAAGAGATTTCCTTGATGGCGTGCTCCAGTATGGTCGCCTTATCCGACGTGAAGTTAAAACGCTGCTTCATGGTATAAGGAACCTTTTCCTTCAAAATACTGTAATCCCCGGTTGCCGTCAAATAATCGCCCAGCACTTTGAGCGGCCATACGATAATATCTCCGTGGCTCTCCTCCTGCTGCACCGTAACATACTCATCGAACATAAACCATTGCGGCCAGTTTCCATCGTCCTCATATTGATGGGAATAGACCATTTTCACAATATCCCGCACTTGCTCGTACTTGTGAGTAGCCATGAAATATTCAACCGGCCCCTGGCATACGTCCCGCGTTCCCCAAGCCGCTCCGCCATACTGTTCTAGTCCGTGCGGTACTGCATAATGAACGAGCATGTTGTGGGTGTACCACCACGCCAAGGCATTCATCTTGAACAGTTCATCGGACTGTCCCACTCCGTACGAAAGATGGAATTCGTTCATCAAGCTTTTCAAAAAGGCACGGTATTCATCCATTTCAGTTTGGATATCACGTATCGTCGGGGAGTGCTCCAAATTCGCTGCACGCTCTCGTCCATCCAGCAATCCGTGGATCGTTAACGTCCATTCCTGAGTCGCATCAAGCTGCATGACAACAAGCGAAGCGTCACCGGATTGGATCCCGCTTGCCAGCATCGTCTCATCACCGATCGTCACTGGCGCCCCTTCCACCCACATGCGATATTCAAGATTCGGGCACACCTTAGCGCTAAGCGATTCCTTATTGGCATGGAAAATCAGCGTACCGCCCTCCTGCTTCATGTGAACTGGAAGCTCGTACTCGTTGACATTCATCGTCACTTGATTGGTTACCACATACTTGTAGGCCGTTCCACTCACAGAGCGGACGTCCAAGTGGATCTCAGGCGCATCCGTTGCCGTGTAGTTCGTCACAATCAGCATGTCGTCGTCTGTCTTGTAATACCAGCGTGCGTAGTTGAAGCCCATCTCGAACATGGATGGCATTGCGAGCAGCCGATACTCTCCGTTCATGTGCACGTAGACGCGTTGTCCCGCCGTCTTTGGCACGTTCAGCGGGTTGCGAGCATTGCTCATCATTTTATTGAAATTGGTGTTGCCAACCACCACATGCGAGTTGAATATGCCGTACATATAAGCAGTCGTCGTCATGACCTGCGCGCCCAATTTCACGCTGTTTCCGCTCATTACGATATGTCCATGCGGACGTTCGACGAGAAGCTCCTTTTCCTTTAGCACGACATGCTCGTAGGTGTCTGTGAAAAAGGACAACAGCTTGCCATCCATGCGCTCTTCCTGATATCGTTCCGGGAAAAGTGCCTCTACTTCTGCTTCTGTCATCGAAAGCGTCCGCAGGGGTTCAGCCATATCGGCATTGAATTGGACAGGATTTAACGGATTCGATGCTGCATTTTTTTCGTTCGCAGCTATATGACTTGACTCGGACAAGTAAGCTTCCCATGCCTGCCCCACCTCGTCCCGATACTCCAGTTCCGTTATTGCGGCTGCATGGTCTGCTCTGTACAGACCATAAAATACAAATCGCTCTTCCCCATGAAGCGTAACTCGCTCCGATTGCAGCGCAGTATAGGCAAATTCATACTGATACACTTCATTGGAAAGACAAGGTTTGCTCACACTCGCCGGTATGTTGGTTTCCTTATAGGACAATCCAAAAAATTGAAATCCGTCGGTCGAGTAGCCAATTGCGCGGCTGAGCGCTCCCTGCTGCATATATGGGAATGCTCCGCCTTGCGGTTGATTCTGGCGTGAGCAGACAACACAGCCGATCTCTTCATCCTCGAAGACAGCATGATCAATATATTGCGACAGATACGCCTCGTTGCTTCGTACCGCACCTATTGAAGCAATGCCAAGATCTTGACCATACAGGATATCGACGGTTATCCCCTCCCCACGTACAGCAACATCCCAGAACCAAATGCCCTCTCTCATAAGTGCAAAGGTTACCTTATACGCCGCTCCCTCAACGGCTCCTTCCCATACTACCTGATTTCCTTCCGTCCGCACGGCACTTCGCGAGCGAATCCCGAGCAGCGGATAGAAACGGATACCCGAATCGTCGTGAATCCGTAAATATAAATTGTTGAGCGAGCCATCAAGCGGACTCGTTACCAACTGATTGAGCATGATCTGCCCGCTAACTGCTTGATGCAAATCACCGCTCGACCAAAACGAAAAGTACAATTCGCCGGCTTGAATCGTAAACTTCGACTGCGTTGATCTCTCTATTGTCGTCATGTCTGCCCTTCCTCCTATCCCAGTCATAGCAAGTCTTCTTTTGTTTCTATAAATCTAGTTCTAGTAGTTATTCTAGTAAGGCTATACCTTTTTGGTCGTTCATCTTTTTATTCCTAAATCAGCATCAGCGAACGAGTCGGAAAGAGTCCTGCAATGTATCACGGCTGTTCGATCCAACATGTACCTGGAACATTCCTTCATCGCTTGCCAAGCGAAGATCGGAATGGTGATATCTTAGCTGCTCCTCGGTTAAGTGGAAGCGGATTTCCTTGCTTTCTCCTGATTCCAACTCAATCTGCACATAGTCCTTCAGCTCGCGCAGCGGACGAACAACCTCGCCGGATATGTCGCGGATATACAGCTGCACCGTTTCCACACCTGCTATCGCTCCTGTGTTCGTAACGGTTAGGCGGATTTCAAGCTTCTCCTCATCTGTTATCTCGCTGCTGGAAAGCTCCAGATTGCTGTAGGCGAACGATGTATAGGACAATCCGTAGCCGAACGGAAGCAGCGGATCATTCGAGCAGTCGATATATTTCGAGACATAGCGTTCATCCGTCTTGCTTGGATTCAGCGGCCGTCCTGTATTGAAATGATTGTAATAAACCGGCACCTGCCCAACCGATTGCGGGAATGACATCGTAAGCCGGCCTGACGGATTCACCTTGCCAAGCAAGATGTCCGCAACAGCTGCTCCGCCCTCACTGCCAGGGAACCATGCCTCCAATACAGCATCCGCTGATTCGATGACACCATGCAGATCAAGCGGGCGTCCGTTGAACAAGACAGCAGCCATCGGCTTGCCAAGCGTCTTCAGCTGTTTCACTAGATCTAGCTGCACTTCCGGCAGACGAAGATCCGTACGGGAGGCGCCTTCACCGCTCATCGCGGATTCCTCGCCCAGCGCAAGCACAATGACATCCGCGGCAGCAGCCGTATTGAGCGCTTCCTTCAACTGAGCCGTTGTCATACACTCGATGCCGCATCCAGCCGCGATGCTCAGATGACCGCTTGGCAGCCGCTCCGTCAAGGCATCACCCAGTTTCACTGCATCCTCCTTCGCACCGACACAGGACCACCAGCCTAACACGTCCTCACTCTGAGCGAATGGCCCAATGAGTGCAACCTTGGTATTAGGCTGCAGTGGCAGCATGCCGTTATTTTTCAACAGTACGCAGGATTTGGCTGCCAGTTCGTAGGATGCCTTGCGATGCTCCGCGCAAAAAAGAATCTCGCGCTCCCGTTCCGGATTCGCGCCGCGCAGCGGATTCTCAAATAGGCCCAGCTTGTCCTTAAGACGCAGAATACGCAGCACCGCTTCATCGACAAGCGCCTCATCTACCTTGCCTTCGCGGATAAGCCCCGGCAAATGATGTACATAGCACGGCGTCATCATCTCGATGTCCACGCCCGCTCTTATAGCACGGAGAGCTGCCTCGCGATCATCCTCAGCCGCACCGTGAGCAATCATTTCCCGTATGGAAGCCCAGTCCGAAATCACAACTCCGCCGAAGCCCCATTCCTCGCGCAGAATGCCGCGCAGCAGCTTCTGATTGCCTGTCGCCGGTATACCGTCGACGGTATTGAAGGAAGACATGACCATCTCGCAGCCTTCCTCCAGCGCTGCCTTGTACGCAGGCAAGTAATATTCGCGCAGAGCCCTTTCCGACATATCAACCGTGTTGTACTCGCGGCCTCCTTCCGGTGCCCCATAAGCGGCAAAATGCTTCACGCATGCAGCCAGCCGCTCCGAATCTCCCTTTATATCGCTGCCTTGATAGCCGCGCACAAACGCCCGCGCGAATAAACTGTTCAGATGCGGATCCTCGCCCGTCGTTTCCATCACTCTTCCCCAGCGCGGATCACGCACCAGATCGACCATTGGTGCGAACGTCACATGAATGCCTGAAACTGCCGACTCTCGCGCTGCGATTGCCGCGCTCTGTTCTGCGAGCTCCGTATTCCACGAGCAGCCGATCGCGAGCGGGATCGGGAAAATGGTCTTGAAGCCGTGAACGACATCGGCCATGAACAGAAGCGGAATGCCAAGACGGCTTTTCTTCATATAATTCTGCTGCACATCGATTACAGCCTGCGCCCCGGACAAGCCAAGCACAGAGCCGCTCGCTGCAACCATCTGCTCGGTTATGCCCATTTCTTCCATCGGCCCCGTTACCTGTCCTTCGCTGTCTGAGCCTTCATGGAAATGTCCCGTAAGCTGCAGCAGTTGGGCAATCTTCTCTTCCAATGTCATCTGTTGTACAAGCGCTTTAAGTTGTTGATTATCCATAGTAGTTCCTCCACGGTTCGAATTTCTCGTATGAAAGATCATTGACTGGTCATCATTCGAAGGGATGTTCATTTTTCATTTCCTTAAATAGTGCTTCTCCTTCCTCAGGGACTTGCGCAATACTTGACTCCGTTGTACGTGCGCCAAAGAGCAGCAATCATCGATTGTGCAAATTCCTCATTGAGAAGAACAATATTGTGGAAAAGGAACCCGGCGGCAGCAATCCCTGTCCTCAATTGGCATACCGGGTTCATTCAAACAAATCGTACCTATTTCAAATTGTTCAACTCATCCAGAGCCGGCTGTACGAGTGACATTTTGCTCTCCACCCACTTTTTCCAGTTCGATTCCAGATCACCACTCTGCAAAATAAGATTCGTGTACTCCGTCTCGTAAGTGAAAGTTGCCTGGTTCTTCACCTTGGAATCGTGCAATTGAACCGTCCAGTCATAGGCGGCCAGCTTACCGCCCTCTTTGCCCAGCTTCGCCTTGTTCTGATAATGCAGAACGGAGCGGTCGCGATATTCCTTCTTAATCGCCGGGTTAATGATGCTGAAGTCGTCTCCTAATAAATACAGCCCTTCAAAGCGGCTTGGATATTTGTCCTCAAGCGATGTTCCTTCCGGCAGCAGGCTTACAAGCTCCTTGTTGTCGCCGTATTTCCAATCCTTGCCCTCGAAGCCCATGTTCAATATCATTTGCCCTTCTGTGCTAGTCGAATAATCCAATAAGTCCATAACTCGTTCAAACTTCTCTTTACTGATGTTCGGCGAGAAAATGAGTGCCGACCAGAAATTTGCCTGCTCCAGATTTCGATATTTGCCGTCGTCGCCAAGCACGATCGCAGTATGAACAAGATCGTCGCTGCTCACGCCCAGATTTTTCTGCATATCCTTATCCACGTCTTGTCTAAAGGAAGCCAGACCGCCAAGGCCGGCTACTGCCGCTGCGCCTTTCACGCGGAAGTTATCGCCTCCCTCGCTGTTTTTCCATGTATAGAACTCAGGATTCAACAGTCCTTCCTTGTATGCCTGCTGCATCAGCTTCAAGCCGACAAGCGTTTCTGGATCCGCTGGCCCCCAGTGATATTTTCCATCCTCTCCTTTATAGAAGGCAGACTCCACACGGGAATGCTCACTGTTCGGCATAATGATGTTCACCAATGCATCTCCTGCATTGAAGGAAAGAGGGACCAGATTCGCGCCGACCTTGCCCGGATCCTTCTCCTTCACCAGCTTGGCAAACGTCATTAATTCACTTGTCGTATAGGCATCCTTTAATTCAAAGCCGACAGCCTTTGCCCAGTCCTTGCGCAGGACAATAACGCCGTTTTGGTTGACAAGCGGATCAGCAGGCTTGTTCTCGTAGTACACGGGACGCGGCAGCAGATAAGTGCCGCCCTTCAGCTCTTCCAGCTTCTCGCCAAGCCCAGTCAGCTTGTAGGCAGTAGCCACGTTCGGCCAGCGCTCCTTCCAATCGTCCGGGAACTTGTACAGAAGCCCTTGGTCGATATAGTTCACCGCGTCGCCGTGAATATAGTTCCATGTAGCCACGTCAGGAAGATCGCCGGAGCTGACCCACAGCCGCAGCTTTTCCGCCCATGAATCCCATTCAATGAAGTTGTAGTCCCACTCCAGATTGAATTTATCCATCCAGAATTTGTGGAACTCATTGTTCAATTGTCCGTCCTTCAGATTAATGGTGCTTGCCACGGAAATTTTGAGCTTATCCTTGTAATTTCCGTTTTCATCTTTCTCGTTGCCCCCTTGCGCCCCCTCCTTCGAGCATGCTGTAGCCAGCAGCACTACCAGACATAGCGAGAGGAGAAGAATGGATCTTACCGACAGCTTTTTGTCTGCTTTCATGTTTTGTCGCCCCTTTTTAAGATCGAGTTCAATAGGTCACTTTTCAGCACCGAGAAGGTTGCAAGAACTCGAAGCTTATGCTTCCGAAGTGAGCTTTGCTGCGCAAAGCTTGTAAGGAGCAGCGGAATGTAGGCAAGACTACATGAGCAGCTAAAATGTTTCTGAAAGAAACATACTTCGAAAGCATACGCTCTTCGAGAGTGAATGCAAGATTCGACGCCGATTCACTTCCTGTACATTATTTTCTTCGTGATCAAAAGCGACCTATTTAAACTACCCCTTTAGATTTTTGATGCATATTGCCGTCATACCATCATGCAAAATAACAAAAATCTATGTGTATCATCAGGTCTTAATTGCCCCTGTTAACACCCCTTTAGCGAAATGCTTCTGAAGCAGAGGGAAGAAGCACATGATAGGCACCATCGTGACGAACACTGCAGCCATCTTCATCCCCGTTGAAAAAGCTTGCTTGCCGACAGCACTTACGCTTGAAGCATTGGATGCGTTCGTCGTCGATTCCACAATAATGGTGCGAAGCACGTTCTGCAGCGGAAGCTGCTCTGCCTTGCGCAGGAAGATCATCGCATCATACCAACTGTTCCAATATGCGACGCCATAGAACAGCGTAATGGTTGCCATAATGGGAGCGGCCAGCGGAAGCACGACTGAGAACATAATTCTCCATTCGCCCGCTCCGTCCAAGCGCGCGGATTCCATCAGCGATTCTGGAAGACTGTAGAAATAGTTCATCATCAGGATCATATTGAAGGCGCTGAAGCTGCCGGCAAAAATGACAGACCATAATGTCCCGGTCAGATGCAGGGATTTCATGATCAGGTACAGCGGGACGATGCCACCGTTAAAGATCATCGTGAACAGCACGAGAAAGAAGATAATCCGTTTGCCCGGAAACTTGCTTCTGCTAAGTCCATAAGCCATGCTGCTCGTCAGGAACAGGCTTAACGGCAAACCGACAATAAGCAGCTTGAAGGTGTTCCAGTATCCCATAAGAATACTTCCGTCCATGAAAAGCGCCTTGTAGGAGGCCAGCGTCGGATTTTTCGGGAACAGCATGAACGGATTGTCGGCGTACTCCTTCGGTGTCGAGAATGAAATCATAATGACATTCCAGAATGGAATGAGAATCAACAGTGCAATACCAAGTAGAATGAGAAATAAGATGTAGTCGAGGGCAGTCATCTTCTCCCTGCGGAACGCTGACCGCCTTGCCGTTTTCTTGCTCATTGTTGCATTCCCTCCTTATCGGAATAGCCCGTCTCCGCCCAGCATTTTCGCTACTCGATCCGCAGCAAGCAGCAGGATCATATTCACCAGAGATCGGAACAAGCTGACCGCCGTTGAGAACGAAAAGTCGGTTGAAGATTGGAAGGTGATCCGGTAAATGTACACATCCAGCACCTCGGACACATTTTTCGTAGCTGCATTTGCCAAGTTGAAAATTTGATCAAAGCCCGAGGACATCAGTCCGCCCACGGACAGAATGAACATGACCGTGACGGTAGGCATAATGTTGGGCAATGTAATGCGGAACACCTGCTGCATCCGTGACGCCCCGTCAATCTGGGCAGATTCGAATTGATCCTGATCGATTCCCGAGATGGCAGCCAAATAGATAATGGCTCCCCATCCGGTCGACTTCCAAATGTCCGTAAGCAGCAGCATCGGAACAAACGTGCTCTCTGACCCAAGGAAATTTATCGTTGGCAATCCAAGCAGCGCTAGCGCGCTGTTCACAAGTCCATCATAGGCCAGTACATTAATGACAACCCCTGACACGATTATCCATGACAAGAAATGGGGAAACGTCAGCACGGTTTGAAATACTTTTTTCGCGCGCTTCATTCGGAGCTCGTTAAGCATGAGTGCCAGCAGGATCGGGAATGGGAATTGAATAACCAGCTTAATGATGTTGATGTACAACGTCCGCCAGAGCGCATCGAGAAAGGCGGGATCACGGAACACGTACTTGAAATTTTCGAATCCGACCCATGGACTGCCCCAAATGCCCAGGTTCGCCTTATAATCCTTGAAGGCGAGCGATAAGCCGCCCATCGGCAAATACGCAAATAGTAGAAGCCAGATCAGCCCAGGAAGGAGCAGCGTATATACCATTCGATGCTTCCATATATCACTGAATAGCGCTCCCAGCTTCGATCGACTCTTCAGCTTGCCGTCAGGCCCTTGCAAGGCTGCAGATTTCACATTGCATTTCCCCTCTCAATTCGCTTCTTGTTGTCAAAAAGAAAGTCAAAGACTGTCCTCAAATGCTTCTCCCAAAATACCCAGTCATGGGTGCCTGAATCTTCTACATAGCGAAAGTGGAACCCGGATGAGGAAGCGGCATTCATGTGCGCAGCAAACGCTCGATTCATTTCAATGAAGGGGTCTTCCGAGCCGCAGCAGCACAAAATGTGCGGCATCAAGCTTCCCGCATCCATCCTCTTGGCAGCCAGCGCATATAGATCCTGCTCGGGCTTCACAAGTAAATCCACGCCAAACACCGCCTGCATTTCTTTTACCATTCCTTGGGGCATATCGGGATCGCGGAGGCGTCGCTGTAGATCTGTTACCCCAGACAACGATACTGCCTTGGCGTAGCGCTCGGGATAGGTAAGTGCGCATTTCAAAGCGCCATATCCTCCCATCGACAAGCCCGCAACGTATGTATGCTCTGGCTCAACATTCAACTGGAGCAGCTTGCTGCACAAGTCGGGAAGCTCTTCGGTGATAAATGTAAAATAGTCGAGTCCGTACGCCATGTCTGTGTAATAGCTGCGATTCGCCTCTGGCATAATTACCGTACAATTGTGCCGCTGCGCATATTGCTCAATCGTCGTCAGCCGCTGCCATGTGCTCGCATTGTCACCAGCACCATGCAGCAAATAGAGCGTACTGCTTGGAGGAATGTGCGATTCCAAGGGATAAATGACGTGAACGCTCGTGTTCATTCGTAAAATGTTCGACCCAGTTTCTATCGTGACATGCGCCATATGTAATCCCTTTCATTTTAGGATTTTTGAAATTATAGTTCTGTCCTACGTAATGTAAGCGATTTATTCGAATCGTTTCGACACAATCATAGATCTCTGATCTTTAATCTGTCAATCCTTTTTTTGATGAAATTGATCAACAGGGAAACTATGACTACATTTTATTGATAATTACCCAGTTTTTGATACATAAAATAAAAAGAAAGCGATTACTATAGACTCATTGACAACGTACTAGAATCAATGACATACTTGCATTATAGATTTCATCACCATTTACCGAAACGTTTCTATTCAATGATGACGCGTGATTTCACGATTTTCATGAAGTGATTTGGATACGTTTCTACCGAGTCCATCTATGATATATACGGCAATATTTATATTCGAAATAGAATGTACACGAAATGGACTGGGGGAATATAGAACATACCGCTCATCGGGAAAGGAGAAATAGAGATGATGAGACCCTCACGCCTAACCGAATTCGTGAATCGGATTACGGCTGAACAATTGCAGATCGCCTCTGTGCGGGTTCGTCAAGGCGGGGAGTTGATTGGAAAATGGGATCAGAACGGAGACAGCCGGCGCCTGCAGCACTCAATCAGCAAATCGTTCACGTGCATGGCCGTCGGTCTCGCCATCGAGGAAGGCAAGCTGGCCTTGGACACGACGCTGGGAGATTTTTTCCCGCAGTACGCTCATATGCATACGGAGCCCAATCCCCTGCTTCGCCCCGCAGGCATCAAACTGAGCGAGCTGCTCCGCATGTCTTCCGGGCATGACTCTCCCCCGCTCTGGGCAGAGGAACGAGCTTCCCTGCAGGAAAAGGACTGGGTTCGCTACTACATGTCGCTGCCTCTAGATAGGGTGCCAGGTGAGCGATTCACATACAGCAGTGGTGATACCTTCATGATATCGGCAATGGTGCAAGCAGCTGTCGGACTGACGGTGCACGACTACTTGCGCCCAAGGCTGTTCGAGCCACTTGGGATTACGAAAGAGACGTGGGATACCTCGCCGCTCGGCGTAACGCTTGGCTGTGCCGGGCTTGCACTTACGAACGAAGAACTGAGCCGCTTTGGTCAGTTGCTTCTGCAGCAGGGAATGTGGAACGGGTCACAGCTTGTCCCTGCCGATTGGATTCGGCTTGCAACGAGTAAGCAGATCGACAATGAAGGCAGCTTTGACTGGTGCCAGGGCTACGGCTATCAATTCTGGATGTGCTCCCATAATGCCTATCGCGCTGATGGCGCATATGGACAGTTCTGTATTATCATGCCCGATAAGGGTGCCGTGATCGCTATCAACAGTCAGGAAGATCGGCTGCAGGACATTTTGGATGCGGTGTGGGCAAAGATTTGGCCGTTATTATAGCAAAATTGCCTCTCCATAAAAAAGCTCCCACAAACGACTATATTCGTTCGCGGGAGCGTCTTTATACCAACATTTCTTTGATATTGGAAATTGGCATCATGAATGGGATACCGTTGCTTCGCTCACGTTCTCCACTTTCGTTTTGCGTGTGAACAAGCGCTTCATCCAGTTCGAGAAATCATCCATATACGTGTACATGACTGGCACCAGCAGCAGCGTGAAGATGGTTGAGCAGGAAAGTCCGAATATAACGACTACCGCCAAAGGTGCCTGCATTTCCGCCCCTTCCCCGATGCCGAGTGCAAGCGGCAGCAAGCCGAGCACCGTTGTTAACGTCGTCATGAAGATCGGGCGAATCCGGCTCGGCGCACCTTGCATGATTGCCTCATGACGATCTAATCCGCTACGGCGTTGGATGTTAATGTAATCCACCAATATGATCGCGTTGTTTACGACGATTCCGGCGAGCATAATGACACCGATTATCGCTGTTACGCTCAGCGGTGTGCCCGTAATGAACAATCCACCAATAACCCCAATGAACGTCGTAGGCATCGCAAACATAATTATGAACGGATACAGAAGCGATTCGAATTGAACCGCCATGACGACATAGACGAGGAAGATGGAGAATACGAGTGCAATTCCAAGATCCCCGAACGCTTCCACCATATCTTCACTCGCTCCGCCCATGGAGTACGAATACCCTTCTGGGAAGTTCATTTTCTTCAACGATTGTTCAATATCCTTCGATATGCTGCCCAGATCTCTGCCCGCAATATCAGCCATAACATTAATTTGACGCTGTTGATTCTCGCGCTGAATCATGACAGGCCCTTGGAGCTGATTGAATTTCGCAACAGCAGATAGCGGAATTAACTGGCCATTCTGAGATTGAATCGTTAAGGCATTCAATGCAGCGATACTGTTGCGCTCCTCCTCTGGCATAATGACTTTCACATTATACTCATTGCCGTCTTCTCGATATTGCGTAGCCGTCTGCCCATTCATGGCAAGCGAAATCTCGCTCAATATTTGTTGATACGAGATGCCATAGGAAGCCGCCAAGCTGCGATCGACGATAATGTTCAACTCCGCATTACCTTCCGCGGCGGATGACTCTGCATTGTATACCCCTTGCACGTCAGAGATCATCCACACCACTTGATTCGCCACTTCCTCCAATATCTGTTGATCTTGGCCGTTCAACTTGATCTGGATCGGAGCGCCTGCACTAAGGCCTGACTCCTGTGCAGACACGGTAATGTCTGCCCCTGCAATATTGCCTGTCGCATCCGTTAATTTCTGCATCAGTTCCTTGGTCTTCATATCCCGCTCCGAAGCCCGAACCAATTGAATGGTGAACGTAGCGGAATTTGTTCCGCCTCCGCCGAATCCTCCACCGCCGCCAATCGATTGGGAAGCCGTCTCGATGATGCCCTCATAAGGCCTGAGCAGTGCTGCCACTTCGTCAGCGGTCTTCTTCGTCTCCTCCAAACTTGTGCCGCTAGGCGTCTGAACCCTGATCTGAATTTGCCCTTGATCCCCGCCAGGCATAAATTCCATGCCGATGAACGGTACGAGGAAGAAGCTCCCTACTAGTAAAGCAATCGTGGCAAACACCGTCGTTTTGCGATGTCCGAGCGCCCATTTCAATATCTTTTTATATCCTGCAACAAACCCGCCGAAGAAGCGCAAATACCAGCCCTTCTTCTCCTGCTGCATGATCTTCTTCTCGGATACGATTTTCGATGCCAGCATCGGAATGAGTGTAATCGCCACGACGAGCGATGCAATAAGCGAGAAGCACACCGTCAGTGCGAGCGGCCGGAAGATATCGGCAGTCAAGCCTTGAATGAACACGATCGGCAGGAACACGACGAGTGTTGTCATTGTTGAGGCGATAACCGCAGAAGCGAGCTCAGATGCCCCCTTCACGGCAGCCTCCTTCATGGACATGCCCTGCTGCCTGTAGGTAAAGATATTTTCCAATATAACGATAGAGTTATCGACCATCATCCCGATGCCGAGCGCAAGCCCGCCCATCGAAATGATATTGAGCGTCTGCCCCGTAAAATACATGAGCGTAAACGTCGAAATAATCGCAATCGGCATGGACAGCGCAATAACGAAGGTCGAGCGTACACTGCGCAAGAAGAGCAACAGGATCACGACGGCCAATGCGCCGCCGCTCAACATATTGCCGATGACGCTATCAATGGATTGACGAATGAAGGTCGATGTATCTGACACTTTTTTCAATTCAATGCTTTGCGGCAATACGTCCTTCATCTTGCTAAGTCCCTTGTCGATGTTATCCGCAACCGCAACGGTATTCGCATCCGATTGCTTCTGCACCGACAGGACAAGAGCAGGGCTGCCATCTACTAGCGTCAGCGAGGTTTGCTTCTTGAACGTATCCTTGACAACAGCTACGTCACTGACCTGTATTTGTCCTCCACGCGGCAAATGAATGATAGTCTGCTTGATTTCATCTACGGAGCTGTATTCGCCCTTCACGCGGATTTGCAGCTCCTGCACGCCTTTCGGCACAGAGCCCGCTGCCTGAGATTTATTCTCTGCATTGATCGCCTGTACGACTTGAGCTGGCGTAATACCGTATCGCGACAAGCTTGCACGATTGAGCTCAACGAGAATTTCTCGCGTTTTGCCCCCAGCAACAGATACAGATGCAACCCCACGTTCTCGTTCCAAGGTTGGAATTATGGTCTTGTCTGCATATTCTTGAAGCTTCTCTGGAGCTGCGCCAGTTAAGCCAAGCGTAATGATCGGCATCTGGTTCGGGTCGAAACGAAGCACGGTCGGATCATTGGCATCGTCGGGAAGCATCCCCTTCACTTGATCGACCTTCTCCCGGACATCGATCAGGGCGTTATCCATATTCGTGCCGGTCTTGAATTGCAACATGACCAGCGAGGAATTCGCCTGTGATTGAGACGACAGCGTGTTAATCCCTTGAATCGTGCTGAGAGAAGACTCCAACGGTCTGGAGATCAGCTTCTCAATTTCTTCTGGAGCAGCCCCTTGATAGGAGGTTGCGACCACTGCAATCGGCACATCGATTTTCGGGAAAAGGTCGATAGCAAGACTCCGCAGACTGAATAAACCCAGTGCCAGAATCGCCAGCACGAGCATCATTACGCCGATAGGACGCTTAACGGAGACATCGATTACTTTCACGTTAGCGTGCCCCCTCGACAATTTTGACTTTATTGCCGTTTGTCAGTGTCAGTTGTCCTTTGACAACAACCTGATCGTTCGGCTGAAGCTTGCCCTTCACCGCCGTCAGCTTGGACTGCGCCTCAAGCACTTCTACCGCTTCCTCGACAGCTTGTCCATCGCGAATGACGAATACGTGCGAAGCGCCATTTTTCTCGACGATTGCTTCTGTCGGCACGAGCAAAGCATCCTTTAGCACTTGCTGATCAACCAAGAATTTGGCCGTCATACCTGGCTTAATCTCGTCCTTCTTGTTCTCTGCCTGTGTTTCCAGTGCGTAAAATCCTGATTCGTTCGCAACAGGCGATAAAAAGGTAATGCGCGCATTGATGGTTTTGCCTAGATCCGGCAGCTCCACCTTGACTTCCTTCCGATTTTGCAGAAGCAGCATCTGGTTCGCACTCACATTCGCCGTGAACTTGATCGGATTGGTTGACACGATCGTGAACAACGGCGAAGTGCCTGCCGCAAGCTCCCCTTGCTCCGCCGCTACACGCACCACCTGACCACTGATCGGCGCCTTGATGGATGCGTCTGCTTTACGGTTGTTCGCTTGCTGAATACGGAGCTCTGCCTGTTCGATACTGCGCTTCGCCTGATCCAATTCAAGCTCGGACGCCTGAGCATTGTGCAGCGTTTTATATTGATCCTGCGCTTGTTCCAAGCCTAGCTGCTCCAAGCGGAGCTGAATGTCGAGATCGTCCGCCTTTACGCTTGCCAAAGTGGCGCCTTTGCTGACAGTATCACCCTTCTTCACATGCACACTTTTCAGTTCTCCACTCAGCTTCGGAATCACCTCGACAGACCGGCTTGCACTCGCCGATCCAATCATTTCATTGGTCTGATTCAGTGCCCCCTTCTGCACGGCTGCCACCTGAACAGGCGTCTCCTTCTCCTGTGCCCCCTGCATTGGCTGTTCTTCCTCTAGGCTTCCACATCCCGTCGCGGCTCCGAGCATAAGCAAAATACTGCCCGTAATCAGCCAACGTCTTCTCACTGCCATTACTGTCCCACTCCCCTTTTGTCTATATTTATGAAATAATCCCTCTAGCATTTCAACGCAGCCTTTTTACTAAAGTTCTGCTTAATATGGTTTAGACGTAAAATATCAGCTGCTCCCCTTAATGATAACACGAAAATGAATAACGGGTCATTCAGTAGAATGGATAAACATGTGAAGATTACGTGATGTTGATTTGTCATACGATATCTCTATGACTCCATTATCAGAATCGTTTTCTCGATAACATAGGAAACTTTCACTAGCTCCCTTACCATGAGCCGTAAACAAGAAATTGAATAGATCACACAAAAACCTCGCCTCCGGCAAGGAAGCGAGGCCTGACCTTCCTATTTCTGCTGAAGCTGCGAGGCGAGCGTCTTTATCGGATCAATTGGTCGGTTCGCATCATATGGATAGCGATTCAATACTTGCAGCATCAGTTGGCGCAGCTTCTCATTGCCGTTTACCTTCGGCAGAAGGTTTTCCACCATTTCAATTAAACGCTTGTACTCCGGAATTTGCCCTGGCGAGTATACCTCGAACTCGAAGAACGAGTTGCCGAAGACGGTTGCCCGCTTTACACCTTGGAACTTCACATATCTAGCTTGCGTTGTATCAAATTCAAGAATGTCTAATGTACCCTTGGAATCAAGGACTCCGCCTTCTCCGGAAATGTTGCGCCAGTTTGCTTTGTCATTCGAAACCAAAATTTGATATTTTTCTGCATATGCACCTTGCCACTTAATCACAATCTTATTGATGTCCTTGTCCTCTCCCAAATCAACGAGGAACCAGGCATCATCCACATACTTGCTTGACCAGCGTGTGGACTCATTTCCATCCACGGCCTTATCAGAAGAATAATACGGGAACTCTGGCTCAGAAGATTCTGTAGCCTTATTTAGCGCCAAATTTTCCGTGCTGAGCAGTTCGATCGCTTTGTTGTAGATGACCACATTATCCAAGGTGCCCTTGAATGCGTTGGTCTCGCTGCCGATGCGAAGCGACGGCAAGACGAGCGTGTGCATTTTCGGATACTGCATTTCCAGACGTTCGACATACTCATCAATATTGACGAACAGCGATACACCCTTGTCATCGCCCTTCAACAAAATATGTGTCCACTTGTCCTCTGGAACGACATAATTGAAAGTACTGTTATAATGTTCTTTACTAAACCCAAGCTTGCCTGTCTTGCCTTGCTTCAATTTCAGCGCACCAACAGGCGATTCCATCAACACAGCATCTTCTGGATTGTCCTTGTCAGGCTTGATCCACATCGATGCAGTCCAACCGAACCCAATCGCATCGACCGGTGTCTCGATGTAGCTCTTTCCTCCGTTGAAGCGCGCCCCCTGCTCATACTTGCCTTCCGCAATATCCACATTAACTGCCTTGCCATCAAAGCCATTGCCAGAACTATCTTTGAATTCTTGCTCAAACAGGTATTCCATAACAAGATTATCTGGATTCCCCACGGTAATTTTGTGAGAACGATCGGCATTCGGCGCATCGCCGATCACCTTCGTACGATTGTTAAATTGCGCGAAAGACTTATCATCACGCGTTCCCGTCCACATCTTCTCTGCCACTACCTGTATGCCTGGCAGCAATCGAATATGCGCATCGTCCATCGACAAGCCATTCGCTTCCGATACGTCATTCCACATGGAGAACATGCCGCCCTTTACACGCGGATGTCCAAGCGGCAGTGTCGTATTCTCCCATTTGTTCGGCTCCCATTCATCATACAGAAATTGTGAATTCAAATAGTTGCCATAAAGGGTAGGCACGATGTACATGTATACATTCTGAGAGTTGATGACATCATAGCCGAGATCCACCGCCTGCTGCGGCGCGCCGTATGGCTCATACCAGATGCCCATCGTTGCCTCGTTGCTGATTGGCGTCGTTCCGTTATATTGCGTCAAGCCACCCCACATGTGCGGATGCTTCCCCTTGCTGTTAATATGCTTCACGAGCGTATCCATGTACCATCGGAACCGCTCAATATCCGATCCCCAATATTCGTCCGTACCGATATGCACTTCCGGCCCAACGAAGGTCGGATCACTTCCATCCAAGTACTCATTGAATAAGTTCTTGATGAATTCAACTGTTTCCGGCTTAGAGATATCCAAGTGGGAGTCATCTCCAAGCGCCGAATTGTAGGTCGTGAATGCGCGAGAATGTCCTGGCGTGTCGATTTCCGGTACAATATTGATGCCGTACTCCATGCCCATGAGCTGCAAATCCTTGAATTCCTGCTTCGTATAATGGCCGCTGCCGCTTGCAAGCCCCGGATACGTCGTGCTTTCCAAGCGATAGGCTGCACGCATGCCATCTGCGAACGGTTCACCAACATCATCATTCAAATGAATTTGGAACATATTCATCTTGTACCAGGACAACAGTTTCACATAATCCTGAAGGAAATCAATCGTGAAAAATTTGCGTGCTACGTCAATCATGAGTCCGCGCTTCTCATACTTTGGATAATCCCTTGCTTCCCCGCGCGGAATCGTATGATCCTCATGCTGCTTCATAATTTGCAGCGCCGTTCGTGTGCCGTAAAATGCCCCTGTTGCCGATGAAGAGGTAATCGATACGTACTCGGCTACCTTGAACACATTGCCCTCATTTCCGAGCAAAGACAAGGATGGGTCAATAGCCAAATAAATGTCGCCTGCTTGCGGCTGTCCTACTGCCACTTCTAGCGTATAGCCTATCATATCCAGCAGGTCATCACGAGTAATCTCCGCCGCTTTGCGCAACTGTGATTCATCCTTCGGATTAACGACAATCCGCGAAGATGCAGTTAATGTATAATTTCCTGAATCCCCATACCATTCTCGCAGAGAAGGAATCACTTCCGGCTCAGCATTGCGATCCGGCGTCTGCTTATGCAAGCCCGGAACGATTACAGGTACACTACCTGACAGCAGCTTCCGATCTGGATTGTTCTGCTCCACCACTTGGATAATCAAATTCACCTTGGCATCTACAAGCGGTGTATGGATGTTGCCATCGCGATCAATGACCGGAAGTCTGTCGCTGCCAAATACGCTCACATTGTATCCTTCGGGCACTCCTGCAGCGGTCCAGTCAAGCTTCGTCTGTCCGGCCCGTACGGTTAGCGCAGCCGTCACCTTATCAATGACCGATTGCAGATCAGACAATTGATACACCTCAAATTCATAGAAAGAATAGCCGTACAGTGTACCTTCAACAGGCGCGCGCTTGACGCCCTGGAACTTCACATAACGTGCTTCGCGGACAGGAAAATCAACGATTTCCACACCGCCCTTGCATGGAATAATGCCGTCATTTTCTTTCACATTCGTCCATGTCTTGGCATCATCCGATACAAAAATCTTGTATGTATCAGCCGGAGTTTGCCAACGGATAACCACTCGATCGAACGATTTCTTCTCACCTAAATCTACATAAAACCATTGTTCATCTTCTTTTGCTGAAGACCATCTTGTATTCCCTTTACCGTCTACAGCCAGATCAGGTCCTAAATAATCCACTTCATTGCCAGAGGAAAACGCCGGCTTATGCAGCGCTAGATTCGTTCTGTTAAATGTAGCAGTTGCGAGAAGGCGGGCGGCTTCCTCATTTGCATCCCCATTTGGATCTGGAATGATATTGCCATCCTTATCATAAACGACATCAGTTACACTGGGTGGAGTACCATCCGCCTTATCTGGTACGGATATAACAGGGCCATCCGTTTTATATTCCACTTTCACGCCATCCTGCTCATTTGATTGAGCAAGCGCCTTGGCAGGCTGAACTACTGTAAGTGCAGAAGTCAAGACAACCATCAAACTGAGCAGCATAGAAATCGCTTTCAAATAAATGGATCGTTTCATTATTTCCCTCCATCTCTTCTCGTTATCAAAAATGTATGTTCGCTTTTTCCTCATCCCTCCACTCAACTGCGCTCTGCTTCGTAAACGCTTACTTTAATCTTGCCTCTCCATCATATTACAAAAAAATGCAATCAGAAAGGGGAAACTTTCCAACTGCATCTCTTTTTTTGAATTTTTTCTCCAACATGTATCATTTCATACGCTGCCGGGATGCTTTTAACGCTTGGGCAAATCGCGCTATCCCTAAGTCAATTTCATCCTCATGCGGTCTTGCATACGTAAACCGGACATACCCGGCTTTTGAGCCGTAAACCGTTCCGGGATAATATAATACCCCTTGCTTTACGCTTTCTTCTAGCAATAATGTATCATGGAATGGGGGGTTCACTTTACACCATAAGTGCAGCCCTCCTTGCGGAAGCGAATACGCCACCTCCCCCGGAAGTTCGCGCTGCAAAGCATCGATAAGCAAATTCCGCTTCTTGAGAAGCTCCTGCCGCAGCCGCACCAAGTGCTGGTCAAAATAAGCTTCTGACAGCAAGCGTGCAGCGATTCGCTGTGGCAGCACACTCATCCCGAAGTCGATTTGCTGACGTTCAGCAGCAAGCCGAGTGATGACTGACTGCGGGGCAACCATCCAACCAATCCGCAGGCCAGAGGCTACAATTTTGGATAATGAACCAATGTAAATGACGGTATTATTCGTATCTAGCGATTTAAGTGTCGGCGGCGGATTGCCTGTAAAGGAGGTCAGGCTGAACGGATCATCCTCCACTATCGGAATGCCTAAGCTGCCGCAAATCTCAAGCAACTGTTCCCGTCTAGAAGGATCAAGCACACGGCCCGTTGGATTATGATAATTCGGATTCACAAATATCATCCGTATGTTGTGCTCCCGATACAAGGACAATATCCCATCCGGACATATCCCCTTCTCATCTACAGGCAGCCGAAACAAGCGCAAGCCAGCCGCGTGGAACATAGGCAGAGAATTATAGTAGGAAGGATCCTCAATCGCAATCGCATCCCCTGGCTGAAGCAAACGGTGGGTGATTAAATACAGCGATTGATGAGATCCTGACGTAACCAAAATCGATGATTCCGTCGTTCGAATGCCGCGGTAATGATGCAAAAAGGAGGACAAAACCTCCCGCAGCGGCATATAGCCCTGCGAATGGTCATAACTCATATCCTCGTGCAGCGGATGCTCGCTCAAAAGCATCCGCATTTCTTCATTTGGCGACAAATCGGGGGACAGTTCCCCGCTGGCAAAGTCAATGCAGCTGCTGCCCGAATCCAATGCGGAACGAATAATTTGTGAGTACAGCGGATCAGGCTGGACCACCTTGCATCCATCTAAATACTGATGCCAATCTGGCGTTTGCTGAGAACCCGTTCCCCACATCGACTTACTTACTCGGGTACCACTGCCGACCATGCTTTCGATAATGCCTGCAGCACGCAGCTCCTCATAGGCTTGAACGACAGTGCTTCGGTTCACATGTATTTGCTCGGCAAATTTACGTTCCGATGGTAGGATGCTTCCCGGAGAAAATTCACCGTTATAAATGCTGCGCTCGATATATGCGGCAATCTGCTGATAAAGCGGTTGTTTGCTGGAGCGATCCGGTTTCCACATGGAAAATACACCTCTCGCTTTCGTAGTCTGTGATTTTTATCACATTTAACTAAGTATATCATTACCCTCACCGTTCCCCCATGGCTTGATTTCATCGAAACGTTGTCAACTCTGTGTCAGTCTCTTGAACATGGATGATCTCCCCCTGCTGAAATGGATGGCGACATCCCATCCACTCTGCTCTATGATAAGGCTGAACATGTGAATGTATCTAAATCAGCCCACTCATACCGCATAACAGCGCTATGAGTCAGGAAATCGCGATGCACCTTATTGCGATGCACCTACAGCACCTACATCATATTTAGATGAATTGCCCAACACATTCAAACCGATGACAACCATTGTCAGCACACAGAGCATCCCATAACGTGAAGTTATTCACATTGTTTATTTCAAGCACGCAACCCATCCTACACGAACGAACATCGCTTTTTGCCAATAGGAGGCCTCTATGGATCAAGTCATTCTCGCGCGAATTCAATTTGCTTCAACAACGCTATTCCACTACATCTTCGTCCCGATGACGATCGGACTGGCGTTCTTAATCGCTGTATTAGAGACGCTGTATGTCCTCAAGGGTAAGGGGATTTACAAGCAAGCTGCCTTATTCTGGAGCAAATTATTTCTGATTAACTTCGCAGTCGGCGTCGTCACCGGCATTTTGCAGGAGTTCCAGTTCGGGATGAACTGGTCCAATTATTCCCGTTTCGTCGGAGACGTGTTCGGGCCATCGCTTGCCATTGAAGGGCTGCTGCCTTCTTTATGGAATCCACCTTCATTGGCTTGTGGGTGTTCGGCTGGGAGCGCTTATCGAAGCGCGTTCATCTCGCTTGCATTTGGATCGTCTCGATCGGCACCGTATTGTCCGCGTTCTGGATCTTGACGGCCAACTCATTCATGCATGCGCCAGTCGGATATGAATTCAAAAACGGCCGGGCAGAGATGAGCGACTTCTTTGCGCTTATTACGAATCCGCAATTATGGCTGCAATTTCCGCATACGCTATTCGCTGCATTCGCAACCGGCGCCTTCTTTATGACAGGCGTCAGTGCATGGAAGCTGCTGCGTGGACACAATCTGGACATGTTCCGCCGTTCGTTCCGTGTCTCGATTACCGTTGCCTTGATTTCATCCGTCCTCGTTGCCTACATTGGGCATGCACAGGCGCAGCATCTGCTCGCTTTTCAGCCGATGAAGATGGCAGCAGCCGAGGCGCTCTGGGATACAAGCGAGGATCCAGCACCGTTCACTCTATTTGCCAACATAGATACGGAAAAGAAAGAGAACTCGTTCGATATCCAAGTCCCCTATATGCTCAGTCTGCTATCGTATAACAAGCTTAGCGGCAGCGTGGAAGGGATGAATCAAATTCAAGCGCGCTATGAACAGAAGTACGGACCAGGAAATTATATTCCATCGGTCAAAATGACGTTCTGGAGCTTCCGCATGATGGTCGTAGCAGGAGGGCTCATGTGCCTTGTCGGCATCCTCGGACTCCTATTTTCCCGCAAAAAGATGCTAGAGCAGCGCCCCTGGTTCTTGAAGCTGATGGTCGGCATGATCGCCTTTCCGTTCCTCGCCAATTCGGCGGGATGGCTTATGGCCGAGATGGGTCGTCAGCCGTGGGTTGTGTTCGGAGTCATGCGCACAGAGGACGCCATATCGCCGACCGTTACGGCGGAAGAGCTGCTCTTCTCACTCATTGCTTTTACGACCATTTATGCGGTACTGGCCATTATCGACGCTGTTCTATTCGTCAAGGTAATTCGTAAAGATGAGCAGATGGAAAAACCGGAGAAAGAAGATATGAAGAATTACGATCCACTTGATAAGGAGGAAGCACATGCTATCGCTAAATGAGTTATGGTTCATACTCGTTGCCATCTTATTCGTCGGATTTTTCTTCCTTGAAGGATTTGACTTCGGGGTAGGCATGGTCGCTAGGTTCCTCGGGAAGACGGATCATGAGCGGCGCATCATCATCAACACAATCGGCCCGTATTGGGACGCAAACGAGGTATGGTTAATTACGGCTGGAGGAGCTATGTTCGCTGCCTTTCCAGAATGGTATGCCACGTTGTTCAGCGGCTTCTATATTCCATTCGTCGTGCTGCTGTTGGCGCTTATCGCGCGCGGAGTAGCATTCGAATTTCGAGGTAAGATGGATTATGGCGCTTGGAAAAAAGCTTGGGATGCCGCGATATTCATCGGGAGTCTGCTGCCTCCGTTCCTGTTCGGCGTCGTATTTGCCAATATGATTCGCGGTGTGCCGATTGACGGCAGCAAGGAAATGGTCGGGAGTGTGCTTGATCTGCTGAACGGATATTCCCTCGCTGGCGGTGTGGCCGTAGTCATGGTGTGCATCCTGCACGGGCTCGTCTTCATTACACTGCGAACCACTGGCGAGCTGCGGGAGCGGGCACGGAAGGCAGCACGCGATGTCAGCCCGGCAGTTGTCGTCCTCCTGCTGCTGTTCGCCATGATGACGTATGTCAGCACCGATATTTATACGGTGCATGGCAGCGTATGGATTATCCTGCCTCTGTTAGCTGGTTGCGCGTTGCTTCTAGCCATGTTGCTCATTAGACGGGAACGGGATGGCTTGGCGTTCGCCATGACGGGTGCCGTTATCATTCTATCAGCCGTGAGCATGTTCATTGGATTGTTCCCGCGGGTTATGGTCAGCTCGATCAGCCCTCAGTTCCATCTGACGATTATGAACGCCGCTTCCGGCGCTTACTCGCTAAAGGTGATGACGTATATCTCGTTGACAATTCTGCCGTTTGTGCTTGGATATCAAATTTGGAGCTACTACGTCTTCCGCAAGCGGATCGATGATAAGGAACATCTGGAATATTAATAGGATTTTCGAATCAATACGCAAAATAATGAGTATTTCACCAATTAATATAAGCTTGCTATACTCGAACCGTTACCTGAAAAGGAGGGGTTAGAATGAATTCGCGAAAGCTTGGTACAAGCGGATTATCCGTAAGCGAGATTGCTTTGGGAAATTGGATTACTCACGGCGCGCAAGTGGACGATCAGACAGCGCATGCTTGTGTACATTAGCAAATCGACCTTATACTTGACGGGCTTATTGAACGCGATCCGGGTAAAACCGGCTAATCACGGATTATTCATTTGTAGCTGCTGGACTTATGTCTTCCATAGTCTCAAGAAAGGCGGACAAGGCCCCCTTATCCGTATCGGTTCTCCAAGCGGCAATAAGGGGAACCGACGGTACACTTTCTTCAAATGGCCGGAATCCAACACCACTGCGCTGGAATACGGCAACCGAAGTAGGTGCGATGGAAACGCCGAAATTCGCAGCCACCAAATTTACAATGGTATACATTTGAATCGCTTCCTGTACAACATTCGGATAAACGCCATGTTGTGCGCAAAAGCCCATGATGATATCGTGAAAAGGAACGCCAAGATGACGCGGAGGCAAGATGAACGGCTCCAATTTTAACGAGCTGACGGACAAAATCTGCTGACTAGCCAAGGGATGCTGTTCGGGAAGTATGGCAATAAGAGATTCACTGGTGAAGGTTCGATAATCAATAGGCTTTGCACACTCGATGGAGCGAAGAAATCCGATGTGAATAGTTCCATCGAGCAAAGCCTGCCCTTGCTGGGCAGAGGTCATCTCACGCAAAGTAAGCTGTATTTGTGGGAAACGCCCCCGAAATGCTTGTATAAGATCAATCATTAGTCCGCCCGCAGGCGTAAGACGAACTTGCCTGGTATTGCGTTCCAATCGTTTTACGCCAATTTCTTTTTCAAGAGCTTGAATTTGTTGGCTGAGGGGAGGCTGTGACATATTCAATTTTTCCGCTGCACGGTTAAAATGAAAGCTCTTCCGCTACAGCAATAAAGTAATGCAATTTGCGTATGTCCATTCCTGCGCCCCTTTTCCAAATGGTCTCCTTAGATGTGGAGGATTCCACTCTTACCTATTTACGCTCAAGCTTTGATTCCGTAACGTTCACGCAATGTATGGATGACGTTATGCACTTGCTCTGACTCTGGGAGCCACAATCCTGAAGCCGCTTGTTCGAGACAACGCTCTGACTGGCGTTCCTGCACTACTTTCTTCACAGCATCTATAAAGACTTGCGCCGCCCCTATCCCAACATTGCTGCCGAGCGAAGCCAGCTCTTCGAGACTGCCTGTCTTATCTTCCGTCACAACAGGATGATCCGCTTGCAACACGCCCAACGCAGCACGCTCATAGAAGGAGCGGACGAGCTCAGCGCTCACTTTGCCCGAACCTTCGCATATGACGAATGCCTGCACGACAAAGGCATGAGCTTGACGCCGCTGCGCAATGCCGCAAAATTTGATGCCGCCTATGCTGAGATCATAATCGCCAGGGCAGTATGCGCCATCGATTTCACCCTTGTCGACCGTATAGCCCGTGTTCCGCAGAGCAAGCTTAATCAACTGATACATGCGCTCATAGTCCGAGCGGAAGCATTTGTCGCCCAGCCCTTCCTTTGGCAGGATCAATGAAATGTTCACAACGCCCAAATCGAGCGGTACGGCAGCCCCGCCCGTGCTGCGGACAGCCGTCGAGTAGCCAAGCGACTCCAGCCATTGCTGCGCTTCTGCGGCATGCGGCAGTCTGCTGTCGCGCAGCCCCATCACAAAGCCTCGCGGATGACGCCACAGATGACATACAGCGGGTCCTCCCTTGCCCGTATGTCTGCACAGCAGCTCGTCCAATGCAAAAGGATACAAAATGTCGGGCTCCTCCAGATGCTGCGTGCGATCCAGCAATAAAATATTGTCCAGTCCTTCTCCCTTCGTTAATGAAGTCGTACAATCCGCCATTTCTGCATCCCCCTTTAAATCATCAAAACCTGCCAAACCTTTATTATAATCGGATTCCGCCAAACTATATGTAGCTTAACACGGAATGAGTCCGTATGGAAAAATAAGAAGTCTCGCCGCTGATAACGTTCGTATCTGTTACATCAGCTAGCAACCTTCCGTCCTATATGTTTTTTTCACCAATTCTACCATGTTTTGATATTTGATATTGCCTCTGCTATGATAGAGACAGCCACCACGAATCTGGCATAAATAACCAGTAAAGGGGAGGGCATCATAATGATTGATTTCAAGCATCAATTTTTATTGATGAAACGTCGAAGGAATCAGTTCACTCCTGTTTAGGCCGTTGGTCTCGGAGTTACCGTTGCCGCCGGATCTAAATACTGCGCCTGTTGTGAGGTGTTCCCATTTTCGTTTTTCCACGAAAGCAAATCAGTTCATCTGAAATGAAGGGAGACGTTTACAATGGAACAGCTGAAAAATAAGATTCCACAACCAATTAGAGGCGATCAAGGAGCAACTGATGAAGGCCCAAGAAATATTGAACGCGATCTTCAAAATCCGGATTTGCTTGTTCCACCGGTAACCGATTCAGGCACAATTCCGAATTTGAAATTCTCTTTTTCTGATACCCATGTTCGTATTGAACGCGGCGGCTGGTCCCGTGAAGTGACAGTACGCGAATTGCCGGTCTCGACGACGCTTGCCGCTGTGAATATGCGATTGACTCCAGGGGGTGTCCGTGAACTTCATTGGCATAAAGAAGCCGAGTGGGCCTACATGTTAGGCGGAAGAGCACGCATTACAGCTGTTGATGAGAATGGGCGAGAATTCATTGACGATGTAAGTGAAGGTGATTTGTGGTATTTCCCATCAGGCATCCCCCATTCCATTACCGGCCTTAAGGAAGGCTGTGAATTCCTCCTGGTTTTCGATGACGGTTCATTCTCTGAAAATAGTACCTTTGCTATTTCAGATTGGTTCTCCCATACACCCAAAGATGTATTAAGCGCCAATTTCAGCGTACCGGAAGAAGCTCTCAAGAATATTCCTCCAGAAGAAAGATATATGTTTCAAGGAACGGTGCCGGGCCCCATTGCAAAGGAACGCCCACATCAAACAAATGGCGGGGTTGCGCATTCTTTCAGTTACCATTTACTCAACCAAGAACCTATAATTACAAATGGAGGCAAAGTCCGCATTGCTGATTCCACCAACTTCACGGCTGCAAAAACCATTGCATCGGCCCTTGTTGAAATCGAACCGGGCGGTATGCGCGAACTGCATTGGCATCCTAATGCGGCGGAATGGCAGTATTACATTCAGGGCAAAGGCCGAATGACTGTATTTGCCTCGGAAGGACATGCCCGCACTTTTGACTATCAAGCCGGGGACGTTGGATATGTGCCTTTTGCTTATGGACACTATGTCCAAAATACGGGGGAAGAGCCGCTGATCTTCCTTGAGATGTTCAAAAGCGACCGCTTTGCAGATGTCTCGCTGAACCAATGGATGTCACAGACGCCTCCTAATTTGCTCAAAGAGACACTCAACATTGATGATAAGTTCATCAAGACTTTGCATAATGATAAACGACCTGTGATTAAAAATTAAAGCTTTAGCTGCGTCTCTCAATCCTTATCGAAATGCTTTTTGCTCGGTACGGGGTATATAGCGAGGAACAGGAACGCAGCGGCTTTAGTCGTGGCAATCTAACACGACTTAGGTCATCTAGTTATTGGCCTAAGAAATCCTGCAGGGGCGGTACCAAGTCTATGGCCCCGCTTGTTCTTACAAACTTGGAGCTGGCAGCATAAGCCCGAAGCTTTTATGGATGAAGCTAGGCAATGCTAAACATGTGCAGAAAAAGGCTGCCCGTAGGTGGGATATAATATGCTCCCCAAACGATAGACAGGTGAAACCTGTTAACCGTAAGGGGAGCATTTTTCATGTCCAAATAAAGAACAACGTTTATCTTATTTCCATCAATGAAATTAGTAGGCCTTGTAGATCTGTCATTGTTCTTGATTTTCTACATCTGAATCGATTCAATCATTTCATGAACGGCCTTCTGCCATTCCCCTTGCTCAATAGCTGGAGCGCTAAATTGAATTTCAAGATGTGCCCCATTTAGTTCCGCCCAGCCGACGAGACGATAAGTGTCTCCCTTCTGAGAAGGCATAATAACTTCATTGACTGCAATGTGCTTCCCATGAACGAGCAGCGTTTCATTTTTCAACCACTCTAGCTTTTCTCCTCCACTGTCTTGTTCCAAAATTCCCTTCATCTTTATTCGACCCTCATCGATTCCAGCATCGGTCACGAGCTGTTCTGGATCATGCTGTATCTCAAGCTTAACTTTCTTGCTGCTATCCGTGTAAACAAGCTTCGAGTTCGATGTCTCATTCGTTTGCGCCTCTAATCCCTGCGGGAGCTTCAGTGACATCAAATTCGAGAACACGTGAATTCTTCCTTGCTCAGGAGCCTCCGTTTCCGCAGTCTTATTCTCTTGTTCTGCTCTCCCTTGCTCACTCTCCTCCTGCTGCGGAGTCAAAGAGACGTTCTTGGTCTCATCAGCAATCTTCTCCTCGCTGCCTGAGAAGCTGCAAGCAGAAATGCTGACCGCTGCCGAAAGTGCCAATAGAACCATCCACTTTTTCAACCTGCTTCCATCCCTATCACTTCGCATTTGTGCCTCCCCCCCTTCCGTGTCTATTCATTTAAATAGGTCGTCACACGGTTTGCGATCAAATCCGAAACCGCTTGTGCCGATTTTTGACCGTTATAGTAAGCCTTCGCTTCCTCCTCGATAATCGATTGAACTTTTGAATTATCCATTATTGCGGTGTTCGCATCGGCCAGCATCTGCTTGACCATGTCAATGTCTGCCTTCTGAATCTGGATTGCGGATCCCGTTGGCGATTCGACAGTGCCTTTGTCCTCAAGCGCCTTGAGCGTCTGCTCGTTTACCTTTTTATTGACAGAGAACCCTCGCAGTCCAGGCATGGTCTGTATTTCCTCAGACAATAAGAACTTCATGAAATCCCATGCTTCGGCCTGCACCTTCGAATTCCGATTCATCCCTAATTTGTTAGATGTCACGAAGGTGCCGCCGGCCTGTTGCCCAGCCGCGAGCGGCTTGCGATAAATCTTCCCTTGCTCATAGAACATTGCTGGCGTACTGAAGTAATCTTCCGGCGAAGTAATCAAATTAGGTGCAAAAAAGTAATCTCCTGCGCTCACTGTCGCATCCGTCGCTACCTTATCTACATACATCGTCTTCACTTGCTCCATCAATCCGACAAATGCATTGGCATCGAAGCTGGCTGGGCGCTGCTCCTCATTGACAACGCGAGCATAGTTATCAGCGAACAGAATGTTCAACATCCGCTCTGGCGGCGTATTCCCCAGCGAATACGTGTGCCCGCCGGACGCTGCCAAACGTTTGCCTACTTCCGTAAACTCTCCCCATGTCCATGCGTTGTCATCGAATGTGACGCCGGATTGCTGAATTGCCTTCGCATCGCCCATAAGACTGTCCAAGGAAAACCGCAGAGGCAGCGCATAGAGACCTCCTCTCATCTTGGCCCCGTCCAGAATGTTCATCTCGTACGAATTAGAGTCAAAGGCAGGATCCTGCTTCATCAGCTCGCTCAAGTCCACCAGCGCTTGCTTGTCTACGTATTTCCCAATTGGCAGGCCGCTCACATTCAAGTCGATCAAATCGGCCCCTTTACCGGACAATAGCTCTGTAGTAGTGGTATTCACATACTTCTCGGCACTTCCTTCTTGATTGGAGCCTCCCCCTAGGCTGTATTCTTTGATTTGAATATCCACATTGGGATGCTTCGCTTCATACATTTTCTCAGCCTGAGCATACACAGGATCCGCTCCCAATACGGACAAGACAACGACTTTCTTCCCGTCCTGTCCCTGCTGCTCTTCTTGCTTCGCCTCACCAGCCTGTTTGCCGGCACATGCTGCCAATGTCATCGCTATCGTTAATGCAACGACCAGACTGCGTACACTCCTTTTTTTCACCCTGAATCGCTCCTCTCCATTCTTCATGGGATCGTTGCGCGCTCAAACGCATTAGATCCTTACACGTTGACCATCTGTTACTGGCTCACTGCTCTCGACAATAATCTGGGCTTTCGCGTATACCCCTTGCACCAGCGTTTCTTGGCCATTCGTCCCCCCTAATCGAACGGAAACCTTGCTAGCAATAAAAATATTGCCCAATGGGCCGGAACGCTCTTCGATAATAAGCACATAGCTGTCCTTCCCTGCCTGACGAATCGCTTGGTTTGATACGAGCATGCCGCCATCGCTCTTCTTCGTTTGTGTCAATTCCACGCTTACGAGCTCATTCGCTTGAATATTCGGATGTTGAACCTTCACAATGACCCGTTGACTCGAATTTGTCTGCGATGCACTCCATTCTGCTTCCTCTTGGAGGGAAGCCCCTCCATCAACGCCTGCCATCGGTCGAATGTCGGTAATGCTCCCTTCAACCGGAACATTTGCCTCCTCATGCTCGATATGCACGCGTATCTTTTCCCCGGTACGCAATTCCCGGCCGAAGGCATCCGGGATGACAATTTCGAATTGATACCCTTGCTGCCTATTCGCTACACTAACATCTGGGCCGCCGCTTCCTGAAGGAAGCTGCGGCGTCGCACGTACTTGTGTCACAACACCGTCAAAGGGCGCGATGATTCGTCTACGATCATTCGCCTCCGACTGCATCGTGGTCACTTTTCGCTCCTGAACTCCTATAGCTATTCGCACACGTTCTATCTCCCGCTTTGTGCTGCGCGCTCGCATACCGTCGTTATTTTGTACGGCTTCAATATAATCATCCTGCAAGTCAACTAATGTTAGCCGCTGCCCTGCAAGGCCCGCCTGTACATCCAATATTTCCTGAACAGCAGCAGGATTCTCATAGGTGATTAACGTCTGCCCCTTAACTACACGATCTCCCTCTTTTACATAAACCTTTTTGATTGACCACTCCGCCCTGTTCGATAAATCGATATGCTGCCGAGGTATTAATCGGGCCGTACCACGCCACGTGGTTACTAGCGCTCCTTCCCTCCCTTGTTCGGTGCGCACCTTCGGCAAATGTAACGTCAGCAATGTATTGCTCGCCAGGGTAAGGAAAAGGAGCAAGCTGAAGAACAGGCCGGAGAGCCATACTATTTTTCGTTTTTTTCTTGCATCCAGCGCTGCTGTGAACCCTATAGCCATCCTATCCCTCCTCTCATGAGCTACCCTTTGATCCCCGACATTTGAATGCCTTCGATAAAATAAGACTCCGCATACAAAAACAGGAGAACCATGGGCGTCATATAGATTATCGACGCGGCAAAGCCGATGCCTTGGGCTTCCTTATGAATTCTGGATAAATAGAGCGATAATGGCTGCTTGAATGCATCCTCGAGGAAAATCAGCGGCTGCTCGACCATATTCCAATAATCGACGAACAGCAAGACGATCAGCGCCGCAATCCCCGGCTTCATCAGAGGCAGCATAATCTGATAGAAAATGCGGTAATGACCCGCGCCATCCATCTGAGCCGCTTCAACCAGCGCATAGGGAATCGAGAGCATAAATTGCCTCAGCATGAACACACCGAATGCCGCGAATATCCCTGGCAAAATAATCGCGCTTGCTGTATTCATCAGTCCCAACTTGTCAGCAATAATATAATTCGGAACCAAGGTCACTTGGAAAGGCATCAGCATCGTCAGCAAGTACACCCGAAACCAGCCTTCTCTCCCTCTGAACCGGAGCTTGGCAAATGCGTACGCAGCCAGTGCACTGACAACGGTCTGTCCCGCAATAATCGCCACGACCATCGCGATGGAATTCCATAGCATGAACAAATACGTGGGCGTTTCTAGCAAGACTCTCCCGTACTGCTCGAAGGACAGCCAATCCGGAATAAGCTTCAGATTCACGAATACAGCAGGCTCCCCTTGCGTAACGACTGGCATTTGACCCACTAGACCGTAATTCCCGCGAATTTCATGCTCCGTCATCAGTGAATTTGTGAAAGTAATCACAATTGGGAATAACATGATGAGCCCGATGCATGCCATCACTAGCGTGAACGACAGGTTCCGAATGGCCCCCCTGTTCTTCATTCTCCCTCCCGTATCATTCCATAAATTGTGTAAATCGTTTTTCTATCCGAAGCAGAATCGTCACAATGATAAAGATAACTATCACCATAAGCGTCGCAGCCGCAGACAGCTTCTGTACATCCATCCCGAGGAACATGTTGTTCATGTAGTGCTGAAGTGTATAGATGCTGTCATGCGGGTAATCTCCTGCGATCAGGTACGTTTCGCGGAATATCTTGAACGTATTCATAATCGACATCAGAACGACGAAGACCATCGTTGGGGTCAAGTAGACAAGTGTAATTCCATAACATTGAAACCACTTGCCCGCCCCCTCCAATTCAGCCGTCTCATAGTAATCTCGCGGGATGCTCTGCAGTCCTGCAAGGAATAAGATGATGTTGTAGCCGATATGCTTCCATAGGTAGAATACGGAAATAACGCCTCTCGCCCAGTCCGATTTCATCCAATCTATTTGTTCAAGCCCGGCAGCATGCATCCAGGCGTTAAGTGATCCATTCCAATCAAACAGCACTTGCCACACCATTACGACGGAGGCAACGGGCACGACCAGCGGCAGGACATAAGCCATTCGAAAAAATTGACGCAGATAGAGATTTCGGTTCAGCACGAGCGCGATTCCAAGTGACAGCACTAACATTAGCGGGACATTCATTGCCGTGAACCAGAAGGAATTCAAGGCGGCTTTGCGAAAGGAATCGCTGCTGAGCAGTTCCTGATAATTCGAGAGTCCAACAAATGAACCGCCAACCGTTCGATCCAATACCGAGTAGACAAACCCCATCCCAAACGGAATGAGATAGAACAAGGCAAAGCCAATGGCGCTCGGCAACAAGAACGTTAGAGCCACCATGCTCTCTCTTCTGCTGATACGATTTCGCCTCATGACTTATCTGAAGGGGAGAATGCTACACTTATGCCTCCATCTTGGAGGTTCACTTGGAACAGCTTCTTGCCATCCTCTGCACGCTTGTAGATAACGATGAATTGACCGATTCCTTGTGCTTTACCTGGCTGGGTTCCTGACACTTCAGGCTCATATCCATCAATAGGCACATCCAATTGCTTCAAGAATGCATTGGCGATAGCAATCGCTTCCGATTCCTGCAATTTCGCAACATGCGGAGCGTATGGCTCTAAGCCAGTCGTTTGCACAAAATGAATCTGCCCTGTATCCACATCAGCATTGACTACAATCTCTTGATGCGGCTCCGCAAATGTCTTTCCTTTTTCCATTAACATGATATTAAAGATATGGATCTTTTCACCGGCCCTGATTCCCTTGGTAATTTGCGCGTTTGCGATGTCGAAGTTCTTCGTCTCAGGGAACCCACGGTAAATGCGCGCAAGCACTTCTTGCGCCGTCTTATTGCCGCTAATCTCATCCGCATATAAGTTCGTAATGACATAATCTGAATCCGCATCCTTCGTGACGAAGTTGCGCGCATCTTCTGTCCCAGATAGATTGAGCAAGGTGCGAATCTGTGCCGCTACGGTAGGACCGGTATAAATGATAATTGGCGCGAGGAGTACAACCGCAAGCACACAGGCTACCATGCGAATGTTCAGATTTGATTTTGATGTTTCATTATTTTTTTCATTGCGATATCGCTCGTAAGAAGCTTCTTGAATGCGCTTCTGCATGTCAGATGGATTTTCCATTGCTTCCGCACAATCCTGAAGCTTATCGCGCAGTTGTTGTTCAATGGACATAAAGTTCCTGCTCCTTTGCTGATTCTAGATACGAGCTGAGCTCGCGAAGCTTCCCTAGTGCAGCATGATGCCTGGATTTGACCGTGCCCACGGGAATGTCCAGCAATTCAGCGATTTCATCGAAGGTATATTCGTGATAATAGCGCAGAATAATCACCGCCCGAAGCTTGTAGGATAGTTGATGAACCATGGTCAACATCTCCCGATGGGTTTCGGCCTCCAAGATCTGGCGATCCGTGAACAGATGCTCTTCCCTCTCTAAGAGCCTCTTCTTCTCGAAGATTCGGAACCTTCTCCAGCTTTTTGTTCTCCACTTTTGTATTTGCTTCAGCACAATGCCATGCATCCAAAATCGGAAGGGACGATTCGCATCGTAATTGCCGATGGATCGCCACAGCTGAAAATAAATCTCGTTCATGACATCCTCTATCTCATTTTTTTCCGTCATCAAAAAGACAGCGGAGCGGTAGATTTCGGGGAATGACCAATCATAGATCACTTGGAATGCAGACGAATCCCCTTCCTTCATCCGTTCAATCCAGTGCTCGATATTGATATCTTTCATGAAAAAAGGGCCCTCCTTGGTAAGCTTACAACCTATATTGCCTCATTCACCCGAAAAGGTTCGGTTCTTTTTAACTTTTTTAAAATATCAGATCATTCAAGACAAACGAAAGGATCGGCTATTATAAGGAGAGATAAGACGAATTGAAAAACATCTTTGTATTCGATTATATCTCTAATGAAGCCCTGCGTCGTCATCGGCATTCACACGGTTCAAAAGCAGCAGAGCGTAAGAAAATAACACATTGGGATGTTTTCATCGTGCTTAGTGTGTACACGGACGGAGTATAGCAAAAACATAAGCAAAAAGGCGTGAATGAGAAATCTCTTCTCACACACGCCTTGTTCACTTCAGCATCAGTCACCGCACCGATTATAGGGTACGAAACCTCAGCTTCGTGCAATCAATAAGGAACGAATACGCTCTTGTCTCTTTGGCTCCTTTTACGGATAGGGCGAACTTCAAATTGACAATATCGCGATCCTTCAAGCCTTGATTGCGAATCCAGCCATGCAACTCCTTCTTCGGACGAATTGTTTTGCTCGCAAAGTCCGGATTATCCGATGCAATCTCGACCGCTTCTGCAGTTCTCCCTTTAACACCGATGTTCGCTTTGGTTATTACTTTTTGCATATCAAGTGTAACCTTGTCTTTATCCGAATTGTTTGTAATCGTCACTTCGAAGTCCGTAGCCTTTTCCGTAACCCGAATCGAATGAACCGTAACCTCTACATCATTCACGGTATGGGTTACAGGCAGCTTGCCTATCTTCTTGTCACTGCTGCTAGAATTCACTCCCGGCTTCGTATAATTGCGATTCTCGTCCTTCGTCATGTCGCCATGATCGATAACGTCTGCACTTGCATTCTTAGAGATATCTTTATCCATCGGCGTCACCATGATCGTTCGACCGCCCATTTCTCCGGACAGCTCTCGCACTGGAAGATGATCAACTATCGATACAGGCTTGTTGGTCGACAGTTTCTTTCCTTCCTCATCAAGACCGTGCTTCTCAGCATTGGCGATTATCGCCGAAGTACCGAATGCGATTCCCGTGAACAAGATAGCGCCGCATAGGAAGCCTGTTTTCCATTTCTTCATGCTGTATCGTTCCTCTCGTCTCTTTCTTCTTCCGATCCCGATTCGTGTATCACTCATTATTACGTTCATTCACATCATGCTTCCATCCGATGATCCTTATTGCCCGCTCCATCTCTCAACATGTATCTCTAAGGTTTTGTCCTGCTCTGCCTTATAGCTACGTTCGACGCGAGCCCCCGCTCCATCAACTTCGACGATTCCGTCTTCTCGACTCACTTGGAACAGCCAATCTGTATGCAACGGGATGCGCAGGCGTGTTGCATATAAATCCTTGTTCGGATCGTACGTCAACGGGAACCAAGCGTACAGCTTGAGATCCTGCGGCGTATTAGGCGGAACATAAACAATGATCTCCAAATTAACATGCGTACGGAGCTCCTCCACGATTCGGAGAGGCATCGAGGCTTCCCATCCCTCGAATTGCACCGTTACTTCCGTAACGCCCGGGTGACGAGGAAAGACCGTGCCATCGTCCCGAACCTGCGCGATATGCTCATCTTCTACGCGGTACGCAGCACGAAGCGCTGACATCTTGAAGCCGGAATCGAACTCGATAATCGGATTCAGCCGGCACGGTGGCCCTGTGATCCCAACCTCCTGATCGCCATGCAGCGTAAGAGAGCAAGCCTTGCCGCGCTTGCCGAAGAAGTGAAGAAGCGGCGCAGACACTCTGGCTGCCCAGTCCTTCTCCACATGCGCCGCTCCGGGCTCATAGAGGTAGACAAGCTCATCATCGGCTTTGTAGCCTATGCTAAGCAATTGTTCTGCTGCCTCGCGCACATGCTTTTCCATGACCAGCAGCCCTTCACGGCTGCCGAGATCGATCCATATTTTCTTAATGGACTGCTTCGTGGTAAAGGTATGGTACAAGGGCACTTCTTCCAAGGTGTCGGGATAAACGCAATACAAGTAAGGAGAGATAATCCCCAGCATGCTGAACACGTCGGGACGCCGCAGCCCAATATGGTACGTCACCTGCCCGCCCCTTGACGAGCCCATCAAGGCCGTATGCTCTGGCTCCGATTGCGTGCGGAACAAGGCATCTATATAAGGCTTAACCTCATCAATAAGGAATTGCTCATACTGGTGGCCTCTTGGTTCGACCGCAAACTTGTCGTCTTGATAACGAACGCCCTCCAAGTCATGCGTGAACTCATTTGCCCGCTCCATCCCCATATTCGGAATGCCGACAATGATGATTTCTTTCATACGCTGTTCGACAATCAGCTTATCGGCGGCAGCGTGCACGTTCCATGAATAGCCGTTGAAGGCCGGATGGAAAATATTTTGACCGTCATGCATGTATAAGACCGGATAGCGCTTGTTCAGGTCTTGTTGGTAGCTCGGAGGAAGATAAATGAACAGCTCTCTATCGTTATTCAGATATTCCGAGTGAAATGTTTCAATGCGCAGGATGCTTGATCCGTACTTCGTGCTCATCGCTTCTCCACCCTTTCCGCCATTAGATCGATCCAATTCTCGACTTCGTAATGCAGCTCCAAACCATCGATAACCGTAAATTTGCGATACGGCACTTCTTGACCGTAACGATCCGTTTCATGTTTGCCCAAGCCACGGGAAATCCGGAACTCGAACGCCATATCCCGTGGCACCTCGAACGTGCCTCCATATTGCCCTTCATCGATCATCGGCAGTTCGATCCCTGCATACAGCCTTTCGGTAGGCGGCGTATTTTCGGGTACCTTTACGACCAACGTAACTGTAGCTGTCTCCGAAAGACGCGGAATAACTGTAATCTCTGCATGCGCTGTGAGCTCATCATGATGATAGATGACGCGCGTCTTGCCCGACCGCTTCGGAGTGAGTGTTCCATCCACGGTTACCTCTAGGATGCAAGGATCGGACACTTCGTACCGAGCGTTCAAATCCGTCATGACAAAGCCGCTATCGTAATGAACGACCGCATTGAACCTCTGCGTCGGCCCCTGAATCCCTACTACGCGGGAACCATGCAGTTCAACATGTACAGGCATGCCGATATCTCCGAAGAAATAAAGGAGCGGTGCATGAACCCTTGCGGCCCAATCCTTCTGCGCGTGTCCGGAACCGACGGCATAGTAGTACATCAGATCATTCCCCGGCTCATACCCGATGCGAACGAGCGTGTCTACGACCTGCCGCACATGCTTCTCCATAACGGTGAAGCCCTCTGCATCACCGACATCCATCCAGATCTTGAGATCCTTCTTTTCCGTATAGATATGACTTAGCCAGCGATCCTCCATCGTATCTGGATTTACGCTGACGACGAACGGACATAATGCCCCAATCATGCCGAATGTATCGGATTGGCGAAATCCGATATTGTAGGACACCAAGCCACCAGCGGATGACCCCATCAAGGCCGTATGCTCCTTGCCTGGAAGTGTCCGGTATTCTCGATCGATATAAGGCTTCACTTCCTCTACGAGAAACTGCTCATACCGCTCACCTTGATTCGCTGTGTTGAATAGGTTGTGCCCATCCGGATTGGCATGCATGTACTCCGCAATCCGTGCATCTTCGATATGGGAAATGGCAACCACGATGATTTCCTTCATCCTGCCTTCGGCGACAAGACGATCAACCGTAAGATGGACGTCCCAGGAGTCTCCCTTCTGATCCGCAAAAAATGCATGCTGCCCATCATGCAAATAGAGCACGGGATACCGCTTCTGTTCGTTCACTCGATAGCTCGGAGGCAAGTAAATAAATACTTTTCTTCTATTAGATAAGATCCTCGAATAAAACTCGTCGATCTGAATAAGACGTGATGAATCCACTACGCATTTCTCCTTATAGAGGTTGTTCAAAAAAACCGCTTTTGATCACGAAGCAACATAAGAAGCCATTCGGCATCGAATCTTGCTTTCACTCTCGAAGTCCAGTACTCATGTAGTCCTGCCTACACTCCGTTCTTCCTTCTTCGAGTTCTTGCAACCTTCTCGGTGCTGAAAAGCGGCCCTTTTGAACTCGCACATATATTGATCTACGAGGAGACTGGCAATTTCAAGAACTTCTCCTCGTGCTCATACTCCACATCATCAATAAAGCTGTTCATAACGCCTACAAATGAATCGTATCTACTCAAGTCGAAGGTGACTCTCTCCGTATCTTGGCCGAGAATTTCGGGACAATGGCAGGTGCACCATGCAATCAAGTTGGGATGGACTTTGGAAGCTTCGTTGGCAATAAATTCGTTCAATACGATGCCCGGTTGACCATCGAACTTGGCTAAAAAAGACTCCATCCCCTGGCAGTGTTCATATATATGAATCCGTTCTTCCGGCAAACCCGATGCCCGCTTGATGACATCCGACCATTGGTTATTGTTATAGCGATCCATGATCAGAAATTGCGGAGCTTCATTCAGCAAATCACGGGATCGTTGAAAGCCCGCTTCCACATCAGGCATAATTTTATGAAAAAGCGAGTCTTCAATATAACTGTCCACGACAAACACGGGAATACCGAAGCCAAAGTAGGGCGTAATCGTCGCAAATCGCTCCTGATCCACATTGATTAAAAATACGCCGTCCAAATTCCGTTCCATAATAACCTTGTATGACGGCTCCGTATCGTCGATTTGCATATAAATAACATGATAGCCGAGCGCACTGCACTGCTGTTCGATTTTGCTTATCGTTTTGGCGTACTTCAAATTTGACCCAAAGCTTTGTTGATCGTCCTTGAATACCAGAATTCCAATCAAGCCCGACTTCTTTACTTTTAAAGACCGGGCAGTACGGTTCGGCACGTATTTGAGCTGCTGCGCGATTTTTAACACCTTGACGCGCGTCTCATTCGAAATGGATTGATTCTTAACGTCATTCAATATATAGGACACAGTAGCAATGGATACACCCGCTGCTTGGGCGATATCTTTTATCGTTGTTTTCTTCATCTTATCCGACCTCACTTGGTTTAGACTTAAACGTTTAAGCCAATTAAAGCATACCGCCCAAATGGTGTCAATTTAGCCCTAATCTCCCGTAATCCATATCTAGCAGCAGCTTCTCTTTAACTTGATTCAGCCATCAATACCATCCAGCCATACGCAGGCAAGCTAATCGTAACGTTGTCATTCTCTAATACAAATGTTCCGGATCCGATCATAGAAGGGGATAATGGCAGCGTATCTTTCTGTTCAAACGCAAAGGTGAAGGCTCCTGCCCGCTCACTATTATTGAAGCAAATATACATCTGCTCGCCAGCGCGCTGTCTTCGGATGACCAAGTGATCTCCGGATGCATAAACGAATCGGAATGAACCCTGTCGCAACGCAGGATAGGCGGTACGCAAAGCGATCAGTTTCCGATAAAAATGCAGCAATCCGCTATTCTGCTTCTCCTCTTCCCATACCATTGGTTTCCGGCAATCCGGATCCGGCCCGCCCGTCATGCCCACTTCGTCTCCATAATATATGCATGGTGCGCCAAGAAAGGCGAACTGGAACAGCGCCGCAAGCTTCATCTTGCGTTCATCTTGAGCCATTGTTAACAAACGCGGCGTATCATGGCTGCCCAATATCGTGAAGGTAGCTTCACCCACTTGCTGGGGATAGTCAGCCAACAACCTGTTCACTTGATAAGAGAACTGTTTTGCATCGATTACCCCTTTTGCAAAGAAATCAAGAATGGCCTCCGTAGCCGGATAATTCATAACCGCGTCAAACTGATCACCGCGCAGCCAAGGCATCGCATCATGCCATATCTCACCCAAAATATAAAAGTCCGGCTTCAATCCTTTGCATGTTTTGCGAAACTCCCGCCAGAAATCATGGTCGATCTCATTCGCAACATCCAATCTCCAGCCATCGATATCACATTCCCGAATCCAATATTGAGCGACTTCAAGCAAGTAGGCTTTAACTTCAGGATTGACTGTATTCAGCTTCGGCATATGGGATTCGAAGGCGAAGCAGCGGTAAGATGCTCTCGGCTCGCGCACGAGCGGAAATCGCTCAATATGGAACCAGTCTCGAAATCGTGATGCTTCCCCATGCTTCACGACGTCTTGGAACGGAGCGAACCAATAGCCGCAATGATTGAATACCGCATCCAAGATAACCCGAATCCCGCGGTCGTGACAGGCCTTCACCAGCTTCTTCAACAGAACCACATCGCCAAACTGCGGATCCACCTTCAAATAATCCGTCGTGTCGTATTTATGATTCGTCTTTGCCTCGAACAGTGGGGTAAAGTAAATCGCATTAACGCCAAGCTCACTAATGTAATCCAAACGATCCAGTACGCCCTGAAGGTCACCGCCGTAAAAATCTTGCTGACCCGGATCGTCGGCTGTCCACGGCCGTACCTGTTCAGGATCATTGTCAGGGTTCCCGTTAGCAAACCGATCAGGGAAAATCTGATAGAATACGGCATCCTTCACCCACGACGGCGGCTGCAGCACCTCGCTTGACCATAAGAAAGGATAGTCGAAAAACGTCAGTGGATCCGCTGGCTTTTCGGCAACGAATCCCTTTTCCGTATACCATAACGTCTGCTCGCCCGCAGCTAATTCGAAGGCATAACGGAGCCGCTTGTGCGGAGGAGCTACCTCCACATGCCAATAATCGAACATCTCGTCGCTGCCCATGATGAACATGGCAGCTTCCTTTACGGTCTTGTCCCAATCGTATTTATCGCCATACAACGCAGTGACTGATCGAAGATCGCCTTTCTTCGCGCGCAGCCGGATATGGATCGTGTCGTTATCGTATGAATAGCAATATGAATTTCCAGGTCTGTGGTAGATCGCTTCCAGTAACATAACAAACTCCTTTTTGTCGCTTTTGATCACGAAGAGTATTCAGGATGTATCCTTATTAGTCGTTAGCCTTTGTCCGCACCTGCCGTCATGCCGTGAATGAGATACTTCTGGAAATACATATACAGGAGCGTAATCGGCAGCGCTACAAGAACGGCGCCGGCAGCAAAGGTCGTAAAGCTTGAATTGGTCTCGTTCGCTACCATGTTGTACAATCCTTGCGCCAGCGTCATCTTCTCAGATGATCGAAGCACGATTTGCGGCAGGATAAAATCCATGAATGGCATAATGAAGCTGTTCAATGCAACAAACGTAATTGCGGGCAAAGACAGCGGTAATATGATTTTGAACATTGTCTCCAAAGGGCCTGCGCCATCGATATAGGCCGCTTCCTCCAGGCTTTTGGGAATGGTATCGAAATGCCCCTTCATGACCCATGTCCCCATCGAGATAGAACCGCCCGCATAGATGAGAATGAGACCCAAATGCGTATCGAGCAGCTTCGTCTGCATCAGCAGCACGAAGATCGCCATGATGGACAGAAAGCCCGGAAACATTTGAAGAATGAGCAATGTCATTAGCCCTTGCTTTCTGCCTATGAATCGAAAACGGGAAAATGCGTAGGCTGTCGCTGCCACCAATGTCGTTGACAATGCCGCATTCGCAAGAGCGATCGTGACGGTGTTCGAAAACCATAGCACGAAATCCGTATTCCGAATCAGTTCTGTATAATGTGCGAGCGTGGGCTGATCAGGAAACATTCGGCTTACCATTAAGGAATTTCCTGGGTTAAGCGATGTTCCGATCACCCAAATCAACGGATATACCGTCGTTAGGAGCAGCACGGCAAACACCGCGTAAATGCCCGCCACGACCAAGTTGTTCAGCAATTTAGACATTTAGACCATATCCTCTTCTTGAGTTATCTTCATCCGCCGATAGTTCCATAAGGAGAATACGGTGATAAAGACGAACATAATGATCGAGACGGCAGAGGCCATATTGAACTGGCTTTGATTCAACGTCATCTTGAATATCCAAGAGATTAAAATATCCGTGCTGCCCGCGTAATAATAATCAGGCTGGTTCGGATTGCCGTCCGTTAGCATATAGATTAAATTGAAGTTATTGAAGTTAAAAGCAAATTGCATGATTAAAATTGGTGCCGTCGCCGCCAGCACCAACGGAAGCGTCAGCTTGACGAATCTCTGCGTTCCCGTTGCTCCATCAACAGCAGCAGCTTCGTACAAATCCCGCGGCATGGTCGTTAATACCCCTGACATCAATGCCATCAGGAACGGAGTGGAGAACCACAAGTTCACAAGCAGAATCGTAAACTTGGCCATCGTCGGATCAGACAACCAAGGTACTGGCGCGAAGCCGAGCTTGGTGATCATATCGTTCACGGGCCCGAACGAACCGTTTAGCAGCACCCTGAATACCAGAATCGATATGAATTGCGGAACCGCCCACGGCAAAATGAACATCGTACGCCAAAATTTTTTGAATTTCACTTTTGGATGGTTCACCATCAATGCTAGCAACAGCCCGCTAAAAAAGACGGACACCGTAGAGGCCGCAGCCCAGATGACGTTCCACACCGAAATGCCGAAGAAGGTGTTGCGCCACGCCTCTTGTGCAAATAAGTCATAAAACGAGCTGAGCCCCGTCCAATCTACTAAGTTCCGGTCGGGAATATGGTTCGGAGCCGAATAGTTCGTGAAGGCAATCAGCACATTGAAGATGAGCGGCACTACCGTTACGAACAGCACAAAGCAGATGGAAGGCAACAGAAGCAAATATGGGAAGCGCCGAAGCTTCGTCTGCTTGATGGATTCGATGAACCCCGGAGCAGGCCAACCTTCATCCCGCAGCGCCCCGTTTTTCTTTGCATCATAAATATTCAGGACATAGCACCCGGCGAACAAGAGAATGAGCACCAATGTAATAAGTCCTTCAATCATCATGAAAATAGAATGATCGCCTTTGGTCACTTGCCCGGCAACCACCTTCGTAGGCGCGTCGCCTAACGTTATCAATCCTCTTATTCCTCGATAAGCAATCGGATAGTAGTTCCAAAAGAACAACTGTGCCGCGATCATCCACAGCAAGCCCTTCATATACTGCTTGTTGTACAGCTGGCCTAACCCGATACATACAGCGGAGAATACAGCCGCTTTCGTCCGATGCCGACGGGCATCTGTTGTCAGTTCCATTCGGAAGACCGCCTTCGTCGATTTTTTAGATGTAGTTCACAAAGTCTGATTTTGATCACGATGTGATTCAGGATGTAGCTATTTTTTTGTCTGGATCGCTGTTTTGATCTGCTCGACTGCCTTCTTTAAGACATCTCCCGGTTGTTGATTGTCATTCCATATTGCAGCAAGAGCAGCACCTGCCGGTACCCAAACGTTGCCCATTTCCGGGATGGACGGCATTGGAGCAGAATGCTTCGTTTGTTCTAGGAATGCAAGTGCATTCGCGTTCCCCTTGATGATCGGCTCCTCCATCATGTCTTGTCTCGGCGGCAGTTGTGTTGTCATTTCATATCGCTTGACGAGATTTTTGCGAGAGGTCGCATAACGCGCGAACAGCTTCGCTGCAACCGGATATTCGGTATAGGAACTGACATACAGCGCCCGGATGCCGGACATGCTTTGAGGATGTTCTCCGTTAGGCAGCAGGGGAAGCGGAGCCACTCCGAAATCGATTCCCGCGCTCTTCACGTCCGTCATAAGCCAAGGCCCGCCTATAATAGCAGCTGTTTTCCCTTCCATGAAAAATCCGGTAATGATATTGTCGTTCATATCGTTGCTATTGACAGGCAGTATTTTGTTCAGCGATCGAAAGAACTCGGCTCCGGCGATCGATTCCGCATTGCTCAAGCCAATATCGTCAGCATCCTTCCCTCCGTTGCCAAATATGTATCCCCCGTAGCCTGCCAGAAACGAGTAAGACTGATATAACTGACCTACATTCCACATAAAGGCGTACTGTTTGTTTTTTGGATCGTTATACGTTTCAGCGAACCGAATGAGCTCTTGATAAGTGGCAGGAGCTTTATTCAGCAGTTTTTTATTGTAGTACAGCGCATACGTATCAATCGCGGTTGGAAAACCGTAGAACACCCCATCATAGCTGACACCCTCTAGGGCGGAATCCATAATTTGATGTTTCATTTGCTCGTCGTATACATCATTTTGCAGCACGAGTCCTGCCATGACTGCATTCCCCAAATGATCATGCGGCGCGGAGAACACATCAGCCCCGATTCCAGCAGGTCCATCCGTCGTCAGCTTCGTGACAGCGTCGATTGACGGAACCGCCACTACTTTTACACCAATCCCATATTCCTGTTCGAAATCTTCTGCGACCGCTTTCAAAAAATCCAGTTCAGGCCCCTTCGATTCCCATACGAGCAAATGAGCCCCCTTCTCCGGCTGCAATCCAGCTTGTCCTTCTCCCTGATGTGCATTCTTCCCTCCAGCTTCCGAAGATGTTGAGATCGCATGCTGTACGCCGCAAGCCGAGAGCAGCATCATGATGCACAATGAGAGCATCAACATTGAAATGAAGAAGCGTTTAGACACGTTCTCCCCCCCATCTATTGGTTGTTGTTAACTTAAACGTTTAAGTAATTTCAGTAACATGATACCTTCAAGTGCCCCGTGCCGTCAAATAAAAATTGCAGAGTCAGGGACAACATAAAGAAAATAAGCAGATGTTTCTAGATGATTCCAAAACGAAACCCCCGTATCCACTAGGGACACGAGGGTGATGAAGATGAATATAGGAATATGAATATTAGCAATCAAAATAGAGGCTGTATTCTTGCGGATGGATACGGATCGCTACAGATTTGGCTTCCTTGCGTTTGATATGCAAATAATTTTCGATAAATGCCTTTGTAAATACGCCGCCTTCAAGCAAGAATTCATAGTCAGCTTCAAGCGCATCAAGCGATTCTTCCATCGTCGCTGGAACGCTGCGAATCTCACGTTTCTCCGTATCCGACAGTTCGTAAATATTGCGGTCATACGGCCCATAACCAAGCTCTGTAGGATCCAGCTTGCGCTTGATTCCATCGAGCCCCGCCATCAGCATCGCAGCGAAGGCAAGGTATGGATTCGCCGTAGAATCCGGCGTACGGAACTCAATCCGACAGCCCTTCGGTGTAACCGCCGCTACCGGAATACGTACAGCCGCAGAACGATTGCCTTTCGAGAATACGAGATTTACAGGCGCTTCATATCCCGGCACGAGTCGCTTAAAGGAGTTTGTGCTCGGATTCGTCAATGCGATAAGTGCTGGCGCATGGTGCAAAATTCCGCCGATATAATGCAGCGCCATTTCACTCAAGTTCGCATAGCCGCCCTTTTCATAGAATAGCGGTGTATCACCGTTAAAGATCGATTGATGCACATGCATCCCGCTTCCGTTATCCCCGAACAGCGGCTTCGGCATGAAGGTCGCTACTTTGCCGAAGCGGCGTGCCGTGTTGTGTACGATATATTTATACTTCATCAGGTTATCTGCAGTACGTGTCAGTGAATCAAAGCGGAAGTTGATTTCCCCTTGCCCTGCCGTCGCAACTTCATGGTGGTGACGTTCAATGCGAAGTCCTGCCTCTTGCAACAGGCTGCACATTTCACTGCGCAAGTCTTGTTGTGTATCGATTGGCGCTACAGGCACATATCCACCTTTTGTATGAATCTTGAAGCCAAGGTTTCCGCCCTCTTCCTTGCGGTTCGTGTTCCAAGAAGCCTCTTCGGAATCGACGAAGAAGGAAGAACTATTCATTGTATTCTCATAACGAACATCATCGAAGATGAAAAATTCAGATTCTGGCGCAAAGTATGCATCCGTGCCTACTCCTGTCGTTGCCAGATACTCTTCCGCCTTCTGTGCAATGCTTCGTGGATCACGCTCATAACGCTCGCCGTCAGGCGTGAAGATGTTGCACATGATAATGAGCGTCGGACGTGCTGTAAATGGATCGACATAGCTGCTCTCCGTATCCGGCATCATGACCATATCAGATTCTTCAATTCCACGGAAACCAGTAATCGAGGAGCCGTCAAACGCAACGCCGTTCTCGAACGTGCTCTCATCCACTTCGGATGCAGGCAAGCTGATATGATGCGCACGACCTAACAGATCAATAAAGCGAAAATCCACATACTCAATTTGCTTCTCTTTCATTAACTCCAATACGGTATTGACTGACATCTCGATTCCTCCCCAATCCGAACATTTCATATTTATTCTCATCTTAATGTTCAATTTGTATTATTTGTTGAAATCATTATATGTAGGAGGATACTCCTTCGTCAATACTGATGTAAGGTATTTTTTTATTTCATGTTAGGTATGTTTACATTAAATCAGGTTTTCCAGTTCCGTTTTTGTCGTTATCATTCATTCCTACTTATTTCAGTCCTTCATTTTCTTGAATCACACTGTTGGCATGGCCATATTTATATCGATAGTGATCAGAATGGTACATAACATATCCAATATATATTTTGCACTATTAAACATATAAATAGCTCAAACTGTAGATTCCACACCTTTTCCAATCCTAATATTCATGTACAAAATTTCATCTTTTTTCCGTTTTTCCGTACAATCTACATCAAACTCCCCGCTCACCCTTGCTACCTTGCTTTAACGGAAGGACTGAGCCAAGGGGAGAGTGGAGCAAAGAAGCAGCGAAGCTGCATTTACACAATCTAAGGTATCAGGAAACAAAAAAAGAACTGGTCTCCCGCTAAGGAAACCAGTTCTATATTAATGAGATCAGTTCAGCACATCACACTGCACTTATTTTTCCCATGTATGAAAAAAGGATTGCTCCATTTTCTTCGTATCAAACGACTTGCCGCACAATGGAGCAAGCTGCTCCAATTCACGCAGCAGGCCAGCGAATTGATCCGGGAAGAGAGACTGCACCCCATCGCCTGTCATCGAATTGTCTGGATCGGTATGCATTTCAATAATAAGACCATCCGCACCGGCAGCCACAGACGCCTTCGACATCGTCTCTACCAGCTCGCGTCGTCCTGTCGCATGGCTCGGATCCGCAATGACCGGCAAATGACTAAGCTGCTTCATAACCGGAATAGCTGTTAAATCAAACGTGTTCCGTGTATACGTCTCAAATGTGCGGATACCGCGCTCACACAGCATGACATTCGGATTGCCGCCAGCCAATATATATTCCGCGGCATTAAGCCACTCGTCATAGGTTGCGCTGAAGCCCCGCTTAAGCAGCACCGGCTTGCCGCACTCTCCAAGCTTGCGCAGCAGATCAAAGTTCTGCATATTCCGTGTGCCTACCTGCAAAATATCCGCATGCTCCGCACAAATATCCACATACTCTGGCGTCATCACTTCTGTAATGGTAAGAAGGCCGTGCTTCTCGCCCGCTTCCTTCATCATCTCAAGCCCTTCTACGCCAATGCCTTGGAAGCTGTATGGCCCAGTACGCGGCTTGAACGCTCCCCCACGCAGAATTTGCCCGCCTGCCGCCTTCACTAATCGCGCAATCTCATTAATTTGAGCAGGCGATTCAACCGCACACGGCCCTCCCATAACTACCAAATTGCCGCCGCCGATTTTCACGCCGCGTATTTCAATTACCGTATCCTCCGGGTGGAAGTCACGGCTTGCCAACTTGTATGATTTCGTAATTTTAACCACGTTCTCTACGCCCTTCATTTGTCTAAGATGTTCTGCCAGCTTCGGCTCCGCATGTCCAATAATCCCGATCACAGTATGAGCAGTGCCGCGGGATATATGAACCTGATTGCCTTGCCCTTCAATGATGCTGGCTATATTTGCAATCTGTTCTTCAGATGCCTCATTATTTACAATAACAATCATGATTGTACACCCTTTCTATGCGCAGTGCCAGTTAACCCCTTAAAGCAGAAATGCGTTTACCTACGACACTTTTCATTTCACTTTAATATTTTAATGCTTTAATACATATAAGCTTTTATGCTTTTAACTATTAAAGAAACTATACAGAACAAACCACTGATCGTCAACCCTTTGTTACAATAATTTTCAGAAAAATAACAAAAGAAGCCCTGCATAACGCACGACTTCTTTTCATCCCTAAATTATTATTTCACGTCTTATGAGGTAACCGGAATCTTTATTTCTAGCGCTTTATGGTAATCCTTTATCATGTTTCGTTTTTTATCCTCCAAAGGCATCCCGTTCTTATTGACAAAAAGAGTATATGGCTTCACAATAATAAATTTTGTCGCAGAAGCCGATGGAGCATACAATATTTTTTCGTTATATTCCTTCTCTGGTTTTTTTGCGTATATGCTCAGCATGGATTGCTCCAATACTTTACCTTTATCGTCTACGATTTCATAATACATTTTGGATTGATGATACCCATTCGGTCGCTTCGTGCTGCTGCTTGGAATTTCTCCCTTGCTGTGAATTTGCAGCAATGTTGTTGCGTCAGTCATTCGCAAACTTGTTACCTCGTAATTGAATTTCTGCGTACTTTTCTTTGTATTCGGCTGTATGTTTATATCCCGTTTGGAGATGTTTTTCACTGGAATGACAAGAGACACCTCCGCTGCCTCAAATTTCGCATTAATCGTCAACTCAAATTCATTCGGAAGAATAGGCTCTCCCGTTTTCGGATCGATGGCATTTGTAAACTCAATCATGCACATATTATTCTCTTTTCCTTTTTCCACAGGAACCGAACTAGCCATCATCGATAGCTTGTCCACCTGAAGCGGCTGTCCGTTTACCATATAGCTCTTACTAGCAAATAGCGGGTTCTCTCCGCCTTCGGACTTCAACACCATGACCAAGCGAAGACCGTCGAACATAAGCTCAGGCACGCTTAACGTAACTCCATCTTTTGTTGCCTTAGCATCTTTCATTGTCGTCAAGCCTTTTTTACTGGCTGCCTTTAACCCAGAGTCTCCCCACTCCTGAAACATACTTGATCCGGATGCCGCCGCACTTGCGGCAGGCAAATCAATGCTAGCCGCTCCTGCTCCTGTGCCCAATACAGCCGCCAAACACGTTACCGCTATCATCTTCTTCAATAATGATTGTTTATATGTACTCATTTCCACATTTCCTCCTTCATTCTTGATTATTTTCTGACAATCATCGATTCCGCAAGTGTAATTAAGTCTTCCTTCGTCATCGGGTTATCAGCGTTCGTATAAATATTGCAGCTCAACGCTTTGTCGACCCAAATTAGTTGGTTCTCTCCCGCTTTATTGCCACTGCCTTTTTTCGCAGGGTAATAAGTGTATTCTTTCTTGTTCGTCGCATGCTTCGTTCCCATATCATAAAAGTTCAACTTCACATAATTTTTATCATTTGCAAATTTGAGTGTCATCGATTCTGATTTATTCCAATTATATTTTTTCGAAAGCACCACTTTTCCTGATTTTTGCGCCTCTTCCCTCAAATTCGCCTTAAAATTCTGATCCAAATAAGGCAGAAATCCTGCCTCAACAAAGGCGTACTCTTCCGGCAGGTCTGTCGGTCGCTGCAATGCTACTCCCTTTAATCCAGCGACTTTCTTCATATAGTCGTCATAATTTTGAAATTGTTGCTTTACATTCCCATACCAGAACACCTCCGGCCCTTTGGACTTCGTCTTTTTGTTATCTACGAATACGCAATAAGTACCGCCGTTTTTTTGTACCTCTTTATCCAATCTTGCCAGCTCTTCCTCCAAGACCTTTGATTCTCCCGAAGCGCCTTTCATTGTATAATCAATTGCGCTTTTTTTAGCCGCTGCCTCCACTGTAAAGTTCACGGAGCTGAATAGCAGCATACCGCACACCGCTGCAATTGCTAGTTTGGATGTCATTTTCATAAATATATTCTCCTCTCTTTCAGCCTCATCTATTAATTCTGACCATCGTTTCCGCAAGTTTGATCAAGTCTGCCTTCGTCAAAGTATTTCCTTCATTGGTTATAATCCGAAATTGCCTGCCTTGTTCCGTCCATAGAAGTGTGTTTTGCTGCGGGCTATTCCGAAATTCTGGTTTTAACTTTTGCCTTTTCTCATCAGCAGTTTGATAATGATACCCTTTCTGGGCAGAGGATGCTTTCGAATCCCGTGCAATATATTCCAAAAGCAACTTATCCTCACCATTCTTATATTCCAAAATAAGTTGACCAGCTTCTGTCCACTCATATTTCTTCGACAACACAGCTGCACCTTTCTGCTTGGCCTCTGCTCGCAATTCGTTCTTGAATTGCGGACTAAATGGACACAAAAGTTCTGCTTTCGTAAAGGAATATCCTTCTGGCAGATTTATAGGCTCTACTAATATGACTCCTTTTAAATCAGCAGCCTTCTTCAAATAATCCTCATAGATTTCATAGGAAGGTGCGACATGTCCGGTGAAGATGACTTCCGGACCCTTGCTTTTTGTCTTTTCATTGTCAATAAATATGCCATAAGACTCGCCTGGATTTTTCTCAATCAATTTATTTAGTCTTGCCAACTCATCTTCAAGAACCTTTGGCTCTCCCGAAGGGTCTCTCACGGTATAGTCTATTTCGCTTTTGGCTGGCGCAGCCTCCGCGGCATTGTTCATACAACTGAACATTAGCATTCCGCATATTGCTGCAATTGCTAGTTTCGACGTCATTTTCATAAAGACTATTTACCTCACTTTGTACTTTTTTTCTTATGGAAGTTTTATTTTCATCTATATGAACAACTGAAAAACGAGATTTGTGACACGGATCGACTTTTTTATGTTATAAATCTAAAAAAAATCCCTCGAAATAAGACTGGCGTTATTGCCGTCTTCTCCGAGGGATGTAGACCATTATAGGTTACACGTGTTATTCTTTTTTTGCTTTATCGTCATCACGGTTCTCATCAAATAACGATTTTAGATCTTCAATTTCCTGCGCATTTAGCTTTTTATCCTGTAAAAAGTTGGCCAGCATCGGCTTTAAAGCTCCGCCATACAGCTTTTTCATAAAGGATTTGGTTTCGGATTGCAGATACTCCTGCTCGCTGATGAGCGGGTAATACAGATAGTTTCGTTTCGACCCCTTCTCCAGCTTTGCTCCGGCCGCTTCTTTCTGAACCAATCGGCTCAGGAGCGTCCGAGTCGTATTCGGGCTCCACTCCATCAAATCCGTCATTTGATTTACAACCTCACTGGAAGGACAATCCGGACGCGCCCACAATACGCGCATAATCTCCAGCTCAGCATCCGTAATAGGCGGTATTTTATTCATTCAAGAAACCTCCAAACTCAATCACTCAAGAACCACGTATGTAGTTATACTCATGCTATAATTGTACTTTTATAATGTCAACCTCTTTTGTACAGAACGGGTTAGTTGCTGTTGCTGCAGGAATGATAATCAATAAAAAGAACCCATGCAATCCCGTTCCAAGGACTGCGTGGGCCTAATTTACAAAACCTAAGCTAATTGTTCAACCTATTATTTTTTTACCGCTGCTTTCAAAATTTCGATTCTCTTTTTTTAGACATATTTGATGAAGTGGAAATACTGTATTTGTAATCAACAGAAAATGTATTTATTTCTTAACCATCGTCTTTGCAAGCTTGATCAGGTCTTCCTTTGTCAGCGGATTGTCAGGATTGGTTGAAATCGAGAACCCTTTACCCTGTTCATACCAACTTAATGTGTTACTAATAAATTTTGAATCAAGTTTTGGATTTTCCTTTTTCACATCCGCAGCAATTTTGTAGACAAATCCTTTTTCTTTCTTATCCATTTCTTCAATCCGATAACTCGAGAACTGTATATAATCCTTTCCGTTTGCGAAACGTAACTGGATCATATTCGTATCCTTCCACTCAAGCTTCTTTGAATACACCTTTTTACCGAGCTTTTTAGCCTCAGACATTACGGCTGCCGCATACTCATTTGTATACGGCCCTACAACAATAACCCCGTCGTACGTATAGCTCTTCGACAGGTCAGCAGGCTTCTGTGGAGCCGGCTCTTTCATAACACGCAATAACTTCTCATAGTCCTCGTATCTCTCATATCGTGGATTAAAGTTGCCATAACCAAAAACCTCAAATCCCTTTGGCTGAAAACTGCTGTATATTAGATACATATCACACGGATTTTTTTCCAACAGTTTGTCAAGTTTAGCCTTCTCTGCTTGCTCCAACTTCTCGCCTTCACTTGCAGCCATTGGTTTCGTTGCTGCTGACTTCAAGTTGATGCCGCTTATAGCATGATCTGACGCTGTGCCTGACATGAGGTGCATGGATCCGAACAATAGAATGCTGCATAGTGAAGCAATTGCTATTTTCATCTTCGTATTCATATAAAATCGCACCTTTCCTGTATTAGTATGTAATATCTACCATTTATATAACAATTTCAACCATTTGATTTGTGACATGACTTTCAATCGAAGAAACGCAAATACCCCCAGGTTAGACATGCTGATCCACGTCTTCCCTGAGGGTGTTCAATATCGGACTATCTTACGTTTCGTATCAATAACAGGAGGCTTCTTACTTTTTGACCATCGTTTTTGCCAACTTGATCATATCTTCCTTCGTCATTGGATTCTTTGGATTCGTATGAACGGAAAGCAACTTGCCGTGTTGGATCCAAACCAACGAATTTACTAGATATTTCTCGTCTACATATGGATTATCTTTTTTCATTTTTTCCGCGCTTGTATAGGTATACTCTTGACTAAAATTTTTCTTATCCACCGCATCAGGCTTCCTACTGCTTATTTTGATAAAATTGTCTCCATTTTTGAATTCTAATTTGGTTTCATTTGTGATTGTCCAGTTAAGCTTTTTAGAGTAAATCTGTTTTTTTAATTTTTTCGCTTCTGCTTTCAATTGCGCAGAATAATCTGTGCTGTATGGTCCTATCATCTCTGCCTCGGAGAAGACATATCCCTTAGGCAAGTTAGCAGGTTGTTGCAGCGTTGCCTCCTTCAAACTGGCTGCTTTCTTCAGATAGTCTTCATATTTATTAAATTTCGGCCTGGTGTTGCCCATCATGTAGACTTCCACACTGCCTTTGACTTTTGTCAATTCTTTACTTACATACACAATATAGGTATCATCCGGATTTTTTTCAAGCAATTTGGTAATTCTATCCTGTTCTGCTTTCTCCAGCTTTTCACCTTCAGTCATGGTCTTTGGTTTAGCTGCTGCCGTCTTCAGCGTAATATCGCTTATCGAACGAGAAGATGCTGCCTCTGCTGCGAGATTCATCGAACCGATTAATAAAATCCCGCTTATTGTTGCGATTGCTATTTTCATCGTCATTTTCATTTCAAATTACTCCCTTCTTGTTTTAACGTGGAATAGTATCTATTTATATAACAATTTTCAGTATGCCATTTGTGACATCATTTTCAGTAGTCCATGAAACAAAAACAACCCTCAGATTAAGACATTCTCTCTACGTCTTCCCTGAGGGTCGTTTATATCAAAGTAACTACTGTTATTCACCGTAAAATGAAATCTTTTTTATTTTTTGACCATTGTCTTTGCAAGCTTGATCAGGTCTTCTTTTGTTAAGGGGTTTCCCGGATCCGTTTCAATCTTGAATTGTTTTCCTTTTTCAAACCAAATGAGCATATTTTTGGGGTCTTTCTCATACACTTTATTTTTCTTACTTAACTCCTCAGCAGTCTGATAGACGTAGCCTTTTTGATTTACAACCTCATTAGGATCCAGACGCATATAGCCTAATATTAGTTTATGCTCCCCATTCGCATACTCTAGTTCGATTCCTCTCGCGTGCACCCAGTTAATCTTTTTGGAGTAAACCTGCTTTCCAAGCTTTTTAGCTTCAGCCTTCATTTCAGCAAAATACTCCCCGCTATTTGGTCCCTTCATTGCTGCCTTTACAATATCCTTCCGGCAGATCTGCCGGTTGCTGCAGCACGCCGTCTTTTAAAGTAGACGCCTTCTTAAGATAGTCCTTATAACTGTCATATTTTGGCCAAACATTGCCCTTGAAGAACACCTCTATTCCTTTTGTTTTCGTTAATTCATTACTGACATATACCGCATACAGATCCTCTGGATTTTTAGCCAGCAACTTGTCAATTTTAGCAGTTTCTTCTTTTTCTAGCTTCTCCGCCTTACTTTCATTCTTCTTATTAGCAGCCGCTATCTTCATCATCATTTCGCTTGGAGCAAGAGACGGCGCAGCCAAAGCCGTAAAATGCACGGAACTTATAAATAAAATTCCACTAAGCGTCGCAATCGTCATTTTCATTGTCGTCTTCATATTGATAGTTCTCCTCTCTGTTTTTCATATCGCAGAGCTAATTTCCACTTTACCTACTTAACAACATAAAACTTTTGTTTGTGACATAAACTAAAAATTACTTTGTACAAAAAATAACCCCCAGAAAAACTGCTAACCTTTCACGGCTTCTCCGGGGATTGCTCGATATATTTCGTCAGATTGCGAAACCTTTCTTCGTGCGAATATGGGCACGTCCCCCTATGCATAACAATCTCCACAACCCATTTTTCGACAGACTTCCAGCAATTCCAGACACAAAAAACTCCCTACAAAGGAATACTTAGCATGTAAGTTCCTTTGAGGGAGCCGTGCTCATTTGCCTTTACATGTTACACATGCAGACTTTATGATATGAAGTTACATTACTTTGGATCGAAGCCCGCTTCTGCAACGGGATTCACTGAGCCCCTGTTCTTCTATATTTCTACGTACCAGCTAGTCCCTTTGTTTCATCTTTACGATTTTGACTTCGTTCGAACAGGAGGAAGCAGCTTCTTCATATTCACGGTACGCTTCTTCTCCCATGTTTCCGGGTTCGCCTCGTCGAACTGCTCCAAATACGCAATGACTTCCTTCGTAATTGGCGTCGGCGTCGAAGCGCCGGAGGTTACACCGATCTTCTTAACGCCACGCAGCCATTCCACATCCAGCTCGGACAGATCGCCAATGCGGTATGCCTTCGTTCCGCCAATCTCCTCCGACACCTGAGCAAGACGATTCGAGTTATTGCTGCGAGGGTCGCCGACGACGATAACGAGATCGCATTCTCCCGCTTGTTCAGCAACTGCAGCTTGCCGAACCTGTGTCGCCATACAAATTTCGTTATGGATTTCGGCCGTCGGGAATTTCTCAACCAGCCGATTCATAATATGCTTAATATCCCACTGGCTCATCGTCGTCTGATTCGTAATAATAATTTTGTCTGTCGCCAATTGAAGCGTCGGAACTTCTTCTTCTCGTTCGATCAAGTGTACCTTGTCCGGTGCGACACCTATCGCCCCTTCAGGCTCCGGATGCCCTTTCTTCCCGATGTAAATAACCGCGTAGCCGTCGGCCGTCTTCTCTCGAATTAAATCATGAGTACGCGTTACATCCGGACAAGTAGCGTCGACCGTAGTAAGCCCCTTCTCGCGAGCCTTGCGTCGAACTTCTGGCGACACGCCATGTGCCGTGAAGATAATTGTCCCAGATTCCACCTGATCCAGTATTTCCATCCGGTTCGGGCCATCAAGCGTAATAATTCCTTCATCCTCAAATGCGTTTGTCACATGACTGTTATGCACAATCATGCCCAATATATAAATAGGCCGCGGCAAATCCAAATTGCGTGCTGTTTGCTGCGCAATGACCATTGCATCAACAACGCCATAGCAATAACCGCGCGGTGTTATTTTCTTTACTTCCACAAGTACACCTGCTTCCCTTCCAATCGCTTCGTTTGCTGGCAGAGCTGTGTCTACACCCGCTGCGAGCATCCGGCATCTCCATTATACCGGAATTTCCTCACTCGCGTCGACCGAGGTAAGCGGCAGCCAAATGATGAACGTCGTTCCTTCTCCAGGCTTCGTAACCACTTCTACAGAACCGCGATGCTCATCAATAATCCACTTTGCAATCGACAGACCGAGCCCTGTACCCGAAGTCACGCCGCGAGATACGTCTGCACGATAGAATCGTTCAAAAATATACGGAACTTCCTTCTGATTCATGCCCATGCCTGTATCCTGCACCTTCAAGCCAATCTGATCATCTTGTAAAATAGCATCAAGACGAACAAATCCGCTATCCGTGTATTTAAAGGCATTTTCGATAAATATAAACAGCATCTGCTGCAAATAATCTTTGTTTCCCCACACCACTCGATCCTCGATTGCCGAAATATCTCCAAGTATCCACTCTGCCTTGCGCGGCAGGAACTGCGCCCTGCGCACCACCTCTTCCACAAGCGGCTTCAATTCGAGTATGGACTTCTCCATCACATAGCCCGCATCCGCACGAGCCAAGGACAGCATATCATTGACGAGCCTGCTCATCCGGCGCGATTCATCAGAAATATCACTCAGCGCCTCCATGGACATCTGCTGCTTGTCAGCTTCCGTAAGGGCAAGAGAGCCTCCCTCCTGGAGCCACATCTTTGCAAGCAGATCCACATTTCCGCGTATCGTCGTCAGCGGTGTACGCAGCTCATGCGAGGCATCAGATACGAATCTGCGCTGAGCCCGATAGGCTTCGTCAAGCTCATTGTAAAAAGCCTCCATGCGCCCAAGCATACTGTTAATCCTGTCGGTCAATTGGCCAATCTCATCATCCGGCGGCCCTACACGCGGAATTCTCACGCTTAGATCCGCGCCTTTCTGAATCCGATCGGTCGCTCTAATGATGTTCCCAATCGGGCGAAGTGATTTCTGCGCCAGGAACAGCCCTAGCGAGAATGCCAGCACCACCGTAACCATGGAGGCCACAATCAGAATGCTCCGCAATTCACGCATAAATCTAGATTCATGTCCGGTATATGCAGCAACTTGCACCGCCCCGATAATTGAATCGTTATTCTCTAATCTAATCGGCTGTTCATATACGAGAAATTGAAGCGACTGCACCTCAACCTTGCGAATGCCTGCTTGAATCTGATTGACATTCGTCGGAACCGGCAGCTTCAAACCTAACGACTTCAAATTATCAGAACGAATAAGCTTGCCTGAACTGAAATTAATCGTTTGGAAGAACACTTCTTCATTGTTTAACCGATTGGATTTCTGAACATCCCAATTTAGCTGTGAACGTTCCCAGTCGATAGTCGGGTAGATGTACAATTGATCCATTTGATTCGTAATACGCGCCTTAACATCCCGATAAAGGTTGTAATCGACAAATGTATAAATCGCGATGCCGAACAAAAACAAGGTAAAGGCAAGCAACGCTGAATACCAAACTGTAAGCCGCAATCGAATCGACATTGATTTAGCTGTCCCCTCTCAATACATAGCCCGTCCCGCGAATCGTTAGTATGATGCGTTTGCCTCCATGCTCTTCCGTCTTCTGGCGAAGCATTGCAATGTATACTTCCAGTACATTGGATTCACCGCTGTAGTCGTATCCCCATATTTTCTCCATAATCATATCACGCGGCAGCACCCGCTTCGGATTTTGCATGAACAGATGGAGCAATTCGAATTCCTTCGCTGTCAGCTCGATTGCCTTGCCGTCCCGCTGCACCTCGCGTGTATGCAAGTCGAGCACAACATCCTCGAACGTCAATCGATGCGATCCACCCTCATTGTCACTGCGACGCCTCAGCAAGGCACGTACACGCGCAAGAAGCTCTTCAAGCGCAAAGGGCTTCACCAAGTAATCATCCGCCCCATTATCCAATCCCTTCACGCGATCCTGCACTTCATCCTTAGCCGTCAACATAAGTACAGGCACTGAGCTGCCGCCTTCACGCATACGACGGCATACTTCCCAACCATCGACTTCCGGCATCATAACATCCAAAATAACCATATCCGGTTCATGCAGCATCATATCCCGAAGTCCTTCTGCTCCATTCGAAGCCGTTCGCACCTCGAAGCCTTCAAATACTAACCCTCTTCGAAGCATCGAGGTAATTTTCTCATCATCATCAATGACCAATATCGTCGATCGCATCATTTCTCAACTCCTAATTCCTATTTTCATCAAATATTGCAAATCATTTTCCATTCTTCCAATTAAAGCGAAAAGGAAGCCAGTAATCGCCGTAGCCATTCTGTGCTTCCTATCCTTATACTTTAAGGGGATGCGCCCTTCATGTGTCATTGTTCATGTCGAGACGCACTCCCTTCCCCTTATTGCTGTAATTGTTTTGCAAATTTATTCTTATCGCCAATCTTCACACTTACATCAATGGACTTGCCATTGCGTACAACTTGAAGCTTAGCCGTATCTCCAACCTTTTTCTTACTAATTTGCTCAATTAGCTCTTCCTTGGTTGTAAATTTAGCGCCATCCATGCCAGTAATGATATCGTAAGCACGCAGGTCTGCCTCATATGCAGGCGAGCCGAACAACACTTCACTTACGAGAGAACCTTTAATCAAATTCATACCCAATCGATCTGCAATATCATCTGTCATCGTAATCAATGTTGCGCCGATAAATGGAAGAGGCTCCTTTGGAATCTCGCGCTTGTTCTTCAAGTCTTCCACAACTTTGCTGATTACATTGGATGGAATGGCAAAGCCAATTCCTTGCGCTTGACGGCTTACCGCCACATTCATGCCGATAACTTCACCTTGCATATTCAACAGCGGTCCTCCAGAGTTACCTGGATTAATGGATGCATCCGTCTGAAGCAAGTGCTGGTATTCACGCGCGCTGCCGTTATCGTCAACATTGATTTTGCGTTCACGCGCACTCAGAACACCAACGGTTACCGTATGATCAAATCCGGACGGGTTGCCAATCGCAACGAGCCAGTCTCCAATTTGCGTTGCATCGGAATTGCCAAGGCTAACGGTCGGAAGATCGCCATTGCTTTTAATTTTCAATACAGCCAAGTCCAAATCCTTGCTCTGCCCCAGCAATTCCGCCTTAAGCGGCTCCTTGCTCCCTTCAACCTGTACTTGAATGGTCTCCGCACCTTCAATAACGTGCTGATTCGTCAAAATATATCCCTCTTTATCGAAAATGAATCCTGTACCGATTCCAAGAGGCTGAAGCTTCGGCTTCACATCTTGACGGGAATTGTCATTGCCGTAGCTGTCTCCAAAGAATTGGCGGAAGAACGGATCGTTCATCCATGGGTTGTTGCCCCCGCTCTGGCCGCTTGTAGTAGCAAATGTTTCAATCTTCACTACAGCTGGACTCGCCTTCTTAAATACGTCGGCCACACTGTTCGAGCCGTTAGGCAGCGTAGTTCCCGGACCATTCGTTTGGACTGCATTCGCTGCGCTGCTTCCCGCTCCTTCACCAGCAAGCGCGGTGCCGCCCGTGAACAGATTCGCCTTGTCAGCTGTAACCATAAGTGCCGTTATAACTAAGGCCCCTGCCATGAAGGAGGCGAACATAGCCTTAAACGATGTTCCACCCTTGCGCTTTGACTCCTTGAAGTTCCAACCACCTTGCGGCGGAGCGGATTGTCCTCCGCCATCTCCACGATTTGGAGCGGCAACACCATTAGCTTGAGCCGATCCTTGTTGTGTAACACTGGAGAACGGCAGGGGCTTCACCGGATTTGGCGGTGTAACCTGCACATCATTCATGCGGCCAGCCGGATCTATTGATGTTGTAGTTCGCGAAGGCTCTTCTTGCTTTACCGATTGATAAGGGCCGTAGGCGTAATAATAACGTTCATTGTGCTCACCATGCTCCTGAGCTTCGTCCAGACGTCCCTCGCGCTCTTGTCGAGCGTTGTCGTCTAATTCAGATGTATGAGAATCCTTGTCGGATGCACGAAATAAATTGCGTTTTTGTTCGTCCATTTTGCCTACCTCCTAAGTTAACTCGTATCGATGAAGTTTCATAATGATATGTTTATATAATGGATGATAAACCTTAATCCTAGCTTAAAATCATTATAAAACACCATAAAAGATAATACGACTAAAGTTCGACAAAAAAACAGGCCATTCGGCCTGTTTTGCAACTCCTGCTGCTCTATAGAATAAAAACTGGAAATTGGACGAGCAGACGCACACATTTGACATATCCATCAACTAGAAGCTGTTCATTCGTACCATTGCATCTATGAATAGGATAGACGAATTTATCCGCTTTTAACCCACCCTTTGCGGTGCGCGAACACAGCAAGCTGAGTACGATCCTGAAGCTCGCATTTCATGAGGAGATTCGATACATGCGTCTTAACGGTCTTAATGCTGATATGGAGCTCATCTGCGATATCCTTGTTCGTCTTGCCGTCAGCAATAAGCAGAAGCACTTCTTTTTCCCGTTCAGTCAGTCCCTCGTCATCCGGCTGAGCTGCGCGCTTGCGCAAGCCTCGAGTTAATGCCTGAGATACTTCACCGCTCATAACGGGTCTGCCCTGCAGCGCGCCACGGATCGCATATACCAGTTCTTCAGCCGACACGGTTTTGAGCACGTAGCTCACCGCCCCTGCTTGAATCGCCTCTACAACCTGATCATCCTCCATGAAGCTGGTAAGCATCACAATTCTCAAGTCCGGATATTGTGCAATAAGCTCTCTCGTTGTGTCCACACCATTCATATCCGGCATCATCAAATCCATTAGCAGCAAGTCTGGGAGCGGCTCATTGTTATTGCCCATCGCCTGAATCGCAGCTATTGCCTCTCTCCCTCCACTTGCTTCACCAACGACCTCAATTTCCGGATCGAGCATTAAGTAGGTTTGCAATCCTAGCCGTACCATTTCATGGTCATCTACGAGAAATACCGTTGTCCGATCACTCATCCGAATCCTCTCCCGTTCTTTCGCCGCTGTTCGTACGCCCTTCATCTGAAGTGCTGCTATCAGCTAACCGTTCTTTCGTCTCCTCAAATCTAGGGATGTGCACACGAATCGTCGTCCCTGCACCGGGGCGGCTAATCAGATCCATATGACCTCCCAGCTTATCCACACGCTCGCGCATTGTCGTCAATCCATAACTTCCAGCCTTAAATGATGCCCCCTGCAGATCGAATCCTTGACCATCATCCGCGACAGCAAGAATGATTTGATTCGGCGTTTCCTGCAGCGTCAAGGTCACCTTCCTCGCCTTGGCATGCTTGACGACATTCGCCATTGCCTCTTGTATCATAAGGAAGCATTGATGTTCCTTTGCCTCCGACAGTCCGCTATTCAGCTCAATATCAATTTTACCCTGCAATCCATTCTGTCTGCAATAATCTGGGAACCAGCGTTCCAACGCTTCCTGCAGCGTCTTTCCGTCGAGCTCCAGAGGCCGCAGCTGTGCGATTAATCCGCGCATTTGACGCTGTGCGGTATGGGACATTTCGACAAGATGACCGACCACCTTCTTCGCTCGCTCCAGATCCATGTCCATCACCTTCGTCAAGGACGAGGAGGCCATATGAAGCGCGAACAGCTGCTGGCTGACTGTATCATGCAAATCCCTAGCGAGCCGTCTCCGCTCTTCCAGCACGACAGCCTCACATTCCCGCTCCCGATCCATCACTTGCTGCTCGGACATTTTTTGCAACAGCCGAAGCTTCTGCTCCATCCCGCTTACCATCGTATTAAAATCCTCATATAAGCGCGCGAATGACTCCTCATCACCGAGCGGAATCCGCTCCGACCAATTCCCCTTCATTACCTGCATCATGCTCTCATGCAGCACATCGAGGCGGCGCTGAAGGCGCACGCCTGCGACATAGCCCATAATAACCGATACTATAATGACGGTAATGATGCCGAACAGCCACCAGTTCATACCCGTGTACCAGGATCCGCCATAGACAAACCCAATCCAGAACACGCTCATGATAATGCAGCCAGAAATCACAAAGGTGAGAAGCAGTTCCCACTTTACACTTTTCGTGCGGCGAAACCACCGTGACACCATGATTGCATTACCCCACTTTCATGACTTTGACATCTCCAATGAAGGTACTGACGGTAATCCGCACCTTCTTGCCCGCTTCATAAAAGTAGGGCGTCTCCACTTGCAGGTTGTTCATGAATCCTTCCTTCTCTTGATTGAACACTCTTACATCACCAAGGAAGGAGCTTGAATTCACGATCACGCCAAGATCCATATCATTCGGTACATACACCTTCACATCTCCGATAAAGGAGGAGATATTGATCTTTGTATCGCCATATGGAACCTGCGCCTTCGTCAAGTCGATGACGGTATCTCCAATAAAATGCGAGATGTTCATCGGCTTCAATTCCCAATAGTCACTGCCAAGATGAATATCACCGATAAATCCCGCCTTGTTCATCGTACCGCCCCTCGATCCATCTCCCATCGGAGGTGGTGGCGGAGGTGGAGGTGGAGGTGGAACCGAGCCTGCATACTTAAAGGGATCATAATCCGACGACCGATCTTGGCTTTGGCTGAAGTCGTCTTGTTGACGCTTGCCCCCATCCCATTTCTGTCCTGAGCCATCTTCATTATATCCGGGAGGCATGCCCGACACCCCGTCTTGCTTGAAGTGCTTGTTAAAAGTTTGATCAAAATCATCATCAAGCGGGCGAGGCTCGCGATACGATCTGTCAGTTTGCGAGCCCTGTTCATGCCAATGCCCTTCATCCCAGTGATTGCGGTCTCGACGATCCCGGTATTTATCTCTATGCCGATCCTTCCGTGGACGGATCAACATGCCTACACCAATCATAATGAGGATGAACGGAACGAGCAGTCTCATATCTGATCCTACAGACGTCGTCAAGATACCTAAGGTTGATAACTGGAAGTATCCACCGATTCCCAATAGAATAAGCCCCCATAATGCTCCGTGAATTAGGGCATTAAATCCTATTAATATGAGAATAACTGGCCAGAAGGTTCGTATTAGCTCACTCAAATCCATATCAATATATCCAAGCTGGTTAAGCATAAAAAAAGCACCGATAGCAATCAGAAACAATCCGCCCGACCATCTACCACGCTGATTATTCATTAGGTTCCCTCCATTTCCATACACATGTCATTAATTATGTACTCATTGTAAGGGATACCATGTCCAACTACCAGCGCCGGAGGAAGGAAGTTCGCCTCAGTCTCAAGACCGAGGGACTGGAAGTGAATTACTATTTTGTCCTCTTGATTCCCGGGTCAAATGAAAATGGCTGCCTCAAGGGCAGCCATTCAATCCAATGCCAGGCCGAGTCTGTCACTTGCCAATGCATCTTGGTGTATTATTTTTGGTCAGCTTCCTGCACCTTTTGCACGATGCCTTTTTGTGCTCCTGTTACACCAGCAGCGCCTACAGCGCCAGCTGTACCTGCAGCACCAACTGTACCTGCAGCCTCTTGACCGAATTCTGTATCAGCAGCAGTATTTTCTGCTGCGAATTCAGTAGAAGTATACTTTGAGTTTGCTGGGTGCATACGGTTCGCTTTGTTGTTCTTCACCATCACTATTCACCTCCTGCATCCCCGCTAATGGCGGGTCATGTTCAGAAACATTGCGTTTCTACAGGAGATATTATGCTTAGTGCGGCATTCGATTATTCGGGTTCAACAGCTCGCATTCCAGCAACGAATAAGCCTCAATTACAGCATCGAGCCCGGAATTCCTTTATTTTTAAACACCGCAGCGTTCAATTCATCGAGCATCTGCTCCGATACTTTTCCATTTCCGCGTTTAATTAGCTTGATTTCCACTTCTTTTTTCCCCCATTGCCCGTATACCTGCTTCGTTGTATGGAAGAATAAATCAAGCTTCTTACCTTTAATTTTAGAGCCAATATCCGATACAACACCGTACCCATATCCCGGAATATACAGGATACTTCCTAACGGAAAAACAGACAAATCAGCCGCAATCGTGGAGACATAATCACGACGCACCTTAACACCCGAATAGGTAACCCCATACTCCGGATGCCCCGGCTCCTTGCCGGTTGATTCTGCTCCTGCTGTATAGCCAGTAGCCACTACCTTCATTGACCGAATCACATGCTCCTTCTGGGGAGCGAGCTCAGCAGCCGTAAATGTAAGCTTGGCCGCCGCAACCGCAACATTAGGGCTTTCCTGTCCTTCTTTTGCCTTTTGCCCTTTAGCCGCTGGCAAAGGCTGCACATACACGAGTGGCAGCGCTTCATTTACAGCACTCGAGGTCCAGGTCAATTTCTTCGATTGCACCTGTAAGGAAGCATGCTTGATCCACGATGCTTGTGTCAAAGCTCCATGTTGATACATACCTGTTTCCGTCAACCATGCATGGGCAGAGACTGGAGATAGGAGCAAACCTGCTGCTGCACACAACACTGCTCCAGCAATTCCTAACGACAACCTTGCGAATACGATAGCGCGCTTATCCGATCTTGATGTCATGTTTCCCTTCCGTTCCGAACTTATAGTCGATATTGTAAACATATGGTTACCCCTCCCTTAGTGGGAAGGATGTCCTGCTCAGTTCCCTTTTATTCATATTCAACAAAAAAAGAACATCCCCGACAGATCGAGATATTCTTTCGACAGCTTTCCTCTAATGCAGCTTCTGGACGGGCAAAGCTTCTCCCACGCTGCCCAATTGGCCAGCCTGCGCATCTTCGTACAGGCTTTTCAACCAATTCAGTTCCGTTACTGTATATTTATAGCCTCCGTACAGCATATAAAGAACAGAACGAGGAGCGTATGAGATATGCTCTTCATACAAGGCCCACATTCGTTCCGCTTCCTGCTCATAGTAAGAAATGCGATTCTCAATAATCTCCATAACGATTGCCTGATCCGCATACTTCACAAAGGACAGCGCCGCATAAAAAGGATGATTCAAATGAGGCAGCTTTTTCATTTCTTCGATGAGCAGTCCTTTAAGCTCTCGCTTTCCCTTTTCCGTAATGCGATAAATCGTCTTATCCGGGCGAGAACCGCCGCTCACGAACTCGGCTTTTTCTATAAACTCGCCTTTGTTTAACTGGTCAATCGCGTAATACAATGACCCGTATTGAATTTTCATATAATTATGCATTTCGCGTTCTTTCATAGCCTGACTCATCTCATAAGGATGGCGATCTTGCTCCATAAGCAAACCAAGTATGGCCAGCTTCATCGACATGCGTTCCACCTCTTCCTTCATGAAACGACAGCCCTTTCGCAATCATGCAGGTTCTCCTCCCTGCTCAGCGGCTGCCGCACGCCCATGAGAGTGTTTAGTCATCATTGTAACACGTCCCATTAGCAAAATGAACAACAGCGAAAGCACCGCAAATGGAATAGACCAGACAAACACTTGGGCAATGGAATCAGACAGCCCACTAGTCAGTTGCTTCAAAATCGGCTCTGGAATGGATGACCGCACTTGTTCCTGCAATAGAATCTGAGGATTGCCAAGCTGTTCCACAAGCTTCGGATCAGTCAACACATCGCTGAATCGATCCCGTAAATAGGAGGTCTGAATACTTCCTAAAATACTAATCCCCAGTGTGTTGCCAAGCGTTTGAAAGAACCGCACTAGCGAATTAACCGTGCCCCGCTGCTGATAATCCACCTTATATTGTGCCGCGAGCGAAGTGACAGGGAAGGAAGCACCTATCCCAAAGCCCATCATGATCATATAGACAACCATTGTAGACATGGAGGTGTCAGGCGTTACCTGTGATAACAGCACAACAGACAGCAGCAGCAATATTCCCGATATTAGCATAATGTTGCGGAAAGACATTCTTCTTAACAGAAATCCTGCTGTAACTGTACTGCATACGAGTGCTAGCATCATCGGCGTGAGTACCGTACTGGCATTCGTTGCGGAGCCGCCCGCAACTCCCTGAATGAATAAAGGAATGAAAGTTGCTCCTGCCATCAACAGCATTCCAATGAGCATTCCTGCCCCCATGCTTGCGGTAAACAACTTATTCTTGAACAAGCCAAGCGGGACGACTGGCTCTGCCACCTTCATCTCGACAATGATAAACAGAACAAGCATGATGAGCGCCCCTGCAAATAACGCTATGATCGTTGGAGAAAACCATGCATAATCCTTGCCGCCCATTTCCAACCCGAACATGAAACACAATATCGCAACAACCAGCGTAAATGTGCCCATCCAATCAATCCGCTGCTTCTGGAAGCAAAGTGTCTCCCGATAGCCGACCATAACAAGAAGAAGGGCAATCAGTCCTAACGGAAGATTCACGTAGAAAATCCAGCGCCAGTGCAAGTGGTCGGAAAAAAATGCTCCTGCCATGGGCCCAAACACACTGGACAGGCCGAACACTGCCCCAAACATCCCTGTCATCTTTGCTCGTTTCCCCTCTGGAAATATATCGAACAGAATCGTAAATACAACCGGCATAAGCGCTCCGCCGCCAACGCCTTGAATTGCGCGAAACCAAATCAATTCGTTCATCGAACCTGCCAATCCACATAATGCCGAACCTAACATAAATAAGGCGATCCCCATTAGAAAAAAACGCTTGCGCCCGAACATATCGGATAATTTGCCGAACAGCGGCATACTCGCCACGCTCGCAATCAGATAAGCCGAGAACAACCACACGTATTGTTCGAAGCCGCCAAGCTTTGCAACAATCGTCGGCACGGCTGTCGATAATATCGTCTGATCCAACGATACGATCAACAGCCCAAGCAGAAGACCAATAACCGTTATGCGAGCACGAGTAGAAGCGCTCATTTTAACCACCCCTATATTCTAATTTGAATATTGTGAACACAAGTTCATTATATTCAAATTAGAATATAAAGCAATCTTTTTCTCGCTATTTTGGAAATTTGTAATCGAGTTCGTCCATCTATGCATAACAAAAGCCGTCGAGGAGCTTTACTCCCCGACGGCCGATTCGTTAGCGATCTGCTGCCGCTTTTTTTCGCAATCCCCACATGATGACAGCGGCGATGCACAAGAACATACCGATGATCGGTTCAATTGGCGCTTGCTCTCCAGTCTGAGGCAAGACGCCCGGACGATTCGGCTGCTGATCAACGTCGTGCTTCCCGCCCAATTCAGTACCGTCCGCTTCCTCCTCATTCGTTCCTTCATCCGGCTTTTCATCAGTACCTTGACCCTTATCCGGCTTTGTATCGTCATCCGGCTCTGTCGCTTCGCCTGGGTTAGGATTCGTCTCGCCATCTGGATTCCCAGGTCTAGGTTCCACGATTGTGCCCGGAATCGTCGTCGGTTCCTGAATACCCGGTTTACCTGACTCTATAGGCGACCCGGGATTGGTAGATCCGCCGGGATTAGTTGACCCGCCCGTTCCTGGTTCCGGATCTGGATTTGGATTGACCGTTCTTACAATAAGCCCCGCATCAATCGTAAGATCCCGTGGACGTTCCGCCGTAAGTACGATGTTGTCTGACCAACCATTTGAATCCGCATCAGAATCGAGCACGCGATTGTCTCCCTGATGTCGTTTTGTGAACGAATACCCCTCTGGCGCAATGAATCGAACCTTATAAGTGCTTACATCCAGATCATTAAATAAGTAATAGCCAGGCTGATACACGTAATCGGTCACACCAGGATCATAGACCGATCCCGTGACAGTCGGATCATAGACCGAATTTGTCACCGAGCTGTAATACACGGAATGAGTGACCGTCGTAGCCAGCTTTGCATTGTTGTAGTTATATAATTCGACCACAACTCCATTCAAACCAGTTCCATTCTCGTCCTGAATTCCATTGCCATTCGTGTCGATCCATACATATTTGCCGATGGCTCCCTTGCCCGGAATAGACGGGATATCCTTCTTAATCAGACCTGCGTCAATGTCATGATTTTTACCGCCTTGTCCTAGCGTAATGACGTCCGTTCTGCCTTCCACGTTAGCCTTGGAGTTCCGCCCTAGATTCGTTATCGCATCCTTCACCGTAAATGCATCATAGCCTTCCGGCAAGTGGAACGTAACGTAGTATTTGCCCGCATCCAATCCAGTAAACAGATAGTATCCAGGTTGCCCTTCGTGATTATTGCCGGTTACAGTGGTTTGTATCACCTTGCCGTCACTCTCGCGATGCAAGTCGACGCGAACGCCGTTAACGCCATGATCCTGACCTTCATCTTGAATCCCGTTTCCGTTTTCATCGTACCAGACGTAGTCCCCAATCTCTCCCTTTGGATCGCCCTTAATCTTAATACCGACCTTAAGCGGTTCAGCCGGGAGCATAGCTATGTCGCTAATGACTGAAGTCGCGGTATATCCGAAGGAATTCCATGCAATCTGATCGCCGCCTGTAGGCGCGTCAACCGGCGCACGCATTGTCCATGTCAATTCCTTGGATTGTCCGGGAGCCAGTATAACATCACTGGCGAATTCGAACTTTAAGGCTCGTACCTTCGAAATATCTTGCGGGGGCTCCTTATCCCAGTTGCCGCCTGACATCGATACCGCTTCATCGATGCTGTAATATACCGTTACACCGTTCGAAGGCAATATCGGCTCCTTCAGAATCGGGGTCCACTTACTGCTTCGCGGCGTTTTATCGATGACTCCGTGATCACCGATATGCGGAAGCGCATCTACGATCAAAAGGTTTTTGACACCAATTGATCCCCGGTTCGTTATGGAGATTTTATACTTAATTTCTCCACCCGGCGCAGCATTTCCGATATTTGGATATTTTGACCATTGCCCGTTATCTAAATCCCCTAGAACCCATTTTTCCGAGACCAAGCTATCGATGCCGTTCACATCAATTTTATCTCCGTTATATACATACCACTTGCCGTCCTCTTGCTTGTATCGCTGGTTCTTAAAGTTGGTCAGCCCGTTAATATAGTTGTGCCGTTCTGAAGTGACCTCGACTTCATTGTAAACTTCGCCTGTCGGGGTATCCGGCTTCACTCTCGCTTCGAAGGTAAAGGTGAGCGCCTCGCCCTTCTGCAGCGTCAAGGAGTTGTTGCCGTTCATGCCCCATGCCCATGTAATCGGCGTGCGCCCTTGCTGATCCTCCTTCGCTTCTGAGAACGCAGGAGCAGGCACCTGCTTGCCGTTAATTGGCTCCAGCTTTAAACTATCCGGCACATATTCCAATTCTTTCGGCAGCAGGTCGGTAACAACCGGATCGTGAAACGGAACATCTATTGGGCTGGCATTGGTTGCAACAATCTTATAGGTAACCGTACCTCCTGGAGAAGTACTTTTTCCACGTACAACCGTTTTATCCACTTCCAACAGCGGACGCTTATCTACCGCTAATACCTTAACCCCCGTTAAATACTCGGTCTTCTCGCCGTTGAAGCTGTATTCCATGCTTGCATAGTTAATCGTTTGTTTCCACTGCTTCGGGTGCTGCTTGGCTTCTTCGTTTGTAGGAAGTCCGTTATTTTTATCCAGATAGGTAAAGTCGTCTTTTGGATACTTTTCTGTCAGGCGGGGAAAATCGCCATACTTATAATCATCATGTTTGACGCTATCATAAGACGTTAATTGATAACGAAGTTCTAAAACGTCTTGCGGACGGAACGCAACAGGGACGTCGCCCAAAACAAGGCGGATGCCTTGAATGTCAGCGTTAAGTTCTGCTGCCAACAGCTCGTGTTTTGTCTTGAAACTTAGTCCCTTCCAAGTCTTCCAATCTCTTTCCTCAGGTGTGCGTTTCGACGTATACTGAATCTCGTACTCATCTTTATCTGCACCATCGAAGGCCGGAATGCGGATATATTGCAATTTCATGCCCTTCGGCGTCATATCTGTCATGACGGCCTGATTCAGAGAGACATTGGCAGCATTCCCTACTCCGCCAATAAAAAAGCTGACTTCCTGGCCTTCCGATAATTCCTTCTCCTGGCCGCTCCATATTTGCTTGTAAATCCATATTCCTCCGCCAGGTTGCTTAATAAAGTCGTGTTCAGTCTTCGCTGTCAGCTGCTTGGCCGTATCTCCCAAAGGTTGATAGGTTGCTTTGGCCGTATTCACCACCGTTTTCGTATCGCCAGTGCTCGGATCAATCACCTTATCTTTAGGATACAAAACCGTCACGAGTATACTTTTGGAACGCTCCGTTATTTTCTCCTTATTGAGCTCCTTCGCATCAATTTTCCATGTTAAGGTCTGGCCCTGTATGGAATCAGGCGCGGGGGCTGCCTTAGAGAATTCGGCTTCAGGCGGCAGAACGTCGGTAATCACTACATGGTCAATGTTGAGATTGCCGTCTTTGTCTGCCGGATTCTTGTTGTCCTTCAGCATAATTTCATAGACGACTTCATTTCCTGGCTGCGGCTTCACGCCTTCAACGGGTACGATTCGCTCCTTAGTAAGTGCCCAGTCCGCGGATGCCTTCCCTGTAACGGTTACAGGGTTCGATTCGACCTGTAAGCTTCCGGAACGTTGGTTAAATGTCGCAGTTGTCGTTCCAGCAGCCCCGTTAGGCGTTGTGTGATTAGGGAAATAAGCCTTCACCTGCAGTTTTCCCGTCGCGCCAGATGAAGTAGGATTCTTGAATGTAAACGTCACTTTATCCATGCCGTCCATATTCTCATGCTTACTTACAACATGTTCAGAACCCTGCACTTCCTCGAACACGATGCCTTTAGGCAAGGGAAGCACAATTTCCGCATTGGAATAGTCCTCTGTCGTACTGGATAGGCTGTACTCAATTGTGTAGGTAAATGTCGCTCCTGTGAGCACTGTGTCCATACTGCTGCTTAATCGCAATTGAATTCCTCGTGAGTCGTTACCTGTTGCGTTCGCATGCGCCGTGACAGGCAGGAGCACTGTGTTCAAGATGAGCAACAGCGCCCATATGGACGCCTGCGCCCTTCTTAGTGTCCTCCTCAAATCGATCTCTTCTCCTTTCTGTAAATAAATTTGAGCCGTCCGTTTAGGAATCTATCCACACGTACGACTTCCTTCCTATCCTAATCAATGGCACTGAACAAATTCTGAATGAAGGAGGAGGAATCTTAAGCGATATGCAAAGATAGGGGAAAAATGCGAAGACAAAAAATAAGGCAGGCGATTGCCTGCCATTGCCATACATGAAAGTAACGCTGAACTTCATCCCATGGCATATAAACCAAGCATGCGTTCAGGGGATTTTGGCGTTTGCGCTATTGGCTCAACACACGCTTTTCCAGCTTGCGGCCGGTCGGCGTGTTGGCCAGACCGCCTCCAGCAGTTTCACGGTAGGCGCTTGGCATGGAACGTCCAACTTCATACATGGCCATAATCACCTCATCGGCCGGTATTCTGCTCTTGATGCCGGCTAAAGCCATATCCGCGGCTACGACCGCCGATGAGGCACCGACTCCGTTCCGCTTCACGCAAGGGACTTCTACAAGGCCTGCTACCGGATCACATACTAATCCCAACATATTCTTGAGTGCAATCGCCATCGCTTCTGCCGATTGCTTTGGCGTTCCGCCTGCCATTTCTACGACAGCCGCAGCAGCCATTCCCGTTGCGGATCCAACCTCTGCTTGGCAGCCGCCAGCCGCGCCCGCGATGCAGGCGTTATTCGCGATTACGAATCCAAAGGCGCCTGCTGTAAATAGAAATTCAAGCATTTGCTCCCGCGTAGGATTCAGCTTCTCCTTGACGGCGAACAAAACCCCTGGAACGACGCCTGCCGAACCTGCGGTCGGATTGGCGCAGATGATGCCCATGGCCGCATTTACTTCGTTGGTAGCAACAGCCTTGCTAACTGCATCAAGTACGAGGGATCCAGCTAATGCATTGCCACTGGCTATATATTGTTGAAGGAGGAGTGCATCCCCTCCGGTCAAGCCGGAGAGAGACCGGACTCCTTTTAATCCTTTCTCGATGGCCTGCTCCATCACGGTCAGATTGGCATCCATCGCCTTCATGATTTCTTCTTCCGTCTGCTGCCGAAGCGATACTTCTCTCTCCAGCATCACGCGGGATATTTTACACTGCCTCTCTTCGGCCAACCGGACAAGCTCTGCTACGCTATGGAACATGATTGCCCTCCTTCCGCGCCCGTGCGCTGGTAGGTTTGCACTTGCCATATTTCTTTTATATGGGGGAGCGCATGCATGCGATTGATCACTGTCACATCAACCGCTTGGTCAAGCTCGATGGCCATCAAGGCGCTCTCGCCTTTACCTGAACGGGACACTTCCATATATCCGATATTTATATGATGCTGTGCAAGCAGCGAGGTTACATTTGCAACGGCACCCTGCTTGTCCTCATGCAGGACGAGCATGGCTGGAACTCTGCCGGCTGGATTCGGATCCAATTGTACGACTTCGCGGATTTCCATGCTTCCTCCGCCGATTGACACGCCGACGACCTCGATCGCGCCGCGCTTGTCCCGCAACGTGAGGCGTGCCGTATTCGGATGCTCGCTCTCCTCCTCCGATGTCACGAAAGTAATGCGGACGCCCTGCTCTTCTGCGATGCTGAGGGCATTCGGAATTCGTTCGTCTGACGTATCAAAGTCCAAGATTCCGCTTACGATTGCCATATCGGTCCCATGGCCTTTGTACGTTTTCGCAAATGAACCGTATAAGGTAACTGTGACGGATTCTGGCAGTCGTCCGAACAGATTGCGGGCTGCGCGTCCAATTCGGTTGGCTCCTGCCGTATGCGAGCTGGATGGGCCGATCATGATAGGGCCGATAATATCAAATACAGATGTGAACGGCATAATAATTCCCCCCTTACAAGGAATTGATGGATGACTGAGACTATTTTTGTTATATCTTGTTCTGGTTTACGCCACTTCAGTGCCGGCTGCGGCTGCAGGCTTAGGAGAAAGCGCGGTTCCGCGAATCTCAGCGACCGTGCGGATCTTACATTTTTTGAAGATCAGCGAGCCGATGTAACCTGCCGTGATGCCGCATAGTGCGCAAAGGGCTGCCGCAATCGTTACCGTCAGCGGATCGTTGAAGCCGTACATCACCATGAGTCCCGCAATTGGGGTTGCAGTACCTGTCGCATTATTCGTCAGATTGAACAAAGCTACGACGACCCCAGCCATCGCTCCTCCCAAGAAGTTGGTTACATATACCGGAATCGGATTGGCTGATATGATGTCTGCTTGCGTTAATGGTTCAATCGCTACCGCAATCGTGTCTCTCCGGTCACCAAACTTCATACGATGGAAAAAGACGAAGTTCATGAAGGATGATCCCATGACGGACAAAGCTCCGATGGCCATCGGCAAGCCTGTAAGTCCCAGCATGGCAGTCAGCGCCATCGAGCTGAGCGGTGCGGTTGCGACGACGGTTATAACTCCACCGAGCACGATACCCATAACGATTGGGTTATCATTTGCTGCCGTTGTAATGATGCCGCCAATATTAAGCAGTGTTGCATTGACTACTGGCGTTGCTATGTTTGCTACAAATCTAACAAGCGGTGCGGCAACGATGATGCATACGATCAGATCTAGTCCGTCCGGAACTTTCTTCTCGATTAGTTTGACAAGGAACGATACAAGATAACCGGCAATGAAGCCAGGCAGCAATCCTGTTCCCGCACACGCTGCCCCCAGCAGCAGAGCATAGACGGGGGAAATGCCCATTGCGAGCGCTACCAATGCGGCTGCGACCACACCGCCCATACTGCCGGAAGCGAGCCCAACCTCTTTGGCAAGACTGAAGCCAAACAAATCGCCACCTACATAACTTTGAAATGCTTCTACCAAAAAACTGGCAACTGCCGCACTTGCCAAGGCCCCCATTGCCTTCATGCCGTTAGGCGCTTTAAAGCTGAAAAGGGAGAAAAGGGACAATACGAGCAATAGTAGGGCTGTACCGATTACGATGTCCATACGTGAAGCTCCTCCTTCATGGGTACATATTAGTGGTAACCGCTTACAAAACATTTAAGGCGCATTTTTACTGCTACATGATTGATTAAATAAAATTTTTAATTAATGATTAATCATTAATTAACTCAAAAATAATTGAGTTTATCAACTTCAACTTGATTGTATCAACTTTTTTTCAATTACACAATTCTTTTATACGTATTTTCGGAAATTGACGCAATTTACCATAACTAAGCAATTTGCCATGGATAATGATTCAAGGGATAAAGGAGCAAAACAAAAAGGGAAACGCTTTAATCCCTTTAAATGAGCGTGTCTTCCTATTAATATAGGGACTTCAGTACAACTAATATCGGTGGATGGTTTTGGTAGTAAAAAAAGAAACGGGGATTGATTGAGGCTGGAGTTAGCGTTATGATAATAGTAATTCATCATTACTGTATGTTGATTCAATCAACTTTAGTTTATATGATCAACTATTTTTGATTACGAGATTGTCCAGAGCGCCATTATTATTTTGTATCAAGCAATATAATATTTCTCGAATGACAAAGAGATCTTCTGGTCAAATTCGGGTTGTCTAAGGAAGGACTTGATGCAATGAATACAAAATTTACAGTGCAAGATCATTTAATTTTACAATCCTACGATGCAGTAGTAGAGGGGTTGGCCAAATATTTGGGGCCTGCTTCGGAAATTGTTCTTCATAGCTTAGAAGATTATCAGCATTCGGTTGTTAAAATCGCCAACGGGCATCATACAGGCAGAGAACTGGGAGCGCCTATCACCAATATAGCTTTGCAAATGCTGCAAGAAATTGAACAAACCAATGGGAAGCAATCGCTCAGCTATTTTACGAGAAGCAAGAATAATCGCCTGATGAAGTCCAGCACAATCGCGATTCGGGGTGATAGCGACAAGATTATCGGCCTGCTTTGCATCAACATGAATATTGACGAATCTTTTGCCGATGTGCTGCAAACCTTCCTGCCGCAACCAGAAATGGATTCAAAGGGGCAGTCCGAGCATTTTGCTTCCTCCGTGGAGGATATGATTCAAGAAACGATTGAACGAACGATTGAAGAGGTCGATGCTTCTCCAGACATCTCTTATGCGAACCGGAACAAGCATATTATCGGCCTGCTGCATGAACGGGGCGTATTCAACCTGAGGGATGCGGTCACCATCGTGGCAAACGCGCTGAAAATCACAAAGCATACGGTTTATCTGCATTTGCGCAATATCACTTCCAAAAGCGAAAAAGCAACGAAATAGAGATAGAATGAACGAAGATCATAGCAGGATTAGCGACCGGTTTTTCAATTAAGCCCGGTCGCTGTTTTTTTGCGGACAACATCTGTTATAAGGCCAGCCTCCCCTTCAGGGAAAGATGCATGTAAACTTTCCCAATCAACTTTCAACAGATTCCATTCGTGTTTAGTCCCCTTTGGATCAAGAGATTCCTTTCATTTAAGCTCCGGAACACTGCGGGTATCGGCTCGCGAGATTGTACGCAGTCATGCTCATCGCAAAAAAGACCGTGTAAGGCTGTTTGCGATAAGCATGATTCTTCCAAAATCATAACTGTCAATCTGTATGGATCTATCTTAAATGGAAAGTCTGGGGCAAGTAGGACACTCGCTTCACGTTTTCCTCATCTGATTCAGTTCTGAATGGTTCTGACATGTCTGAATCAGCACGTTCAAAATGCTCAGGATAGCCATACTCGCCATGCTCACTTATATCCAAGCCGATACATTCTTGCTCCGCTTGAACGCGCAAGCCGACCAACCGTTTCCCTGCATACAGCAGAACATAAGAACTGACAAATGCGAATCCGCCCGCAGCCAGAATTCCATAGGCCTGCACCCATAGCTGATGCAGACTGCCAGTATCCAGCCAACCTCCTTGGCCTACACCAACCTTCTCCGCCAATGCCGAAGTGGCGAATATCCCATTAGATAGTGTCCCCCATATCCCTGCCACCCCATGTACCGACAAGGCTGAGACTGGGTCATCAATTCGAAGCCGCTCGAACCAGAGCGCACTGTAATACACTAGAATACCAGCCACCAAACCAATTACGATTGCCGCCCAAGGCTCCACGAATGCACACGAAGCTGTGATCGCAACCAAGCCAGCCAGCATTCCATTCAATATGGTAGGCACATCTGCTCTGCCGCTGCGCAGCCAACTGATCGCAAGCGCCGCTACAGCTCCTGCCGAAGCTCCAAGCTGTGTGTTCATGGCAACATATCCGAAAAAGCCATCTCCAACCGACAACGTACTACCTGCATTGAAACCAAACCATCCCACCCACAATAAAAGCACACCGAGCGTTATATATACTTGGTTGTGTCCTTTAATTTTCCTAGATGAACCGTCTGGATGGTATTTGTTCATGCGCGGCTTCAGCAGCAATGTCGCTGCCATCGCTGCCATAGCCCCCGTCAGATGAACTACCGTAGAACCGGCAAAATCCTGCTTGCCGTGCATCGCAAGCCAGCCGCCTCCCCATATCCAGTGAGCAATAACTGGGTAAATAAATGCTGTGAACAGAATCGTAAACCAAATGTAGGCGGACAATCGCGCACGCTCAGCAAATCCGCCCCACACGATAGAGAGTGATACAGCAGCAAAGGCCAATTGGAAGGTAAAAAATACGGAAGGCGGCAAACCTGCAGAGGCTGCTGGAGCAAAAAAGAAATCACCCCAACCTATAAACGCATTCCCATTGATGCCAAAAATCAAACCATAGCCGACTGCCCAAAATATAAGGGAGCCAAGCCCAACCGTAACAACCGTCTTTGCGGCAATATGACCCGCATTTTTCATACGCGCGGATCCCGCTTCCAGCAGGATGAATCCAGCTTGCATAAGCAGCACCAAAATAGCCGACAGCATGATCCACAACGCGTTCAATCCAGATTCTAATGATTGCACAGAAGCCTCTCCGGCAGCGTTGACAGCTCCCGGAATGAGGTTAAAACATGCAAATCCAATACCAAGTAAACCTGCCCCCATACGGAGACGCCTGCCAGCACTCCGATTGAGGTTCTTGTCTCTGTACTCCCACATTTCCTCCACACTCCTCATTCATTAATGTTAGTTTATATAACATTAAAACTTATTATTAGAGGAATTATATAAAGGTAAATTGTGCAAATCAATGGGTTCTGTTATAAAATCCATGAATTGCGTCAAGTTATACAAATCTGATGTAATATAATCTCACATATAGTATTCATAAAAATGGTGATAAATAAAAAAGACTGCAGAATATATTCTGCAGTCTAAGTCTTACATTCTCGCTTCATTTGGCTTGGATTGTTTAATCTAATGCAGCACTATTTCTTAGTTTACTCGGCTTGTTCAAAAAACTTGGCAATCGGATTTTCAACATGCTTTTCTTTATAAATAGAACCATCAACCTTTTTCACAATATGCTGCTGAAAATTGCTTGTAACCGACAAGCTCTGAAAACCAATTCCCGTCAGCAACTGTTCTGCCGACTCCTGCTTCATATGATCATCTGTCCAGAAATAATGCACCACAAGACGATCCTTATTGTACGGATGCTTAATTCCGTATCCACCCAGCAGTCCTTGTTTGTTCATGACTTCTTTCCAAGGGAAGCCCGCTTGTTCAGCCTTCGCAATTATAGCCGGCTTTAATGCTTGAATAAATGAATTGGACTTCGGATTACCAATTACAATGACATTGCTCTTGGCCAGAGAAGTCTCCAACTGTTTTTTCACAGCCTGCTTCTCGCTCAAGAACACAGGTTTAACGCCGCCCATGTTCAACACATTGGAAATATTCTCGAAAAATTGCTCTTGCTGCTTTTTCGCTTCTGCGCTTACAGGACTGCTGTATATGATCGCCAGCGGTTCTCCATGCATCGCCTTGCTAAGCACTTTGTACATTGTCTCTTTCGGCAAACTAGGATAGGATCGATCAATTCCATCATACATTTCTAAAATCGACAACCGCATATACTCCGCCATTTCAGCTTCTGTCATCTGGAATTCCGGCTTAAGTTCAAAATTTGGCTTATTGAGATTATCATCCATTCGGTCACGCACAGCTTTGCCAAGCTGATCCTCGATCGTTTGAAGCAAACCCGCTACTGTTGCGTTGCGATACGCATAGCGATTAAAATATTCCCTCATAAAGGCATCGAACTTTTCTTGCCCAACCGTACGGTACAATTCATAAATCGCAAGGCGACCTTTTTTATAGTACAGCGCATCTGGGGAATCTCCAGCCTTGTCATTCGGGGAATTAATTGCCCGATCCAATGAGAACGTCACAATGCGGGCACTATCAAATCCATTCATCTTGTCGCCCTGGGCATCATAGTAATACACCTTGGAAAAATCAGCAAACCCTTCATCCAAGAACGACTCGGTTTCAGAATCGTTGCCGATAATGGAATGGAACCATTGATGCGCAATCTCATGAACAAAGACAGAATCCTTTTCAGGAACAGCATTTGGACTTACCCGCCCCATTTGGATAAGGCGTGCAAACTCAACCGCAACCCCTTCTACATGGGATTCTACGATCCGAAAATCCGGATACTCATATTTGCCGAATTTATCCCCAAAAAACGCGATAACTTTAAACGCCTCGTCAATATACTTATTGATTACCGCAGTCTTTGCTGGGTCATTGTTATCATTGTAATATACATATTCAATGGTTAAGCCGTTTTTTGTTTTGCTTGCTTTATGGAATTTCTCACTGGAGAAGAACACGAGCTCGCGTGTCTTGTCCGACTTCGTGGTTACAATTTTGCGGCCAGCCTCAGCAGGCTTCTCCGACATCTGTCCGGGCATGGCTACTTGCAGCTTTTCCGGAACATTCAATGCAACTTGATAGTCGGCCACCTCATAGTAATCTGTTTCAAATGTCGTGCTGTATGGCGTCTTGTTCCATTTGTGCGATGCTTCATCATACACAGACATTACCGGGAACCAATGTGCCCCATTAATGATGTCTTTATAATACGAGAGCCGCTGCGAGCCGAATGGGATCTTTGTCTTGTATTCAAGCTCCAATGTTACTTCCTCATCCTTGCTTAATGCCTTAGTCAATTGAACGGTCAGTGCCTGCTTTTCATTTTTGGTAGCGAGAGTCGTCCCGGACGAAGCGTCCTTTACGCTGATGATGTCAATGCCGCCAAGGAAATCCTCAGGCTTCTTATCTGGGTATTCTTTTGCAATTTCCTTGTTTTTACTAACGAACATGCCTGATTGTGTATCCTTCGAGCGGTTGGCATCCGCGAACAGCCGGAATACAACATCATTCAACTTGTCCTTGGACATATTGCGATATTTCACTGTCTGCTTGCCTGTAATCGTCATATCGTCCGTATTCAGCTTCGCTTGTATATCATATTGAATATGTGGAATCTCGCTTTGTTGAGATCGTGTTCCTGCCGTGGAAAGCGTCTTGCCTTGATCTTCCGCAGAAACCTGCGCATAGACTGTACCACCAGATGTCAACGGAGCTGCAAGCAGTGTAAATGCCATCGCACATGCTACCGTTGTATGTAGCAATTGTCTCCCTGTAAGCTTCATTCGTCCAATCACTTCTTTCTCCCTTTTGTTTCATCACATGATGATACATTCAATTATAGTGCACGTTGACCATTGAATCGTTCGATTTTCCTTATCATTGCCTTACATTATTGTCATGTTGGTTAATGATAAGATAGATAGTCTTGCAGAAAAAAGAAGGCACCCGTCTATGACGAGTGCCCTCTCTATATGAAGGATGCCTCTAACAAGCCCCTTATTTTTGCGAATCTTCTTGTGGAGCAGCTTGTGCAATAGAGCGAGTACGAATCTCTTCCTGTAGCAATGCAACTACTTCTGCTACCGGCTTCATGCCAAGGTCGCCTTCTCCGCGCTTACGAACGGATACTGCGCCGTTGTTCTTCTCATTCTCCCCTACGACGAGCATGTAAGGGATTTTCTCTAACTGTGCCTCACGAATCTTGTAGCCAAGCTTCTCATTGCGCACATCTGCTTCAGCGCGGATACCTGCATCACGCAGGGATTCCGTTACTTCCTTGGCGTACTCTTCGTAGTTTGGCGATACCGGAATGACCTTCGCTTGAACTGGAGAGAGCCAAAGCGGCAACGCTCCTGCGAAGTTCTCCAGCAAGAATGCAGTCATGCGCTCCATCGTACTGATGATGCCGCGGTGGATAACGACAGGACGGTGCTTTTGACCGTCATCGCCGACATATTCCAGCTCGAAGCGTTCAGGAAGCAAGAAGTCCAACTGTGCAGTAGACAATGTCTCTTCCTTGCCAAGCGCTGTTTTAATTTGTACGTCCAGCTTCGGTCCGTAGAATGCTGCTTCACCTTCAGCCTCGTAGAATGGAAGACCCAATTCTTCAACAACCTCACGCAGCATGCGTTGAGACATTTCCCACATATGGTCGTCTGGGAAGTACTTCTCTGTGTCCTGCGGATCGCGATAAGACAAGCGGAAGCGGTAATCCTTAATTCCGAAATCATCATATACGCGACGGATCAAATTAATAACTCGCGCGAATTCTTCCTTGATTTGATCCGGACGGCAGAAGATATGCGCATCGTTCAATGTCATGGCACGAACACGGTGCAAACCAGTCAGCGCCCCTGACATTTCATAGCGATGCATCGTGCCCAGTTCTGCAATACGAATTGGCAATTCGCGATAACTGCGCATGTCAGACTTGTATACCATCATATGGTGCGGACAGTTCATTGGACGAAGAACAAGCTCTTCGTTATCCATTACCATTGTCGGGAACATATCCTCCTGGTAATGCTCCCAATGACCGGATGTTTTGTACAATTCCACGTTTGCAAGCACCGGTGTATATACGTGGCTGTATCCCAAGCGCTCTTCTATATCCACGATATAACGCTCCATTGTACGACGCAGCGTTGCACCATTCGGCAGCCAGAGCGGCAAGCCTTGTCCAACTTTTTGCGAGAAGGAGAAGATTTTCAGCTCTTTACCCAATTTGCGGTGATCGCGCTTTTTCGCTTCTTCCAGGAAGTGCAAGTATTCATCAAGCTGTGACTTCTTCGCGAAGGCTGTACCATAAATGCGCTGCAGCATCTTGTTGTCCGAGTTGCCGCGCCAGTAAGCACCCGCCAAATTCAGAAGCTTGAATACCTTCAGCTTGCCTGTGGATGGTACGTGAGGTCCGCGGCACAAATCGAAAAATTCACCTTGGTCATAAATTGTGATCACGGAATCTTCCGGCAAATCACGAATAAGTTCAAGCTTCAATTCATCGCCAATCTCTGTGTAGATGCGAAGCGCCTCTTCACGGGATACTTCACGGCGTTGAATTGGCAAGTTCTCATTCACGATACGCTGCATTTCCTTCTCGATCTTCGGCAGATCTTCTGGAGTCAACGAGATATCAAGGTCGATATCGTAGTAGTATCCATCCTCAATAACTGGCCCGATACCGAGCTTCACATTCGCGTCCTTATATAGGCGCTTGATCGCTTGTGCTGTTAAGTGCGCCGTACTGTGACGAAGCACTTCAAGCCCCTCTTCTGAATCAGCAGTTACAATTTCTATCTTGGCATCTTCCTGAATTGGCGTGTACAGGTCAACAACCTTGCCATTCAGTTTTCCTGCGAGTGCAGCCTTTTTCAAGCCGCTGCTAATCGAACCCGCTACATCTTCGATTGTAGTGCCTTGTTCGTATTCACGAACAGCACCGTCTGGAAATGTTACTTTTACGTTAGACATTTGCGATTCCTCCCAGTAAATATAAGCCTTATAAAAATAAAAAACACCCGCCCTGGAAAGGGACGAGTGTTATTGTTGACGTTAATTAACCCGTGGTTCCACCCTCATTCAACTGCTGACCAACCAATTACGAATGCATTATCGTATGCTGAAATATCGCCTCTGCGATACATCCTCACTCTTTCTTGCACCACAGCAGTCCTTGAGCATTCGGTAACGGGAATGATTCGTTGGATGATACTACCGAGTAGCCTCGTATTCCCATCCAAAGCTCGAAAGTGGTAAATAAACAGCGTATGCCGAAGGGACTTGCAGCCTTGATCCCTCTCTCTGAACGGTTCCGTCCGTTATTCATGTCTTTGTCATCGCATAGTGTATGCTATTGATTACTCAATACCGCATATTATATGCGATCTTCGCAAGGTGGTCAAGTTATTCCGATTGCCTTCAGACGAGAATGCCGCAGAGATAAGCTTGGACTGTCCCTCCTGCACATCTTATGTACAAGAGTCTCGCGAATGCCAACCGTCCCCGCCTAGCGCAGCATGACAGGAATTGCACAGTACACATACATGCACCCTTGACTCGAATATTTGCTGAATCGTTTTAATGACCTGCGAATCCGGCTCCCTCGTGTGAATGATAATGTTTTGTGGGGATACATTGATGAGCGTGCTCACAATCATATCCTCCATCTCCATATCATAATCGATCATTTCCACGACCATGCCATTCATCACATGCTTGGGCTCAAGCGGCTGAAGATCTTCGTCTAGGAGTGTAAACTCATGTCCGCCCTTGTGCATCAAGTGGGCGAGCGGGATTTTCGTCTCCTGAATGAATACGAAGTATTTCAATAGTCCAATGAACTCTTGATACTGCCGCTCAAGCACATATTCATCAATGGCATAATCGACCACTTCACGCAGCTCAGACAAATAATGACGCAAGCGGAACTGAATGAACCCTTCAACGTTAAGATCTGTATGATCCTCCAAATAACGACGCAATGCCCGAGTTAACTTGCCCTTGCGTCTCCGCCTGGACTCACTTGACCCCGATTCATCCCCGCCATTGAGCAACTGCTGGCAGTACTCCTCAATTTTTCGACGTTCCACCTCATTGTATTTCGAATCCTTTTCAATTAATGAAGCAAGAAGCAGCCTCTCTTTATGAGACAAAATAAATTCCGCTACCGCCTTAGCAGCCTTATTCCATACATCTTGTCCTTGTGTAGAAAGTTGAAAACCAGGCAAGATGCCCCGGCAAGTAATCCAAGCCGTCTGCCCTTCAGACCATTGTTGGAATTCCACGCCATTCGGCTGTTTATGTAAATCGCTCAGCTCCTGCTGCAGCAAGTCGGTCAACGTTACTGCGTCATATTCGGATCGCAGCGGCAACGAGATCGTGAATAACTCCATGAGCCCACTCCTTTCTGTTCCTTCTTAAGTATATGGGGTCATGAATGGAGATATACGAAGACGAATCTGGAAAACAGAGGACGATCGCAATCCTTATGAAAACACGATCAAAAATAAAAAAGCACCTGCTGCCTTCCAAGTGGAAGGCCTAACAGGTGCTCCGTTCTATTTTATAGTTGACGCCTAATTTTGCATGACAAAATCTTTGGTTACCGTTGCATGCTCATCATCAAACACGCGCAAAATATTGTATGTCGTATCACGCTGCGCAGGAATCTTCCCCGCCTCGCGAATAAGCTGCAGTGTGCTTCCAATATTGACCTTATGCGTTGCACCGGCAGCTGATACGACATTCTCCTCAATCATCGTGCTGCCGAAGTCATTGCAGCCGAAGCTGAGTGTCTTCTTGCCAATTTCCGGCCCCATCGTTACCCACGATGCTTGGAAATTCGGAATATTATCCAAGAACAGGCGGCTGATTGCAAGGGTCTTCAAATATTCCTCAGGCGATACACGCTCTGCCTTCATATTCGTATTATCCGGTTGGAATGTCCACGGAATGAACGCAAGGAAACCCTTGGAAGGATAGCCGTTCTGCATGCATTCATCTTGGGCCGTGCGAATACGCTCCAAGTGAAGCGCACGCTCTTCAAGCAACTCTCCGAAGCCAATAACCATTGTGCCTGTTGTGTTCATGCCGACCTTATGAGCCGTTTGCATTACATCCATCCAATCACGCCAAGAGCCTTTCAGGCGGCTGATCTTCCGGCGAGTGCGGTCATCCAATATTTCAGCGCCGCCGCCTGGCAGCGAATCGAGACCTGCTTCATGGATTTGACGGATCACTTCTTCCAAAGACAATCCGCCTGACACTTCCTTCATCTTCATAATTTCTGCAGGAGAGAAGGAATGCATCGTAATATTCGGGAACCGCTTCTTAATTTCTCGAAGCAGATTCGTATAGTAGCTGAACGGAAGCTCTGGATTTGTGCCGCCTTGCATCAAAATTTCCGTACCTTCTACATCTATCGTTTCCTGAATTTTTTGAAATATAACCTCATCTGGGAGCACATATCCTTCTTTCGAGCCAGGGGCACGATAAAAGGCGCAAAATCTGCAATACGTATCACAGATGTTCGTATAGTTGACATTACGCCCAATTACAAATGTAGCAATCGGATCCGGATGCCATTTCTTCATGATTTGGTCGGCTGCTGCCCCCATTTTCTCGATCTGATCAGATTCGAACAAGGTCACGCATTCGTCTGTATTGATTCGTTCGCCACGAAGCGCTTTGTCCAAAATGCGGTCTATCGGTGACATCGTCACAGTCACTTCCCCTCTCAAAATGCCTTAATGCTCGTATATAAAGCGAAGTAGCCCTGCGCATGGCAGGGTTGAATTGTAAGGATTATTGCATACGCCGCTTCAGCATCAATGCTGTCCATTGTATCGGTCCAAAGAAGCAGCTTCACTAAATAATCGTAACATAACTTGCCCATAAAAAACAGCACCCTCCCAAGAGAAGGGTGCTGGTAGATTGGATCATGATAACAACGCCTGCTCCAGATCGGCAATCAGATCCTCGACATGTTCAAGGCCTACAGAGAAGCGAAGCAACCCGTCCGTAATCCCGCGCTGCAGGCGGACGTCACGCGGCATAGCTGCGTGAGACATCATTGCAGGGTAAGACAGGATGCTTTCAACTGCACCAAGACTAACTGCAACAAGCGGGATTGACACTTTATTCAACACTTTCATCGCCCGCTCATCTGAACCAACATCGAACGACACCACTGCTCCGTATCCTTGAGACTGCTTCTCATGCACTTCACGGCGAGGGTGATTCGCCAAGCCTGGGTAATAAACGGCAGCAATATCCGATCGTTCGCTTAGCCACTGAGCAAGACGACGGGCACTTTGCTCACTATGATTCATACGCGCTTCCAATGTCTTCATTCCACGCATCAGCAGCCAGCTGTCCTGTACGCCAAGCACGGTGCCCAGTCCATTTTGCAGTTGCTTCACACGGCGACCCAAGCTCTCATTCGCTGTAACGGCCAGACCTGCGAGCACATCGCTGTGCCCGCCCAAGAACTTGGTCGCACTATGTAGAACCAGATCAACCCCCAGCTCGATCGGGCGCTGGTGATATGGAGTCATAAAGGTATTATCAAGCATCGTAAGCAGTCCATGCTCCTTCGCCCATACTGTAATCTCTGCAATATCCGTAATTTTAAGCGTAGGATTGGACGGCGTCTCTAAATAGACAGCTTTCGTATTCGGACGAAGTGCTGCCTTCACCTGCTCCATATCGGTCATATCCACGAAGGTAGATTCAATGTTCAAACGATTTAAAATTGCAGTCAACAGTCGATAAGTCCCGCCATATACGTCTTCCGTTACGATGACATGATCGCCTGCTGACAGTAAAAGAAACGTTGAAGAGATAGCCGCCATTCCTGATGCGAAGGCGAAGCCATTTGTCCCGCCTTCCAGCAGAGTGATATATTGCTCCAATGCCTCACGTGTCGGATTTCCTGAACGGGAGTAGTCAAATTGAGGAGGGTTGTAGATATCCTCATGATGGAACGTCGTTGCTTGATAGATCGGCACACTTGAAGCTCCCGTTCCAGCGTCGATTTCGCCGCCAAAATGGATCAACTTCGTCGCAAAACGTCGCGATTGCTTGCCAGCATGGTCATCCGATGATTGAATCGAATTGTGTTCACTCATGTCCCTTATCCTCCACTTCTACTCTAGCCGCTTGAATCGCTTGCTCCAAATCGGCAATCAGATCCTCAACATGCTCAATTCCAACCGAGAATCGGAGCAGTCGATCATCAACACCAATCTGATCCCGAATTTCCTGCGGAATGTCCGCATGAGTCTGTACCGCCGGATACGTCATGAGCGACTCTACTCCACCCAAGCTTTCCGCGAAGGCGATTAACTTCAGGTGGCGCAAAATCGGTTCTACATAGGCAGCATTCTTCAAACGGAAGGAGAAAATCCCTGTATTTCCTGTTGATTGACGCCGCTGTATTTCGTATCCTGGATGCTGTTCAAGCGCAGGATAATATACAGTATCTATAGCAGGGTGTTCCAAAAGCCAATTTGCAATCCTAATCGCATTATATTGATGCCGTTCCATGCGCAAAGCGAGTGTCTTCATGCCGCGCATCAATTGATAGGAGTCTGACGGGCTCAGCACAGCGCCAATCGAATTGTGCAGGAAGGCGATTTCCTCCGATAACTGCTTGCCTTTTGTCACGATGAGACCAGCGAGAACATCATTGTGCCCTCCTAAATACTTCGTTGCGCTATGAACAACAATATCTGCACCGAGCTCAATCGGGCGCTGGAAAAATGGTGTTAGCAGTGTATTATCAACGATAGTAAGAATACCATGCACTTTTGCCCATGACGCTACCTTCTCAATATCTGTAATCATCATCAGCGGGTTGGTAGGCGTCTCTATGAAAACAGCCTTGGTCCGCGGTGTACGAACAGACTCAAGCGCATCGAAGTCATTCGTATCTACATAGGAAGCCGTAACGCCGAAGCGAGACATAATCCGCTCCAGCAGACGATATGTTCCGCCATACAGATCCAAGGAGACGATCAGATGATCACCTTGACCGAACATCGCAAACAATGTCTGCAAGGCAGCCATCCCCGAGCTGCAAGCAAATCCTGCATCCCCTTGCTCCAATCCTGCAGCCGCTTCCTCAAGCACGCTCCGCGTAGGGCTCTTCGTTCGAATATAATCAAACCCTGTGCTTTGGCCAAGTCTCGGATGCCTAAATGCGGTCGCTTGATAAATAGGGAAATTAATAGCTCCAGTCTTCGGTTCATGAACCGATCCAATTTGAGCTAGCTGACTTTCGATGCGGTAGTTCTCTTCATTACGTTCGATCATAATTCATGAGCTCCTTCCTTGCGCGGTACGGCTTTGCCCAATTCGTAAGGTGTTTCTTGGTATACGTAGTAGTTCAGCCAATTGGAGAAAAGAAGGCTAGCATGTGCACGCCAAGTGGAGTACGGCTTGCGGGACGGATCGTTGTTCGGGAAATAGTTTTTCGGAATGTCCATCTCCATCCCTTTGGCGATATCGCGGTCATACTCCCATTTCAGGGTACAGGGATCATATTCGGAATGGCCGGTCACAAAAATTTGCTTTCCATCATGTGTCGCAACCAAATACACACCTGCTTCTTCCGATTCCGCTAATATTTCTAACTCGGAAGCCTTCTCGACATCCTCTTTCCGCACCTCTGTATGGCGGGATTGCGGGACAAGGAACATCTCATCAAAACCTCGTGTCAGATTCACATTTTCCTTGGTCAGCACGTGCTCATAGACACCGAATATTTTCTGATCAAGCCCATATTTCGGGATGCCATAGTGATGGTAGAGACCCGCTTGGGATGCCCAGCAAATATGGAACGTAGAAGTAACGTTTTCCTTGGACCAATCCATGATGCGGCACAGCTCTTCCCAATAGTTTACCTCTTCGAACTTCATCTGTTCGACAGGCGCTCCCGTAATAATCATGCCGTCAAACTGCTCTCCCTCGATATCTTCAAACGTTTTGTAGAAGGAAGATAAATGCTGAGCAGATGTATTTTTGGATGTATGGCTCGCTGGATGAAGAAGCGTCACCTCGACTTGCAATGGCGTATTGCCCACCAATCGGAGCAATTGGGTTTCCGTCGTTTCTTTCGTCGGCATCAAGTTGAGAATGATGATTCGCAGCGGACGAATGTCCTGATGATAGGCTCTCGTTTCGTCCATGACGAAAATATTCTCCTGGGTCAATATTTCTTTGGCCGGCAAATGATCCGGAATTTTAATCGGCATGACGCTCTCCCCCTCGAAATTGGATAATGTACTCGGTGATGGCTAACATAATGCATAGAGCCATTCCGCAACTCGGCCTGCCTTGCATTAGCTGACTAATTGGAGGACGCAAAAAAGACCTTCCTCGACTTGAGAAAGGTCATGCTGTACGTTCCCATGAGCCTCTCTCATCTGTCAGTAACGACTTCCATCGTCCTGCAAGAATTAGCACCGTGCGTCACACGTAATATACGTGTGCATTGCCGGTTGCCGGGCTTCATCGGGCTTGTCCCTCCACCTACTCTTGATAAGATTGCTTATATGAATATTCATTTGATTTGGCCTTGGTAATAATGTACGGCAAAGAGAAGCTGTTCGTCAAGAGGGTGAACACAACAAAAAAAATCACCATTCAAACACCATCGCATAGGCTAATTACTGACGAATTCCGCCAATGGATTTAGTCTTGAAAGGATCAAGTACGAGCGTTATACTTAACAAGGTGCGTCAAAGCCTTAACCATCTATGATTAGCTGGGAGCTCATGGTTCCCTAACGAGACGCATGGTGCATAATGCCACGTACAATTATTCAAGTTGAGGTGAGTTCGGATGGATGGCGACCCGAGGTCGTTCCGTAGTACGTACGTACAACCGAATATAACGATTCGACAGGCAGCGGCAAGTTCGCAGTCCTCTGTCGGGACTCGTGCCTCCGAAGAGAACCTAGCTCAGCATTGTGCCTAGGCTTATATCACGTGCGCGAACGACGGACTGCGCATGCTGCACCAGCCTTGTTCGAATCGTCTGCTAACATTAGACGATGCGCATGTCGCAATGGCGACAGCGCCAAGGAGTGAGTGCAATGAAAATCCGTCTGGTCAATGAGGGCGTCTTCACGACTGAGGAAGATATCAATGTCACCTTAACACCGCCAGAGAACGGCTTTTACTGGATCGATGCTGACGTTGAGGATCTAGCTATTCTACAACCGTTGTTCCACATGCATGATTTAGCTGTAGAGGACTGTATGAGTGAAGAAGAACAGCGCCCCAAAATTGAGATTTATGAAGGTCACTACTTCATCGTGTTCAACAGCATCCGTTTTGACGATGAAGAGATCTTTTTACGCTCATTGAACATTTTCCTCGGCAAGCATTTCATTATTACTGTAACGAAGCAGAAGATTAATGAGCTCCGCATGGTGAAGCCCGTATTGTGGGAGCAGCAAGCAAGCACACCAGACCTTATGCTTTACCTGCTCATTGACTTGGTCGTAGACAACTACTTCACGGTAGCGGATCGTATTGAAGCGAAGATCGACAAGCTTGAGGAAGAGCTCATTATGAGCACAAAGAAAGAACATCTGAATGAAATCATAAGTTTGCGCAGTGAAATTCTATGGCTGAAGAAGGGGCTTGGCCCTCAAAAAGAGGTACTTCTTGTCCTGTACCGCAAGGAATTGCGCTTGATCGGCGACGACCTGCAGAAGTACTTCCAGGATATTTATGAAAATGCCGTCAAGGTATCAGAGACATTCGAAACATTCCGCGACCTTATGGGAAACTTGCGGGAATCGTATCAGCTTAGCATAGCCAATCGCGCGAACGATATTATGAGAGTCTTCACAGCCATTACAACCATATTCATGCCGCTAACACTCATTACAGGTATTTACGGCATGAACTTCGGATATATTCCGATTATGGACTGGGAGTATGGCTCCCTGTATATGATCGGATTCATGCTTGCATTAGGTATTTTTATGTTCTACTTATTCCGCAAAAAAGATTGGATCTAACAACTGGCGAGGGTGATTCCAAAGTCATGAACGATGGCTTTGGAATCACCCCTTATTTGTTCTATGCATCGATATTCTCATTTTCCTAGCAAAGCAGTTAACTATACTTAGTGTTCATGCAGCCTATCTCATTATCAATGGACTGTTGCGCTGCCAAGATGGTAAGGCAAACCGGAAAGCTCTACGAAATGATTTGCTTTCCCTTCGATAACGACTTTTACAGGAGCCACAACAGGCATTCTGCCGTCAGGAAACCAAGGACGAGTCATATCAATCAGGATGAACAATCCTTCTTCGTCACCCACTCCAGCAAATTGCTTGCCATCACCTCGCCATACCTGTAAGGAAAAATCTTCACAAATGCGCGCAAGTCCTTTCTCAAATTGGTAGAGTGGTAGACCTATTTCGCTAATTCTAATCATGCTGTGCGCTCCAAAAGGAGACTGTGCCGCATTTTGCAGTGCGTGATGCGCTATAAATTCAACTAAGTTGCCTTGAGGATCATAAAAGTAAGAGGCCGTTGCGTTCCAATCTTCAAAAAAATACTGGTTTTTAATATCTTTCGTGTACAAGGAAATACCTTTACGCTGAACCCATTGTCCTGCCTCTTCGAGTTGGTTCGCTGGAATCGTAAATGCAAAATGATAAAATCCCTTACTGGAAAAGGATTGCTGGAAGATTAGCCGCGATTGTCCAGCTTGCACAGTGAACGACTCTGTTGTTTCTTCCTCAATCGGGAATTCCAACACCACACTATAAAACTGCTTCATTTCATGGAGACGATCCGTCTGCAATGTGATTTCCGCAATCCGCATGCATTCACCCTCCCTCTCATGTTTCCTATCACAATCGATCTATGTTCCAGTTGTTATAAAAAAAGCATATCACTACATTTGAGTACGTGTACCAGTCGATCCATCATGGTTCTGTTGCAAGCGAGACAAGTGATTCATTCCCCAATCCTGGAGCGATTGCAGGATCGGAATAATACTTTGTCCATATTCCGTAAGCGAGTATTCTACTCGCGGCGGTACTTCAGGGTATATTTCCCGACTAACAACCCCATGCTCTTCAAGCTCTCGCAAGTGAGCTGTCAACATTTTCTGCGTTATTTCCGGTATGAATCGTCGTAGTTCATTAAAGCGCACGGAATCAGACTGCGACAATCGATATAAGATTCTCGGTTTCCATTTCCCCGTAATAACATCTATAGCGGAATTGGCTCCGGGACACTCCCCTTTTGTTTCCAAAATCACAATTCCTTCCCATCAATGGTATCCTCAACAATACTATACCACTTTATAGTGCCTACTTTTCAATTTCCTCAAGAGACATCATAATTCGAATTGCAACGAACAGAATCCAGTGCATAGTTTCAACTAAATCATATGAGGTGAAATGGGATTGAAGAAGAACATCTCGCGAAATAGCAAGAGCCATTCCGGTATCGAGATCGGGGTGTATACATTTGGGGACGTCATTCAAGATCCGCTGACCGAACGCGTCATCAGCCCGCGACAACGTCTTGAGGAGATTGTAGCCGCGACCAAGTTAGCTGACGAGGTGGGCCTCGATGTGTTCGGCGTCGGCGAACACCATAGGCTGGATTTTGCTGTATCCGCTACACCGGTGGTCTTGGGGGCAATTGCCTCCGTCACCGAGCAAATTCGGTTGACGAGCGCAACCATGGTGCTCGGCAGTTCAGATCCTGTGCTCGTGTTCGAAGATAACGCCACGCTTGATTTACTTTCGAACGGACGGGCCGAAATTATCGCCGGTTGAGGAGCGCTCGTCGAATCGTTTCCTTTGTTCGGCTACGATCAGGCAGACTACGAAAAATTGTTCGCAGAGAAAATTGAACTGCTGCTTCAACTTAACGACAAAGAACGCATTACTTGGAACGGCAGACTTCACAAGCCTCTTAACGATGCCGAAATAGCACCGCGTCCAGTGCAGCAGGCACTGCCCATTTGGGTCGGCGTTGGCGGTTCGCCAGAAAGTGCCGAACGTGCCGGAACATTGGGAGCGAATATGGCACTTGCGATATTAGGGGGCGAATACGCCAAATTCAAGCCGCTGGTGGAAATATATCGAGAAGCAGGGGTAAAGGCTGGCCACAACCCGCAAACTCTCCAAATCGCCGTAACAGATCACAGTTACGTCGCCAAGACCTCACAGCAGGCAAGAGATGAATTCTATCCTTATTTCGCGAATTACTGCAAGCACTTCATGCGACGCAGCGGCCGCGAGTCCATCATAACCCTTGGCGACTTCGAGCAACTTGCCGCTCCAAATCATGGCCTCTTTGTAGGAAGCCCACAAGAAATCACCGAGAAGATACTCCATCAGCATGAATTGTTCGGCCATAACCGTTTTATTGCCCAGATAGATATCGGCGGCCTCCCTTTCTCACAAGTCGCTGCAGCCATCGAACTGTTGGCCGCTGAGGTGGCACCCGCCATTCGCCGAGCAACCACGCATATCCACCAATGAATCGGAACTATATAAAATACATCCACCCCGTTCCATGTTAAATTGTGGAACGGGGTGTTGCAAGTCATAACGGTAATTCCATTCAACACATATCCAGCATCAAACGATTGCCGCCTGAAACACGCGATATTCGCTCTCTCAGCTCGCTGCCTGCGTGGTACTGTTCCTCACTCTACTGCGATAGAGAAGCCGAAGGAGGCGAATACGCTCATAGTTCGCCTGCACCTCAGTATAGGAACCATCCAGCGCTTCCTCGCCAAATGCCCGCACATAAATTGGCTTCAAGTACTCTTCACCCAGTTCAGCAAAAGCCTGCTCAATGACTGCTCTCTGTTCTTCCGGCATCGAACAGAGCTCTGATTCAGCCAGATTGTTCACATTGTAGCCATCACGCTCTACCGTCTCAATGCGCATGATCAATTCACGCCGATCCACCTGTAGACGCTCCATTAATTGCTCAATAGAAAGCTGCTGCTGCAGTCCTTCTAGCAATACGCGCCGATCTGTAAGCTTGGAAAGCTCTTGGTTCTGCTTCGACTCCCATTCCGAATATACCCACTTCGCGAACTCCTCTTGTGACACAACTGTGGATATCCAATCCGGCGGAAAGGTCGTCGTCCGTTCGAATTGCTTGGCAATCGCAATAATATCTTCACCATAGGCGTTCAGCTTCGCCTCACCAAATCCAGGGAGCTGTTTCAGTTCTTCTAAGGTCTGCGGTAGCAGAGCGCTAACCATACGGAGCATGCGATTAGTCGCAATCCAGTATGGAGCTCGCCGCAGCTTGCTCGCAACATCCCTGCGCCATTTCGCAAGCTGTTCATACACCTCGGAACGAGCATACAAATCCGCGTAACAAGCGATCCACTCATTGCGCTCCTTCATTCTTCGCTCATGTATATCAGCTTCCGGTACAAATCCTATCGACAGTCGATACCCGGAATGGAGCAGACGCGCCAATCCGCATCGCATCGCCGCACGCATTTCCGCCCATACTGTTCCCTCAAACCATACTTCAGACGGCTGCCCATCCGGTTCCCAGAGGACAATCCATTTCCCTTCATCCTCTCCTGCAGTCACTAATCCATATGTACTATACTGACGAGACTCATCTCCCGAATCTCTCTTATCCAGAACCTTATCAACTCCTTCCAGCTTCATTCGCTCCAGCCTAGCCATCCATACAATCTGCATTAACTACGCCTCCTTAGTCAATAGGATCGATAATGAGTTAACATCCTCTACTGCTGTGTTCTTCTATTCATTTCTCGGACAAAAAAAGAAAGCACCCCATCACAATACGTACATACGTATCGCAATGAGGTGCTTCCTCGTCCTAGTTATGAATTTATTACCATTATAGCATGCTTCTCACAAGTGTCAATTCCTGTATTTCTATTTCTAAATGTTGGACGCTACTATATAATAAAGTCATTCTTATTGGAACAGCAGTTAAGGGAGGCTAACAAATGAGCAAGCACGATCTTGATTTTTTGTCAGACACCACAGAGACGACAACGACTCGCTTCGTCACCTTCGTTGGGCACAGCTATCGCCGCTTTGACCTCGCGATTACATCAACAGGCCGTTTTTACGGCAAGAAGCTCGTTACCGATTTACAAAGCGGGCTAACCGCAATACTTGGTCAGGACGATCTCAAGGAAGAAGGATACTTGGAATCTTTTTATCGTTTGTCTGAGGAAGAGGGAGAAGAGCTGCGCGGCTTCCTGTACATGGTGATTGGCGAGGCACAATTTACAGATTAAGACTTGCGCAATTATTTTCGGTATCTTGCACTTTATACGGATCAAATATGCCAAAAGGGAGGAGCCGTTGCCCCTCCCTTTCATTTAGTCGCTGCACACCATTGACTACAAGCCAACATACGAAATCATACTCTTCATTTCAAGCCGTTCAAATATTTCGCTGACAGATTCGCGTTCTGGTGCAAATACACATACATCTACCTTGCATTCCACCGGCACATCGCATTGAATGCGTGCAAGCTGACGCGACAAGTGAAGCATATCAAGGTCTGCTTCAATCTTCGTTCGCACACCCTTCGCCAGCTCCGATAAATTTTCCAAGATCCCTTCAATGCTGCTGTACTGTTGAATCAGCTTATGTGCAGTTTTTTCACCGATACCTCGAACGCCAGGATAATTATCCGCTGTATCCCCCATAAGCCCCTTCACATCAATAACCTGTTCTGGAGTCAACTGTCTCTCTTCCAGCAGTGACAACGGGGAGTATACTGCGTAATTACCGTGCCCTTTCTTCATGATGACAACCGTAGTCTTGTCATGTACCAGTTGCAGCATATCATGATCGCCTGTCAATACATACACATGCATATCTTCACGGAATAGGCGCGCCAAGGTTCCGATACAATCGTCTGCCTCATAGCCTTCAGCCGATATATTAGGAATGCCGAATCCATCCATCACATCCCGAATCAGTTGAAATTGAGGCACTAAATCTTCTGGACAATCGGGACGATTTGCTTTATAGTCTGTGAATTGCTCTGAACGAAATGTTTTACTTCCGAGATCCCAGCAGCAAGCAATATGCGTCGGCTCGAACCGCTCAACTGCATCCCAAAAATATCTCATGAAACCATACACCGCATTTGTTGGTGTTCCATCCTTCATTCGGCGAATCGAACCGCCGTATGCTGTAGCGAAATAGGCGCGAAATAAGAGCGCCATTCCATCAACGAGCAGTAAGCGCTGCTCTTTATTCCCATTCAATTGTACTTCCATTGGTATGGATAACCCCTTTCGCTTCAATGCCTAAAGACAAGTATATCATAATTCCTCCATGACCTAGATAACGGTTTCTGCCAAGCCCGGAATCCATACCATTTGATTGCCCATCTAAATTGATAGTTTTTAATTTAATCACGGTCTTCCTCTCCTTTCATACAGCCGTTAGCTATCCTTAGAGCTAAAGCTGCTCAATCTCCACACTGATTACGTGCTCGATGTTCTTAATGTAATAATAAATTTCCGTCAGATACTGCTGACTCGGCACAGAAAGAACCAGGTCGATTCGCTGACGATCCGAATCCAAATCCTTCAGCTTAAAGTGGCGGATATGAAACTCTTCGGCAGCTGGCCGATCCTTGCGCTGAATTTTCTTAATTAGATCGGTCATTTGGTGGTTGGACTCTACGACGATCTTCAACGACACATCATGCCGATTCAGTCTTGCAGGCCCAATCATCTTAATTGCATTCGGAATAAGATTGACAGCTGCAATCAGCAGTGCTGCCCCACAGGTTGCCTCCAAATAGAAACCGGCCCCAATCGCCACACCGAGTGCCGATGCAGACCAGATGAGCGCTGCAGAGGTAAGTCCAGATATTACCTCATTGCTTCTGCGCAAAATAACGCCCGCCCCAATAAAACCAACCCCGCTAATAATTTGTGCAGCCAAGCGCATCGGATCCATATTCGGATGATTGGTTCCGCCAAATTTCCCGAATGCCTCAATAGAAACAATCGTAACCAAGCAGCTGGCTATGCATATAACCATACTTGGTCTTAGGCCAAGCTGTTTTTGCTTTATTTGTCTGTCGAGTCCAATTAACAAGCCAAATAATAGTGCCAAGCACAGCTTCATCAACATTTCCAAAGTCAAAAATATCATGCCCGTTCACCCTCTTCCTCAAATTCACATCTACTGCCGTAGAAAAATGCACGCAAAAAAGCCCCCTCGCAAAAAGGGAGCTTACCGCATCCAACACCTACATTACTCGCATGTCAAAATAAGCCTACTGTATCCTCACGCTAATACCAAGCAAGATGAATCAAGGCATAACAAAACATGGGAGGGCCGTTAGTGTTGGACGGGTCCTCTTTACGATTCCATAACCATTGTTTAGAATAGCTCGGACTTCCTTCCAACAATTCCCCTCCCCTTTCTTTGTAAGTTAAATGCTCCATGTGGAATCTTACTTGTTCATGAGGCTTAACATGACCGAAGCATTTCACTTAATGCATGGAAGCTGTTCCCCACGCTTCTGCAAACATGTCCTCCTTGAAGCCAACCGTAGCCCGCTTCCCATCTGTGACAATCGGACGTTTGATCAGCTTGCCATTCGAAGCCAGCAGATCCAACTGCTCCTGCTCACTCATCGCAGGGAGCTTGTCTTTAAGCTGCATCTCCTTGTATACCTCGCCAGACGTATTAAAGAACTTCTTCAATTCCAAGCCGCTTTTAGCTACAAGCTTGCGTAATTCCTCACTGCTAGGCGGCTCCTCAACGATTGGGATCAATGTAACCTCATAGCCCTTTCCCTTCAGCCACTGCACTGCTTTTCGGCAAGTGCTGCACTTTGCATATTGATACACCGTAACGTTCATCATTCATTTTCTCCTTTCTTATCCTCAATTGTGAATGACCGTCCTATCCTAGAAGCCGTTCATGCAGCTCCACTAATTCTGGAGGAAGCTCAGCCGTGAAATGAAGCTCCGACCCATTCATCGGGTGCTTGAATCGCAGCTCAGAGGCATGCAGCGCATGCCGTGTTAATGGCTCGACTACCGCATGAAGCAGGGGAGTATTTACCAAGCTCGGATCCGCGTAGAACTTATCGCCGAGCAGTGGACATCCGATATGCTTCATATGTACCCGGATCTGATGTGTGCGTCCCGTTTCCAGACGGCAGCTTACACGTGAAGCTTGCCCTTGATAGGTTTCCAGCACATGGTAATGTGTAATGGAGTCGTAACCGTCTGGCGTTACGACACGAAGGTGCGGCTGCTCCTTATCTCGATCGATTGGCGCGCGCACGGTTCCTTCTTTCTCCTTAGGCACGCCAAACACAAATGCTTCATACTGCTTCCATACCTCATTATTCTGCATCTGATCTGCTAGCTGATGATGCGCATGTCCATGCTTGGCAACAATAAGCAGACCAGAGGTATCTTGATCGAGCCGATTCGCCGGACGAAACCGGGTACGCTCCCCCCGCATGCGCCAATGATGAACGACCCCATTCGCCAGTGTTCCATTTGGATATCCCTTAGTCGGATGTACAACCAATCCTGCCTGCTTATTGAGCACGAGAATATCCTCGTCCTCATACACAATGTGAATCGGGATCGGTTCGGGTTCTATCGTCTCGACATAGTCTTCTGCAATCTCCACACGAATCACATCACCTGCACGGAGCTTATCGCGCACAGTTAGCACTCTGCCATTATATTCGGTACCGCCATTTACCGTTATCGCTTGCTCTAATGTCTTAAGCCGCTTTAACAAGCGTCTGGATAAGTTCATCCTTGAGCGAAGAACAGTGCGGAGCTGAATCCCTTCCTCCCCTTCAGGAACTACATACGACAGCTCAGCTGCTACTTCCCCTGCCAAGGTGTCCGATTGCTGCTCTCGTTCTTCAATCATGCTGTTCCTTCTTCCCGAACACGTCAGCACTTCGCACATATTCCTGATCCTGAACACCAATAAGCATATTGGCACGGCGGGCTGCTGCGAAGAAATAATCTGACAATCGATTCACATACTTCATCACGTCCACGTGAACTGTCTCTTGATGTGAGAGTGTAACAAGCTGCCGTTCAGCTCGGCGGCATACCGTTCGACAAACATGCAGGGCCGCCGCCGTTTCCGATCCCCCTGGCAAAATAAACTTCGTTATCGGCGCATTCGCAGCCTCGTGCTCATCCACCCATTTTTCCAGTTGCTCCACTTGTTCGGATCGTATTTTATAGATAAACTTGCCTTGCTTCTTCTCTGCATAAGCAATATCTGCACCACAATCAAATAGCTCATGCTGGATCGTGGACAATTGCTCGCGCAACATCTCCATCTCACTTCTCCGACAGCATGTGATCGCCCATCCAACGAAGGAATTCAACTCATCGAGTTCACCATATGCCGTTACCCGCAGATGATCCTTCGGTACACGTCCTCCAATCAATGAGGTCGTTCCTTCATCTCCCGTCCGCGTATATAATTTCATTTGCAAATGCCCCCCTCACTACCGATCTATCTTGGGCTTCAAGTCTCCTGCACGCGTCACAAGGTTTACTTTCGCTTCCGTTTTGCGCTAATGTCCTCTGGTATGCCTGATGTCATGCGGAACCATTGCGAGCTTCGCTTCACCAGCTCACGATTCAATGCAGCGTGCTGCACAATGTATTCCACTTCCAATTGATTGGTAAACGGTGTATATCCCGGCGGCTCATTCGTAATAATGAACAGCTTGCCTTGAAATATGAACAACGCCTCTTGCAGCTCCATTCGCGCAGCTGTCAGCCGTGCAGTATATGCTGCATGATCCTGTTTATTGCCCAGTTCATCCATAATTTTCTTATGCGCACCGTATAAATAAGCAGTAACGCTGTCAATAACCAGCACGCGCCGATCTGCTCGAAACATATTCGATTGCTCATTAATCCGATGAAGAACCTCTGGCAATGCATATTCCGTATCTATGGTCTGCCATGTGAAATGGGGTGGCGCAGGCAATTCATCCGGAGGCGGTGTATGTTGGGTTTTCATATAAAATCCTTCATGCCCGAAAGTTGCTGCATAGTGCAGTGCAAATGATGTTTTTCCGCTCCCGGTGCTTCCTGTTACACCAATGATCACGAGCGCTCCCCCCTTTCACCTATTCTGTCTTAACTTGATGCTCTACGATTGCTTGGATTTCGCTATCCGCAATGTTCTTCCATTCACCGCTTTCTAACTTACTTCTTTGCGGCAAGTGCCTTAATAATCTCTACGGATCTGGCTTCATCTGGAGTCCGTGAAGGGATCGTAACAGACAACCCCTTCTCCTTAATGCCGTGCTTGTTCAGACCTGGCAGCTGCTCAGCCGGCAGCGAGAATAAGAAAGTTCCCTTACGTTCATTCTTCCCTTCATATACGGAACCTTCATACACGCCTTCGCGATATGTTTTGGCATCGAAATATTTATCCATCGGCACATGTCCTCCCTGAGGAGCCATTCTCTTCGCATCCTCTTCCGGAATGATCATGACACTATTTTCCCCTGCCGCATATTCCACGAACAGCTTCTCAATGCTATACAGCGGCGAAGCTACCACTTGGACTGTAAATTTATTTTCAAACGTCTTATTGAGATCATCCTGCAACGCTTGGGTCATTTCAGGAGGTACTGACGAGGATGTCATAATGAAAATCGTTGCATCCGCCTTAGGCCCCCCACAACCACTCACAAGCACAAGCATTACCGCTAGAACACCGATCCATCCCCAATTACGCATAATAGCCTGTCCCCTCTCTACGCAGCCCACATCACTGATATCTGTTAAGTTAATCCCAACCTTCACTATATCATAAACAACATAGGCAAAAAAAGAAGACTCCACGTAGGAGCCTTCTACTTGCTTCATCTATTTCATCAATTGTGATTTCATGTATTCATTAATTTTCAAATCCAACATGCTGCTAATCTCAATCACTGTCTCCGCAGTAAAGGATTGCTCCTCTTGAAACATTTGCTCCATCTGCTTGCGAAGGACAAGGATTTCATACTCAAGCGCCAGAAGCTTGGACGAAACGTTTCTTGTTCTGCCCGACCATCTCAAATGAGATCTTTCTTCTCTCACTGAACTATGCGGATACGACGTCAATGTATAGTTCGAACAAAACAATCGACCTTTCCTCCCTTCATGGCTTGACTAGAGTATCCTAGATATCTCCAACTGTTCCATAACATGGAACAGTTGAGCGAGACATGTTATATTATACCAGAGGAAAAGAAAGAAAACTAGTTCATTTTCGTTGATTATGAATAAAAATCACATTTCCTGCTTCATCTTGTCGAGAAAACGCCCCATACGGTCGAGAGCTTCATTCAACTGCGTAACAGATGTCGCATAAGAGCAGCGAATATGGCCCTCACCTCCCAGACCGAACACATCGCCGGGAACGGCTGCAACCTTAGCTTCGAACAGCAGCCGATGTGCAAATTGTTCCGAAGTAAGACCTGTAGACTTAATGGATGGGAATGCATAGAAAGCCCCTTGCGGCTCATGGCATTCCAGCCCAATCTCGCGGAAGCCGTTCACAACGAGACGTCTGCGCTGATTGTAAGACTCCATCATATGATCCTTCTCACTCATACCATTGCGCAGTGCCTCAAGTGCCGCAATTTGTCCCATAATCGGTGCACACATGACGGTATATTGATGAATTTTCATCATCGCAGCAATGATTTCCGGATGACCGCATGCATACCCCATACGCCAGCCAGTCATCGCAAATGCCTTGGAAAAGCCGCTGACAAGCACGGTTCTGTCCTTCATCCCCGGAATGGAAGCGAAGCTGACATGCTTCTGATCATACGTTAACTCCGCGTAAATTTCATCTGAAATCACGATCAGATCATGCTCTTCAACAATCTTGGCTATTGGCAGCCAGTCTTCATATGTCATGATGCCGCCCGTAGGATTGCTCGGATAGCACAGAATCAGCACCTTGGACTTAGGTGTAATTTTGGCTTTTAACGCCTCCGCTGTCAGCTTGAATTGATTTTCAGCGTGCGTTTCAATTCCTACCGCTACACCACCGCCAATTGATACGATTGGTGAGTACGAGATATAGCACGGTTCTGGTATTAAAATTTCGTCGCCAGGCGCAACCAACGTCCGCAGCGCCAAGTCGATGGCCTCCGATCCGCCAACCGTTACCAGCACTTCCTCTGACGGTTCATACTTCACATGGAATGAATGGTTTAAGTATTCTGCGATCGCTTCGCGAAGCTCCAGCATCCCTGCATTAGAGGTATACTTCGTACGACCGCGCTCCAATGAATATACGCAAGCTTCACGAACATGCCAAGGCGTGCAAAAATCCGGTTCCCCAACACCTAAAGTGATGATATCCTTGCTGGCATTAGCCAAATCGAAGAACTTGCGAATACCGGATGGGGCAATATCGCGCACGAGTGGATTAATGTAGCCGCTCATAGAGCGTACGCCAGCTTGCTTCTCTTCTTCTTTAATCATGGTACATCACCTTTCACGGGGTAATTACGAGACGATGATCATCCTCGCGCTCTTCATATATGATGCCATCCTGCTTATACTTCTTCAGGATGAAGTGAGTTTTGGTCGATAGAACTGATTCAATCGGAGACAGCTTGTCGGATACAAAGGAAGCCACTTCACGCAGGTTCTTCCCTTCCACCTCAACAAGCAAATCATATGCACCGGACATTAAGTAGACGGATTTCACTTGCGGGAACAAATAAATCCGCTCAGCAATGCCCTCAAATCCGCGGCCGCGCTCAGGCGTAATTTGAACCTCAATGAGAGCCGTAACCGTCTCGTCGTCAACCTTGCTCCAATTCACTACCGTTGCATATTTAACAATGACGTGCTCCTCTTCCATCTCGGTAATCGCAGTGCGTACCTTCTCTTCGTCCACGCCTAGCATCGTAGCGATGAGCGCCGGGGAACGACGCGCGTCCTCTTTTAACAATTTCAGTATGCTAATATTAAAATCGCTCAATTCCTTCATATTCGTTCCTCCCTCGGCCTGCAGCGGCAAGCCGATTTTAGTGTAAATATGCTACATATGATACACCTTTTCACAGCCTCGTGCCAATAATCAGTGGTCTTCGCAATGAATCCGCTTTATCTCCTACAACTATGATACCTGTTGCCGTAATGGAATTGAAGGTCCACGGCCACGCGAAATTGCGGCTGTACTGGTTGGTCTTTGCATTGTTTGCCTCAGCAAGAGAAAAGGCTGCCGATGTGCTCAGCAGCCCTCTATCCTTTTTACATGTAATTGTTATAGTTCCCTTGGTGATGCTCTTGGGAAGGATAAGCATGCTGCTGATAGTGACCATATCCCGCTCCCGCTTGGCCAAGCTTCTGTTGTACGAACTGATTGCACTTCATTTGCAGCTGTTGATTGTCATTCAATAGCTTGTTTATCTCTTGACGCAAAGCAGGTGACGCTACGGAATACATATTATTTTGTTCCATAATCGTGAACAGCTGACCTTGCAGCGTTAACGTGCTATGCGTTAACTCAGTGAACATCTGCCGTACCACCGGACAGGCAGCCTCCGTAACACCTGTTGTATATTCGCGAGAGGTTCGCTTCAAATCTGCCAAGATCGAAGACAGCAAGTCCTTTTCTTGCATGAATTGATTATTTTGAGCTCCATTCATACTGCGGCTCCTCCTTCATTCCTTCTATTATTGAGATTGCTGCGGGCTGGTTGGCGCCAAATGTGCGTGCTGCTGTAGAGTATGCAGCAATGCATTCATGTGCTGCTGATGAACATTGATCATTTGTGTCAGCGCCTGTTGAACGCCGGGAGTAGTCGCTATCGAAGCGGTTGCCGCACATTGCTTGATAAGCAAATCTTCATTGGAAATGGAGTCAACGATATACTCTAATTCTTTCGCTGATAATGGCTTCATAGAGCCTTGATGTGACTGTTGGTTATGCTGAGCATATTGCATCTGAGCATACTCCTTTCATCATGTCTGTAGGTTGTTGTTCTCTATGTATTATGAACCCAATATCAGGGAAATATGTAACCGGAAATACAGAATAAGGGGGAAAACCCGTGGATTTACTATATGGATCGCGTTCTTGGGAACCTATATTGCCTAAAAGGATTGCACATTCTCCCTGACAACACACAGTGGGGATCTGCATAAGATACGGCAAGAACGCTTTTTTGATTTGGGAAACGAAGCGGCATTTTATACTTGCGAACCTCAACTGATAAGCGAATTGTTGCAGGTGGGTGTTACGATTGAATGTGGTTCCCATCCAGACGCTGGACTATTTCGGTATTCGAGGAGATAAGTTGTGAATCGAGATTGACATCATATCCTTATTTGAGAATGTAATACATGAAAGCCCCACTGCTTCTATGAAGCATGCAGGGCTTTACTTATTTCCCCGGAGGATGATTTTTCACTAATGTTCGGACACATATTGCACTGATAATCGGAAACGCTCCAATGACAGTCAAAAAAGCAACGACTACCGCATCTGTCGTTTTCCATTGAACAACAACTAAATAGGCTGCAACTCCCACCATTCGCCCAATCAGCAGGCCAAATTCACGCAATACCGTCAGTTCGACGCGCTGTGATGCGGACTGCTCATTTACTCCCATAATGTCGAAAGTAACCGACGTCATTGGGATAACGAATAATGGTGAGAACAAAGAAGTAATGACACCGAATAGCAACAGACTTCCATATCCAACATGGAAAAACAGTGGAATGACCGCAAGTGCCATAGCAATTGTTCCGAGAAACAAACCCGGTGCACGGAAGGCCGGGCGCATAATCTTACCGATTACATAGAAGCTGCCTAATGCAGCAGCTGAAGTAATTAGCGTGTAATTCCCCAGCTTCATTTCGTTTGTCGTCGCAATATACACCACCAGTCCAATTAAGAAAGCGAAGACACCATCCCTGACACCTTGTGCAGCCAGCGCCGGCAGCGCGAGCCTCCAAGGACTATCGGTGGATTTCCACTCTGTAAAGGGCAGCGTCCAGTTATAATGCCCCTCAGGAGGACGCTTGCGCAGCCAAAAGCTGAAAATAATTGCCCCAATAAACACCCCGAACGAAACGGTAAAGATAATGCGATAACCTATCCCATCGCCAAGCTTGGAGATCAGATAACCGGAAGCCCACGGTGCAGCCATACCGCAGCATGATCCAATTAGGCCGGCCCAGCCATTATATAGGTCACGATTTTCAGGGTCTGTTACCTCAAAATACACCACGTTATAAGCAAGCCAAAAGGCCCCGAATGCTGCACCTAGCAGGAATCCCAGCAGCCATATGTAATCAACAGCACCTTTGCCGAGCCAAAGCACAGCTGCATAGAAGGCTCCCGCTAATCCGATTCCAAGCCGCAAGCAATTCATTTTGTTGCCTTCCTTTACCCACTTGCCGGCAAAATAGAAGACCAATCCACTGGATATTTGCTGACTGAACGCAAACCAGCCGATTAAGCTGTAATCGGAGGCTGCCTTCCATAGAAAAACATTGACGAATGCCCCGGATAGAGCATTCGCCAACGAAAAGAGGCCAAAAACGATCAACAGCAAAAGCGATTGAGCGTCAAGACGCGCTGTCACGAAGGGAACCCCTCCCTTGCTTAATCGGGCATATAGCCCTCTTCGTTACAGCTTTTAAGTTGCCCTAAAGCAGGCGTCTTATGATATTTTATTCTGACTGCGCGCGGCGAACGACTTCCATCAACGGCTCACGATGCGGTTCGGCCAATACTTTTGATACTTGGAAGCATGATGTGCACACATATACATTCATTCGGAAAGGCGCCGTTACAATTGGCTCCTTCAACGATTCTGATACATTCGGCTCAAAATGATTGGAGCTAATGGTTTCTGTGCCGGCCAGCAACATATATTCTCTGCATTGTGGACATTCTGGTACTTCAGCTTGTCCATGCAGTGCCTTGTCCACTCCCTCTTGATAGCGCAAGGAATCTGAATCGCCGAACATGGCAGCATCCTCTGCCCATCCGAAGTTGGACCAGCCTTTTTCTTCTGCTTCTTCCTGATCATGCTCGTGCTCATCATGATCGCCATGCTGCTTATCGGGGTCATGCTCAATATCTACATTCAATGTTCGATAAGCATTCAGTTCATTGTGGCAATGTGGGCACTCCTCTTCAGGACCAAGCACCTCATCCCACACAATTTCCGTATCACACCAAGGACAAATTTGACTCATGTCCTATCAACCTGCCTTTCGTAAATGAGAAGGCTCCTTCAATTGCTTGCAGAGCACATCCCTCAGTTATCTTAGATGTCTTCACTCAATATCGTTATACTCGTCCGTGCCTGGCTGCTACTACTGATAACAGCTTCTACAGGTTCACCCAATACACGATTCCGATAATAATAAATATCGCTGCCAATGCAAACAGTGTTCCCCATAAGTACTTCATGCAAGACCTCCGCTGCGATAGTAACGAACCTCAAACCTACTGATCTATTTAATGCTAGCTCCAATAATGTAGGACATGGATACCGAGATCACCATAGACAATAAGCCTACTGCACGATTATCCTTTTGAATCTCATCGTCCAACTTGAAGTACGGCATCAAAAATCCAAACAAAAAGTAAGCCAATAACAGCAGTACATACCCAAGGGCCGCCCATGTCAATGATGCATACAGTGTATCCCGCGCTACCATTCCGAAGCGAAAGATATTGCAAATCCCGAAGATTTTACCGGATGTGGCCATCGCAACACTAATATTTCCTTTGCGAATTTCTTCCCAGCATCTGTATCGCGTCACTAATTCAAATATGGACAAAAACAACACAAGCGCCAGCACGGTTACAGAAAAATAGGCACACATGGATACGTATGGGTTACTAAGCCATTGCTCAATAAATCGTTCCACATTCATCCTCCCCGGTTCACTGTTACTTCAGTTCTGCAACTGTAATTCCTGTACCACCCTCACCATAGTTGCCGAGACGGAACGTCTTCACATGTTTATGCTTGCGCAGGAACTCCTGGATTCCCGTTCTCAGAATTCCCGTCCCCTTGCCATGAATGATGTACACTTGTCCCAAATTAGCGAGCAGCGCCTCATCCAGGAACCGATCCACCTCAATGATGGCCTCTTCCAAGTTGGCTCCGCGCAAGTCAAGCTCAGAACGTACATTATCTGCTCGTGTACGCTTCACATTTGTGCCTGTTTTGACAGACTTGCTGCTCTGCTTCGAAGCCGAGGAAGTGACAAGTTCCAGATCGTCCATTGGAACCTTCATTTTCATAATGCCAAGCTGCACGACTGCTTCGTTGCCCGCCAGTTCGACTACGCTGCCCTTCTGATTCAAGCTGTACACCATAACGTCATCCCCAGCTTCAATCTTGCGAGCCTGCTTCTTCGCTGGCTTCGCCTTGGAGGCAAGCTTGCTTGCTGGAGCAGCTTCATCCAGCCGCTTGCGCGCCTCGGTTAGCAGATGCTCCTTCACATTTACGCCTTCCTGAGCGAGCAGCTTCAGTTCAGTAATGATGTCATCCGCTTCATGACGCGCTTTACGAACGATTTCGCGCGCTTCCTCGGAAGCACGCTCGATTCGCTTGTCGCGCTCTGCGTGAAGCTTCGCTTCCTCAGAGGCAAGCACTGCTCGAAGATGCTCTGTTTCCTTCCGTATCCTCTCCGCTTCCTCGCGTTCCGCTTCTGCACGAAGACGGTTCTCCTCTAGTGAAGCGATCATCGTCTCGATACGCATATCCTCTTCTGTCACTTCTCCACGAGCATGTTCAATAATGGAGGATGGCAGGCCAAGGCGTTCTGCAATTGCAAATGCATTGCTTCGGCCTGGAACACCAACAAGAAGTCTATACGTTGGACGCAGTGTTTGCACATCAAATTCCATGCTGGCATTAATAACGCCCTTGCGCTCATATGCATATGCCTTCAGCTCACTATAGTGAGTGGTTGCAACGATTCTGCAGCCCAGGCGATGAATATGTTCGAGAATCGCAATCGCCAAAGCAGAACCTTCCGCAGGATCTGTTCCCGCTCCAAGCTCGTCTAGCAGCACAAGACTTTTCGGTGTCATTTCACCTAAAATGCGAATAATGTTCGTCAAATGACTGGAGAACGTACTCAAGCTTTGCTCAATACTTTGCTCATCACCGATGTCGGCGTAAATGGCATCAAATACACACATTTGGCTGCCGTCCTGCGCCGGTATAAATAAACCAGACATGGACATAAGGCTCAGCAGCCCCATCGTTTTCAACGATACTGTCTTACCACCTGTGTTCGGTCCAGTAACAATGATTGAGGTATAGTCATTGCCAAGCTCCACGTCAATTGGCACAACTTTTTCCCTATCGATAAGCGGGTGGCGGCCTTTAATCAGCTTCATATAACCGCGGTCATTCATGCGTGGCAGCGTAGCTTTCATCTCATGCGCTAAGCGAGCCTTGGCAAAGATAAAATCCAACTGCTCCATGATATCTGTATCATTCAATAATAGATCCACCTGCAAACCTACATGTTCGGTCAATTGAGACAGAATCCGTTCAATTTCACGCTCTTCTCTGAGCTTCGTTTCCCGCAGCTTGTTATTCAGCGTAACAATCGCTTCCGGCTCGATGAAGAGCGTAGCACCAGAGCTTGATTGGTCATGTACAATTCCGCCATAATGACCGCGGTATTCTGACTTAACCGGGATTACATACCGATCATTTCGGATAGTGATGAGTTGCTCCTGCAGCATCTTGGATGCATTGGATGATCGAATCATCGATTCCAGTTTTTCCCGAATACGGGCTTCTCCGATGCGCAGCTCGCGACGTGCAGCTGCCAGCTCCGAACTGGCTTGATCCAGCACTTCACCCTGCTCGTCGATACAGCGTCTAATCTCATCTTCCAATTCTTTTTGCCAGCTTAAAGAATCCGCCAGCTCCATCATCAGCGGCACCGGGTTGTCCTCATGCACACTCTCAATATGGCGTCTCACGCGACGACCTGCGAAGATCAGCACGGAAATCTCCCACAATTCATTTGCGCTTAGCATTGCATTAATGCGTGCACGCTTTACGGCAGGGCGTATATCGGCAACACCAGAGAAGGGAGCTCCGCCCTTCAACCGATCTATCGTCATCGCCTCATCTGTCGCCTGCAGGCGACGCTTCACTTCCTCCAAATCCGTGCTCGGCAGCAGGGACAAGGAAGCATGTTCCCCTAACGGGGTAGCCGCATGTCGGGCAAGCGATTGCAGTATTTTATGGTAATCCATTGTTTTTAAAATTTTCGAGTCCAAAACAAGTCACGGCTCCTCTCGCTGTTCATTATAGCGGTATACCGAAATAATGGCTATCCAATGTCTGAACATGCCACTCATGAATATCGCGGATAAGGTTACAATAATTGTTGCACAAACCTATACCCTTCAAACGAGTAAGGAGGAAAAGTCCATGAGTTTTCTCGGTCATGTCGTTCGATTCATTGTGGCAGCCATCGTATTGATGGTTACGGGCTGGATTGTGCCGATGTTTACCGTAGGCGGTTTCTGGAGTGCCTTAATCCTTGCCTTAGTCATAGCCTTATTCGGCTGGATTGTCGAAGGCATTTTTGGAAAAAGAGTCACGCCGTTCGGACGCGGGATCGTTGGCTTCATCGCCAGCGCCGTCGTCATTTACATCGCTCAATTCTTTGTTGGCGGTGTATCCGTCTCGGTACTTGGCGCTATTATTGCAGCGCTTGTCATTGGATTGATCGACCTGTTCATTCCAGTTGCGACACCATTCGAAGCTGGCCGCGAGTCCAAATAACGGCCTAATGTCTCGAGGGCTGCTTCCTTCGTTCTGAATGAGCGAGTCCATGTATAACCCCCTTCTCTTCGCTCCATACATGCAATGGAAAAAGTTGATACTTTCCGTTACACTATATGGACGAGGAGAGGAGGAATTATACAAATGCTGGCAAGAAGCAGCCTAAGGTCGCTCATCACATGCCTATCGCTCACAGCGTTTATGGTCTCTGGATGCGGCGGACAATCCAATCAGGCTCAAGAAGACAACGTAAAAACAGACAAAGAGCTCGTGATTAAAGCAACTAATTTCAAGTTCGATAAGTCTGAATATCGCGTTAAGTCAGGTGAACCAATCCGTATCGTATTAGATGCTGTTGGCAATCACGGGGTTGCCATCAAGGAGTTACATTTGTCCCTTGATCCAACTCATCCCCAGCAAGTCATAACTCCGGAACAACCCGGTACATACGACTTGTCATGCACGATTTTGTGCGGCCCGGGACACAATGAGATGACAGCTAAATTTATTGTCGAAAAATGAGCGGCCGCCGTGATCCCTGTCTAGTACCTGGGGGACGGCGGTCTGTTCATTCGTTCATGTATGTGATTGAAGTTACGTACACGCACGATTCAGCAAGAGATACTATAGCCACTGAGCCCACTTTACAGCCTCAACCATAACATCTGGCATCCACTTTCCGGTTCTGTCAACCCATAATGAAGAATCAACCCAGCTACGGAATGCTCCAGCAGGCCAAGCTCGCAGCAGAATATATATCATACACCACAAAAAGATAAACTGCACCAAGCCGAGCACAGCTCCTGTTACCCGATCCACGGTTCGTACCGGTTTTACATCTGTGAACTTCTTCAGAGCAAAACGAATAAGCCATAGACCGACCAATACAAACGTAAACAACAGCAAAAAGGCGACGACAGCGTGTACAGTATCCATCAATGAAGCCGTCAAAGACGCGTCCCCGCCTGTATTCGCTCCTGTCCCGCTGCTAGTTGTGGTGAACACTCTCTTCCTCACCCATGGTACAAAATCCACATAAAATCGGGCTGCAACGATAAATGCTGCAATATAGCCGAATAGGGAGAGCGCGATAGATTTGAATCCTCGCACAGCTCCCAATACCATACATGCAACAGCCGCTCCCACTATGATGTAATCCAGGACGTTCCATGAAGCAAATACCGCTGCAACTTCCCTCCATACCTTGTCAAAAAACAATCCTATTTCATGCATCATTTATTTGGCAGTTCCTTATGTTTGATTCGTTTGTCCCTCATTGATGCTACTCAATCATTTCCAGCCACTCATTAAATTCACTCTGAAGCTTGGCATATTCATCCTTGAGCTTCGTGTATTCATCGCTAAGCTTCGTGTAAGCTTCCTGTGTCTCATCCACTTGTCTGCGCTCTTTTTCCCGCTCCAGCTGCGATAATCGGAATTGATGGGAGAGAATCTCGAATTGCTCCTGAATAACTTCCATCTCAGAATGAGAACGAGCCTGCTCTTCAGCATGCTTCTTCGCTTCCTCGACCTCAGATCGCAACTGTTCGACCAGCCGTTGCAGATGCTCACGGTCTTCACTCCATGCTGCAGTTGTGTCAGACCATTGCTGCTCTTGCTGTGCCCATTCCTGTTCACGCTGCTGCGCCCGTGCCATAGCTTCTTCATATTGTTCAAGCTCTGCAATATAGAGCTGTTGTTCTTCTTCTAACTGCACATAGCGGGATTGCACTTCCTCCACCTGCTGCTTCGCTTCTGCCACGGAAGCAGCGGCTTCATGCTGCGCCTGCTGAATGCTTGCGTAGGAAGCTTGCAGTTCTTCCTTCTCCAATTCCATCTTGCGGCACTTATCTTCGAACTCGGCAAGTTGATCGTATAGAGCATCTTGTTCTTTTTCAATGTTCGCCTGCCATGCGCTCCGTTCTGCTTCGAATTGCTCCTGCAACGCAGCTCGCGCCTGATCCGCTTCACGCATCCATGCTGCTCGTTCTTGTTCGAGACGTTCATTCAGCTGCCGGTCATACTGATTCCGAAGTGCTTCAAGCTCTTCTTCCATACTTTGCTTCATCGCGTCAATCTGTTGCTGCAAATCAGCCGCTTCAGCCTGTACATTATCTCTAACGCGAATGAGGCGTTCCATTTCCACTTGACGCGCACGATCCAGCTCTTCCGCGCGTCCTAAGTGACCTTCAAGCTGATGGATGCGGGCGTCCTTCTTTTGCATCGCCAGTTCAGCTTCCGCTCGCAAGGATTGCTCTAATTCCTCCAACTCCTTGGCGTGTGCCGCTAAAGCTTCATCCTGTAGTACAGTCCAGGCATCTATATCGCCTTCATATTGAGCACGCAGTTCCTGGATTTTCTGCTCGTACTGAGCTTGCTGTTCTTCCTGGCGCTTCTCCGATTGAACGCGCACTTCTTTCAGTTGCTCTTCATGTTGAGCACGCTCTTCTGCCAACTGCTTTTCACGCTGCGCACGCTCTTCTGCCAACTGCTCCTCATAGTGAGCAAGCTCCTCCTGCAACTGATCCTCGTATTGAGCACGCTCTTCCTGCTGCTGCTTCTCATGCTGGGCACGCTCTTCTGCCAGTTGCTTCTCATGCTGAGCACGCGCTTCTAGCAGCTTCTCCTCATGTTGAGCCCACTGCACCTGCTTCTGCTGTTCATATTGAGTACGCAGTTCTTCATTCTGCCGCTCATACCGAGCGATCAGTTCTTGCTCCTGCTGCTCAAGCTGCGCAAGCAAATCAAGCTGCTGCTCTTCATGTTGTTCAGTTGCTTCCTTCAATGCACGTACACGCTCTTGCTCAGAATGCTGCAGCTTCTCTTGATATACAGCCTCAACCTGCTGAACAGCCTTGCTGCGTTCAGATTCTGCCCGAGCAAGCTCTTGCTTCCACTTATCCTCAAGCTCCATCATTGACGTTCTTTTATCCGTTTCAGCTTGTTCCAACTGCTCCAGATGCTCAATGATCAATTGATCCAGCTCCAGTTCATGCCTTGACTTGGCTTCCGCCAACTCGGCGTGCAATTGAGCAGTTTCCTTTTCGTATTTTGCCTTAGCTTCGTCCAACGCCTGCTGATTCAGCGCCTGCGCTTCTCCCATCGCTTCCTCTTGATTAGCAAGCAGTTGAATGATTTCTTCCTCGTATTTTGCTTTCGCTTCCTTCAAAGCCTCTTGATGAAGTGACTGCATTTCGTCCATTGCTTGCTTCTGATCAGCCAGCAGCTGTGCAATATCCTTCTCGCACTGTGCCTTTACTTCATTCAGCGCCTTCTGATGCAGTGCCTGCGCCTCATCCAAGGCCTGCTTCTGTTCCGCTTGCGCCTTCGCCAAATTGGAACGCTGCTCAGCCTTCACCTGCTCGATTTCTTTAGCATGTTGCTCGGACAATTCTTTTACTTTGGCAGCATGGCGCTCTTCTGCTTGCTTGCGCTGGTTATCTTGGGCAAACTTCAACTGCTGAGCGTACTGTTCATGCTTTTGCTGCAACTGCTTCACATTCGTTTCATGCTGCTGCTTAAGCATTGTGAGCTGCTTATCTCGATCTTGAACCAGTTCCGCTTCTCTCTTCGCTAAGCGCGACTCCCAATCTGTTGTCTGGGCTGCCAATTGTCCTTCCCATGCGGCGGTCTGCTCCGCAAGCTGTTCTTCCCAATCTGCTGAGATCTGCTCGGCATTACGCTTTTCAGATTCAAGCTGCTCGCGCCATTGCTGTTCCTTGACGTTCAGCTTATCTGTCCATTCCTGCTCCCGCAAATTTCGCTCTTCCTGCCAGCTTTGTTCCTTATTCGAAAGCTTACGACTCCAGCTCTGTTTGGCTTCATCGAACTGCTTCTGCCATCCTTGCTCTGTGTCGGTAAGCTTGTTCTGCCATTGCTGCTCGGTCTCCGTATACTTGGCTTGCCAATCTTGCTCAGTTTGTGACAACTTCTCCTGCCAGCTCTGCTCGGACTCTGTCATTCTCTGCTGCCAGCTCTGCTCCGAGTCTTGAAGCTGTGATTCCCAAGTTTGATTTTGCTCATTCAGCTTCGTACTCCATAGACGCTCTGTCTCCTCCAGCTTTTCCTTGAGTGTACGCGCATGGAGCTGCTCCGCCTTCTGCTTTTCTTCCAGAACAGCCTTCAGCCGTTCTTCAACTTGCTGCAGCTTCTTCTTCTGTTCATTTTCACGCGCCGTCAACGATTGAATCCGACGCTCCGTCTCCTTCACCTGCTCGGTCAGCTTATGCACACGCTCTTCCGAAGCCTTATGCTTCTCGGCCAATTGCTGATTTGTTTCCTTCAGCTTTGCCGTTTCTGCACGAAGCTCTGCCGTCTGCTTTTCAGCCTTCGCTTTCTCATTGTTCAGCTCGGTTTGCAGCTTCTCCAGCTTCTGTGCAGACTCCTGACGCAGCTTCTCCAGCGCTTGCTCCGATTCCGTCTGAACCTGTGTCAGTTGCTTCGACAAATTATGATTCGCTGCTTCAACTTCCTTCAAAGACGAGCTAAGCTGTACTTGCTCATCCTTCACTTTCTGTACTTGCTCAGCAATATGTACCGCAGACAATACTGCAATGCGCGTTGTATCAAGACGCGAGTTGGCATTCGCGATGCTTCGCATATGCTCATCCACCATCGCCGCTACATTGCGCATGTAATCCTTGCTAGTTGTGCCTACCAATTTATATTGTGTTCCATATATTTCAACCGCTACTCGATGCTTATTATCCGGACTAGTCATTCATTGGTCCTCCTTACCTTCACGTGCCATGCTGGAGCTTGCAGCCCGCATGCAGCAACAATTTATTCCCTGTTTGCATCTCATATGCAAACTCTACTAGATAATTCGATATATCACCGCTCTTTTCCTCCTACGTATAGAGGAAAGTCAAGTTTCATTTCATAGATTTTTAGAGCAAAAAAACATCTCATATACCCTGCTATTTAAGGGTTTCCCTATTATAGGGGCAGCAGTAGCGGAATTGCAAATACAGGCCTTTTAGGAACTCTCTATGTATATTTCTTTATTTCTCTATTCTAGGAATGATATAGAATTATCACTCTTTGTTTGCCCATAAAAAAAGTTGGGAGCGGAATATCCGTCCCAACTTCTTGATCTTCTATTTATAGATGCTGCCTTACTTTCTCAACTCTGCCTTGAAGTTCGATTCGATTGCTGCCACGACCTTGCCGTGAAGCTCTGTAATCTCTTCGTCTGTGAAGGTATGCTCTGGATGACGATACACGAGTGAAATCGCAACGCTCTTCTTGTCTTCCGCAACATGCTCACCTGTGTAGACGTCGAACACATTTACAGATTCAAGCAGCTCGCCTGCAGTCTCCTTAGCAAGCGCAACGACTTGCCCTACCTCGGCGCCACGATCCAACACGATCGCAATATCTCGATCTACAGCCGGATAACGCGGAAGGCTGCGGTATTCAATATCGAAGTCTGCCGCATCGATCAACGGCTGCATCAAAATCTCGGCAACATACGTGTCTGCTACATCCTTGGCATGTTGTACCTCTGGGTGCAATTGACCAATGAAGCCGATATACTGTTCCCCGTGTTCTCCCGTCAAATATAGCGACGCGGAACGTCCTGGATGCAAACCTTGCGGGCGATCTGCCGCATAACGCACACGTCCATCCAAACCAAAGTACGATACGAGGCTGTCAAGCACACCTTTCATATCATAGAAATCAACCGGTTCTGCCTTCACATTCCACTGTGCAGCATTGCGCTTGCCTGTCATCAGTAAAGAAGCAACCAGCACTTCCTTCGGTTGAGCAGTCAACTGCTCTTCCTTCGTCAGATGCAGTGTGCCCAGTTCGAAGATGCTTATATCCTCGTGCTTGCGGTTGCGGTTGTACACCGCTACATCAATAAGCCCTGGCGTCAGGTTCGTGCGCAGCACACTGCGCTCTTCGCTCATCGGCATTGCCAAGCGAACAGGCACTGCATCTTCCAAGAAGGATGGGAACAATGCTGTATCCGCAGGGTTTGTAAAGGAATACGTCACGACCTCATTCAAGCCATTGTCTGTCAACACACGGCGGATCGCACGGCGGATGCTTTGTCCCTTCGTCAGATGGCCTGGCGTTGTCGAACCTTCTATAGCCGTTACCGGAATATTGTCATAGCCGTAAATACGCGCAACTTCCTCGATCAAGTCTACATCGCGCGTAATATCGCCACGGCGAGTTGGCACTGTGATGGCGAAGCTGCCTTCGGATTTTTCAACAAATTCGAAGCCAAGACGCTCCATAATTTTGCGAACCTCTTCGGATGTTAACGATGTACCAAGCAAACGGTTTGTTCTATCCAATGTCAGCTCGACTACTTTGCGTTCCAAAGATGCTGTTTTCTGCTCTACGATCCCCGCATACACTTCACCGTCAGCAAGTGTACGAATCAGTTCAGCCGCACGGTTCAATGCAGGTATGACCGCCTCTGGATTCACTTCTTTCTCGAAGCGCAGAGAAGCTTCGGAGCGCAATCCCAATTGACGGGACGTCTTGCGTACCACGCTACCCGTGAAGTGAGCGGACTCAAGCAAAATGTTCACTGTATCCGAAGATACTTCGGAGTTCTCACCGCCCATAACTCCTGCAAGCGCAACTGGCTTCACGCCGTCTGTAATGAGCAGCATATGCGGTTCCAGCTTGCGTTCTTGGCCGTCAAGCGTAACCAGTCCCTCACCTTCATTCGCAAAGCGAACGTCGATCGTTCCTCCACCATTCAGCTTATCTGCGTCAAACGCATGCAGCGGCTGTCCATATTCCAGCATGACGAAGTTCGTTACATCAACGATATTGTTGATTGGACGAACGCCTGCTGCAAGCAAGCGATTTTGCAGCCACAATGGAGATGGCTTAATCGTTACGCCTGCAATATAGCGTGCTGCGTAGTGCGTGCAGCCTTCCGCAGCGCTAATACTAATCTTCACTTTGCTTGAGGCAGCTTCAGCGCTTTCCTTCACATCCTGCTCTGGCAAACGCGCAGGACGCTCCAGCAACGCGCTTACTTCATGTGCAACACCGAGCATGCTTAGGCAGTCTGAGCGGTTTGGTGTAAGGTCAAGCTCCAGCACATGATCGTTCAAACCGAGCACGTCAGCGATTGGTGTTCCGAGATCTGTATCTGCTGGCAGTACGAGAATGCCTTCCTGCATTTCCTTCGGAAGCAGCTTGTCATTCATGCCAAGCTCCTTCGCTGAGCAGATCATGCCTTGGGATTCAACGCCGCGCAGCTTAGCGCGCTTGATTTTCATGCCGCCTGGCATAACTGCGCCAATCGTAGCAACTGGAACCTTTTGTCCTGCATCTACGTTTTTCGCGCCGCACACGATTTGCAGTTTTTCTTCTGCGCCTACGTCTACTTGGCACACGTTCAGCTTATCCGCATCTGGATGCTTCTCCTTGGATACGACATAGCCCACGACGATGTGGTCGAGTCCTTGATTACGGTTCTCCACCGAGTCGATCTCGATACCGGCACGCGTCATGCGTTCCGCGATTTCTTCAGCAGAAACGCCGGTCAAGTCGATATATTGCGATAGCCATTGGTAGGATACGTTCATTTCTCACTCTCTTCCTTTCTTCTGTTAAGAGGTGGTTCAAAAAGTCCGCTTTTGATCACGAAGCAACACAGGAAGTAACTCGACATCGAATCTCGCACTCACTCTCGAAGAGCGAATGCTTTCGATGTAGGTTTCCTTTGGAAACATTTCAAGTGCTCATGTAGTTTGCCTGCACTCCGCGCTTCCTTACAAGTTTTGCAAAGCAAACTCGCTACGAAAGCATCCGCTTCAAGTTCCCGCAACCTTCTTGGTGCTGAAAACCGAACTTTTTGAACTTTTATTTTGACTACATCCGCGCGAACTGCTGCACGAATTTCATATCGTTCGTATAGAAATGGCGAATATCGTCCACGCCGTATTTTAACATGGCAATACGCTCTACACCCATACCGAATGCGAAGCCGGAATACTCCTTCGGATCATAGCCGCCCATTTCAAGCACGCGCGGATGAACCATGCCTGCTCCCAGAATCTCGATCCAGCCTGTTTGTTTGCAGATTCGGCAGCCGCTGCCGCCGCATTTCATACAAGTCAAGTCGACCTCAACGCTTGGCTCCGTGAACGGGAAGAAGCTTGGACGCAAGCGAATTTGTGTTTTGGAACCGAACATTTCTTGCGCGAATTGAAGCAGCGTTCCCTTCAAGTCACTCATGCGGATGTGCTTATCGATCACGAGTCCTTCAATCTGATGGAACATGAAGGAATGCGTTGCGTCATCGTCATCGCGGCGATATACGCGGCCTGGGCAGATAATTTTAACGGGCCCTTTTCCCTTCATTGCTTCCATAGTACGCACTTGTACCGGCGATGTTTGCGTACGCATCAGGATGTCTTCGGTGATGTAGAACGAATCCTGCATATCGCGTGCAGGGTGATCCTTCGGCAGGTTCAGCGCTTCAAAGTTATAGTAGTCCTGCTCCACTTCCGGACCTTCTGCTACCGTGTATCCCATACCGATGAAAATGTCTTCAATTTGTTGAATAACCTTGTTCAGCGGGTGAACCGCACCAACCGTCATTGGGCGGCCCGGCAGTGTCACGTCAATTGTTTCTTCCTGAAGACGACGCTCCGTCTCTTCACGGAGAAAAGCCGCCTGCTTCTCCTCGATGAATGTCTCAATGGCTCCGCGCACTTCGTTCGCCACTTGACCGATGAGCGGACGCTCTTCTGCCGACAAGCTGCCCATGCCGCGCAGTACTTCTGTCAGCTCACCTTTTTTACCGAGGAATTTAACACGCAAATCATTTAAATGACCTGCATCCTTTACTTGCTGCAGCTTTTCCAGCGCTTCGGCGCGCAGTGCCTGTAAACGCTCCTTCATTGTGTAAGCCCCCTTCATTTCCACTCGAATTAAAAAAAGGCCTTCTCGTCACAAGGGACGAGAAGACCGTGGTACCACCCTAATTAGATCCGATTGGCATGCACTCCGAATGCGGAGGTTATGATCCAATCCAAAATCTCACTTGTAGCAGCAATAACGTGCCGCGAGTCCGGGAACCTCTACTGCAGCAGCTTCACCGTACGTGACGTGCCAGTTCAAGGTGCCTGCTCCGGAGTGAATTTCGACAGTCCATTCTTCAGCAGCGCTCTCAATCTGCGGCGCTGCCTCCCTGGCAAGCGGTACTGTGTACTTATCTCCATCTTCGCATGTGTTGACCATAGTTTTGAACAATCAATTAGTTATTTATTATATGTAATTTCACGGGTTGATGCAAGGTGGATCATTGTACAAATTGCAGGAAAGTCAAACATCACTTGATTATTTGAAGTGGTCATGTGATACAATAAGAGCAACTTATGCGCGAATTTGTATTCGGGCATAGTTTTTTATGAGTGCATATTCAAAAAGGCCGGTTTTCAGCACAAACTACTTTCTGTCGTTCTTCGTGATCACAAGTAGACTTTTTGAATTTCCTCTATTTCATGCTAAGGGTTGGGTGAGGGGCTACGATGGAAAGCAGGTTTACGATTGGTCCGCCAAAAGGAACATATACAATCGAAGACAGAAGCATCCTTGAATGACGCTTCTGAAGCTGCGCGAATCAACTGGCGGCAGGAACTGCTGGCCGGTGTCGTGTCCTTCTTCGCTATCGTCTATATTGTCATTGTAAATTCATCAATATTGGCAGATGCAGGCATACCGCAGGAAGCGGGAATTATCGCAACCGTGCTCGCTTCGTCTGTCGGCTGCTTGTTAATGGGCATATGGGGCAAATCCCCCATTATTCTAGTGCCCGGCATGGGCATTAACGCGATGTTCACCTACACGCTCGTGCATGGCATGGGCATGACATGGCAGCAGGCGCTGGGGGTCGTGGTATTATCCGGTGTTTGCTTTACGGCAATTAGCTTCACGTCACTTGCGGGGCAGCTGCGGGCAGCAATCCCAGAATCATTGCAGGAGGCTATTTCTGTAGGGATCGGGCTTATGCTCGTTTTAATCGGTCTGCAAAAGGGCGGCGTTATCGTCCCCAATCAGTCTACGATGATTGCATTGCAGTCCTTTGCTGATCCTGGAGTGCTTGTTACCCTCGCGACATTGGCTCTTACATGCATTCTGTTCATGCGCAACGTTCCGGGCAACTTGCTCATCGCCATTATTGCAGGAACAGCTCTCGCTTATGCAGTTGGTGCAGTGCCTAACGCTGGCGCAGCAACAGGCGGGTCTTTTTCGTGGGCTGCATATGGGGATGTATTCGGCCAGTTCACGTTTCAAGGCATGTCGGCTGTTACACTTGCTGTAGCAACCTTCTCGCTGACGCTCGTCATTGTGTTCGAAAATGTGGGGCTTGTAAATGCGCACCTGCAAATGAGCGGGAATCCGGAACGATTTAAGCGATCCTTGCAGGCCAATGCGATTTCCGTCATTACTTGCGGATTGTTCGGCACAAGCCCGAATGTCTCGACGGTTGAGACTGCTGCTGGCATTTCTGCTGGTGGTCGGACGGGGCTCACGTCTATCGTTACGGGGATCCTGTTTGCAGGTACATTGGTTGCATTACCGGTACTGACATTGGTACCTGATCAAGCCGTAGCTCCGATACTGATCTTTATCGGCGGCCTTATGATACCAAGCGTGAAAAAGATCGAATTCGATGCGATGCACAAGGGTCTTCCCGCGTTCTTCATTATCGCATTTATCCCGCTCATGCACAGCATCGTTGACGGGATTGCAGTCGGATTTATCAGCTACGCGCTGTTCCATCTTGCCGTTGGCAAGGGGCGCGAAGTAAAGCCGCTGTTCTATGGGATTTCACTGTTGTTCGTTCTGCACTTTGTGCTACAAACGCTATAGGATTAACAATCAGAAGAGGGAGAGGGCCGGCGAATGTCGGCCCTTTTCGTTGTGAAAGGAATCGAGAGGGTAAGTTTTACATGGGGGCTATATTGCGGAGTATGTCTCACCGGTAATTTCTTTAAATTGTTCTGGCGTAATCTTGCCAAACTCGCAGAACTTCCCGACATATAACGAATCTTTCGGATCGTTTTTGTAGATCCCCATATCATAGTACCGTTTAATCGTTGTGAACCAGTCCATATTAGATCACTCCTTTTTCAGCTAGCTGTAATAGTAGTGTTGCATGATCTTGCGTAAGCTCAATGTTTTGGGAACGCAGCTCGCTCGTCCCTTCTACGTGTTTATCGCTCTTCGCTTCCAGTGCGGCAACATGAAGCAGCAGCTTCGCATTTTCGAGACGCAGCTGATCCAGCTCTGTTGGCAATGGCTTTGGCTGCAAAGCTTCAATTTCTTCCTCCGTTAGGCCGTTGCTCCAAAAGGAAGATGCGTCTACTGATGCAGGACGCTGCGGTGCAGGCTTCCCGCTCGTCGGATCATGTTTCGCTAGTGCTCCAAGGTATTCGACGTATGCGAGGTCGTAGTCTGCTTTTGCTTTGCGATAGCCGAGTACGTCAAAGGTTGGTTCGTAAAGACCATCAGGCAGCGGAATGGCTACTGTGTATCCGACTAGTTTCGTTTTAGCTTCAGTTGGTAGATTGTCGTCATTCTGCTGCGAAGCTAGTAATTCTGCATCATTGGAGCCAGTTTGAACCGGCCCCGTTCTATCAAAAACGCCCGTCACGGAGTCCGCAACGAGCGTTGGTTCAATGTATCGACCGTTAAGGTCAGTTATGATTGCTTCTTTCAATGTAAAGCCTCCTTATTATTCTGCTAAGAATGGTGGTAAATGTAAGCTGATCCACTCACCTTTTTCTGCAGATAATTGAATAGGGGTATTTGAAAAAATCCCTCCGTTTGGTGCAATTTTTATACGTGTTGTAGCTTCTCCTCCTGACCCATCAGCATTTCTTTCTGAATAAAATGGAACCGCAAAAGTAAGCGAATGCTTAGGTCTAAATCCTTTGGGTAAAATTGAGATTGCTGTCCCAGGAGTACCGCCAGAAAGTAATCCATATAACCATACATATCCAGCAGAATCTTTTCTAACAAATAGCCCCTGCAAATAGTCTGGGTATCTTGTGGAACCAGTGTAACTATTCAGAGGAGTTAATTGAATGAGGCTGGGCACGCCCTTTTCTGCCTTCTGATTTTCTACCACTGATAGTCGTCGATCTACGTCACTAGCCCACTTCGCTACATTCGTAACAGTTCCACGCAGATTCTCTGCAATGCTACCGCTGATTGGCACCGCAAGCCCAGAATCAAGCATTGTGTAAGTAACGTAGTAGACTGCGGTAGGATCGAAGTTTTCTTTTAGCGTATACAAATACTCCTTACCATTCGGCCTACTGTCTGCATAAACTCGCCACGCCGATGATCCAACCCCCCCCTGATATACGCGCATTATTTTGTTTGTCTTATGTGATAAATTTGTCCCCGAAACGTTTAAGTGGTTAATATAAAAATTCCCGTATATATCAGCCCCAACATTAGCCTTCTCCCGAATCACAACACCGCTGCCGACTTCGACCATGTTCCAGCCTTTGGAAACATTGAGGCCAGTTTCGTATTTTGAGATAGCCACGATGGTTGGCTTAGTTTTAAGATATTGTAATTTGTACAAACCATGGGTTCCATCTATTACTTTAGGAGAATTACTTGCGGGTAATACAGAAGTTCCTCCACCATAAGTACCATTTTGCCTACGATATCCCCATGCCTTGTTTAATCCGTCTGTACGGTTATATACACCATCTCCTGGGGGATTTGACAGACTATCGTACATCTTCCACCCTAAAAAGTAGGCTTTAATTTCATCAACTGTAGGTTCGTAGTCATCTCCCCATCCGCTGTCCTCGTTCGAGATACTTAAATATAAATGCGAAGAATTTATTCGGACTAGATCACAGTCTGTCCAATCCACAATTGGAATATCTGAAACTTTAAGCTGATTCCCGTCAAATTTAGTAGCGAATAGTTTCCCACAATCATCATTATCTAAGGGTGAATCACTGTCGATTGCAAGATCACTGATCATAACAGTCTTAAATCCTTTGTTTTTAACCGGTGCCCTCTCATATAAGTGAAACCCATCCAATGTTTTCTTCTTCCACTTTTCTAACACGTATGGCAACCCATCATCACCAATAAATAACATATCTGGGTTTGACGTGCCTACAGGGTCAGCTGCTAGCTGGCACTCAGCTGCCCACATGCTTTGAGTTTGATTCGCAAACGGATGTGCCTCTGCAAATGGATACATAACAAAGTCACTAAACTTAAACTGACCTATTAGGGGAATTATTCCTTCTTGTTCATTTGATAAATAAACTCTTACACAACTACAATTAGGAGGTGTAATGATGTACGAATAATTATTAGACATGTGGTACGTTGGTGAAATCAAAAAATAATTCTTATTACCTGCAGTTGATAGATCTTTATAGTACTCAACTCGAATATTTCCTTTAGGGTTATTACATAGTGTGTGAATGCCATATTTTTTGTTGGGTGAAACTACCAAATCGTAAAAGATCCCTTTATTCTCTTCGCCTTCAGCCTCAAAGTAAAAGGAATATATACCGTCTATAAATACACCTTTACCATTGATTTTAAACTCGTAAGCAGGAGGAAACATATTGCCTGATATGCATCTTAAATATGGATTTACAACATTAGTGATAGAATCTACATAGGGGAAGCGTCCTCCAACTTCTACTGAACTGAATGTAGAAAGTTGATGAGCATCCTCATCTGAGATTTCAAAAACTCTTAGGTCTTTGAATAGCGCATAACTATCCTTCGACCCCAAAATGTGCAAATAAACACTCATTCCTCTACTTGTTTTCGAACCATCGAAAATTGCAAATGCAATTTGATCTTCAGTACCAGTTACAGGATTACTAGAGATGGCATAATTAACTTCATCGGATAATTCGATATGGGCTGATTTAGCAGTACCGGCATTTACCACACCAACTAGCAAGTACTTTGATGCTCCTTCACCTACCCTCGCTCTAGTTGGTGTTCTAAATGTTCCTCGCTCTTTGGATCCATCTAACGTTACTTTTACGTAATCTCCCTCTTTTTCAGCGGTTACTGCGTCAGGGAGATATTTCGTCAAATCTACAAACCTCCCATTTCTTCCGAGTAAATTTGCCAGTGTCCGTCCCTTAATGCTTCCAAGTTTAAAAGGAGTATCGTTCTCAGTCTCAATAATCTGCACGCCCGGCTGCAACGTAATATCCTTATACTCCGCCACATGGGCGTCCTTCAGGCCTTGTTCGATGCGGTTTAGATCCTTTTCTGTAACGGTATCGTCATACTTCCAGTTCGTTTTAGCCTCGTATGGCATTAGGCCACCTCCTTCACTGTAATCGGCTGCTTGATGATCGTATCGGACGTGAGCGGGATGTAGACGTCATTCGACGTCAGCACCGTGCCGTCAGCAGCCCGAAGCTCGATCAGCGATACGCTGTCGACAGATCCAAGCGGAATCATATATTCCAGATTGACGACGCTCTGTGATACTTGCTTCACCGTAAACTCTGTAATCTCATACGTTTTATTCAGCACGACCTTGGCAATTCGCGTGTTGACATGGGTCGCCAGTTCATTCAGCAGCGTTGATTCGATCATTTGATCTGCACCTCCAGCCCGCGCTCGGCGAATGGCGAACGTCCCAGCTTCCACGTCGTCGAAAGCCTTGTCGTCCGCTTCAAATCTGAGCGGTATATATTCTCATTCACTCCTACATTGGACAGCAGCGCCGTCTCCTGTTGATAAACCAAGTTGGCAGGCTTCACTGCGTATACCGTATGCCCGACCTCCTTGAATACGGCTGCATCCGTAATGTTGGCAACGATGCGCAGCAGAAAAGCGTCCGCATCCACAACAGCCCGAGCCTTGTCCTTGCCAAGCAAAAAATCCAGCTTCTCCTGCAAATACCGGATCGTAAACGGCGGCTTCGTCGTGTAGCGGTTGATAATCCGTTTGCGCCGGAAATCGATCGATTCCGCATCGCGATCCGGGAGAATATTCAGCATCCGCTCCCGCCTTGCAATTGCATCCTCGCTTGCAGTCATGACGAACTGATCGTCGAACAGCCTTTGCATGGCGGCCAGCAGATTATCCTTTTCCCCATCCTGCGTCTCCATAAGCAGAACCATTTCCTTAACGTCATGGTAAAAGTCAGGCAAACGCTTAAGCAACGGTTCAGCCATTCAAGGTCACCGTCCCCATGACCGGCAGCTCTTCCGTGTCCAGCTCCACATTGGCTCCCTTGTCGTTCAGCTTCGTATCCGCAATATCTGCAATACCCTTTACATTCAAAATACGGGCTTCCAGTTGACTTACACGCACGACGGTTCGGTCTTCCTCTTTCCAGCTCATACGCAGCGTCCGCAAGTAATCGGCGATCACTTTTTCAACGTCCGCCTTCACCTGTGACACGGATATTCCCGCTTCAAGCGTAAGTGTGGTCGACACATGAATGCTTACGGATACTGCCCCCTTAATGGTGACGGTATGGCCAATCGGCGCAAAGCCCATTCCCTTGCCTTGATTCACCTCTGGATCGATGATCGTCTGCACATCCTTCACCAGCTCAGCAGACGGAGATTCGAAGCTGCTCGATATGATGGTGCACTTTACCGTGCCTCCACCTTTCCATACCGGGAATATTTTCACGCCGCCTACACCTGAAAGAGAGGTTACCTTCTTCTTATAGTCGGCTGCATTGCCCCCGAATGGCTGTTCATTCACGGCCTCGAAGAACCGACGTCTCAGCGATTCATCCGATTCCGCATCCGCGCCTGGCGTAATCACCTCCGCTAATTCAGCTCGGGCAAGACCATCTACGTAATCAACCGGCATTAAGGAGCCGTAGTATTCATTTCCTTTTGCGCCCTTGCTTTCACATTCGAGCACGAACACACCTGCCGATAATCGTTCGATGACTACATAATTAAGCTCAATCGTTGAAAAGCGGGATCTCAAAGGCACATCGAATGGCTTGCCTGCCGCATCATAAAACAATCCCTTGCGTTTGGCTGCTGTGGCCGGCTTGCGCTTCACTCCATATTCAGCCGTGCGCCGCTCCAAATATTCGCCGCTTGATGTATCTGCATATGAAAGTTCATTTTGAAAATGCAAGTCCGTATAAGCCTGTACCAACTCCAAAGCAATCGGGGCAAGCGCATCGTAAATGATACTGCCTTCCCGTTTGTCCACGTCATTCGGAACGCGTTCCAGCATTCGCTCCATCATGTCCTCCAATCGAGGCACGTTCCAAGCACCTTGTTCCCATTCAGCCATCCATCTTCACCTCCTTCTTCATTTCCAACTGTCCTAAAACCGTCTCAACCGTAAAATGAACGTGCAGAGCGTCTCCCGTTTGCTCGAAGGCAAACTCGCCTACGCGCAAAATGCGGTCATCCTGCAGCAAAGCTTCCGATATCGTGCGCTCCAGCTCCGACTTCACGAATCCCAAGCTATAACCAAGCTGTGCGCGAAGCTCAGATCCATAATCCGGGCTGTAAATCAAATACTCGAAACGTTCCGTCAACAGAATTTTAAGCACGGCCTGCCGTATCGCTTCCAAGCCATCTGTCATTCCTAAAATGCGCCCAGCCTCCATATCCAGCCGATAGGTGCGCGTAGGCTGCTCCGTATACTCCATCATCGTGGGAGCATCTTCAATCTCCGGCTCGAACCTTGACTTCGGGATCATGTACCCACCACCCTATCGAGTGCAACGTAGCTTTGTCCTCCCTGCATACGGGCGAGCAGCAGCCGATCCCCAGCATACAGCCCTTCACGGATCGTAACCTCTTCTCCGCCGATGCGCACCTTGTACTCGGTAAGCTGTTCCGTTATGACAAGAGCGGATTCCGGCAGAGTGAAGCGCTGCTCCACCTGCACCTGCAAAGGCGATACGCTGAGCACCACACCATACAGCAGGGCAACCGGGCTCGATGCCTCCACCGCTCCTACACCCGCTTTTTTAATAATGTCCAGCATCGTCCTCATCTCTAAATCTCCTTCAACGTTAATGACATCGTATGTCCTGACCCGCTCCACTCCTGGGAGCATTCCTCAATGAGCCTGAACTGCTCTTTCTCCTGTCCCGGCACAAAAATAGGGATGTACATTCCGGCCCGAATGCGCACATCCCCTACAGCGTTTACTTTTAAGGTTTTTTTCTCACGGTTATGGAGCTCCAGCAAATTTTCCCCAAGCTGCTTGATTTGAGCCCGATTCAGCTTGTCGTCTACCTTTTTATAAAGCTGCAAATGACCCCATTTCGCCAAATTATCACTATGTTTTGTCACATAAATCTCGCGCACGCCTTTTTCCTGATTGTCCCGATACAGCTTAATAAAGTTATACGTATCATCATCAATACTTACCTTATAGGAAATGCTCGTCATCTGACTGCCTTCGCCGATGAAGTATTCTGTCTTCCAGCTCTTCGCCTCCCGCAGCGTGAGCTTCCCGAAATCATCATACAGCACGTAAATGTTTTTGGTGGCGATTAACGTCAGATCAAGCGCACGGAACATCATATCCAAGAGCTTCTTGTTGTCCTCCATAAAAGTCGGGATTTTATGCTTCGTATCTGCCAAATCTCCAACCTGGATGTTGAAATTTTTGGAAATATGCCGGATTACCTCAGTAGCCGTCACATTTTTGAGCATGCACCAGTCATTCATCATCAAATAGCGCATCTGGTCATAAGCAGTCAGCTTCACAGTACTGCTCTCATCCGTTTCAATGCTGAACACATAGCCGTAAAAAACAGGCACCCCATCTTCTTGCACGCGCACGATATCACCATTATTGATGGTAAAGCTGCGATCTTGAAATATTGCTCCCTTCATAAAGGAAATCGATATGCTTGCAGGCTTGCCAATGCGAGCGGTCGACCATGTCAGGCTCGAGATCAGGTGTGACATGTCCCACGCGTTGCCATCGCGATTATCGACCAACACTTCCAACCTGTTCATTTCACAAATTCACCTCCTACGTCGCTGTGCCTCACTGCTTTCTAGGAAGTCGCAGAACACGATTCGGTTCCAATTCATGCAGGGCCTCATCTGCTGAAATGCCGTTCAGTCTTTGAATGTCGATTGCTTTTCTAGTGTCGTTGAAAAACTTTTGGGCAATCAAACACAGCTTATCCCCTGGCTGCGTCATGTACTCGGTTGTTCCTTTACGCTCATCTGGACGCGGCTGTGACGGATTTGGCACATTGGTCGCACTTGTCAGCTTCCCGTTCAGCTTTACCTTTTTGGCCGCATAAAATTTATACAGCTTCAAGGAAATGTCGTACTCCAAATCGCCAACACTGCCGGCAACTTCACGCCAAGTAAACTTATCAATCGCCATAGCGAGATTCATATGGTAAGTTGGCGTCGTAAGCACGAAGCGAATCGGACGCTCGGTCTCCATCCATTCACGCAATTGAATGATATAATCACTAGGCGGCAGCAATTTCTCTGGCGGGATATGCACATATGGCCCGTAATGGAGCGGAAAAAAACTGCTGAATTGAATATCGGCCAGCTTTGGCGTATGGATGCTCACGACTTCCCCGATACCGACGATATCGAAGGACTGCAAATTTCCCGCTTCGCTGATCTCCAGCTGAGCTGGGTTTACAGGCAGCTCGATGACCTTCTCTTGGTTGTTGAAGCTCAAATAGATATGGTATCCACTCATCCGTACACCCCTTCCGCCGTTGACACGAATTCTTCCTCCAGCTTCTTCTCGATGCGATTGATTAACGTATCCATATCGAAGCCTTGATGGATATCACCTGTGTTTACCTGAACAGTCGGCGTTAAGGATACGAAGTTCTGGATGCTATCCATTTCTGCCAAATCGCGCATCATCTCTATGCTTTCATCCGTAATTTCAACTTTATTGTCGATGGCCCCGACTTTACCTACCTCGCCTACTTTCGGGATGTTCATAGTACCGCCAGTATTTAACCCAGGCATAACTCCCCCAGCAGTGCTAGGCAATGTTTCAGGCGTTTTTGGAGTTTTAGGCAGTTTTTCAGGTTTATATGAGTTATTGGATTCTGTTAGTTTGGTTAAGTTATCAATTCCGAATTTCTTTTTGAAATTATCGACAGAGAAATTTTCAGCACCATCAGCAGCAGCATTAAAGCCTCCTTCAATCGTAGCACTAACGTCTGATTGAAACTTATCAGTTTTAATGTGCTCCAGCTTTATATCCACCTTTTCTTTAATTCCAAGTATGCTACCGATGGCATTAGCAACCCTGTTAACGCCTTCTAAGAGAAAATTAATCATGTCAAATGCCTTATTTACAAGCCAAGTAAAAGCTTGTATTGCTCCAGTAACAAAGCCGGCTACCATTTGCCCCATGGATCGAAGTGCATTCGCAAAACCTTCGCGTACTGGCTCCATTACAGCAATTAATGCTAGAAAGGCTCCAATCAATGCAACTAAAGCCAAAATAACAATTGTAACCGGATTCAGTGCCATTATGGCATTCCACAGAGTCTGCACTGCCGCAGATATTTGTGTCACCACTACAATAATTGTCATTATCGTATAGTACATCATTAATGCGCCGACAATAGCACCTAGTATAGGCAAGACTAGCGGTAAATTATTATTAAATATATCCACCAGCCATAAGAATCCCTCCACTACCCAAGTGGCCAATTGTGCAATAATAGCTAGTCCTCCACTTAGTACGGCAAAGAAGTTATCAAATTGCCCCGTCTGGAATGCTTGATTCAACATGTCCAGCATCGGACTAAACATCTGTATGGCAGTCTCTCCAGCAGCTCCCAGCATTCCATTAAATCGTGTTACAGTCTCTTCCCACTTACGAGAAGGACTGTCCATCAGCATTTCAAGGGAAGTTTTGCTCATGTTAGCTTTTTCCATCAACGTGTCAAAGGCCTTCATGAAGCCATTTAAATCACCGGTTTTAGAGAAGGATTCTAATTTTGCCTGATCTGCGGCACTTACCGGCATTTTCAGTTGCGCCAATAAACCTTCACTCTTACCGAAATATGCGTCTTTCATTAAGTCGGCAGTTTTAGTTGGATCTCCACCGTTCGCTTGAAATGATGATAAACGCTGTACCATTTCATTCATGTGAATTAAATCTTGGGTGTTTTTAGAGACGGAGGTCAATGTAAGGCCAGATTCCAAAGATTTCGTTACATCCTCTCCACTAAGTAATGCTTGAGCTCGGAGAGCCTCGTATACTTGCGTCCCTTCTTGGCGATTTCCGTATTTAGCATTATATTGGGATCTGATATCTTCTGATTCAGCTGCCCCCTTAATCGCATCCATGCCCATATTCTGAACGAAGCCCAGCATTTTGGAACCTATGCCACCAAACCACTTCCCGATATTCTCACGGACAGCAGCGTGAACGGCCGCTCCCTTTTTAATTCTGTCAGCCTTTGCACTCTCTTTAGTGGGTTTATTATCCTCACGAGAATCTTCAGTAGATGATTCAGTTGGAGATGCTCCATTAGAAGATCCTTGCCTAGTTTTCTGCTGCTGAATTCGATTGTACCCGGAGGTAGCCCGATTCCATCCTTTATGAATGCCATTGTTAGCCTGCTGCCACGCTCTATTGATGTTGTTCCCCGCCTGCTTCCAGCCACGGTTTATTCCAGAGTTCGCACGCTGCCATATCTGATTCATGCTGGAACCAGTTTTCTGCCATGATTTATTGATGCCGTTGCTGGTTCGCTGCCATGATTGTGAGATTTGATTTGCCGTCTTTTGCCATGCTTGAGATATCCCATTGGCTGCTTTTTGCCATGCTTGGACAATCGTATTTGACGCCTTTTTTAAAGACTGATTGATGGCGTTTATCGTTTTTTGCCAAGATTGATTAATTGCAGTTGCAGTTTTCTGCCAAGTCTTCGTGATCGCTTCCACCGACTTCTTCATAACTTGATTCATCGTTGTGCTTACCTTGGCAAAAGCATTAGCAAACGTCTGAACTGACTTTGCCGCGATCTTTAAAGCCTGTAATGACTGCTCATCCATCTTCTTCCCTCCCCCTGTCCGCAAGATGAAGAGAGCGATCCCCCATCTGCACCCAAGCTGCCCCAAGGGAGCTGCCATTGCCATGCCGACTGTGAAATCGCTGCTCTAATGTCCGCGGTTGTTCCAAAGCCTACTACCGCTTTTTGCGCATACTGCGCTGTGCCTTGCGCTCTTCATCCACACGGATGTCGATCATCGCGTAGACGGCGGCGCGTTCGCGAACCGGGAGCGCAAGCAGCTCATGCGGCAGGATGCGGAGCTTATGGAGGGCGTAATAGGCATAGTTCGCTTCGCCATCGCCCTCGCGAATTAGTTTTTTACTTCATTAACAAGCTCGTTCATGTCCTGATTGAAGCCGTTTAGCGTCTGCACCTGCTGCAGCAGGCCCGTATATTCGCCAGGCAGGAGCATCTTGCGCAGGAGCGCCTCCGCACCCATGACGCCATAGGACTGTTGAAGCTCTGCATTTTTCAAGTCTGGATACACAACGCTTGCCACAATCAGCTTTGCGGTATATTCATTGAAGTCGATTTCCGGCGTAACAACCCCGCCTTTTCCCTTTACCTGCTTTGTGGCCGACTTGCGGCACTGCTCATTTTCCACTTCACTCATACTGCGTAGCGTCCAGGCAACCGGCTCACCCTTTTCATCTTTGAAACGCGGGGACACAACGAATGGCATCTCCGTATTGGGTTCCGCATTTTGGGCAAAGAAATAGCTTAATGTAGTCATCTTCAATCGCTCTCCTCATCTTGAATGGTAGTTATGTTATTTAAAATTACACTGTAGGTGCATTAAAGTTGCTTAAAATGTCAACATCATCAAATGTAAACTCCAATTCTTCCTCCAAAACGTCGCTCTCTGTATCCAGCTTCGCCATAACGACACTGTTCAGGTTCACGTTCTTCAACATGATTGTCTGCGTGCCCACCGAAGAAGTAGGATCTGCGTTTGTCACATTAATCGTAAAGTTTGTATCCTTGCCAGTCTTAATATAATCAAGCATCATTTTACGGAACAAAGCTGTCATATAGTAAATCGTCATGCTGCCTGTTCCCGACCAGCCGGAGGTTTTATGCTGTGTGGCGCGGCTGCCGAGTGTTTTAATTTCTGCTTTTTGTTTTTCTATTTTTGCTTCCAACGTTTTAATATAGAACATTTCTTCATTTTTTCCATTAATTTGCGCAAAAGCCGTGCCTTCACGACCCGAAATCGTATCCTTTGCTTGTAAGAAACCCATCTTACTTCACCTTCACTTTCATGTAAATTTTCTCTACTGCATCGACCGGCTGCACATTCAATTGAATGACGATACTGTCCGAAGCCTCACCCTTAGCAACAAGCACATCCGTCTGTGCGTCGAACGGCTGAATTGCATTCAAGCGCTCAAGCTGATCCAAATATGCAATACACGCTGCACGGAACAATTGACGTCCTTCTTCATTATTGTTTGTTTTCCCGACATACGCCGTTTCGAAAATTCGCTTCATATCGTTGGCGATGCCGTCCAGCACGCGAATAACGCGGTTTTTGGAGAATGGCTGGCCCTTTTCCGGCGTATATGCCGTCAATGTATTAATATCTTGCTCTACCACAGCATGGCCAAGATGGTGTACAAACACGAATTCACCCTTGCGCAGAGCTTCTTCCACCTGGGTATTTGTCATGCGAACATCAACGTCGACCGCATCTTCGTAAGCGGAATACGTCAACGACTCATTCATCGCTGCCGCTGCTGTTGCCGCAGCTACCCATACTGTTGCTTGAGCAGCATTCAATATTGTGCCGTCTGCCAGCTTTACGCCATTTTTGACGCTAATGATGCCTTCGTTATTCGCGGTTGGATATTGAGCCATAACCGCCTGAATCTTCTTCCCTTCATCTTCACGCATACGCTTCACAAATGCCGCATAGACAGAGCATAGCGCGGCATCAGTGGAAGGAAGCGCAACCGTATGGAAATCATGAACGGCAATCGCTTCGTGGAAAGATACATGATCCGCATTCACCACATTGCCGTCATCACCGCCTGTAAGCGGCAGACCCGCATTTGGCTCAATTGCACCTGTGCCTTCGAACTCAACCCAAGCGTTTGCAATCAGCTTTTCAGCTTGCTGCACAGTCTGGCTATCCACAATGCGTCCGCTAACTTTTGTAATGACATCCACCTTCGTATTGTCGTTCACATTCGTCTGCACGACGAGTTGAATATCGTTGCCGCGAACACCGCCAAAGCGTGCTTTCACTTTCAATTGATTGTGAGTTGCAGCCGCCTTGGCACCTTCATTCAATCGATACAACAGCACCTTCTTCGCACGTTTGAAAGCCTCGCGCACCAGCAGAAGTGCGTCATCCGTCAGCTCGTAACCTAGCTGCTCGAATACAGGTTCCCCTGCATGCAATTCCAGTACTTCTTTCACTGGCCCCCAGCTAAGCGTTAACGGCAGTGCCACAATCCCCCGCTCGCCAACTGCTCCCGATGGAGCAGCCTCTCCTTGAAAGCGTACATATACGCCTGGTCTTACTTTATTTTGCGTCGTCCATGTTCCTCCAGCCATTACTTTACCTCCTGAATTTGAAATTGGTACAGCAGCGCATCGATCTGCGCCTTCGTGTACTGCTCATTACTGGTTAGAAGCGCATGCAGCATGTCTCGCTCGCCTGCACTCCAGCATTTTGCCTTCAGCCACTGCTCCTTCGCAAAGGCGAATTCGCCCGCAGCCTCGGCATGTTCCACATTACGCTTGTCCTGCTTGTTTGCATCAGACATCTCGAATGCGTCCCTCCTGCTTCATAGCATTCATCTTGCTTGCTTCCTCTCGGGAACGCGCCAGCATGTACTCGTACTGCACTTGAAACCGCAGCTTGCGTTCAACGATTTCATGCTTCAAGCCTGTCCCCCTGCATAAGCCGCCGCCTGCTTCAATCAGCTCCAGCGCGTCGTAGAGCCCATCGGCAACATCATGAACAGAAGCCTTTCCGTCGGGATAATAATCGACCTCAAATGCTGCTCTCGCCTGAAAGCGGCGTTCGCCAACGCGAGTCCGTTCCCCTCGCACGAGCTTGACGACCAAGCACGGCGCTTGCTCGTCCGTTCGTTCTTCTGCTTCGAGCACGGGGATATCAGGGAAATATTCGCGCACCCGTCTCATCACCCCTTGCCGAATCTCGCAGCTTCGCAAGCCTTCACCTCCTATCCTGTGGTACAAAAAAACCGTTATACAGCTTCGCCGCAAACGGTTCTCCCTATATTCCGCAAGGCTGTCCTGCCCCATGCCCACAACCTCACACTATCATCTTAGCACCTTGCCCCGTCCAACCGAGTGCCATCATCCGGCCACCCGGAGGTCACTACTAAGTTACTTTTTTCGACTCGCCTCAAGCTCTGCGCACCTTAATCCTCAAACACTTCTATACCTAACATGAATGCTAGCTCCATAATCGCGCGTGCTTTAATTCTCCGAAATGTACGCTCACTTACGTTCAGATCATAGCATAGTAAGTAATCCGGCTTCGCTGTCTCTGGAGAGAGATAACAGCTTACAATAAGCTCTCTCTCAATATCGCCAAGGTGGGCAATCGCCTTCATTACATTATCGTATACGGTTCTCATATAGGCTTCCTTCTCCACATTATGCAGTGCAATCTCTTCTACCGGCTTTCCTACTTGATTCGTAGACCCATGCAATCTAGGCTCATATGAAGTGGTCATCTTCATCTCTCTCCGTACGATACCCGTTCGCTTGTACAAAGAAGCTATAGACAAATACTTTTCCACCATTTTACGAGTCGCTGTTCGATTAATCGTTGCTAACATCTTCATCGCCCCTTAATGAAAGGATATTATGGATAACGCAATATAGAATAAGTTATTTAAAACAACACTCCATGAAAAATAAAAAAACTGCAAAACTTGGCCTTGTGTTACGGAAAATTACACTATAGAATGATCCTTGTTCATTTAAATAACCATACATTGCGAACATTTGTTCCTATATGTTATACTGCAAGAATACCACGCTCTTTAAATGAACGTCAATCCTGAATTTATGAACATATGTAAAATAAGGGTGATAATGATGTCCATAACGAACAAAGAATTAGTAGGCACTCGCATTAAAGAGCTGCGGCTCAAGCAAGGCTTGTCGCAAGACGACGTCGCCCAGGCGCTTGACATGAAGCGCGCGAACGTCGCCAATTATGAGGCGGGACGAACGACACCGCCAAGTGACATCATCGGCAGGCTTGCCGATCTTTTGTATACGTCAAGCGATTATTTGCTTGGCCGTATCGATAATCCGATGCCGCTGGCCTTAACATCATCTGACTCCATTCCCGAGTGGGCCACTTGGAAGGATAAGAAGGATTTCCGCCAGCTGCTTGAGGAAGATTCGGAAATCATGTTCGATGGCGTCCCTATCGACGAAGAAGACCGTGAGCGAGTTCTCCATGTATTGGAGGCACTGTTCTGGGATGCAAAGAAGCGCAACAAGCGCAAGCCGCCACGGAGCTGAATACGACACATTGACTAACTTATCCGCGAGGTGCATCTCATGGATGTAGAGAAGATTGTACGATCCTTGATTCGAAAATATAAAACAAACTGTCCCTTTCAGCTTGCTCAGCATTTAAATATTCAAGTTAGGACTGCTGATCTGGGGAAATCTACGCGCGGCCTGTATTTCCACAAGCTTCGCCGCCGTTATATTGTCATCAATTCGGAATTGCCGTTCGAATGGCAGCGCTTCGTGTGTGCCCATGAGCTTGCTCATGATCGCCTGCACAAAGGGATTGGCCACTTTTTTACCGAGCAGCATACGTTGTTCCATGTAGGCAAGTTCGAGCGCCAAGCCAATCAATTTGCCCTGCATCTGCTGCTGCACGGTCAAGAATGCCTGTTGGGCGAAACGCGGGAAATGTACTGTGCACGCAACGATATTCCTGCTGAGCTGGCCAGATTTCTGCCTACGGATTCAGAACAAGAATAATTCGTACGAATGCCGTCACCTTTTCAAGCCTACTCCACATAGTATAGGGTAATGTTGAACTATGGGTGTATGTTATCAACCTGAGAGGTGAGATCAGTTACATGAAGGCACTTGTCACCGGGATCTCCGGATTCGTAGGCAGTCATATGGCGGAGTTTTTGTTGGATAAAAATGTAGAGGTAATCGGTACCATTCGCAACCGCAGCCGCCTTGAGCACATTAATCACATTCTGTCTGACATTCATCTTGTGGAATGCGAGCTTCGCGATGCTTTTTCCGTTGAAACACTCATTACCAAAGAGAAGCCGAATCTTATTTTTCATTTGGCCGCGCAGAGCTTTGTACCTACATCGTGGAACTCTCCTGCAGACACAATCTACAACAATGTTGCCGGCCAATTGAATATTTTTGAAGCCGTTAGACGCCTCAATTTGGATTGTAAAATTCAAATTGCTTGCTCCAGTGAGGAATATGGTCATGTTGAGCCTCATGAAACTCCGATTCGTGAAGAAAATCCACTCCGACCTTTAAGTCCATATGCAGTTAGTAAAGCCGCTCAAGACTATCTTGGGTATCAGTATCATAAGAGCTACGGCCTCCATGTCATTCGGACGAGAACGTTCAACCATACGGGCCCTCGTCGCGGCGAACAATTCGTAACTTCCAACTTTGCAAAGCAAATTGCCGAAATCGAGAAAGGCGTTCGTCCGCCTACTGTCCATGTTGGCAATTTGGAGGCGAAGCGCGATTTTACCGATGTACGGGATATCGTTCGCGCCTATTGGCTGGCGCTGGAACGAGCAGAAGCTGGCGATTGCTACAACATTGCATCCGGATCCTGCGTAACAATTCGCGAGATGCTCGATATGCTGCTGGCTAAATCCAACATTACGATCGACATTGTTCCAGATCCAAGCCGCATGCGTCCTTCCGACGTTGAAATTTTGCTCGGCGACCATTCGAAGTTTACAGAGCATACAGGCTGGAGACCTGAAATTCCACTTGATCAAACTCTCGAAGACCTGCTGAACTACTGGCGCGAACGCGTATAAACTGCGATACGAGTATCTAAGCGTAAACCGATGCGACCGCTTCTTCCGTCCGATGGAGTCGGTCGCATATTCTTTCTTATTTGATGCATATGGAAATGGGTATGGTAGAATAGATGATAAGAATCATCTATGCGTAGAGGAGGACAAGCATCATGAAGAAGGTTTGGAAAAAGCTGATGAAGAAAGGCTTTTCGGTTGAACTCGATCAACTTCCGCAAAACAAGCAGCAATTTTTAGATGAAATTGAACGTTATTGTGTACAAGAGAAAGTTAACTATAAGTTCATTGAATATGATCGCCCTGCCGTGATTTCGATTGATGATGTCGTTTATCAATGCCAAGTCGAAAATGCCGGAAGACCCGGTTTCGTCCTTCATTTTAAAGAAGTATGATAGCTTGGTACTACATAGTAGAGCCACATAATGCCGTCCTCGATGACGACTAGAAAGTCATCCACGACAAGGTATCCTTTCAGCTAAACATTTTCGTATCCGAGGTCGAGTACGATTTTGATCACCGCCTGTTTCATGCCGCACTCACCTGCTCTATAATGAAGCCGAGCTTCACCATCTGATAATATGTAATCAAAACTACTCTGATGAACTCGGCTTTCATTGTCTGCGATACAATGCTATGATGCGCGACAACATCAAAGCAACCCGCAAACTTTGGCGTTTAGCGGGTTGTTTTTGTTTGGTTTATGTGTACAGCAGTGCGGGAAAGGACAATTACAGATCAAGCTTTTTATAATCGCGTTGTTCAAGGTTGCGAGCAGTTTGGCTTAGCTTGACATTTTTGTGGTCCTGAAAGGTTCCCAATGCGAGATCAAAAACCGGATTTGTAACGCCGTACCAGTAATTTTCATTTTTATAGTGATGCCATAAATGGACTTTCTTCATCCAACGGCCCCATGGGGAGATGGGGGTAATCGGACGATGGGCAGCATAATGCTTCCACTCATAAAACAATAGGAATAGGATCATTCCAGCGATAAAAGCATTTGCCATCACGAGGCTTGATGTTATAAAGTAGGCAATTGTTCCCGCAATAGCGAAGTTCGGCAGGGAGTACCACAAAGGCAAAAACAATAAATGCAGGTCATCCGGATTTACGTGATGATCATAATGTAAACGTTTAATTATTTTTAACAGGAATGGGTTCTTCGGAGTTCTTATGTGAAAAAGAAAGCGGTGCGTGAAATACTCGGCAGCGGCATAAGTTGCCATGCCTATGGCGAAAGCAATCCATGTGCCGATAGTTGCTAGGCTCGGAATCAGAAAGCTAATACTGACCAGAAAGATTCCGCACATTATGCATATATCGGGGAAAAAGAAAAACTCTTTTACATATTTGGTCTTCATTCAAACCCCCTCCTGATTGCTAATATAGGGCCAACGTTTTTGTGTTTCATGAAACGGCCTTTTTGCTGCGCTGATCTATGAATATGCAGAAAATATGAAGTTGTTGCCGATTCATTATTGAAATTGAGATACTTCTTGACAGTTATTTGATGATGATGAAGCAGATACTTGCATCTGGCTTTAGTTATCGAATGATTGAAGCCGCGGAATAATGGTAACGGGGGCGAACGCACCATTGCGCCTGTGAAAGAGAGTACGCATGTAATCGCGTTGCGGATGATTTATGATGCCGAGCTAAGTTAGGTGTTGACGCGCCTCCTACTCTTGCATTTCCTCGTTGTCTTTACGGACGGTCGAACCCCGAGGGTTCGCTTCCCATCCTTTCTGCGCTCCATAAAACAAAAAAAGCGCCCTTCGGCGCATTTCATTTGTTATGGAGCGGGTGATGGGAATCGAACCCACGCCGGCGGCTTGGGAAGCCGCTGTTCTACCATTGAACTACACCCGCATATGCAAAAAACACTCGATTGCAGTATACCTGACATGAATGTAATAAGATGGTCGGGACGACACGATTTGAACATGCGACCCCCTGGTCCCAAACCAGGTGCTCTACCAAGCTGAGCTACGTCCCGACATGTATTGCACGCCACATCAAGTGACAAGAAATAATATAGCACAGCCCCTTCTATTCCGCAATACGTTTTCATTTGAACATTTATAATTATTTTCGATCGATGAAGATGGTATCCATCTAAACTAGTTATCCACTAAACCATGCTTTAATGCGTATCGGGTAAGCTGAACACGATTCTCCAAATGCAGCTTCTGCATAATATTTTTCAGGTGATTTTTCACCGTGTGCTCGGACAGCGAGAGCTGGGCCGCAATCGCCCGGTTCGATTCTCCCTTTGCCACACGTTCCAAAATTTCCCGCTCACGCCCTGTCAGTGGTGTTGACGCGGGGGCCTTGCTTTCTCCTTTGGCTGAAAACTCCTGCAATATACGAAACGCCAGCTCCTTCGACATCGGTGCCTCATCAATGGCGATAGCACGCAAATACTCATGCCACGCTGAAGGCTGTAGGTTCTTGAGCAAATAGCCTTGCGCACCCTTTTTCAATGCATCAAACAAATGCGTTATATCGTCCGATACGGTAACCATTACAATTTTCACGTATGGAAACTGCTCCTTGATCCGCTTGGTAGCTTCCAATCCGTCCATAACGGGCATGGAAATGTCCATCAGGATTAAGTCAGGCATCACTTGATCCGTCATACGGAGCGCATCTTCTCCGTTCACCGCCTCGCCCACAACGACGAACGCGGGATCAATCGCTAAAATATCCCTCATTCCCTCACGCGCATGTGCATTGTCATCGGCTATCAATACACGAAAACAATGCTGCTTTTCTGAACCGTGTTCCGCATTCATCTATATCCCTCTCCTTTTGCATCTTCTGTCATGATGAGCTCGAAATGCGTACAATCGTCAAATTTCCATCTCGTTCCACAGACAAGCCCCAGCCCATATTGATCGTACGGTCTCGCACCATCTTCAGCCCATACTTTCCTTTCTGTTCAAATGGTTCCCTTACAAATCCTTTGCCATCGTCTCGAATTTCACAGGTAAACCCTCCAGCGACAGGCTTGGCAATAACCCATACATGCTCCGCCTCCGCATGTTTGCGCACATTAAGCAGCGCCTCGCGAACCGAGGACAGAAGCGCTATTTTTTCTTTCAATGACAGTAAATCTTCGGACAGCTCCCACTTCACTTCCAGCGACCAATCCGTATCCTTGCGGATATCCTCAATCATGGTAACCAGTTGATTCGACCAAGACTCATTGATCTCCTCAGGCACCGTTTGCAAGTTCGCGATCGAAAGGCGCACATCCTCATACACATGCCGAACGGTCTGCCGCAGCTTATCCAGCTGTTCAGGCTGCTGCTCGATAGAGGCGGTCTCCAGTCGATCAATTTTGACTGCCAACATGAACAAGGATTGGGATATCCCGTCATGGAGCTCTTCTGCCAATCTGCCTCGCTCCTCTAAGGCCGCCTTCGTCTGCTGCTCACGCTGAAGCTTCCTCTGCGTCTCATCCAGCAGCTTGAACAATCGCGTCAGCAGCGTTGCGGATACAATGAAGACAATAGCAGGCGCGAGCCAGTTTCCAACCTCCATGGACACATAGGGAAGCAGGAACGAGTGGCGCACATATTCCCACAAGCCAATCGTAATCGTGGGAATCCATAGAATAAGATGTTTGATCGTACGATCCTTCAACTTGTCTCGCCCCATTCTGTAACGATCACTTTTCATTAATTCCTATTGTAATGAAAAAAGCATACGGTCACCAGTTCATAACCGCATGCCTTTTCTTCTTAATCGGACTGATATTACAGCTATAATTGCCTCGGTGCGCTTGTAGATTCTCGAATCACGATTTCCGAATCCAAACGCGTAGTCACACTGCGCTTATTCAACCCATTAATTTGCTTGATCAGCTGATCAACCGCCACTCTTCCAATTTGATGAGCAGGCTGGCGCATCGTTGTCAGCTGCGGCCGCAATTGGGAAGCAATCACTTGATCATCATAGCCGATTACAGACATATCATCTGGCACTTTATACCCTGCCTGCCAAAGTGCATTAATGGCGCCAATCGCTGTAAAATCATCGGCAGCGAACAGCGCCGTCGGCATACTTCCTTTTTTCAGCCAGCGCTGGACAGCATCATAACCGGATTGAATGCTGAATGCGCCATCCTCTATGGCATATGGCTCGAGGCCCGCGTCCTCCATTGCCCCCCTGAAACCCCTTTCACGTTCAAGCGCGCTCAAAAAGAACTGCGGTCCCCGAATGTGAGCGATCGAGCGATGCCCCAAATCAATCAAATGCTTCGTCGCTTCATATCCGCCTTTATAATTATCCACATTCACGTTTGTCACGGATGGTTGTATCGTTTGATTGTCAATAAGTACGAATGGAATTTTACGTTTTTTCAGTTCTACAACATAAGGCTCCTCGTGTACAGCTGAAAGAATTAACATTCCATCCACACGATCCTCCTGGATCAGGTCAGTGCCGACCCCTTGCTCCATCGGCTCTGCTGCAACCGATAGGGCTAAGTAATATCCATGATCTTTTAGCTGTGAGTACACCGTTTGTACGATACTATCCAGGAATGAATCTTGAAGCGTAGTAACAATCATCCCAATGACACCCGTTTTCCCCTTAGCGAGACTGCGAGCTGCCGCATTAGGATGATAGTCCAGTTCTTTCATCGCCTGCAGCACTTTAATCCGATTTTTCTCTCGAACCGTCTTTGCGTTGTTTAAAACGCGTGATACCGTTACGACGGATAAACCTGATTTCTTAGCCACATCAAAAATACTGACCCTCATATCCTTCTCCCCTCATGATCGATCATTAGATATGGAAAGGCATAATCTCTATGTTACCATCATAACCAACTTTAAAGCGTTATTCCATTAAAACATGATTTTATCTCTGCTATTTTTCGCCTTTTTAATAAATCTTTAGCAATGAACATTCCTTCCGTCTATAGCTCTGATTCTCATATGAAACGAAAATAGAAATACCCCGTATGAATAATACTACAAGGGATAGAGTTTAACTCGAGATAGGTGTTCAAAAGGAGCTGACCATTCATGATCGTAGTAACGACTGAACGTATTGCAAATTATGAAGTATCCGAAGTGCTGGGCACAGCATTTGGCGTAGTTGTTCGAGCTCGCGGCATCGGCGGCGACATTATGGCTTCCTTGAAGGGTCTCGTTGGCGGGGAAGTTAAGCAGTATACTCAAATGATCGAGGATGCTCGCCGACAAGCGATGGATCGTATGATTGAAAATGCTCACGCGATGGGTGGAGACGGTATCATCATGATGCGCTTCGACAGCGGCGACGTTGGCCAGAATATGAGTGAAATCGTAGCTTACGGAACCGTTGTTAAGCTGAGAGCGGTGCAATCCTAATGGACGATGTCGTACACTTCTTCCAACTCGCTTTACTCGTATACGGTCTGCCCCTTATCGGCCTTGTCATTCTTATTTTGATCGGCAAGAAATACTTCGACAAGCGCTATAAGCAATACGATAACCCTTTGGACGCCATTGGCGTAAACGGTGATTTCATTCCTACGAAGGAAATTTTTATTGACCCGAAGGATGGACTGAAATATCAAGTGTATTACAACTCCAAAACAGGCGAGCGCAAATACGTTCGCATGCAATCGTAATCGATTCCTACCGATATCCGGGTACACAAAAAAGACCGCTCAGCGTTCAGGCTGAAGCGGTCTTTCTATCGTACAGGACAGTTGCCGTCCTTTACGAATTCTTTTTAGGAATGGAAACCTCTGGCGTCGTCATCTGATCATAGAAGTCCAGAAATTTATCCCGATTATCAGAAGCAAGAATCGCCATAGCTGAACGAGGATGCTCATCCAGCGTGCCGGTAATCAAGTAAGGAATCAAGTAACCCCACTCCCATTTTTCACGCATCGGAATCATATGCTCTTCAAGGAACCCGAGCACGGCCCGAAGCTGATATTTGCTGTTTTTCAAATGAGTCAATAGAGCTTCTGTCGGACAGTTGCCTGCTCCGCGCCCCATTCCATATACGGAAGCATCCAGCATTTCAACACCGAGCTCTGCCGCCACAAGTGTGTTCGAGAAAGCCAGCTGCATATTATTATGCGTATGAACACCAAGCCGCTTATTCGGCAGATGCTCCTTAAACTTATTAACAAGGAAATGAAAATCATTATGATCAAGACTGCCGTATGAATCTACGATATATACCACATCTACGACACTTTCTTTAATCATTGCAAATGCTTCTATGAGATCATTTTCCATCACATTTGACAGCGCCATAATATTTAGCGTTGTTTCATAACCGCGATCATGGAACGTACGTACCAAATCCAGTGCCTTGTCCACATCCTTGATATAACAAGCAACTCGGATTAAATCCAACATACTTTCGCTGCGAGGCAAAATGTCGTTCTCATCCACACGGCCGATATCCACTAGCGCGGATAGCTTCGTAGTTCCCTTCTGCGGAATGACAGTACGTAAAAAATCGTCGTCCAAAAATCGCCAAGGGCCTGCTTCGTCAGCGCCTTTGAGCAGTTTAGGCGAATTTTTGTAGCCGATTTCCATATAGTCGACGCCAGCTTCATTTAATGAAGCGTACAAGCTTTGCACGAACTCGACGCTGAAGTCCCAATTGTTCACTAGACCACCGTCGCGGATTGTGCAGTCGACAATTTTGCAGTGATTCGTTTTCATCCCGCTATCTCCTTTGCCAAATGTTTTCTCTCCATTCTAATGGAAAAAAACTCATAAAGCAAAGCAAAAAAGCTTCATTTTTGTGGCGATTTGATACAAATTGATAGATTATCTCTATTTTTAAGCTTTTTCTATAAAAAAAATCACATGTACTTTTTCTTCGCTTGTGCTACATTCAATGTAAATTCAATTGATACCGATTATCATTATAAATAAGAAATTGGCACTTTACACCTAAAGATGAACCGATATAGATGAAGAAAGAAGGATTATAAATGCGCTCGACTCATTCAACGATGCTCTGTGAGAGCATGTCCCTATGTCAACTGAAGCCTGGTCAACGTGCATGCATTTGCGATTTGTCCAAGGTTCATGCATCGGTATGCCACCGACTGCGCGATTTGGGCATAACAGAGGGAACCCACGTAGAGCTGAAACGTACCAGCTTGTTCGGCGGCCCGCTCACCCTTGAGGCAAATGGACAATTGTTCGGCATTCGCCAAAGCGAGGCTCGGTTTATCGGGGTGAACGGCGCATGAACACTTGTACGACCGCACTTGTAGGCAATCCGAATACGGGAAAAACCTCCTTATTCAACGCCCTCACCCGCTCCTATGAATATGTAGGCAACTGGACAGGCGTTACCGTAGAAAAGAAGGTAGGCCAACTCCATCGCAATTCGGGCACCCTAATTGACCTGCCAGGCATCTACTCCTTGCAGCCGATGTCCCGGGACGAAAGCGTAGCGGTAAGTTACCTGCTTCACGAAAGACCTGACACCATACTGAACGTCGTCGATGCGTCACAGCTAGAACGCAATTTATATTTGACCGTACAATTACTGGAATATGGCCTGCCTGTTCATATCGCTCTGAACATGAATGATGTCGCCCAAGGTCGCGGTATTCATATCAATACGCAGAAGCTGTCCAAGGCGCTTCATGTTCCCTTGCTTCCCGTCAATGCAAGACGCAAACAGGGCATTGATGCTATTCTGCAACATATCGATAAAATTCCTTCCCAACAATCCGGAAGTCGGGCAGCAACGAACGATGGAGATCACTCATTCCAACTGGATTACGGAGAGATCACGGAGCTGGCTATTCAGCGTATGTCAGAGTGGCTGCCCTGCCAAGAAGGAGTGCCTGCAAGATGGATTGCGCTGCAATATTTGGAACAAAACAATACGGTTCGTGAATGGGTTCAGGGCCATCTGAGTCAAGACATAAATGAACAGATAAAACACTTGTGTGAAGCAACGGAACAGCAGCTTCAGGAGCAAGGCATTGCGCTTCATATGGCACAGCATATACGTGCGGTTCGTACAGCCTTCATCCAAGGTGTGTGTGCAGAGGCGATTGATAGCACGAAGGAGAGAGCCGAAACTTTAACAGAACGCATCGATGCCATCGTGACAAATCGCTGGCTCGGGATTCCGATTTTTCTCGGCATTATGTTCCTCATGTTCAAGGCAACATTCGAATGGATTGGAACACCGACGTCGGACGCATTGGATGCCTTCTTCTCTGGCCCATTAACAGAGGGCGCAGCATCCGTGTTGAATGCCATGGGCGTATCGCCCTTCACCCATGCGCTAATCGAAGAAGGTATGATCGCGGGCGTTGGCGGCGTGCTCGTATTCATACCGCAAATTTTTATTTTGTTCTTATTCATATCCTTTATTGAGGATTCGGGATATATGGCTCGCGTCACCATTGTCATGGATCGACTTATGGAGGCTGTTGGCTTAAACGGCAAGGCATTTATCCCCTTTGTTATCGGCTTCGGGTGCAACGTGCCCGGCATTATGGCCGCGCGCACAATTGAGCAGCCGCGGGAACGGCTCGTCACCACTTTGCTCGTACCGCTAATGTCGTGTTCAGCTCGATTGTCCGTGTACGCCTTGTTTGCAGGTGTATTTTTCAAGAGTCACCAAGCGCTCGTTGTACTGTCTCTATACGTCATGGGCATTGTGCTCTCCCTGCTGCTGGCCAAGCTGTTCACCAAGCGGATGATGAAGGAGGAACAGAGCATATTCGTCGTCGAGCTTCCGCCTTATCGGATGCCGCAATGGCAAACCTTGTTCCGCAGTACATGGGAAAAAGGCAAGGGATTCGTCCGCAAAGCCGGTACCTTCATTCTTGGAGGCTCCGTGCTGATCTGGCTGATGACATATGCTGGGCCAGGCGGTTTTGGAGTTGAAATGGATGACTCCTTCCTAGCAATGATTGGCGGCGTGCTGGCACCATTGTTCGCTCCGCTTGGATTTGCGACATGGCAAGCGGGTGCATCCTTAATTACCGGTTTTCTGGCAAAGGAAGTTGTCGTATCCACGATGAATATCATCTATCACGCACCGGATACGGCCATGCTCGAATCCCAAATTGCCGGCGCATTCACACCGTTGTCTGCGTATGCATTCTGTGCATTTGTGCTATTGTATGTCCCTTGTCTCGCGACGGTAGGCATTATCAAAAAAGAAACCGCATCCTGGCGCTGGACGTGGTTCTCCATAGGCTATTCCTTGATCATTGCCTATGTTGTCGCGCTTATCATTACGGGAATCGGCAAATTGCTCGGTTATTCCTGAAACGAAGAGGTGAATCGCATGTCGTGGCCGGAAATCGGAATCGTAACGATCATATTTGCTTATGCACTGTGGATGGTTGTTCGCCATGTACGCAAGACAAAGCAAGGAGCTTGTGCTGCATGCGCATTAAACCGCTCATGCTCGTCCGGGTGCGCTGCTCATCCACATGCGGCTCCTGCTTCTCAGCATGGAGATCAGCTCAAGAGGTAACAAGCAGTTGTACAATCGAAATCGCATATCGCGTTGCATTCGTGAGCCGCTATCGGCTTCACTAAAATGGCGATTCATTTCATGACACAATAAAAAGAACAGTAGGCGGGATAACGAATCTCGTTCTACTGTTCTTTTGCTTTTACACTTTCCCATCAAGCGATCTTACATTCCAGAACCATGCTTCCCCGTTATAGGCGTCTTGATCATATCAGCATCGTACAGCATGGCGAGCTGCCTTGTTTCTACCCGCTCATTGCTCATACAAACGAACAAGCTCATCCACAAGCTCGCCTACATAAGACACAGCTTCCCGAATTGTATTCGTATCGGACATATCCACGCCCGCCAGCTTCATCAGCTCCAATGGCGGTAAGGAGCCTCCTGCCTTCAGCGCCGTTAACCAGCGCTCCACGGCAGGCTGGCCTTCTTCGCGGATTCGCTTTGCGGCTGCTGTCGAGGCCGTTAGTCCTGCAGAGTATGTATATGGATATAAGGACATGTAATAATGCGGCTGACGCATCCAAGTCAGTTCTGAACCTGGATCCATCACAACGGCGTCTCCCCAGAAATCGCTCTGAACCTGCCCCTTCAATTGCGACAAAAGATCGGCCGTAATAGGCTCTCCCTGTGAAGCAAGCTCATACACCCGGCGCTGCATTTCGCCTTCCAGCAGATGCGTTACAAAATTATGATAGTACGTACTCAACAGTTGTGTAATAATCCAGCGTCTCATTCGAGGATCGTTCGACTGACGGAATAAGTGGTCAGCCAGCAGCATCTCGTTCATCGTGGATGGTGCCTCAATAAAATAAAGCGATGGACGCGTGTTCGTTATTCGCTGATGTTTATGAGCCAGCATAAAATGTCCAGCATGGCCAAGCTCATGAGCCAAGGTGAATGCCCCTCGCATACTTCCGGTCCATGTCATCAAAATGTAGGAATGGGCGTCATAGATCGATGAACAGAATGCCCCTGTCGATTTGCCTACATTGTCCGCATAGTCAATCCAACGATTCTGAATGGCTTCCCCGATAATTGCTGCGTATTCTGGCCCCATAACCTGCAGCGCCTCTTCCACCTGCCTCGCTGCGGCCTCGAACGAAATTTCCGGATTATATTCAGGATCGAACGGCGCATGCAAATCACTAAAGCGAAGCTCATCCAGCTCAAGAACACGCTTCTTAAGATTTGCCCATCTTCGCATATGCGGAGCAAGCTCGGTTTGTATCGTATCTAATATGGCGTTGTACATTTGCTTCGTCACTTGTTGATTATGCAGCAGCATATCTGTTACATGATCATATCCGCGAAGCTTTGCCAGCACGACCTGCTTCTTCACTTCTGTCGCATACGCAGCCGCAATCCCGTTGCGGTGGGCATACAGGGTTTCGGAAAATGATCGGAATGCTTCTCTGCGCAAGTATGTATTTGGGGAGCCCACATATCGACTCTCAAATAAGGCAAAAGATAGCGGGTATGTCGTACCCTCCTGATCGGTAACAGATTCGAACGACATGTCCGAAAGCTTGATTTGATTATAAATTTTGTACGGTGCTCGTAAGACACTGCCAAGTGCTGCAAGCGTCGATTCGGTCTCACTGCTCAGTCGATACGGCTTATTGCTTGCAATTTGATCCAAATAAGGCTTGAATTCCAGTAGCTTAGGCTCTTCTTCATAAAAAGCGGACAATACCTCGTCCCCCATGTTACTAACTTCAGACTCGAAGAAGGATAGAGCAACTGACACTTCAGCCAGCATATCCTGCGCACGGCTGTTATTCCCTTGATTCACTGGATTCGTGCTGTCTTCCGTCCATCGTAAATGCGCATAACTGCCGCATAACTGCTCACGTTTCCAAATGGCCTCCATTGCTTCCAGACAAGCCAGCAGAGTTCCGGCATCTTCATGCAATTTGCCTGTAAATCGAGTAACCGAGCCCAAATCAGCTGTAATCGCTTGCAATTCCTCAAGCCATTTTGCGTCTGATTCGAACAAATCCTCCAATCTCCAAGTTGCCTCCAGAGGGACTTCTGATCGTTTCATTCGTGCTGCTTGCGTCGCCATTCTTCCATCGCTCCTTTTTTCCACAATGTAGTCGTATCCAAGCACATCCTCATTTTACTACGATATATACTTGCAAATAAACAAAAACAAGTCTCCTCATACCAGATACTCAGCAATTGGCGGTATAAGGAGACCCCGTATCAAGCTCTGTTTAGTATCGGTTCAAATACCCTGCCTGCTGCAGCAGCCGCTTCAATACTACAACAGCTTCTGCGCGTGTGGCCGTTCCATTCGGCACAAAATGGTCAAAAGAACGTCCTTCCATTAATCCATTGTTTACGACCTTCGCTACCGCATCCTTGGCCCACGAAGCAATCTTGCTCCGATCCTTGAACGCTCGGAGAAGCTCCTCCGTATTCCCCTCTGCAAGGTTCATCCCTACAAGCTCGGCTGCTCTGGCTAGCAGCATACTAATCTGCTCCCGCGTGATCCTATCATTCGGACGGAAACGTCCGTTATCGCCTTGAATCAGTCCCTGCTCAACAGCTGCTCCTATTGCGCCTGCATACCAATCCTTGGGCTGAATATCTGAAAAAGGTGAAACATCTGTCTTCTCCTTCATGCCGAGGGCCCGCACCAGCATAGTCGTGAACTGAGCACGCGTCAACGGATCGCCAGGATCGAAGCGGGTATCACTCGTCCCCTTCACGATGAGCTTGGATGCCAGCAGTAAAATGTCTGTCTCTGCCCAATGTCCCTGAATATCAGCAAAAATAGGTGACTGCACCTCAGCAATGGTAAAGATGCCTGTCTCCGATAGCTGAAGCGATGCTTCCAAGACTCCATCTCGAGACTCGAACAAGGCAGGGAGGAAGGAGATTCGTCCCAAATGTCGATCATACGAAATTGCCGTAACTCGATTTTTATCAGATATTGCGGCCGGAAGCTTGTAGTCAAACTGAGCCCGCACGCGACTCAATGTGGTTGCTTGCTTTCTATCCCCATCCTTCACGGCAAATTCAATTTCGAACGGTGACCCAAGCTGTAGAGCTCCTTCAACTGCCAATCGTTTCTGCAGCTCTTTATCCTGTTCTTTTGTTAGCGTTCTGATCTGAATCTGAAGCTCTTCTGTTTTCTGAACGCTGCTGCTGCCTAATGCTGATCTCAAGGCATGAAGCGGGAGAGTAAGCTCTCCGAACGATGATTCGATACGTATGCTCGGCTTCAACTGCGAAAACTCTTCCGCAGCCTGCAGCACGCCCTTCACCGGTAAACTGATATCCAGTACATCCTGAACGTTGGAGATGCTATAGGTAAAAATCGGAGCAGTTGATGATTGCTTTTTGAATTGCTCGATTTCTGCCTGCATCGGTGCAAGATTAATCCTTGCCTCAGTTACGAATTGACCGTCCTTATTCTGCCTATGCGAAATGGACAAACGCTCTGGTTTAGCAGGAGCTGCAGGCTGCTGCGATACAACTGCACCGCCGGATTGGCTTGAATCCCCTGAATTCGAGTCTGTATCTCCAGAACCGGTGCGGGTGATATCAATCGTTCGACTGTTTGTTTTGATCTTGTCGACAAATACTTGGACGGTAACACTGTTATGGCCAACGGACAGCGGGATGACGGACTTGAACGTACCGCTCGCACCCACCGTTGCGGCCTGCCCGTTTAAATAAACCTCAGATTTCCCCGTGCCCAGCACTTCAACCTGACCCTCTACCCATATCTCTCGGCTCGATGTCTTTCGTCCTTCATCATCCTTCAATCCGCTGAGTACAGCTGCCCGTACTGAATTGCCTGTATCATATGCATTTGCCACAAGCTGACGCAGCGTACTCGTCCCGGAAGGATCAACGGTCGTAATGACAAATCCCCCTTGCGGGATGATGCTATTATTTTGCTCTGGCACTGCCCAATTCCACTGAATAGCTTGATTGCGATTGACCACCTTCGTCACCTGACCGGAAGCATCAACTACTACTTCGACTCCAAATTGATTCGTGCCCGTTGAATAACCGAACGCATCAGTAAGTACATTTACATTTCCTTCGACTCGGTTCACATTATAATAATTCCCCTCCAGAAATGAATTTGGGCTATTCGGCAAGCTGATGCCAAGCTGGTAATCCTTCACGTATTCTTCATCCCTCAGCGCAGCAGCGGCAATCGGCCAGTTGATCTGCGACGCATCGAATAGCATCAGCCCGTTCGTCGTGCTTAATCCTGCTTGGAATGCCTCCCTCTGCATGGACGGAGACTGCACGTTCACCAGCGAGATTCCCGCATAGAGCGGAACTTCCCCGTTGGTGACAATATTACCGAGCGTAATGTATTTCTTTACTTCCTTACTCGTTGTCTGATAGGCGCCAATCATAAGGAAGTCCAAGTATTCAATATATCCTGTACCGTAATATTCAGGGGTATATACAGATTGATCAGGGAGTCCCAACCTTTCATCATAGCGAAAATTAGCACTTCCCCAATTGACGCCATTCAAATAGTACGTTTCATACCATGAACCGACATAGGAAGACACCTGAATTGTACGTCCCGTCGAAGCTTCATAGGAATCAACCAATGCCTTTACTTCACCGAAGAAGCTCTTAATTGTCTGCGAGCGGAATTCCCACCACTCTTGAATAAGTGGTCCATAGATTCGGGTATTCTGCTCATAGCGATAAATATCGTTAGGCCAGTTCTGCAGACGCTTACCTTTTGCCTGCAAAAACTGCTCAAACTTGATTCGGGTAATATCGCTGAAATCAGCGGTTTCGTTATCATACCTCCCTCTATCATGTACAACTCCGTCTACATCGTAGTTTTTGATCACTTCCTCGAACGTTTTTAGCTGATAGGCTCTACCCTCATCATGAGATGGATTGACAAAGGCAACGAGCCCCTTTTTCGCGCTATCACGCAGACGCTTGATTTCCCCGTTATTTTCCGGAACATACACGCGCTCCTCCCAATCCAAGTGCTGATCGAGCACGGCATATTCATTATGGGCAATCGAGCCTTCCGCGAATACATTCACAGATGCGTGCACTTTTAAGCCGAGCGCATGGCCATGGGTGACGAATTCCTGCAGCAGATCGAGATTCGGGTTGGAGCCAGACTTCTCCGGCGCCTTTATCTCACTGACATACGGTCTTCCCGTTAGATCATTCTTTTTGTAGGATGCGAATCCCTCAACCCCCTTCACATCGAAAATGATCGTTGTCACGCCCATGTCCTTCGCTTTTTTCAGGAAGGCCTGCACCTGCTCACTGGATTGGAACTTCCTTGCATTGGCAGCCTGATCTACCCACAATATAACTTCCTTCTTCGGGGCAAATCCTGGTCTGCTGAATACAACAATATGCCGCTTATCCTGTTCTTTGCCATTCTTCATGACCGCAATATCCACATAATTCGTACCGCTGTTGAGGGGTACCGGAACGGAAAAAGAACCGTCCGCACCGAATGTCTCCTGCTTTCCATTCATGAACAACACGGTTGCAGCAGGGTTATCCATATTCATAATACGTCCAGTAATGATCGTCTGTTGATCCGTAACCGTATACATGGAGTCATTGTCCAGCACTATTCTTGCGATTGCGCCATTCCCGCTCATCACATCTCTAACGGAGACAACCTCGCCATTTTTGCGAAGCTTGATTTGATCCCCAGCCTTGAAATGAACAGCCAGATACCGCTTGATGTAATTCGACGCGTAGCTGTCATCCTGTGCCGTTAGCACATACCCGCCGTCAGGGATTTCCAGTGTAGTTGGCCCCGTCCAGACAGGCGGCTTGCCATTAATGGAAGGATTGACGACACGGAGTACGCGATTGTGCTCATCGACCTGCACAGCGACATTATATTGAGGGATGACAAGAGTGGAGCCATAATCGCGGGTAAACAAGGCAACGACATTGCCGTGTTGGGACAGATCTGCATCTACGACATCAATTTTATGCCGCGGCCCTTGAATTTCAATGGTTACATCGATTGGTGCAGCCTCCACCTCAATATAATCAGAGCCCTGCCCGGAACGGTCATAAGTAACGGTAAGCTGGGACATGGCCAGCTCTAAATCACCCTTCATCAAGCGAACCGTTATGCTGTTGACCCCAGCAATCAAATATACGGGGAGCATAAAGCTTCCGTTCGCTGTAATACTGGCTTGTTTCCCCCCAATCGTAACCTGAATATTCTGATTTTCTCGATAATTGGCTACATAACCTTTGACCTCGATCATCGGTACCGTTACCTTTGATTCCGAAGGGGTTACGAGATGCAGCTCCGGTTTCAATTCCGGCTCAGGGTCAGGCTTCTGATTGCGGAAATCGGCCGCCGTTACCTCCTTGCCGCCTCTCATTAGTCGAATGCGATCTCCAACGCCATAATGGTGAAATAGTGGTTTTTGATGAATGGAAGAGTCCCATGTGGTTCCACCGGAAAGCACGATGTAACCTTCCTCAGGAATGGAAATGCGGATGTCATCGTCCCATGACACCGGTGGGTCGGCGTCCGGGCCATATACGGCTTCGACAACACTGTGGGAATTGACGACAATAGCCATCTCGTATTTTTTGACGAATACTTCATTGCCATACACTGTATTCGTTACTCCAGCCCCGCTCGTATACAGGGCCAAGTAATCCGTTTTATTCCTCAATGAATCCCTAGGGGCATTCATATCGCTAATAAGAAGCGTCTGCGATGCATCCTGCGAGACAAGCGTAACAGGATCAGATCCAACCGAAGAGTCAAGCTGATGTTCGAGGGGAGGCACAGCGGCCTCTGCTTGTGCGAGATTAGGCACAGTCTGCAGCATCGAGGAGAAGAGGAGAATGGCGACAAGCCAGAAGGACAACGGTCTCAGCAAGATGTATCTCATTACAATTACCACCTTTCCTAGTTCTCCATCCGAAGGAGAACGATTTGGGAGTTATACGCAGTTGACCAGTGCGTGTGTATCAAGCTGGGACTCATCACCTCCTTTTTTGTCGCTTAAAAGATGTTGTTTCTGCCCCACATTGTAAATAGAAAGCGCTTTCGTTATTAGAGGTGTGGCATTACTTTTTCTGGTAAAATCATGTTTTCTTTTGTTTCACCTCATGTCATGAATGCTTCTGCTTCCTAACCACTACAGCAGCAAACGGATGAAAAGGCGGAACAAACAATTTAATTCAATTTTTACATTGAACCTCCCATTATTTAGTGTATGATAGAAATTATTTCATTCGACTCCTCTTCTCAAGCCGATGATGGGAAGCTTCATGTCGTTCACGATTGGAGGTAAGGCTATGTCGCGCAACACTTCGCTATCGATGTCTTGGCTGCTTCGATATGTAATCCCAGTGAGAGGGCGTTTGCTTTTTCTCTTGGTTATGCTGCTCGTATCTACCGCATTTCAACTCGTTAACCCGCAAATTGTTCAGCAATTTATTGATACGGCAGCCTCACAAGGCACACTATCTACCCTGCTGTTACTCGCAGGCTTATATCTGATTATTGCTGCCCTCACCCAGCTCATTACCGTCGCCATCAGTTATCTGGGCAACGATATATCATGGCGTGCCACCAACACCTTGCGCGCAGATCTGCTCAAGCATTGCCTTGGGCTGGATATGCATTTTCATAATCGCAAGACGCCTGGGGAAATGATTGAACGGATTGACGGCGACGTTACTGGTATGTCCAATTTTTTTGCGATGTTCATTGTTCAGGTTATCGGCAGCTTCATTCTGCTGGCTGGCATCCTTGGCTTCATGTTTACCGTGAATTGGCCTATCGCACTCGCGATGGCGATTTTTACCCTGCTGTCGATTGGATTTATGACATTCATTCGCAACATGGGGGTCAGCATTTCCAAGGATGAACGGGCTGCAAGCGCATCCTTATTTGGTCTTATAGAAGAACGAATTGCAGGCATAGAGGATGTACAGGCAAATGGAGCCGTTCCTTATGTCATCAATCGATTCCACCAGGCAATGCACAAGGTGTTCCGAACAGGGCGCAAAGCATGGATGCTGCGGGTCGTTCCGTGGAATACGACGGTGGTACTCTTTGCTATAGCGGTTACAGTTGTGCTGCTCTTAGGCGTGCATTACTATCTCATTGGTCAAATATCGCTTGGTACTCTTTTTCTTATTTTTCAATATACACAAATGCTGAACACACCTATCGAGCAACTGGGAGATCAAATTCAAGAATTTCAGAAGGCCAAATCCGGCATGATGCGTTCGCAAGAGCTTCTCTCCCTTCAAAGTGAGATTGTAGATGGTACGAAGGAGCAACTGCCAGATGGAGCATTGGGACTGGAATTCGATCATGTCACCTTCGGCTATAACGAGGAGAAGGTTGTACTTCACGATATAACCTTTGCGGTTCAGCCCGGTCAGCGTCTCGGCATCATCGGGCGAACCGGCAGCGCAAATCCAGCATTAGCCGTCTTCTGCTTCGTCTGTACAACATAGACAGCGGCATCATCCGCATTGGCGGTGAGGATATTCGCAGCTTAAAGCTGGAGACACTGTATCGCCGAGTCGGGATGGTGACGCAGGATGTTCAGCTTTTTGATGGAACACTGCGTGACAATCTAACTTTATTCGACCCTGAGATAACGGATGAGAGCATCTTCGAGACGACCGATAGACTTGGACTGCGTCAATGGATCGATGCGCTCCCGAACGGACTCGATTCCCACTTATCCTCCGGTGGAACTTCGCTATCCGCTGGAGAGGCCCAGTTGTTCGCCTTAACTCGCGTCTTCCTAACGAATCCGAGCATAATCGTGCTTGATGAGCCGTCGTCCCGGCTCGATGCGGCTACGGAAGCGATGCTCCAAACCGCAGTAGATCAGCTAATGGAACAATGTACGGGCATCATTATCGCTCATCGCTTGGCTACCCTGGAGCAAGTAGATGCGATCATGGTGCTGCAGCATGGACGAATCGTTGAGCTGGGTCCACGCGAGGAGTTGGCCAGCGATCCATCCTCGCATTATGCAATGCTGCTGAGAACAGGACGAGAGGAGGAATTGGCATGACTGTCACGCACTTTATGATTCGCTTGTTCCAGTTCCGCCCTACGCTCTTCCTGCTGAACGGGGTGCTGTGGGGCATATTCCACTCCATTCCACTGTTTCTTGGACTAGGTATGCAATGGTTTTTCGACAGAGCAACGACACAATCTCATGATTATATGTGGCTGGCCGTGCCGCTCATTGTGATCGCTATTTTTCGAATGCTGCGCGTCGGTGTGTTCTTCGCCGCATTCTATCAATGGGTGACTTACATTTATCATCTTCAAGCCGTACTGCGCACCAATATGCTGGCCGGCATTATGCGCTGGCCAGGCCGCCATCTCCCTGCATCACCTGGAGATGCAGCCAGCCGATTCCGCGATGATGTCAATGAAGTCATCGAATATGTGGAATCATGGGTCGACTTCTGGGGACGATTGGCCTTTACGCTCGTATCCATCGTCATTATGGCCAATATCAATTGGCTCATTACAGCAGTAGCTATTTTACCGCTTCTCGCGGTTACGTTGCTGAACAATCTATCGGGCAACCGCGCACGTCGCTACAGCCAACTAAATCGAGAAGCAACATCGAAAATTACCGGGTTCATTGCGGAAATATTCGGTGCTGTTCAAGCACTGAAGCTGGGGCAGGCTGAACGCCATGTGCATCAGCGGTTCGTCGATCTTAATGAAAATCGCCGTCAGGCAGCCCTTAAAGACACACTCTTTACACAATGGATGAAATCGCTCAATCAGCATGTGCTCACCATTAGTACCGGCGGCATTCTGCTTATGTGTGCAGCGGAGATGCAGGCTGGGCGGTTTACAGTAGGTGATTTCGCGCTGTTCACTTCTTATCTGACGAACTTTGCTTTCAGTATTTCCTTGTTCGGCTATATGGTGTTTCAACACAAGCGTCTTCGGGTGTCCCTTGATCGCATGCGCATCCTGTTTCAGCCGGGTGAGGAAGATCGCATCGTTGAACATAGTAAGATATATTTGCATGGAAAGCCTCCTGAAGATCCTGTTCGCTCGCTTCAACCGGAGGAGCGGCTGCAAACCTTGGAGATAAAGGATGTATCCTTTCTTTATCCGAATTCGGAGAATGGCATTCGCAACATTCACTTCCGCATGAAGCGGGGCGAGTTCCTCGTCATCACTGGCCGAATCGGCTCAGGGAAGTCAACGCTGATGCGTACCTTACTAGGATTGCTGCAAAAGTCGGAAGGAACAATTTGTTGGAATGGAAAGGAGATCGATCCCGCTTCCTTTCTGATTCCGCCTAAAGCTGCCTATACACCCCAGGTGCCTCGCTTATTCAGCGATCCGCTGCGAGAGAATATTATCATGGGCAGCATTCAAGAAGAGAATGCCTTGGAGCGGGCCATTCGACTGGCCGTCATGGAGCGAGATATCGAGCAGCTTGAGAATGGGCTCGATACGTATGTGGGACCACGCGGCGTCATGCTCTCTGGCGGACAAATTCAGCGAGCGGCAACAGCCAGAATGATGATGACACAATCAGAGTTGTACTTGTTCGATGATCTGTCCAGCGCCCTAGATGTAGAAACCGAGCAACTGCTCTGGGAACGATTGTTCACGGAACGCGACGCAACCTGTATTGCCGTGTCACATCGCCGCGCTGCCTTAAGCAGGGCTGATCATATTATCGTCATGAAGGATGGTTGCATCGAGGCAGAGGGAACATTAAGCGAGCTGCTCGCAACATCTCCAGAAATGCAGCTGCTCTGGCAAGGTGAACAGTCCTCTACGGAAGAAGCACAGCCGGAGCAATTGGTTAATACCTAATATGGCCCACATGCCTCTTCACACATTCAGAAACTACTACAATAAAGGGGGATATCTCTTCTCATGTCTTGGTTCTCCCCACAGATAACGGATACGTTCCAAGCATTTTCTGTATCTCATATTGGAGCACTGCTGCTGTTCATCTCGGCTGTGCTCCTATTCTATCGCTGCCGACATTGGCTCCAACAGGAGAAGCGCAATCGTTGCGTCAGATATGTATTGTTGGGATTGCTTATTCTATCTGAAGCAGCGTTGAATATTTGGTATCTAGCCACAGGCATATTCCATGCCTCTAACACATTGCCATTTGAGCTGTGCAGTATCTCGTTATACATGTGTGTACTCATGCTTTTTTTCCGAAGCAAGAAGATTTTTCAGATCGTCTATTTCACAGGTATTGCGGGGGCGCTGCAGGCACTGCTGACACCTGCTCTGGACTACCCATTCCCCCATTTCCGGTTCATTCAATTCTTTCTTGCGCATATCGCGATTATCCTAGCGGTGCTGTATATGGTGTGGGTGGAACACGCTAAGCCTACTTGGAAATCGATCGGCTATGCGATGCTGTTCCTGAATGTGCTGCTGGTCGTAGTCGGGGGAATCAATTACATAACGGGCGGCAACTACATGTTCTTGGCTCATAAGCCCGAAACAGCCTCCTTATTGGATGTGTTGGGGCCTTATCCATGGTATCTCCTGTCATTGGAGACGGTCGCATTTGGCATGTTCATTGTCTTGTATCTTCCATTCCTTATTGCAGGGCGGCTGCTTAAGAGCAGTTCGAGCGAAATCCATTGGCGAAGCTAGTATCTACTTTACTGAGCTAATGCCAATATTGCATAATCAATCTCGAAATGAGCAGATGAATATCAAAACAGGATGGTGCTGCCGCACCATCCTTTCTCTTTATTTTCTCTATAACCATAGATATTCCTTACTTGTATTATGTCCATTATCCGATTTACTTACTACACAGGCAGATGCTCCAGTATCCGACGCTTCTCGCGCACTTCCTCGATTGTCTCCATAAAGCGGCGTTCCGCTTCCCCCATATACGTATCACTGCGCCGAATATAGACAACGGATACCATATTGAACGGCTTCGGTATGGCGAATACTTGCAGTTCGCCTTCCTTCTCCAAACGTCTTATTGCGGCCCGTGGAACGACTGTGATGCCAAGCCCTGCAACGACTGTACCGATAATCGTCTCCAATGTCCCGAATTCCATCACCTTCGTTGGCGATATGCCTTCAAGCTGCATCCATTGCTCCAGCTTAGCTCGATAGCCGCATCCTCTGCGGAAGACGAGCAGCGGTCGGTGCAGTAATTCCCTCACGTTGAATAATGGCTGCTTTCCGTCTACGACACATTTGCCGCATACAAGCACCAGTTCCTCTTCAAATACCGGATACTGCTCCACATTTGTTGCCGTTACCGGCCCGGATACAAATGCCCCATCCAGCTTATATTCCTGCACTTCCTCTGTAAGCTTGTCTGTAACGCCAGCCATCAACGACAGATCAACCTTCGAGTATTTCTGATAGAACAAACTCAATATATCCGGAAGTCCTACGACCGTCTCTACCGAGCCAATGAGCAGATTGCCGACCGGATCGTCACTGTCCTGAAAAGCCTTCTTCATCTCGCTTATGAGCATCGACATCCGTTCCGCATAATAGAGCAACTTGCGGCCTTCCGCATTCAGCGTCATGCCTCTGCGATGGCGATGGAAGAGCGGATGGCCAATTTCCTGTTCCAATGCTCGAATACGTGCCGTTACGTTCGACTGCACATACCCCATCTCTTCAGCCGCACGACTCACACTTCCATGCTCAACGACGGACATGAAAATATAAATGTCACTCAAGTCCATCCTGCTATCTCCTTCATTCCCTATGTCTGATATCATTAATAGTGATATCTTAAATCACTTTCAATTATTTTACAAGATATCAAAAAAGTCATACTATGAATTTTCAGTTGTTATCAAACATTACTATATATCAGAATTGCTAAGCAGTCTCAAAGACAGATATCGCTTGGCAACGTGTGAAGTGGGAGTGAATGGCATCATGAGTAGGAAACATTTTTGGCAAGGAGCTTTGTTTTGTCTTTTTGCAGCAGTAGCATGGGGAGCAATGTTCCCGATTGCCGAAAGCGCATTGCATCATATCGATCCGTTCTGGTTCTCTGGTATTCGATATAGTATCGTCGGAATATTATTAGCTGCCCTGTTATTTTTCAAGGAAGGCAAAGCTGCATTCAATACGAAAGGGCAAACCTTTAGAATATGGCTGCTCGGTCTATTTGGATTCACCATTTATAACTTCGGTGTATTCTGGGGACAGCAGCAGCTCGGCAAATCAGGTGTCCTGCTTGCATCCATAATGGAATCATTCATGCCAATGCTTGCTGTGCTATTCGTATGGATCGTTACACGGAAGCGGCCTAAAATGTCGACGCTCGCTTGTGTCTTTACCGCATTTATCGGCGTTGTCTTCGTCGTTACGAAAGGAGATTTGCATTCCCTTGCTAACGGCGGCTTGAAGCTGCTGCCGCTGTTGTCTGTATTTGCAGGCATTACGGGGTGGGTAATTTACACCGTAAGCAGCGGACAATTTGCAGGATGGTCTGCGCTTCGATTCTCAACACTCAGCTCACTGTATGGCGGGTTGACGACAATGGCTGTTGTCCTCGTTATGACTTCTTTCGGCATGGTGGATGCACCATCCATCAGCGCTGTTGCATCGATTGCACCGGAAATGAGCTTCATGATTCTCGTTGCCGGACTGCTCGCATTGCTGAGCTGGATTCAAGGCGTTCAGTTACTGAAGCCGATCAATGGCATGCTGTTCATTAACTTCGTACCTGCCACATCGTTCATTATTTCCGTTATCCAGGGTTATGCGGTATCATTTGCCGAACTGTTCGGCACGCTGCTCATAGTAGGCGCCTTAATCGTGAACAACCTGTTAAGCCGGCGCATGTCCCAAGATGAATTGAAAACAGTCAAGTCGCAATCGGATTTACGCAGCCGTCTTCCAAAGAAGCACTCACACGCTCCAACTGGTTAACCAATACATTTCTTTATGCACTCCCTGATTCAACACATACAAAAAGCAAGGAAGCGAATAACACCGCATCCTTGCTTTTTTAGTAAGTGCTATGTCCCTATGACAGGATATTGATATTAAAAAGAAAAAGGTGCGCCGCACATGCGATGCACCTACTAATAGAAGGATCCGTCGTCTCGTTTACGACAAGATCGTTTCCACAATTGTACGAACCATAACCCCTGTACCGCCCTTCGGATCTACACCACGGCCCGATCCCAAGAACGCAGTCCCTGCAATATCCAAGTGAATCCAAGGCAACTCGTCTGCGAATGTTCCAACGAACAAGCCAGCCGTAATTGTCCCTGCACCGCCAGGAATGGAATTGCGCAAATCAGCAACATCACTCTTCAGCATATCCCAATATTCTTCGTTGGAAGGAAGCTGCCATACAAGTTCGTTCGTACGGGATGCAGCTGCTTTAAATGTATCGAAGAAGGCTTCATCATTTGTGACAACACCAGTTGTAATCGAGCCAAGTGCTACGCCAACAGCTCCTGTCAAGGTTGCTGCGTCGATCAGCTTGCTTGCGCCAAGCTCCTTCGCATAGGTCATGCCATCAGCAAGAACAAGGCGTCCTTCCGCATCTGTATTAAGAACTTCAATTGTACGTCCGCTGTAAGAGGTAATCACATCACCCGGCTTTAACGCATTGCCGGCAGGCATATTTTCCGCAGAAGCGATCACGCACAACACGTTCGCTTGCGGACGAAGCTGACCAATAACAGACATCGTACCGAGCATTGCTGCTGCCCCGCCCATATCGCAGATCATTTCATCCATATTCGCAGCACGCTTCAAGGAAATACCGCCTGTATCGAACGTAATCCCTTTGCCTACAATACCATATACATCTGTCCACTCGTCTTTGCCTTGATATTTCAGAACGATCATGCGCGGAGGATTCACACTGCCCTTGCCTACGCCAAGCAGACCACCCATGCCCTTCTCTTCAATTTGCTTCTCATCGAGCACGTGTGCTTCGAAGCCGAACTGTTCAGCGAGCTCCAACGCTTGCTCTGCGAGTGTGCCAGGAACGAGCACATTCCCTGGCAAGTTCGTCAGGTCACGCGCATACGTTGTACCGAGTGCATAGGCTTGTCCTGTTTTAATGCCTTCGTTCCATGCCTCTGTTGCAAGATTAGCTGCGCACAATGTCAGGGATGCAAATGTGTGGGCTGGTTTCGCATCCTTCTTGTAGGTAACACGTTGATAAGCGCCCAACAAGAAGCCTTCCACCATCATATGCGCGAAGGACTTCGCTGCTGCTGCTTCCGCCTGCACAAGCTGTTCAGGTACGATAACTGCAACACGGCTCAGGCGGAGCTTCACCGCTTCACGAGCTGCCTCTGCAAGGCTAAGACGAACTTGCTTCTCTGTTAGTGCCTCATCCTTACGACCTACTGCAATTAGAACAGGAGCCTTCTCTTCTCCTGTAGCCAGTACATGGGTTTTGCAGCTATCTGCTGCAAACAGGCCGCTGCGAACCGCTGCTGCGCAAGCTTGTGCTCCCGGAAAACCAGATGCTTGCTCCAACTCAGCCTTCGTGCCAATTACAACAACTGCATCTGCTTCAACTTGAGCAGGAGTCAATGATTGTGCTAGAAACTGCACATCGTTCATCCAAGTTACATTTGCTAGATTCATAAAGTAATCATCCCTTTGTATTAAAAAATGATGAATGCCAATGTCTCCCTTATTGTACCACAACCGCGATCGCCGTGGTTCGGTAACGACAGACATTGGCTGCAGTGCTGCAGGGTTCTTCCCCTTCCGTATCTATGCAATTGGCAACCGAATCGTAAACAGTGTCCATTCGCCCTCTTGACTGTCTACTTCGATCATTCCGCCATGATTTTTAATAATTCGGTAACTGACAGACAATCCAAGTCCGGTACCATCAGCCTTCGTTGTAAAGAATGGATCGAATAAGCGCTCCATTGTCTTTAGCGACATGCCCTTTCCGTTATCCCGAATATGTATTTTAACGAACCGCCCTTCGCGTTCCGTGACAATGCGAATTTGCCCTTTTCGTACGTCGGCCACTTCATCAATAGCGTCAATCGCATTTCGTATCATATTCAATATGACCTGCTTAATTTGCTTCACATCAATGGATACAGATAAAGAACCTGAGGCGGAGTTGTCAACCAGCTCGATTTCACAGCCTTTCATTACGGCGTCGCTTTCTGTCAGAAGAACAACTTCGCGCAGAAGGGAAGAAACGGGAACTTCTGAGGTCATAGGAGCTGAGGGTTTCGAGGAATTCAGAAATTCAAAGATGATATCGTTGGCCCGATCAATTTCTGCAAGAATAATTTTCGCATACTCTTCCTTGCCGAGCTGCATTAAATGCGGCCTAAGCAGTTGTATAAACCCACGTATTGAGGTTAACGGGTTGCGGATTTCATGTGCAATAGCAGCGGCAATTTTGCCGAGAATAGCCAGCTTATCATTTTGATAGGCCGTTTGCTCAATGCGCTTGAAGTCAGACACATCTTTAATGCTAAATAAATAATCGCCATCCATCTGATCTCCGTATGTAACGGTGACAAGATAATGTCGATCCAGACGGTCGGAGAATTCGTGGTAACGCTTTCTTTGGAGGATAGTATCTTTATACAGACGGAGAAGCATTTTACGCTTGTCCCTTTTCAGCAACGGGTGAAAAAGCAACTCACGTAAGGAACAGCCAACCAGTGCTTTGCGTGGGACATCCAGCAGCTTGGAGGTCTCCACATTAATAAATGATAGTACGCCACTGCTATCAAATAATACGATTCCGCTATCCATATGCTGAAGCACGTTCTCGTATTTGTCACGAACGCTCTTGGTGGAAAACAAAGCTTGTGCGGACTGAATCCAAGGCTCTCGAATCGGGTTCAGCGCCACTGCAATCCCCTCCTTGCCTCTCTCTTCTGTCTTCATCGCTATTATCCACTCAATGAAAAATAGGAACGAACGATGAAGCGCCTTCACTCCATCATTCAAGTCGACATGGGCCAGAACCGTGAACATAGCATCTTCATGAACGCTCAACAGATTTTGCTGTGGCTCCAAAGGACTTAGCTCAGTCGCTAATTCTCTTGCTACAACCAAACTATGCTCGTCCCCGTTCATGATATAATTCCACAGCTCTTTAGAGTATCGTTGTCTCCACTCACTTTCATTCCGTTCTTGCAGCTTGCAGTCCGTGGTCAATGTGGCTCACCTCATTTGTACGGTAACCGTATGCAGGTTCGTCCCAACAGCTTCATCATAGTAAACTTTTGGCAAAATCGTCAACACTAGATAATGTCGAAAATGGACAAATAAGCTCAATTCCCTTAAAAGTAAGCTAAAATGCCTGCATCCATGCACATCAAAGAGGCGCCTTGCGCCTATCGCCCTACAATGAGCGCGCCACGGAGCACGCTGCTAGACGATTGGCCGCCGCCTCTTTCTCTATCAAGCTTACACTTATTTCTGCTTCAATAACTTCGCTCTTCGGCGGCTCATTAATGCCAAGCGCCGCTTCAACTCGGCTTCCCACTGTGTATCATTCCACTGCTTGGCCAACGCAAGCAAATCAAGCGCATTATCAATTTGCGTCTTTACCAGCTCAAGCGGATCATCATGCTCTTGATTAATGCAGTTCTCGAACATGCCTTCGTCATCCGTATGCACATAGTCTCGAAAGTCAATTTCCTCAGCACCATCATCCGATGAATATTCCGCCAAAATTTCATATTCGCTTTCAACCAAGTAATGAACCTCAATGCGATGACAGACCGGACACAGCAGCAGGGGAACATTATGAATTCGTGTTCGATAATGCTGCAGGGTACCTGTCGTTCCGATCATGCTTGCTCCACAACAAAAGCTCATGTTCTCCCTCCTCGCTCTGCGGAAAGCTTAGATTATTGTAGTGTATTCGATGCCCCCACTTATAATTCCTTTATTTCTGATAAAACTTCCTTCAATTGTCCTACCTCCAGCTCGCCGCGTATAACTACATGCCCATGGGCATATAGATGTAATTATTACAGACCGCGGGAGGCATACTAATGAAATCAAATGTACTGTTCATCGCCTCGAAGCAAATTCAATACGTACAGTATGACGAATTAAACCACAAATTAGTTGTTCATTATGCTGACGGAAAGCAAGATGCATTTTCCTCTGTGTCGTCAAGCTGGTTTGAGCAACTGATGCATTCTGACAATCAATACGATGATGTCATGAGGCTGTCGGAAACCATGATGGGTATCAGCATGCAGAAGCGCCATGAGCATGTATGAGGCTTATTTGCCAGCCTCACATGTCTGCTAATGCAAAAGAATTGATTTCTTTCAGCTATTTTGATTGTTATTTTCAAAGGTTCCAATTATTTTTTCAAATATTCATAAAAGGAACAGACATGAATTACAGACTATATGGATAGTATTAGGTTGAAGCTTATAGCGATTCCAGGAAAGGAGGAGAGCTTATTCCTGCTGCCGATGCACGGACACATTCATCCTATCGTCAACATTCTGTCTTGCAGCTTTTACTTAAGGATCCCTATACTTTATTCGCCTATTGGTTCATCACTGCACGAACTCAAGTAGCCGTAGAGCGGCATTATCGAATGAAGTGGAGCGAATTAAAAAAAGCCATCCAGCTATATGAAATAAAGCAAGCGGATCTGCATCATTGCAAGCTGGGCACATCTAACCACGTATTACTGCATACGGTGGAATCGCATGAGGGCTCCGTATATCTTCGCCCTCTCAAACCCTATCATTCGTACATAGCTGATTATGGGTTCATGACAGCAACGCATTCCTTTGTACCGCTTGCGCGATCAACAATCATCCATACCCCCTACCTGCAAACATACGGTGAGCTTTCTGAACAGATGGATCATGCCTTACAAGCTGTTCAGCTCGGGCAATCGGAAACGGAAGCACTATTTCCATCATTCTCTTCCTATACGCTATATGAAAATCGAGAAGGAGTTCGTGAATGAACGCAATTATCCCTACTAGCTCTCATACCGACACTCATACGCAGGGATTCGTATCCCTCGTGCTGCATGCACATTTGCCTTATGTACGCCACCCGTATATAAAGCACACTCTAGAAGAACGCTGGTTTTTCGAGGCAATGATGGAAACATACCTGCCTCTGCTTCATACCTTTGGCCAGCTTGAGCAAGATCATATTCCGTTTCGCCTGACGATGACTTTGACCCCAACTTTATTATCCATGATGGATGATGCCGAAATGAAGTCTCGCTTTGAAGCGCATATGCAGCGTTCCATCGGTTTGGCTGAATCTGAGGTAAAGAGGCTGGCCAGCCACAAAGAGCTGCAAGCCGTCGCGGCAATGTATGCAGAGCGGTGGCACCAATTAAAGGCTGTTTATTCCCAGCTTGACGGACACATCATTGATGGATATCGGCATTATGTCCAAAAAGGGCATTTGGAATGCATGACAAGTGCTGCAACTCATACCTTCCTCCCATTGATCAAGCAGCCCTCTATGGCTTATTTGCAAGTTGAGGTGGGGATGCGGGAGCATGAGCGTTTGCTCGGCAGAAGGCCTGATGGAATATGGCTGCCTGAATGCGCCTATACTCCAGAGCTAGATCCACTTCTTCAAGAATGCGGAATCCGATATTTTATCGTGGATCATCATGGCTTCGTCAACGCAATACCGCAGCCAGCATCCATGCATTATGCTCCTATCCATACAGGCGGCGGAGTATTCGCTTTCGCACGCGATCCAGATTCATCAAGACAAGTATGGAGCACGCACGAAGGGTATCCCGGTGATTATGACTATCGAGAATACTATCGTGATATTGGGTTCGATCTCGGCTGGGGCAATGCGGAAGAATGGGATTACATCCGTCCCCACCTGCTGGACAACGAAGCCAGAATCAATACTGGACTTAAATATTATCGTATTACCGGCGCTCATGGCGTTCCTAAAGAGGCCTATCATCCAGAATGGGCTCTGCAAAAAGCAAAGGAACACGCTCGCCACTTCTTAAACAACAGGGAGCAGCAGCTTCATAGGGTCAATATGCCGGGAGATCGCCTTCCAATAGCCATCTGTCCCTATGATGCGGAACTATTCGGCCATTGGTGGTTTGAAGGCCCGTTATGGATTGAAGCGTTATTCCGGGAACAGTCAGAACGATCCAGCAAGCACAATCAACGTATTGAGTTCGTGTCGCCGAATGATTATTTAAAGCGATATCCAGAGCAAGAAAACGCATGTCTATCCTTCTGCAGTTGGGGTCGAGGAGGCTATGCGGACGTATGGCTGCATGAAGGTAATGATTGGATGTACCCGCCTCTCCATGAGGCAGAGGATCGGATCGTACACATCACCGCTAGAATGGAGAAAGAAATCAACACAAGCTTCCGCGCCATTCAAGAGCGAACCTTGAATCAAGCCATTACAGAATGGATGCTCGCTGCAAGCAGCGATTGGGCGTTCATCGTGGATGCAGGTACTGTAACCGAGTACGCCGGGATTCGGACGACGCAGCATCTTGATCGCTGCCATACCTTGTTAGACATGATAGAGCGGGGCATCTATGATCAAGTGCTGATTAGCATCATGGAGAATGAATATCCTTGCTTCCCGTCTGTCGACTATCGGCTTCTATCAATCGGAGCTAGACGATCATCCGAACGATTGCACCAACTCAATGCAGCCTATCCGCCTCCAAATCGAACCATGCCATTTTACAGTCCCCAACCTATTACGGCTCATCATCCACAATATCGTTCCAGCAAGCGAATTTTAATGATCGCCTGGGAATTCCCACCACTCGTTGTTGGCGGACTATCTCGTGCGGTATATGATCTGTCCCGTCATTTAAGCAGAAAGCATTGCGAGATTCATGTTGTTACGCGCGAAACACCGGGGGCGCCTGACTATGAGCAAATGGACGGAGTTCACGTCTATCGTGTGCCGCTTATTCACACATCTGCACCGCTAGACTTTATGGATTGGGTATTTCATATGAATGCCGCTATCTCTTCATTAGTTGATGATCTCGTACACGCTGGACTTACTTTCGACCTTATACACGCCCATGATTGGCTCGCTTACTCCGCCGCAGCTGATTTGAAGCAGACCTACGGTTGGCCGCTTGTTGCCACCATTCATGCCACCGAACACGGACGCAATCATGGTAACCTATCGAGTCCGCTTCAGCAGCGAATCCATGATATGGAACTGAGTCTAACCGCGGAGGCAGACCATACCATCGTGTGCAGTCATGCCATGGTAATGGAGGTAGCTTCCCTGTTCGCACTTCCCAAACAGCGCGTTACGATGATACCCAATGGAGTCGATGCGATCGGAACAGCAGCTCCAACTGTACAATTCAAGGGCCTAGATCACCATGACTTATCAGATTCCCCGCTCTTATTCTATGTTGGCCGACTTGTGTACGAGAAAGGCATTCATATTCTCATTGAGGCGATGCCGCTTATTTTACAAGCTGTTCCTCAAACGAAGCTGATTATCGCCGGGACTGGACCAATGAGACAGCAATTAGAGGATCAAGCCAAGCAGTTAGGATTGCAGGAGCATATCCTTTTCGCTGGATTTGTACAGGATGATGCCCGTGATGCATGGATTGCAGCCTCATCGGTGTGCGTATTTCCAAGTCTATATGAACCTTTCGGTATCGTAGCACTTGAAGCGATGCGGTTCGGAACACCTGTTGTCGTATCAGATACGGGTGGGCTTGCCGAAATCATTGATCATGCTGTAGATGGATACAAGGCACTCCCTGGACATATTGAATCATTGGCATGGCATGTCACGGATCTTCTTACTCATCCCGAGCATGCAGCTCAAATGGCTGCAAGAGCACAGCAGAAGGTTCAAGCGCAATATGATTGGAACACGATAGCTGTGTCAACGAGACAAGTATATGAAGGAGTGATCGCTCAATGAAGGCAGTAATTATGGCAGGCGGCAAAGGAACACGGCTGCGACCGTTGACACTTGGTACCCCTAAACCAATGGTTCCTCTCTTGAATCGGCCGTGCATGGAATACATTATTGAATTGCTCAAACGATACGACATTCATCAAATCGCTGTTACTGTGCAATATTTGCCAGAGATCATCCGCAATCACTTCGGAGACGGATCCAAATATGGAGTACAGCTTCATTATTTCGAGGAAGACATTCCACTTGGAACGGCCGGCAGCATTAAAAATGCCGAGACCTTCCTCAATGAAACCTTCGTCGTAATAAGCGGCGATGCATTGACCGACTTCAACTTGCGTCAGGCTATCCACTATCATAAAGAAAAGCAAGCACTCGCCACGATCGTGCTGACCCAAGTAAGCCTGCCGCTCGAATATGGCGTTGTCATGACTGATGAAGAAGGAAGGGTGTCCCGCTTCCTAGAAAAGCCAAGTTACGGAGAAATATTCAGCGATACAGTAAATACGGGCATCTATGTATTGGAGCCAGAAATATTGAACTGGATCCCGGAGCGGGAAAGCTATGACTTTAGTCTGCAGCTATTCCCAAGGTTGCTCGAGCAGCAGCAGCGGCTGTACGGGTATACGGCTTCAGGCTATTGGTCCGACATTGGAAACTTGCAGCAATATCGGCAAACCCAATTCGATATGCTGGATCGCCGAGTCGATCTGCATATTCAGGCGGCAGAGCCGATGCCGGGACTTTTTGTAGAGCATGGGGTAAGGCTCCCTTCTCGAATTAGACTTAGCGGACCTGCCTATATCGGATCGGATTCGATTCTCCATCCATCCTGCTCGATTGGCCCATATACAATTCTAGGTTCCGGCAATATTGTATTTCCAAAGAGCTCCGTTACCCGAAGCATTCTGTGGAATGGTAACCGCATTGCTAAGCACTGTGATATAGAAGATGCAATCCTGCTCCACCGCACCGTTATCGGCAGTGACGTGCACATCCAAGAGGGCGCCGTGGTTGGAAGCGGCTGTACGATCGGCGATAAATCCCACATTCGATCTCAAGTAAAGTTATGGCCGAACAAGGAGATTGAAGCCCACAGTATCGTAAATTCGACCTTAATATGGGGCAATGCAGCCGCGGCACTGTTCAAGGGCAGCAAAATATGCGGCAGTCCAAATCGCGAGTTGACCCCAGAATTCATCGGCAAGCTTGCATGTGCTTACGGCTCCATTCTCAATCGTGAAGCATCTATCGTACTGGCATCCTCATCCCATCCTTTTGACAACATCATGAAAGCAGCCTGTGCGGCTGGACTTCAATCACAGGGGATTCACATGATCGACATTGGAGACGCGCCGCTGGATTGTCTCCGCCATGCTGTTACTGCACTGAAGGCCGATGGTGCTATTCATTTCAAGGTTCTATCCGCGAACGAAGAAGCAAAGTTCGAGCAGATGGTCATTAGCTGGATGGATGCAAGAGGCATGCCGTTCGCCAAAGGAACAGAGCGAAAAATTGAAAATGCCTATTTCCAAGAAGACTTTGCCCGAACTCCTATCGAATACCTTGGACGTAAAAGAAGCGAAGAACATGCCATCCCATCCTATTTCAAAACCTTATCGAAGGCTATTGATTTCGAGCTTATTCAATCCGCCAGCTTCAAGATCGTTATTCAAAGCTCAACTGCAGATGCTGCCTTCATCCAGAAATGGTCTTCTCTAACCGGCGGCGTACTGCTCCATACGCAATCTGATGTGCCTTCCTCATCTGCCTTAATAGAGCATATTCGCAATGTTCAGGCAGACATTGGCATCCTGCTTACTGAGGATGAAGGCTTCAGCATTTACATGAACGACGGAACGGGCATGCCTCAGAATCATCTTCTGCCATTAATTTTGCAGTCGCTTGTACATACGGGCACCAATGCCAGCGTCGGAGTCCCAATCAGTGCCCCTGTTACAGCAGAGCAAATCGTCAATCGAAGCGGGATCAGGGTTGTACGCACTCAAGAGCCGCTGCGCTCGCAGATGGAGGCTACAAGCGGCATCGCCTTGTCTCCTGCGGCGCATCGCTTATATGCAATCAGTCTTATTTTGCAGCTCATGGCAGACACCGGGCAGCCTCTTCACAGACTTATTGCCGATATGCCTACCCTGCATACCGCAGTCGAGGAAGTGACTTGCCCTCGGTTCGACAAAGGCAGTGTCATGCGTGAAATGACCGAATGGGTTCGCCAATCCGCCTATCGGGCAGAATTTTTGGATGGGATTAAGATTGAAACTCCTGAGGGATCTATTTTAATTCAGCCTGATCAGGAAGAGCCTTTGTTCCGCGTCATTTCTCAAGCAGAAAGTATGACCAAGGCACGCATATTAGCTCATGAATTTGCGGGACGGTTGATCAAGTCACAGCCCCCGCTGAGGAAGTGATAACGTGCCGCGCCATCTAGTCGTCGGAAATGGCAAATTTCTCGTGAACCTTGATGAGTATGCCTATGTAAGAGACATCTATTATCCGTACGTTGGGCAGTTGAATCACACTGCTGGATATCCAAGCCGCCTTGGCATATGGGTGGAGGGTCAATTCAGTTGGTTAAGCGATCCAGATTGGCGCATTCGCCTTGCTTATGAGGAGGATTCCCTCGTTACCCATGTAATAGCCGAACATGAAGGTCTCGGCATCGTGCTTCATATGAATGACGCCGTACATCAACGGGATCCTATCTATATGAAGCGAATTGTTATTGAAAATTGTAATCCACAGCCGCGCGAGGTTCGTTTATTTTTCCATCAGGATCTATCTATCAATGAAACAGAGGTTGGCGATACCGCTGGATATTATCCCGATAATGGTACATTATTTCATTACAAAAAAGACCGTTACTTTATGTTCAATGGCTGCATCACTCAGCATCATGGCGGTCTGGCCGGCATACACCAGTACACGACAGGGATTAAAAGATTCCATCAGGCGGAAGGAACATGGAAGGATGCAGAGGATGGACATTTGATGGGAAATCCGATAGCCCAAGGCTCTGTTGACAGTACGATTTGCTTGCGCACAATCGTACCTGGTTCCAATAGCCGGGAAAGCTATTATTGGCTTAGTGTCGGAAACCGACTTGATGATGTAAAACAACTCGATCAATATGTCCGAGACAGCGGGCCTGCACAGCTCATTCAACGCGTCAGCATTTATTGGAAGCGCTGGTCGAACCAGCGCAGCATCGATTTCGCTGACCTCGAACCCGAACTGATACGCCTGTATAAGCTCAGCCTGCTCATCATACGCACGCAAACAGACGTGAACGGTGCGATAATTGCGGCCAACGATACAGACATTATGCAATTCAATCGGGATCATTACAGCTACATGTGGCCTCGAGATGGCGCACTCGTCGCAGAGGCTATGTCAGCCGCAGGATATCATGGCATGACAGCTCCCTTCTTCCGCTTTTGTGCAGATGCGCTTACGTCGGAAGGCTATCTGCTGCATAAGTACAACCCAGACGGCACTGTCGGCTCCAGCTGGCATCCCTATTTGCGCGACGGCAAGGCTCAGCTGCCAATCCAAGAAGATGAGACCGGACTCGTACTGTGGGCATTATGGAAATACTACGAACAGCATCGAGATATCGAGCTCCCCCAGTCGCTCTATCAAACCTTAATTCGCAGAGCCGCTAAATTCATGATCCAATATCGCGATCCCGAGTTGAAGCTCCCGCTGCCAAGCTATGATTTATGGGAGGAGCGATACGGGATATTTACCTTTACCGCTTCAGCTGTATATGGCGGCCTAACTGCTGCCTCCAACTTCGCGTCGCTGTTCGGAGATGTGGAACGCGCTCACCGGTTCAGCATCGCTGCAGAGGAAATCAAGACCGCAATGATGACCCATCTCTGGAATGAGGAAACAGGTTCCTTTGTCCGCGGATTATACCGGAAAGATGGGAAATGGACGCAGGACACTACGCCAGAGAGCAGCATTTTGGCCATTTATATGTTCGGTGTTTTGCCTGCTGAAGATGATCGCGTACTGTCAACCGTCCGTGTATTGAAGAGCAAGCTGTCAATTCGGAGCCAAACCGGAGGAGTTGCACGATACTGGCGGGACTACTATTTCCAGCGGAGCGCCGACCCTGGGATTGCCCCCGGCAATCCATGGATTATATGCACACTCTGGTTCGCTGCCCATGACATCGCGGTTGCCGCCAGCTTGGAGCAGCTTCAGGCTGCCCATGACACCCTGCGCTGGGTGGAAGCACACAGTCTGGCAAGCGGACTGCTTCCAGAGCAGCTTGATCCATTCGATGGCTCGCCGCTGTCTGTCGCACCACTAACCTGGTCTCATGCTACTTATGTTCATACCGTATTAAAGTATATTGAGAAATACAGGCTGCTGGAGGCAGCGTCGACCATCTGATAAACTGTGTTGCCGTGTTGCAGACATTCGATAATCCAGTCTGCTGCCCGACAAAGCGCCCACCTATCCACATGCACGAAAAGCCCCGCAGAACTTCATTCTGCGGGGCTTCACTCTATTTAGAAGGGCATATTTTCTATGCATTCAGGTTTTTATCGCCTGGTTTCCAATTGATTGGACACAAACCTCCGGACTGAAGGGCTTGTAATACACGAAGTGTCTCGTCTACACTCCGTCCCACATTGTTATGGTTCACGACTTGATATTTCAGTTCACCTTCAGGATCAATGATGAACAAACCGCGAAGCGCAATGCCGTCTTCTTCCATCAGCACACCGTAGTCGCGAGCGACATTCTTCGTAATATCAGAGGCGAGCGGAAAGTTGATTTTGCCAAGACCATTAAGCTCTCTAGGTGTATTGATCCATGCTTTATGACTGTGAATGGAATCAACGGACACACCCAAGATTTCCGCGTTCAATTTTTTAAACTCTTCCGCAGCCTCACTAAGAGCCGTGATTTCGGTTGGACACACAAATGTGAAATCAAGCGGATAAAAGAAGAAAATGAGCCATTTCCCCCGGTAATCAGACAAAGACGCTGCTCCAAATCCATGTCCATCGCCTGCAGCGGTTTCCATATTGAATTCTGGTGCAAGTCTGCCTACCAATCGTTCTGCCACTCCAAATTCCTCCTATATACTAACTGAATTGGTGTTATTTATTATATCACTGCTTATGTTCGATTCAAAATTGCCCGCATTATGCACATGCCAACCTCGCGCAAACGCATGTCTTCCAACTTGCATCTGGAATTTCCGAAAGTCATGACTGCACCGAATTCCGACAAAAAAAAGCCAACCCATGCTTGCATGAGTTGACCCTTATTGCCCTTATTTTTTCATAGCCGCCACAATCAGTTCGCCCATCGCCTGGGTACCAATCGCTGCAGACTTATCTGTTGCGATATCTGCTGTACGGTGACCGTTATCTAGCACTTCCTTCACCGCATCCTCAATCGCTTGAGCTGCATCTTCATAACCGAAAGTCAAGCGGAACATAAGCGCGACCGAGAGAATCGTTGCAATTGGATTGGCAATGCCTTGGCCAGCAATATCCGGAGCAGAACCATGAACCGGCTCATACAGCCCGAAGCTGCCCTCGCCCAAGGAAGCGGACGACAGCATGCCGATCGATCCTGTAAGCATAGCTGCCTCATCACTTAGAATGTCACCGAACATATTCTCCGTAACGATGACATCAAAGCTGGCCGGACGGCGCAGCAATTGCATTGCACAGTTATCAACCAATACATGCTCCAGCTCTACATCGGGGTATTCCGGCGCAACGCGGTTTACCGTTTCTCTCCACAAGCGTGAAGTCTCCAGCACGTTCGCCTTATCAACGGAAGCCAGCTTCTTGCGTCGTTTCTGTGCAACTTCGAACGCTTGACGCACGATGCGCTCCACTTCCTTCACATTATATACGCAAGTATCCACTGCTTCTTGTCCATGCTCTCCGTCGCGGCGGAATTTCTCTCCGAAATAAATGCCGCCCGTCAGCTCGCGAACGACGATTAAATCCGTGCCTTCAAGCACTTCAGGCTTCAGTGTAGATGCATCCTTCAAGCAGTCAAATACGACAGCGGGTCGAATATTTGAGAACAACCCAAGCGCCTTGCGGATTCCGAGCAATCCTGTCTCCGGACGAAGCTCTTTAGCATTGTTATCCCATTTCGGCCCCCCAACCGCTCCAAGCAGAACTGCGTCTGCATTCTTACATAGCGCCAGCGTATCCTCAGGCAGTGGAGTTCCCTTCTCATCGATCGCAATTCCCCCGAACAGTCCGTGGCTTGTTTCGAACCGATATCCGAACAGCTCTTCCGTACGCTTCAATACCTTTTCTGCCTCTCTTACAACTTCCGGTCCGATCCCGTCGCCGGCAATAACCGCAATTTTTTTCACTTCTGCCATATCTGCCACTCCTCGTTCAAATAATGTTATTCCTGTTGTATCACAAACAGACGGAGTTGACTAAGATATAAAATCTATTGTTTTTATAGGTAAAAACTATTAAAGGGGTATTCATATCGAACTGTGCATAGTTGACTATAAGAAAATCCCCATTCGGTTAACTATTAGAGAAAATTTCAGGTTGATGCGATCCCGCTGAATTGTACTTTACTATGCCATGATTGGCCGTATCTTCTAATTCAGCATAGCTATAGAATGTTATATCTTGATGATGAATTAGTATTGCGATACTCACATCCTTATGAAATAAAAATGGAGGTAAGGCCAAGACATATGTACACCATTCCTATGCAATTTCATAATAAGACGAGCACTTGGGCTCAGGCCTATGCATTCGAGCAGCACTGCCCGCTTGAACAAGTGTACAAAACAATTTTTCCACAACATACGTTGCACATGCAAGCCCCTAGAGGTCTCGATCCTCCACGTTGGCCACCGATCTGCCATTATGATGAGGCGTTCGTAGCGAGCATTCCCCATGGCCGCCTCGCAACAGGCAATTGCTACGTGGTTACACCCGATAATAAACGCCTTCTCGATGTCGAGCTCGCCTACCCTTATTCGTTCACTAGATTGCCCTCTCCATCCTTTTTTGAGGGGACGGCTGCTGTTCTGTTCTGGGGATGGAATATTGCTGAAGTCGCCCGAACTCAGGATATATTGGGACACTGGATGTTTGATATATTGCCGCGTCTATGCCTGTTGGAACGAAGCGGGATCCCTATCGATAAATACGTAATTGGCAAGCTGAGTCACTCCTTTCAATATGAATCGCTTCAGATGCTCGGTCTCCCTTTAGACAAACTTATACAAGTCGACTCGAATGACTTCCATTTTCAAGCCAAGACATTAGTTGTACCTGCCGTCCCCGTTATCATTGGAAAAAGTCCTCACTGGGCTTTCCAATTCATAAGAGAGCGCCTCCAATCTATGCATTCCATACAACCGATGAAGGGTTATGAGAAAATATATATTACAAGAAAAGACGCCAAAATGCGTTATGTGCTCAACGAAGAGGAAGTAATGAGTTTGTTGGCATCCAAAGGCTATAAATGCGTAGCTTTAACCACATTGTCTGTGCAAGAGAAAATCACGTTATTTGCTTCCGCCAAAGAGATCATCGCCCCCATAGGCAGCGGTAATGCGAATCTTGTCTTTTGCCAACCAGACACAAAGATCATAGAGCTCACACCATACTCAATTGTCGATGATTACTTCTGGAGAATCAGCTGTCTTGCAAAGCTCGAATACTATGAAGTTATATGCGACGTAGAACTCCCTCCCAAGCCTGCATGTGGCTCAGATAATCTAATTGTTGATACGAATAAGCTTAAACGGACTCTTGAACTAGCTGGGATATAGGCCTAGCTAGTTTTATGTGCAGAGAAGGCTCATTTATCTAAAAAGATAATAGACTAACCGCCTTACGAATCTATCACAATTATTGTAGAAATGTGTCCGCCTCATTCTCATACGCCGTCCCCCTGCGTTCATTTCCACATAAAATAATCACATAATCTAGCAATAGATTTCCCTCAAACACAAATAGCTAGAGGACAAGTCTATTATAGGGAGGGAAGTGAGGATGTTTACCATCCCTGATCAATACTATGGACGAACGAAAGAGTGGGCCATTTTCTATGCAAATGGGCACCAGATCCCAATCGAAACAATCTATAAAGTGATTCACCCGCAAGAAACGCTCGTGCTACGGCCAACAAAGGGGTTCGATCCTATGCGATGGCCAATAGTATGCAGCTATGAGGAAGCCTTTGTAGCTACCGTGCCAACTGGTCGCCTTGCTACGGGGAACTGCTATGTCATCACACCGGATAACAAGCGCTTGCTCGATGTCGAGTATTTTTACCCCTATAATATGTCCATACTCCCTCCACCCATCTACCAATCAGGAACGGTTGGCACTGTTGTGTGGGGATGGAATATTCCTGAAGTAGCGTTTACACAAGCCATATTCGGTCATTGGTTTTTTGACATTTTGCCGCGATTTCATTTACTTCAGCAGAGCGGTGCTTGCATCGAGAAGTACGTCATCGGCAAACTAACGCATTCATTCCAATATGAATCCTTGGACATGCTCGGCATCCCGCGCGACAAGATCATACAAGTAGAGCAAAATGATTTTCATCTCGTCGCCGATCAACTGCTTGTTCCTGCCGTGCCATGGATGATAGGCAAAAGCCCCCGATGGGCATACCAATATATACGTCACCAGCTAAAAGATAACCATTTGATCAGCCCTATTCCAGGGTACGAACGAATCTATGTCTCACGGCAAGATGCCTATGCTCGATATGTCATAAATGAAGATGAGGTCATGGAACTGCTGCAATCCAAAGGATTCACTAAAATTGTACTTACTCCTTTAACAACAACAGAGAAAATTGCCATGTATTCATCTGCCAAGGTTATTGTTGCACCATTCGGGAGCGGAAATATCAATTTCGCATTTTGCAATCCAGGTACGAAAGTCATCGAGCTTACTCCGCACACGATAACGGACGACTATTTCTGGAAAATAAGCAATCATGCAGGACTCGACTACTATGAAGTCATCTGCGACATTGAATATCCCGCCAAGCCTGTTGGGGGGGCAGACAACTTGGTTGTTAATATGGATAAGCTGCAGAACGTACTTCTTCTAGCCGGGATCCAGTAGATGTTTGCTATTGTCTTCGTATCTGGGCAGATTCCAATATCACCCTCATGAAATGAACTGATCATTAGAATGACGGATGCAGGCCAGCATGCCTGCATCCGTTTTTTTGCAATCCGGCTTACTTCATATTGATCATACCGTTTTTAACATAACAAGAAAAAATATCGACGTATCAGCAGCAATCTTGTATCAACACTAGATTTGTTTTATATACAGCAATACACCCATTTTAGGGTCAATCATTTGTTCTGCCTAAGTCGTCCTCCTGACAATCATCATAATGTAACAGTACAGACAATGTGGTCAGGAGGAAATGCTTCGTGTCAAGCATGCAGAAAACCGTGATCATTGGCGCAGGAGGCCATTCGAAAGTCATAATCGATATTTTGCAGCACAATGAATCGATAGAGATTGTTGGATGTACGGATCACTCACAAAAAAAGGAGATTATGGGAATTCCTATACTCGGCAATGATTCTATCTTGCCTTCTTTATTCGAGAGCGGTATCCATCATGCCTTCGTCGCCATCGGAGACAACAAGCGAAGATATAACATAGCCACTCAAGTTCAACAGTTAGGCTTTACCTTAATTAACGCCATCAGTCCGTCTGCTTATATATCTTCCACCGCCCAGCTTGGAAGAGGAATTGCAATCATGCCTAACGCTGTTTTGAATGCAGAAGCTCACATCCATAATTACTCCATTATTAACACAGGTGCCTCTATCGATCATGAATCCATCATAGAACAGGCATGTCATGTCGCTCCTGGCGCCACACTCTCTGGAAATGTACATGTGAAGGAAGGAAGTTTCCTCGGCACGGGATCCAGCGTAATCGACGGGATTACTATTGGAGCATGGTCTATTTTGGGGGCTGGTTCTGTTGCCATTCGCAATATTCCTGAATCATGTGTTGCTGTCGGGGTTCCAGCTCGCGTCATTAAGCAGACTCCATGTTAAACCGCTCTACTTGCAGACATGAATGTTGGAGGGAAAAACATGAATAAATACTACCCAATAGCAACCCCCATTTTGAATGGGAATGAAACGAAGTATGTGCTGGACTGTTTGAATACGACGTGGATTTCTTCCAACGGCCCATATTTGGGACAATTCGAGAAGCAATTTGCAGCTCTTTGCCAGACCGAGCATGCCATTGCCTGCAGCAATGGAACAGCGGCTCTGCATCTTGCTCTGCTGGCTCACGGCGTCGAGCCGGGAGACGAGGTGATCGTACCTACACTAACGTTTGTTGCCACAGCCAATGCAGTTGCCTATTGCGGTGCAGTTCCTGTATTTGTCGACGCAGAAGCTGATACGTGGAACATGGACGTTCGTGCAATCGAACAAAAAATAACTGCCCGTACAAAAGGAATCATTGCTGTTCACTTGTATGGTCATCCAGCCGATATGGATCCAATCATGAGGCTCGCAGAGCGATACGATTTGTTCGTGATCGAGGATGCTGCTGAAGCAATTGGCGCTCAATATAAAGGCAGAATGGCTGGTTCGCTAGGCCATACAGCAACATTCAGCCTATTCGGCAATAAGGTCATTACAACCGGAGAAGGCGGCATTATCACAACAGACAACGATGACATCGCGGATAAAATCAGGCTGTTGAGGGGTCAGGGCATTGATAAAAATAAAAAGTATTGGCATCCGGTTATCGGCTACAACTATCGGATGACGAACATTCAGGCCGCTATAGGCTGCGCCCAATTGGAAAAGGTAGAATGGCATATTCGCCAGCGTATCCGGGTAGCGATGCACTATTATGATTATTTAAAGCACGACGATAGACTGGCACTGCCTGTACAACAGGTATGGGCCAAAAATGTATTTTGGATGTTCAGCGTTGTATTGAACGGCTATTCCGAGCAGCAGCGAGATCAGATTATGCAATTGTTGAAGGATAAAGGCATTGAAACCAGACCTTTCTTCTATCCCATGCATATTCTTCCTCCGTATCGGAATGGTCAGCTGCTCGATGAATATCCAGTCGCCAACCGAATTGCAGCCCAAGGCATGAATCTTCCCAGCCATGGCGAATTAAGTGAGCACGACGTTCAGTACATCTGCCAAACGCTTCAAGAGGTACTATGACATCAACTGAGCTGTTAGGAGGAGACACCTTTGAACCAGCAGTTTCGAATTATCCATTTCATACAAGCAATTATACGGCTTGATGGGAACCATTTCATCGCAGAGCTCTTCCGGCAATTCCTCCACCGGGAGCCGGGAGCAATAGAATATCAGCACTATTCAAGGCTGCTGGCTTCTCACAAAACAAAGGCAGCCATTATTGAGCAAGTCATGTGCAGTAGTGAAGCAGAACAAAACTATCTTCGGCCTCCTGCCAGTTTTATTCCCACGGAGGCCCTTACCGCAGCAAACCTTTTTCGGCGTTTTTACGCTGCAGAGCCTTTTTTCTTTATTCATTCGCTCTACGATGAACTGTTGTGCCGCTGTCCAGATACGTTAGGCTTGCGAAGTCATATACAAGGATTACAGGCCCGACATAGCAAAAAGCTCATGATTCGGCAATTTTTTAATTCCCCGGAATTCCATCACCTGCTTGCACAGCCGCTGCCTCCGTTGAAACCCGATCCGTCTGTCCCCGCAGCTCTCTCGGGAATCGTGCAGCATGTGGGGATATTTCTGGCCTATCCGCATCCACTTGCCATGGATGGAGAGGGAATTGGACGTTTTCTCTACCGGCTGACGAGAGGCATGTTGACTAATTTTCCGCATATACACATTCATATTGCTGCGACGGGATACAATTTTGCAGATGCTGAACACACCTTCTCTCCTCTCAGGAATATGTTTCCTGGCCGCGTCCATATTCATCATCACAACAATGTAGAACACTTTAATACTCATGTGCCTGCTGAGGTATGGATTGTGCCGATTCTTACACTTGATCTAGCTATGTTTTTAAGAAAGCCATACATCCTATGCCTGCATGATCTCGTGCACCATCAGTTTAAAGAGCTTTATTTCTCCACCTATCCGGAGTTTTGCCATCGGGTGGATCGCAACGGGTACTATATTTTGCACAAAGCCGCCGCAGTTGTCTCGAACTCGAATTATGTACGAACTCATCACGCGATCGGAATTGCCGGTTTGCCTGTTCACAAAACACATGTCATCCGGCTCGCTCCACCCAGTGACGAGTATCAGTCATTTTCATTCCTGAATGAAGCCCATTTCAGAATGAAATATCAACTTCCTTATGAATACATGGTATTTCCAACTGTACTTCGCCTTCACAAAAACTTTGAACGGCTCATCGCTGCCTATATTAAATTCAGACAGTCCATCGATGGATACCACTCTCGCCTGCGCCTTGTTTTTACAGATCAATTATCTAACAATCCAAAGCAGGCAGAAGTCATGCACATGCTGCACCAGATCCATGATCCTGAAATATTGAACGGTCTCATGTTCATTGGCAGAATTCCGACCTCCGACCTGCCTTCCCTATACAAATACGCAGTAGGCACCATCGTTCCAACCTTGTTTGAAGGCAGCTGCCCATTCCCGATACTTGAATCCTTGACAGTCGGAACTCCTGTTGCCGCCGCCAATATCGAAGTATCGAATGAACTTATTTCGGACATGAGCGCCTTCCTTGCTTTTAATCCTTACTCTGTAGATGAAATTGTAGCTAGTATGAGAGCGCTTTGGGTATTCCGCTATACTTTGCTGCCTAGGCAGCAGGAAGTCATTCAAGGAGCCTTGCAGCGAAGCTGGTCGGATGTAGCCAACGAGTACTATGCCCTGCTCCAGCACGTAGCAACTAATTCCTTATAAGCCTTATCTCTCGGCTCTAATATAGACAAACACGTACCTAGCCTAGCAGCAAACGTTCTATATCATGCCGTAATATTTCAAGTACGCTACACGGAATACATGTATATATTGACTCGCGATCTGATCCCATGTATCCGTCGGATCATGCATGCCTTGCTGCGCTGACGATTTATAATGATTGTAGTTATCAAAAAGAAGCTGCAATGCCTGAGCGATGGAATCCGGAGATTCTGGATCGAACCAAAGGATATCTGCACTATGCCTTGCCAAATGTTCTCTCATTACAGGGATATCTGAGCATAGTACTGGTACTCCGAGCCGCAGTGCTTCTTCAACAGGGTAGCTCCCGCCACCCTCTGACATGCTCGGCATAATGAGCGCCTGGGCTTTCCTGATTATAGGAATCACATTCGAATCCTGAATGAATCCCAATGGATAAATGTCTGCATCCACGCGGAGTCCCGATCTCTCCATTAATGATATCAGCGTAGGCACATACATCTGTTCCGGCCACAGTGGAGGAGCAGAGCGCAGCAATTCCGTATTATGGCCAAACAAAACGAGAGGAACTTTGCCAGAAGCGGTGCAGCGGGAATAGCCCAGCAGCAAATTATAGTGGTTTTTGTGCGGAGATATATTACTCGGATATACGATATATAGCGGCGGGAGACGTACAGCGACATCAGCACTTATCGTCTCCTTGTTCAAGTGTTTTATTGGATCTGCGGGCAATATGGCATGTGGGATAATAGTCGCGTTATTGCCCACCTCACCGAAATAATGAATTAATCGATTTTGCACATGACGCGAAGACACGACAATCGAGGTCATATTACGTAGCCATTCCTGTGCGTCCCGCCAAGCTTGCTGGATGATTGAGCCTGACACATATGGTGGTACAAAGTCAAAGATCGTTGCATCATGAAAGGTGCATATCGTCGGAAGAGCTACCTTCACATAAGCTGGCCCATGCGGCCAAAAGAAATAAACAACATGACAATCCGCTAATAGTATACTTGCTTCGGGCGATTGAATGCTTCCGCTAAAATACACAATATCAATATTGGGGTAGCCGGATGTATCCAAACGCTCCTTGAATTTCGTATCAGGCGAGATGACTAGTCTGACAAGATCAATATCAACCTGTCTGGCCATGGCAGGCAGCATATTTGATAATAATCTGGCTCCACCACCAGCAGATATCATATTGGCACACCATATCATAATCCTCATTATCCTCACTCCTTAGACGCAATATCTCGCTGAATGCAGTCAATCAGTTAATCAATATGCGGCCTTCTGTGCTAAGATTCGTGGGAATAGCCGTGACACATTGTGCCGGTTTGCGAGTAAAATGACGATAGAGATTGGAGGGGACATGAGGATGGCGCAAATCATATGGCATGGCGCTGCATTTGATTCCAGTGGATATGCCAAGGCAACCAGAGAATATGTACTCGCATTGCATGCTGCCGGAGTAGATGTGAAGCTTGAAACCTATCAAGGGCTGCCGCAGGTAGGGCTACCAGCCGAACAACGAGCCGTGCTGGAGCACATGCTCCGAAAGCGGCGTAGCACTGTGCAGCGAGTTAGCGTCTATCACTACATCCCGGATTTTTGGCGAAGAAAGCTACGAGCTTCTTTCGGATTTACCTATTGGGAAACCTCCAAAATACCGGATAACTGGATTAAGCAAGCGAATCAAATGAGCGGCGTTCTATTGCCCAGCATCCATAACATCAGCGTATTTCGTCAATCCGGTGTCCAAGTACCGCTGTATCACGTTCGGCCTTGTCTATCCGAGCCCTTTCATCCACCTTCGCTAGAATACACACCCGCATATGTAAACCATTTGCCGCCATTTCGTTTTTTATCCGTTTGCTCTTGGATCGATCGCAAAGGAATCGATATTTTGCTCAAAGCATTTTGGAGTGAATTTACCGCAAATGATCCTGTTTCTCTCATTATTAAGACCGCAGGTTCTCCAGACTTGTATCATATTGTGGAGCGTTTGAAGAAAGAACTCCAGTTACCACATCATCCCGCGCCTGTCTATCTTGATCTGGAGCTGCGCAGTGAGATGGAGATGGATGCCTTATATCGAAGCAGTCATGCTTTTGTGCTGCCGAGCCGTGGGGAAGGTGTCGGTTACCCTGTGTTGGAAGCCGCTATGCGGGGAGTGCCTATTATTGTGACCGGATGGGGCGGCCATCTAGATTTTTTGAATGAATATAACAGCTACTTAATTCCCTACCATCTCGTCCCTGTAACCCCTCAGCCTTATTATCAAGGATATCAGCCGGATCAGTTGTGGGCCGAATCATCGATCGAAGCACTGCGCTGCTTAATGCGGAACGTAGTATCCAATTATGAGGAAGCTGCCATCAAGGGACAAATTGCCATGCAGCATACACTTTCTCATTTTTCACCGGAGAAGGCTGCACAGGATCTCATTTCAGCCCTGTCGCAGACAACAGGCTTCACCTTCGCCTAACGGTAAAGGTGAAGCCTGTAACTCGTGCTATGATAGTCCCATTCGTCCAAGATGGGCCTTAATTTGTCGCAATGCATCATCTACATGTGCTGCCGCAATTGAATGTATCTCTCCTTCATAGCCGATGGAAGCATGATCGTACCGGGAATCATAGTAGTGTGTAAGCATGAGCGACACAGCTTCCCCATAGTTCTCCATGCGAAGAGCCTCAGCAATAGCGTGCGCATGTGGCGTATGCATACGGCGCTGAATGCGTGCAAAGGCTTCACGAATGGCCATCGGATGCTTGGACGGCTCATATTCCTTTACGATATTTCGAACCCGCTCCTGTATCGGCAGTTGGATATCAAGCACCGTGCCGGCTTTCTTGGCGTTCATCAGGAATTCAGGCAGCATGACCTTGCCAATTCTTCGACTTTCCGCCTCAAGCAGGATGCAAGGGACTTTTGCGGCCTTCATCTGCTCCATCTTCTCGTACAGCATGGCATCGAACATTTTCTGATTATTCGGAGCTTGTCCGATATGTCCGAATACAGATCCCCGGTGTCCGGCCATCTCTTCCAAATCAAGCACGGGATATCCCTCTGTTTGCAAACGGCGCAGAATATCGGTCTTCCCTGTTCCCGTATGTCCTGACAATACCACACACGGAACTCGCCATTCATATTGCTCCAGTGATTCTTGAATCCATTGACGATAGGTGCGAATGCCGCCTGACAGTCGGTATGGCTTCAGCCCCATCAAAGACATGCACGTAGCCATTGTACGGCTTCGCATGCCGCCCCGCCAGCAGTAAATGACGATCGTACCAGGCAGCTCCTTGAATTGCTTATATAATAGGGGAAGCTTGGCTGATGCGATCTCTAAGCCCCGCTCTTTGGCCGCTTCTATACTTATCTGCTTGTATATCGTTCCGATTTCCGCCCGTTCTTCATTGTTGAACAAGGGAATATTAATGCTTCCTGGTATTCGGAATTCAGCGAATTCTCCTGGCGAACGCACATCAACAAGCGTTGCCTCCTTGACCCGCAATGCCATACACTGTTCTAATGAAATATCGTGCATACCCTCTCACCTCTTGTTGTCACTTGCTATACTATGACGAATCTCAACATATTTTCTCGATTTCGATCTACTTTTAAGACTATAGCATTCCGCCTCAGAAATCCACTCCGACAATCGCCGTGCCCTTTTCCCCACTAGGTACATATGTAGTAATAACCCATGATTGTCATCACTGTCTTTTTTCAGGAGGTGTTTCACATCGCGACCGTTAAGGCAGTTATATTGGCTGGCGGAACCGGAACCAGATTTTGGCCTTTCAGCCGAGCAGACTATCCCAAGCAATTTTTGCCCATTCTTCACCAGCAATCCATGATCGCCGATACACTGCAGCGAATGCTTGAATATATGCCGCTCGAACATATCTATATCGTATCCCTTGAAGAGTACATTCCTATCATTCGCAGGCAACTTCCAGATTTCCCGCTCAAGAACATTATTGTCGAGCCGATGGCGAGAGATACAGCCGCCTGTATCGGTCTTTCTGCGCTTCACATGATAGCGGCTGACGAGGATCCTGTTCTGATTACATTACCGTCTGATCACTATATCTCTGATACGGATGCTTTTCATGAAGCATTGCGGTCAGCCGTCTATCGTGCCGAACAGGAGCAATGTGTCGTTACGTTAGGCGTCAAGCCAACACGTCCCGAAACTGGATATGGCTACATTCGTATCCAGCAGAACGCGGAGAGCATTGGCCATTCTGGAAGTGCAGGAGGAATAGGAAACATAGGAAGTTCAGCAGCAACGAAGTCAGCCATAATTACCCCAGTCGAAAAATTTATCGAAAAGCCCGACCTGAACATTGCGACCAATATTTTCGCAGACGGATGCCACTATTGGAACACAGGGACATTTATTTGGAGAGCTTCGACGATTATGAACCTGATTCATCTGCACCTTCCTGAGCTGTACCAGGCCTTATTAGATATGAAGGCCATGTTGAACGGTCAAGAGAACGGTCAACAACAGCTCAGAACCGCATACAGTAGTCTCAAGAAGCAATCCATTGACTATGGCGTCATCGAAAAATGTGAATCCATTTATATGATTCCTGTCCATTACGGCTGGGATGATCTCGGCAATTGGAATGCGCTGGAGCGCATTCATCAATCTGATGCTCATCTTAATATTGTTCATGGTCTCTATGAAGGGATCGATACGGAACGCTGTATCATTTATGGGGCAACAGAGCAGCTGATAGCGACTGTCGGGATTGAGGATTTGGTCGTTGTCGCTACAGATGATGTGGTGCTCGTCTGCCCGAAAGAAAGGACGCAGGATATCAAAAAAATGGTGGAGCATTTAAAGTTGCTTGGATATAGCACGTTTTTGTAGAGAGGTGGAACGGACGCAATGTATGTTCACAATATCGGCACCATATTTGAACCGACTGGATATGCGAAGGCGAATCGTCATGTCGTCCTTGAACTTATGAAGATGGGTGTGCAATTTCACTATACTCCGATTCATCCTGAAGTCGTCAGAGTTCCCATGGAGCCAGACATAGAAGCTGCTTTGCAGGCGATTTCACACGCTCCACTGCCAGAGAATCATATTGTATTTACTCACTACCCTGCGATTCAATTTGTGAAGGACATTCATCGATTCACCATTGGCATGACCATGTACGAATGCAGTCGACTACCATTCATGTGGTCCAGAAGATGCAGCAGCATGGATGAAGTATGGGTGCCGTCCAGCTTCAATCGGGAAACCTTCCACCGTTCCGGAGTTCCCTTGCACAAAATTCAAGTGATGCCATACGGTATCGATTCAACCATGTTCTCTCCCGATCATCCTCCGCTCCCGATTCCCGGCAAACGAAGCTATACCTTCTTATCCGTCTGCTCCTTCGATGATCGCAAAGGCATTGACATCTTAATTACCGCCTTCCTCGAAGAATTTGCAGAGTCCGAGGATGTGTGCCTCATCATTAAAACGCGTTCCACTACGGAAGAGGAGATCGGCCGTCAGCAAGCCTATATTGATTCAATTGCCTTCAAGACGGCAGGAAAGTCCCGTTCCTCAATCATTCTTATCTCTGCCATACACAGTTGGAGTGAACCGGAATTGGCAATGCTCTACAACAGTGCCGACAGCTACGTGCTCCCTACTCGGGGGGAAGGGTGGAGCTTAACCGTCATGGAGGCAATGGCTTCAGGCCTTCCTGTCATTACAACACGCTGGTCGGCTCATCTTGATTTCGTCAATGATGCCAACGGATATCTTATCTCCGTCCAAAAGTTCGCGCCGGCTCACCCTGGGAATTCCCGCATGCTGTGGGCAGTTCCTGACCTCATGCACTTAAGGCAACTGATGAGGCATGTGTATGTGAATCGGGAAGAAGCCGCCGCCAAGGCCGCTCTTGGACGACATACGGTAAAGGAGCAATTCACATGGCAAGCAAGCGCAGCCCGTATGCTGCATCGTCTACAGGAAATATCTTCGCGTTAAAAGGGAGATGGCAACCTTATGATTAGTGTCATTGTTCCTACAATCCATCACACCGATCTCGTTAAGCATTGCGTGCACAGCTTCATCCATACCGTGCACGACTTACCCTATGAAATTATCGTTGTCGATGATGGAAGCTCTGGCTCTATACAGGAGGAGTTGGCAAGATGGGCAGCTCCTCTTCAAGTCCAATTCATTGCCAAGCCGAACAATAACGGCTTCAGTCATAGCGTCAATTTGGGCATTCGGCACGCCAAGGGACAGTACATCTTGCTCGTCAATAATGACGTATTTTTTCATGAACCCGGATGGCTCCACCATCTGATCGCTACCATGAATAGTGATCCCGCAATCGGCATCGTCGGTGCGAGACTTCTCTACCCAGATAGAACGATACAGCATGGCGGTGTTATCCCGACAGCAAAGGGGCATTTCGATCACCGCTACCGCCGGCAGCCCGCCGACTACGAGCCTGCCTTGGCCGTGGAGGATATGAATGCTGTAACCGGTGCTTTAATGCTCATACGTAGACAGCTCCTCGACCAGGTTGGCCTATTATCCGAGGACTTTTTCATTGCTTTTGAGGATGTTGACCTCTGTTATCGCGCCAAGATGCATGGCTACCGTGTTGTATATTGTGGAACTGCCTGTGCGCTCCATGCCGAAGGGTATACTCGAGGCACGACGAAAGCAAACAAAAATCCCTATTGGAGACAAAAAGAAATGGAAGCAAGAAAAAAATTCTGGATGAAATGGGGAGGGAAAATCATCCGATGACAGCTCCTCTCGAAGTCGTATACGTGCTTGAATTGACCGGCTTGTCCGGCGGCATCCGCAACGTATTCGAGCAAGTCAATCGACTGCATGATATGGGTGTCAAAGTACATTTATTTGCGCTGGATAAGCAGCCAAACTGGTTCCCGCTTAAAGTGCCTGTTCGCCGCTTCGCCAATTATACGTCCATGATGCGCTACTTGAAGCAAATGAACTGCATTAAGGTCGCAACATGGTGGAAAACACTCTCCGCCGTATGGCACAGCTGTGACCGCAATCGTGGCGGAAGCGGCGTGCCGCTGTACCTTGTGCAGGATATTGAAGAAAGCTATTACCCGAACTGGAATGATATGCAAGAGCGAGTTCGGAATACGTACCGCGTTCCCGTGCATATGATGACCATAGCGGATTGGACGACCAAGCAACTGCTAGAGCGATTCCAGCAGCACGCAAGCAATATTTCCATTGCGGTAGACTTCGATCTGTATAAGCCGAACCGCACCCATGATTATGATCCTTTCCGGATTCTTGCCTGCAGCCGCCGGAGCCAGCATTTGAAAGGCTTTGATATTACGGTTCAAGCTGCGAAAGATGTATGCTCCAGGCTTCCGCAAGCATCGATGATCACCTTTGGCGTAGAACCGCCTCATCTGCAAGGGATCTCTCATTTACATTTCTCTCATCCTGATGATCATCATGTTGCCTATTTATACGCCAACTGTGGAGTATTCGTCCAAACCTCCTATCACGAGGGCTTCGGGCTTCCTATATTAGAGGCAATGGCCTGCGGAGCTCCGGTGGTAACTACCAAGGCAGAAGGAAACGAGGAATTCTGTCACAATGAGTGGAATTGTATTCTGGTGGAAAAAGGGGATGTTGCCGGCGTTTCGCAAGGTATCCTGCGCATACTGACCGATCCTCAATTCGCCGCCTACATCACGGCCAATGCCATGGCGACGGCACAGCACTACAATTGGCCGCGCATCATGAATAATTTGACGAATGTGTTTCACGCTGTGGCGCCGCAATTGCAACGGTAAATGTTCCATGAAATAGGCCCCACCCGATTGTTATCGGAGTGGGGCCTATTTCATGTCCAGCGGCACGAATCTTATTTAGCAGCCTCATATCGGATATGGGCAAATACTTCATTCCATACTCTATCGCACTCTTCATCCCAGCCAATAGGGAGCATTAGCCCACATGTATTGGCGAGCGGCCAGTTCAGATCTACTACTCGATACTCGCTGCCGGGATTCACAACCAGCAAGCTGAATTGGTGCTTTACGAGCGAAGCCAGAGCAGCCTCCAGCTCCGCGGCTTCATCATAGGAGGCGTTCATACGGAGGAAGAAGAGGCGCTTGCTGTGCTCCGCCTTCGTTAGGAAGCGATGAATTCTTCGCTGCAAGGTCTCCATGAATGTCGGATATTTTAAGGCAATTCCCCTCCGCCGAGCCGAATGCAAAAAATCATGTACAGACTGGACATGATACACCCGATCTCTCACACAATAGTTATGGTAAAACACGATGCTTTCCACGACAAAGTGATCGGGATGCATGAACTTGGCAAATCGATTGCGAAGCAGCATACTTACCCCTGGCGTCGAATTGGAATACATCCAATCGATCACACCGCTATATGGCCGCAAGCCATAACGTTCTAATCGCTGTGCGGGGTAGCAATTAGAACCTAGGCTGTATACGGCGTCGTATACCCCATTGACGTCAGACAGCAGCACGACAATCTCCTCCACTACGTAAGATTGAATGGTGTCATATATGTTTCCTCAGCCATCTTGCCGCCCCACTTCAGCTCATAATACCGTTCATACAAGGGCCAGGTGGTATCAATAATAAAGTTATAACGAGCATCTGACTTTCTTGTTGAGCTTACATGATGATCGACCGCCAACCCTGTAAACACTTCATCATAACCAGCAAGTCTTAACCTGCGATGATAGTCTATATCGGCAAAATAACTGCTGAACACAGTATCCCATGATCCTGCAGCTCTTACCGCCTCCATATTGTAAGCAGCGAGTGCATCAAAGTTCGTTAAGGCAAGCCCCCACTTTCGTCCACTATTCTTCAGTTCCTCAAGCACGGCCAAAAATGCTTCTGGCGTACCCGGATGCGCCTCTGCATCATTATGCATATAGAACACCGCATCGGCTTCCTGATCGGCAGCCACCTTCTGGAACCAATTCATCGATTGGGTAAATGTCAGCGGTACAGGAGGCTCATACACGGTAACACGCCGCGACAATTCACTGTCATATCTCAGCTCGCGCGTTGGAGAGTTATCCAATACGTAAGTATGTTTTCTATACAGCTCAATACTGTCTATTGCCCGGTACAATAAATCTTTGCGGTTCACGTACGGGATTCCCACAACGTAACGCATAGCCACTCACTCCTTTTTTCTTTTCCTTACACCGTTATAAATGCCGAACCCGTTCCGCTATTTTTTTCGCGGAATTTTCCCACGTCCAGTGTGACAGCACTAGTTGCGAGATGTACAGGCTTCGCTCCTTCACTATCTCTTGATTCTCATATACATGGCGCATCAGATGAGCCAGATGCTCATAATCCGGTTCTGCCCACTGAAAACCTTTATAATACGGACATTTTGCTACAGCCGGAACCAGTCTCTTCACTTGAATGGGGTACCCGGTATGAATGTTCAAAAAGTCTCGCTGTGCGCTCCAATCTGTCGCGATAACCGGAATGCCGCAAGCCATCGACTCCAAAATCGGCATGCCCCAGCCCTCTCCCCTTGTAGGCAACACAAAGCAGTCTGCCGAACGATACAAGCTTCCGAGCAAATAGGACGGAATGGTTTGATTCTCGATAATGATGATCTTGGATTCTGCATGCTTCAGATTCAGCTTCCGAATTTCCGCACGCACATTCACTTCTGGATCTTTGTTCGTTATTTTGCAGACGAGCACCACATCATCGAAGGCGAACTCATTTGCGAATGTTCGCAGCATTTCCTCAGGGGCCTTACGTTCTCCCCATTCGAATACACTCAAAAACGTAAATTTTTCTGAGAAGCGGAAGGAACGGATGTTTGGGTTGAAAAAATTCGGATCAATCCCTAATGGGATGACATGAATCGGGACATGAACCCCGCTGTTGCGGAAGGTTTCCACATTGAAGCTGGACGGAACCCACACTTCGTTCATTCGATTGCACTGACGCACCCATTCTTCAGGCAAGCCGTCCACTTCCAGCATCGTATAGCCGATTTTGTATCTGCCCTCATTTTTGAAAAACACGTCGCCTTGTCCGTATACTACCTCAGGGGCCGATGCATCTCGATTGCGCATGCTGAATATATTTACGCGATAATCATCGCTCATATTAGGCTCCTTCGTATGGAAGGGTGTTCCGGGGCCATACACATAACGATAATGCATTTTAATATGCTGCTCGTCGAGGGCGATCATAAGGTTGCGGGAGGAATTCGCATATCCGCTAGGCAGATTGACGATGGAATGCCAGTTCAAGTGAGCTTGATATTGCCCTGCAAGATGATGGCCCCATTTATTGCGGAATATAGCTTGTGACTGCAAGAACAACTGATTAAAGTCTACATTATTCACCTTCGTAGAAGTATTTTGCGCATGAATCAACGTTACCCGACCATCGTAGATAACTCGAAATCCTGCGGCCAGCGTTCGCAGACAATAATCTGTGTCTTCAAAATACGCAAAATAATCAGTATCCAATGAACCGATGACATTAATGAGTTCGCGCTTCACATAAGCACATGCAAATACAACCCCTTGTACATCGCGTACACCTTCATATTGACGTATATCTGTCTGCATTCCACCGATTTGCTGCCCCCAGCACGTTTCCTCAAAAATGTACGTCCCTGCATGCTGCACCTTCCCGTCTTCGCCGCGCAATCTGCAGCCCACTACTCCGATATCTGGGGAGGAGAAAGCCGTCTCCTGCAGCCGCTCCAACCAATCCGCCTGCGAAATTAAAATATCGTTATTCAATAGCAAAATATCGCTTTCCAGATCACAGTGAGCAATCGCAAAATTATTGCCGGCCGTAAAGCCAATATTTTGGGGGCTCTCAATTAACGTAACCCAGTTCAAACCACGGAGATAAGCTACGGTTCCATCCGTACTCCCGTTATCCAGCACCACAATATTAACCAGTTCATGGGAAGCCATGGGAGCGAGTGAAGCAAGACATTGCTTCGTATGCTCCAATCCGTTCCACGTCAGGATGACAATGGACACTTTGCGCCGAAGCGAAGGTGCAGGTGTACAATTTTCAATCGACTTGGCGGGAGGGTATTCCAAAATTTCAAATCTTCCGAAATCAACAGGTCCATTATGTCTTGGCGCTTGGGGGGCACGTAGCAGCATTTGGCATTCAGGCGACATAAGAACACCTACAATAATCGAGAAACGAGGCTTTCCCTGTCTTAATAGGATGGAATAGTGCCAAAATGCACCCTCTTCTACTTCTCTGCAAAGCATTTCTCGATATAGCTCATGTGGAAATTCATTCGGATCGATCGTTAATAAGGAATAAATGCGATGAAAGATACGAAAAGGTGCCCCCCCCATATCGATCCTACCTTCGCGGGTAAAAGCCTGCTTCAACTCTTTGCTCTTCATGAACTGAATCATAATCGTGAGCTTCGTATGCCCTGCGCGCAGCAGTCCAACAAAATGGCTCAGACCAGCCAAATCCGGCTCTCTGTTCAACACCTGCCTATATAGTTCCGACACGAATGCTTCCTCTTCCAAGCGGAACATCTGGTGTAACGTCTGGATGATATTCAAACTCGATCCCTCCATACACATTACGGATGATACGGTCATTTACATTAGTGTATTAGCACAGGTTCCAATTTGACTGTGTATTTGACCGAAAAGGGCGCTAAATAACAAATGGATAGGAGCCTATTCAACATCTCCATCATTCCTGAATACAGTGAGACTAGATTTAGGTGATGGTATATGAATAAGGAGTGAAGAAATGAGACAAATCGTTAAAAATTTGGTGAAAATATGTTCGGACATTCTCCCCTATGAAGTGCCAGTATATGAATTTGGAGCGTATCAAGTGCAAGGTCAGGAAGGATTCGCTGATTTGCGTCCCTTCTTCCCAGGCAAACCTTATGTCGGATGTGATATGCGTCCTGGTGTAGGTGTAGATATGATCTTGGATCTCCATCATATTGATCTTCCTGCGGAAACAGCCGGACTTGTTATCTCCTTGGATACGCTTGAGCACGTGGAGGATCCCCGACTTGCGATGCAAGAAGTGCATCGCATCTTAAAGCCAAACGGTATTGCTATCATTACTTCTGTTATGAATTTCCCAATCCATGACTACCCGGCAGATTATTGGCGCTTTACGCCGCAAGCATTCGCTAGCATTTTGAAACCATTTGATACGGTTATCACTGATTATGCTGGGGAGGAATTGTTTCCGCACACTGTCATCGGGATCGGTATTAAGGGCAATGCTGTATCGGACGAAACGATTACCACACTCCAGCATTACTTAAATATGTGGAGAGCAGCAAGCTATCACCAGCATTAACATCTCAGGGGAGGGGGGGAGATCGAATGAGTATCTTCTTGAACCATAACCCAGCTTTTCAACAATACCAAATCGGTGATTGGACCTACGGTATTCCTCACATCTTTACATGGGGAGAGAAAGCTTCCTTGACGATCGGAAAGTTCTGTTCTTTAGCTTTAAATACGACAATAATGTTGGGCGGCGAACATAACGTGGACTGGGTTACCACCTACCCCTTCAACCCACTATTCCCTAGTGCAGCAGCTTTCCTAGGACATCCCAAAACAAAGGGAGATGTTACGATTGGCCACGATGTATGGATTGGCTTCGACTCGTTGATTCTTTCTGGAGTATCGATTGGCAACGGCGCAGTCATAGCAGCAAGGAGCATCGTTACTAAGGACATTCCTGCTTATGCGATTGCCGGCGGCAACCCAGCTCGTGTGATTCGTTATCGCTTCCCCCCTTCCATCATTGACGATTTGCAGCGTATCGCATGGTGGGATTGGCCACTGGAGAAAATCACAGCCGCATGGCCCCTCCTTCTCTCCAGTAGAATCGAAGAATTCATTCTCACGTACAAAACGTGGTGATCATGGGAGGCAACTGAAGTGATTTATTTCTGGAAACAGGTCGTTTATCCGATTCTTGAGCTGACAAGGCCGAAAGTGATCGTAGAAATAGGATGCGCGCAAGGATATAACACTGTTAATTTGCTTGAATATCTCAAGCCAGTGGAGAATGGTCAGTTAATAGCCATCGACCCGTATCCTCTGTTCGATATTGAGCGAATGAAGCACATGTATGCGCACAAGTTCCTTCTCGTTCAGGATTACAGCTTGAAGGTTCTGCCCCATATTCATACATGCGATGCTGCCTTTATAGATGGCGATCATAATTGGTATACCGTATACAATGAATTGAAGCAATTTGAGCGCATCAAGAAATTCCCGATAATATTCCTGCATGATCTGGAATGGCCCTACGGCAGACGGGATATGTATTATTTTCCGGAATCTATTCCGGAGGAATATCGCAAGCCTAGCGCAAAAAAAGGGATTTTGCCGGGGATAAATGAACTCGTTGACAATGGACATAATTCATCTGTCCATAACGCTGCCTATGAAAATGGGGATCGCAATGGAGTGTTAACTGCGGTAGAGGACTTCATGAAGGAAACTAACATCCCGCTGCAGCTGCATCGAGTGCGCAGTCAGTTCGGGCTTGGCATCATCATGCCAGACTTTACGGAAACGCATCATTACTTCAATAGAGAGGTTCAAAGCATAATCGAAAGATCAGGTCTATAATCATACAATGATTATACCGCCGGCGTATGTATTTCTAGCCGCAGATTCGTTTTTACTATCTGCGGCTAGAATACGCGTTTGCTTGAGACAAGTATGGATGATTTTTATGCTCTCATGGCATCTGCCCATATCCATCGGCATAATTAAATAATGAATCTACACATCTTTGTCTCCACTTTTTTTCGAATATTTATTATTTTGTTCCAAAAGCGTAAACGGGTTATGGCCGATTTGGCCTAGCCGGTGTATACTGACACATTGCTTCGTGATCTCGATCTCTCGATCGGATTCAGTACGAGTATATCGATACTAAATAATGGAGCCTCAGCCCCGCATCTCCTTTTTCAAACATTTGCAGCCCCTAGCATCTACAACCCCGAATTAGTCAAAACGGCTTGAATATGCGCATCGATCGATTCATGCTTCGGTGTAATAATGCCCAGACCACTATTCGACAAGGCCTGATGAAAGCTTACATGCCAAGGGGTTTGTTTCAAGAAATCCTCAACAGCAGTGAGCACGCCGTTGCGTTCTCCGCCTTCATAGAGGGCATTGTTCAGCATGTTGTTCGCTCCGCCATGGGGTACGAGTTGCAAGATACCTGGCACCATTCCCATTTTCGCATAGGGATGGACAAAGCCAGCCGGTATCGATTCAGGAAAATAATACATATCTCTTCTTCCATACGGCCACTGTGTGTCGTGTAAGAAAACCAGTGGAAATCGCGCTTGCTGCTGAGCCATTAATTCCACTAGCTTCAGCTCATGATACACGGTATACCAATTGTGATCCCCGTCAATCAGGATACAATCATATTGATTCAGGTTCGGAAGAACCTCTAAGCTATAATCTACCAGCATATGAAATTCCTTGTGAAAGTGCCTTTTATACTCCAGAATATCAAATCTCGGGGCGGGATCGATAACAAATAACTCACCGTTCACCGCACGACAATATTGCAGTAAATTGCTTGTATTCAACCCATGCTCCGCACCAATCTCTACAATTCGTTTTACGCCAAATGATTGCAATAGTGGCAATATGATTCTTTCCCAAAATGCAAGCACCTTGCTCACCTCCGTATATCACTATATGCACAAAAACATATTTGGTATAAACACTATGCCCGTTTCTCGAAAAACGGGGACTTGCTTATAATAGCGTGAAATTCATCCTAGTTTAGGAGGCAGTTGAATACAATGATACCAGAAGCTCGCGTATAACAAGGGGGTGCCATTCGATGATGAGAACGCTGTTGTCTACCCGATATCATTTCTCTTCATTGCGAAGCACTGACCACGGATTGCTTTTCGACCCGCTGGATCATTGCCTGCTCGAAAGACCTAAGCCTATTACATTCCACGATGCGGCCGGTGTATACGGAGTATGCCTGGATAATGCACACTATGTCCACATCATTTACGTAAATATCCACCATCAGCTCATCCACATTGCAATCGAGCCCTGTACCTTGCAAGCGCACAAACGCGAGTTATCCGGCATCTTCCAGCATGTGCGCCATATTCAATTGACGAGCTGCTGCAACCAGCTCCATGCCTTCCTTCAATATCATTCGAGGGTGGAGCATGTATCGTTGTCAGGCATCCATTGGTCATCTCCATCCGTAGTGCATCATGGAGAAGAGATTCTTTCTCTACGTCTGCTCTCCATGCAAGAGCACGTCTGGATATGCCTTGCCTTGATTGCGTCTGCTGCTTCACCACAGCAGCAAGTCAGGCTCCTCATACAATCGTTCCATCCTGCGTCCTGCAAATGGAGCTCGGTTGCTGCATTGCCTGATATACAACTTGAATCGGCAGCAGATCTATTGACGTTTGAGCTATCCCCCATTCAAGAACGGGTCAGTGTCTTCCTATTCCAACAAACGGGCAATAAGCTCTATTTCACCGCCTATGACTGGAACAAGCAGAAGAAATGGTCCAAGACCGCTCAAAACCATACGCTCATCCCTCCCATCCATGCAGAGCATGTCGTGTCTGTATACGATCAGGGGAAATTTTGCCTAAGCTGGGTTACAGAAGAACTGCTGTTCCGCATTCACTACCATATTGATCAAGAAACATGGAGCGATTTATATACATCGCCTATCCAACGTCCAAGAGTATGTACATGTATCAGTGATATGCAATCAAGCTCCACGATTCCGCAGAAATGGATTGCAACTGACAATGAAGATGAACTTGTTGGACTCAATGGTATGGAAGCAGCACATATCGAAGGCTACCGAGCCACGCGCAACTTGACACATAGCATGGATGCGGCCAAGTCTGTCATCGATTCGCTTGCACAAATGAAGGAACGCAGCATAAAAATGAAGCTTGAACTTGTCCGGATGAAGCAAATCCAACAGTCTCGGCAAGTCAAGGCACAACAGTTGGGAGAACGAATTGCAGTCCTACAAGAGGAAGTTCACATACGCAAAGCACTATACGATCTTAGAAGCAACGAAAATATATTAATGAAGAAAGAAGCTGTACCTCGCGTTCAAAGCAATATGAAGGAACGATTATCTCAAATTATATTAAAAATATCTAAACATCCACGTTGAGAGGAGCTTGTACATGACGAATCATGCAACAACTTCGATTGATGTCATCCTGCAAACTGCTGCAGATGTCGATCTTGAAATGCAGCGTCTCTATTTGATCGCCCATATCCGATTTCGTAATACCTCGTCCGCACCAGTACAGCTTTCACATATTTTGCTCAAGCTATCCCCGAGTGCATTCGTCGACGTCAGCGGCAAAGTGGTAGCGCCACAATTTGCCCAGGTGTATGGCCTTCATAAGAGTCGGAAAGGGAAGCAGCAAACCGGCTGGCGATTCGATCGCGAGGATTGGTTTTCCTACGGTCGTAGAAGCGGGGAATATCAAATTGAATCTATGGAGCCTCTCCTCCTTCAACCAAGTGTCTGGAACGATTTAAGAGACGTCCACATTGCATGCGATATAGATCGCCTCGTAGAACCGCTGCAAGTACATGCATTTGTCATTGCGGGCGATCAGCGATTTCCCGCAGAAAATCCGACCAGCATTAGTTTCCGATCCGCAACCATGGAATAAAGCAATAGCTCAAGAAAATCGAGACAGAAGCCATTCTCATCTCCGACATAGATACAAAGGTTCGAAGAAGTTTGTACGAATGAATCTAGTAATTCATCCAATCTTACAGCAATCCCCTTTCATACATTAACAGTGTAGAAAGAATTCTAGCGGATTCTTTCGCTCATATGATGAAGGGGAGGTTTACGAATATGGTTCTTATTCCCATTCAACGGATCGTAAGCAGCACAGCTAACGTAGTTACTGCTGCTAATAGTGCAACTGCAGCGACTTTAGCATTGGCAGGTGCAGCGCCAAACGTTGTAAACGTAGGGAACGCACCGCGCATTTGGCCTCAGATCGCAAAATTCGACAATGATAACGGGCCTTTTGCAGCAGTTCCGAATCCGCAATTCATCTGGTCACAACCTACATTCATCCCAGGTGAAACGCACGGTTTTGCTACTGTTTCTGTACCAATTCCGCTTACTATTGGAATTGCAGCTGACTTTGTCATTGCGATGGCTGTATTTGCCGACAACGCCGTGGTTGCAACGATTCAAGCTTTCAGCCCATTCCAGATTAGCTTGTTCCCAGTTCCTGGCCTGAATGTACCATTGATTGGAGGCTCCTTGGATCCAACTACTGGTTTAACTACAGATGTTGCGAATCCTTACAACTGGCAAAATGTGCGCTTCTATACGATTCCAGCATCGCTTGGATTAATCACACTTGCACTTAGCGTACAGTTTGTATTCCAATTCCAAGTGACAAACTACTTCACAACTGGCGCTGTCAACACAGCTGGATTGTCCTTTATTGCCGACATTTACCAATCCATTCTCTAACGTCCATTCTTAAACTCGTAGTAAAGGAAATGTCAGCAAGTCGCAGAAAGAATAGTTAATAGAAAACGTGAAGAAGCATGATGCTCTTTTCAGTGTGCATCATGCTTCATTCCTTGTTACGATACGATCTGAATCGGCTCCGGCTGCGCTGTATTTCCTTCAATTCGGTAGCTTCGAACACGAGGGCGAAGCCGCGACAAGGAGACAATGATATAGGAACATGGATATGCGGCATGCTCAATATCGTAAGCCGACGGATATGGAATCGAGGCGGGATGGGAATGGAATACGGCAAGCAATTGCTCACCAGTTCTCTCCATTTGCTTCAGTGCACTATCCAACTGCTCCATATCCATGGTAAATGATACTGGGCTCTGGTCGATGTTCACGATAGGCCAGCAGCGCTTGGCGAGTCCGTCATTCCCTGACAGCAGCCCGCATGCTTCCAGCGGCTTCTCCTGCAGGCAATGCCACACCATATCACGATACGTGCAATCGGTCATCCGCAGAGCCGCAATATTACGATTGATCGGAAGGCGATTGTTCACGCTTTACTCGCTCCCTTTGCATGGTCAGCAAGTCTGGCTGCTTTGCCTTGCGGGGTTGGCTCGTCAACGATTTTTGGTTCATATAGCTTAATAACGAGGCATATTCTCCAACACCTTTGTTGCTTGCATCTCCGTTACGCTTGACGGTGTTCGCATGAAGCCATGTAAACGTCGAAAAATTCGGGGTTTGCCGCTTGTTTTCCTCATGCTGCTGAGCATGCTCATCGTTGTCTGAATGATCTGTTGCTTCATTCTGCAGAGCATTGTGCGCTTGCTTTGAATTAAGATGATTGGACATTTCGTCAGCCTCCTGTTCCCCTTCCAGCTGGCTATCTGCTGACGCTGCCATTGCTGCCCTATTATCTTCACGCTCATCATCCAGTTGTTTGTGAATTGCAATATCCGAAGTGAGAGAGTTCTTCTTATCTTCCGTATACTTCTCAACCTTCTCAACTTCCACATGCTTTCCTGCTTGCTCATAGTCCTTATTCCCTGCAAGCTCATTTTCCGTCATGCTATGATGGACAAGGCGATCTTCAGTGTAGCTTTCGTCTGCAACAATTTCTGCCATGCCATCTATTTCTGCAGCATTAAACTGCCATTCGTTATCCGTATGTTCCCACTCTTCCTCCTGTTCTGGCTCGATAACTGTTTCCACCTCTTCTGTGGCTTCAACGCATTGCTCATCATAACGCGAAGAATATAGCTCTTCTTCTTGAGCAAACTTCTCCTCAAGAACGATCCTTCCCGGCTTCTCAACTTGTTCATGCGAATACGCAATAGCTTCCGTCTGAGGTGAAGGCTGAACTTGTGCTTCTTGAGTATGTTCCACTTGCAACGAGACTATGTCTTCCTGATGCGGTTCTGCAATACCCGCTGGTTGTTCTGTCATCGCACTCTTCACTTCGAATCCATCTCTCTTCTCCATCGCTCGAAGCTTCTCAATGACATCAAGAATAGGCAGATACGAGAAGAAAGAGGCGGCGGCACGCATAATTCCATTCGCCAATTGCATCAACTGTTCGGTAGACAACCGCAAAAATCCGCCATACGTTAAAGCAACAGTGGTCCATGACTGTCCTGCCAATGACAATTGATAGTTCGAGCGATCCTTCCAATTCAAGCTTGCGCCGCGGATTGGCAGCTCACTGTACTTCAACAGGTTCATGATCAGCAGTTGGGACAACTGCTTGCTCTGCTTTCGATGATGGAAAAAGTAATGCACGCTTACTTCCATGGCATCATCCTGAACAGCAGATATCCATATGCCTTGCCGCTGATTGTTGGATTCATTCAACATCTGCTTACGCGTGTCCTCTGAATCCACAATCGTAACTCTTAATCCAGCCTGGGACAGCGTAGACTGAATAGGATACCACAACCGATCCACAATTTCGGCCATCTTGCTTTCCAGTACAATTCGACATCCTTGAAGCGGGTTCATAATATCGAGTATGCCGCGTTCTTTATCCAGATGAAACGTAAATGAGTGCTTGCCCAGCAGCTGATATACGTCGATCAATCTCGTCTCAGCAATCGTACATAACGGTTTGCCGTTCAACTGAATTTGCATTCGATGCCCCTCCCTCCCGTACGCATTCACTATCGTTATTGTATGAGGCGAATACCGAATGGTTCCATATTGCCATCACCCGCATGCAATTGCTCCATCAGGCGTAGCTCCTCCCGCTCCATTTCTTCGATATGTTCTTCCACACGCTGAAGTGCATACTCTTCCTGCGTCTTGCGTTCATCAAGCATCATTAGCTCCCCTTGCCATGCTGCAATGGTTGCCGAAGCATAGTGTTGCCATAAACTTAGCTGCAACTGTGCATACTGCAGAAGCATATCATCCTGCACAGGGGGATGCATGCTAGACATAGTGAGGTAAGGATGCAGCAAATCCATCAGTTCTATCGGACGAAAGTGGGGATACCCCCACCCAATAAGTTGTGCCGGAACGATGCCGTGTGCAATTATACGTATCCCGTGTACAATGCGCAGCTTCGATTCACGTGTAAAAGGAATATCCATAAAGGAGCCCCAATCCTGACCTCCATTACTTGAATACGTGCAGGATATCCTCGATGAGCCAGTAACCGCAAGGAGCATACCATTGCTCCCTGCCATCATGAGATGCGGGATGATTGACTGCTTATCAAAATATACCTTCAATGGAAGACCGGAGTGCGCAGCATTCCTTCCTCGAGCAAAAAACAACTTTGTTGTCGCCCCATTACAGACGATCCAGGCGAGACAAGGTTCTTCTTCCCCTGCAGCCGACACCGTGATTTTCCAGCTCTGCTCTGTTTGTGTAGAAGTAAAGACAGGAACCCACTTTGGTTCCTCTGCTTCTATATCCAGCTCAAGCAGCAAGAGCTCCTGCTTATTCGTGTCCGCATGTCGAATCAGGAGCAATCCATATAGCACCCCTGATTCACTTATATCCCAGCTTGCTTGTTCAATATGTACGTTTGCCCCATAATCTTCGTGAACATAGAAAAATTCCCGCTCTTCCCACCTCCCCTGTTCATATCGCCGAAGAACATAAGCCAACTTCTCATTCCGTATCATGGTATAGCTCAAAAATAAGGTTCTCCCCAAACCAAAAAGATAGGGGTGATTCGAGCTGGGATGCCCGCTAACGCGCAGCTCCTGCTTCTCTTCAATCGGCGAATTTATGCTGCACCTCGCATAATAAATCCCCGCTTCAGAAGCCATTAACATATGTAAATAGCCGTGAAACAGAATAGCGCTAAACTGCTTCACGGAACTGCTAAACCCCCATAGATGCTGCTTTGCCCGCTCTCCTTCACGATACAAGGAATGTCGCAGCGACCCATCAGATTGAAGTTCAATCCAATGTACACCTGCAGAGGAATATAAGAAGACTTCTTGCCTCACAGCGATCCCCTCCAAATAATTTTGTGGGGGTGTCACCTTTTCTACAAAGCCCCCATAGACTGTATTGAATTTGAATTCAGATTCTATAAAGGAGGCAGGAAACATTCATGGAGAGCAAGTTAGTTCAAGGGCAAACAACGCCCCCCGAATATTTGCCACTACCCTCTTTGGAATGTATAGAGGTTCCTAAAGTATTCGATTGGGTGTTGTTAACGACGCAAATTGTTGATGAAGCATGCATTGATCCAGCTTTGTGCTTGCCATTGCCGGCTACATTCAGCGTTCAAGCAACGGTACTGTCAGTAAGCTGCGGAGAAAAAGTCGGTTCTATTAGAGAAAATGTTGTGGTAACTGTTGGTGGCACACCAGTTACCCTGCAACGAGTTGTCATTAAGAAAACAGGAACGCTTGAAATCACGATCATTGATACTACTGTCGTTCCTAACGTAGTACATTGCACATTTACGAAAACCTTTGTCCGCTTCGAGAAAGTTCTGTTGTGCGCGCCTCCGGGAACTACTATCAATTGCGAGATCGTTCCGAACACAACAACGATTGAAGTTCTTGATGTTGTTGACAACTCTTGTGTCAATGTGGACATCGTGATTTGCCAAAGCATTCAGGTAACAGCGCCTGTCAAGTTAGTTGTTGAAGCTGAGCTGTGCCAACCGCGGGCAGTGATTCCAGTCCCTGAAAATGTTTGTGTTGTCACATTCCCACAACAATGCCCTACTATTTTCCCTGGTGCGCCTTATCCGTTCCCATCATAATCAAAATGCTGATCGGCTTGGGGTGGTGGCTAAAACCATCCCTTTTTTATTCTTTCGACAGCAGGAACGAGGAGGGGCTAAATGCGGCTATACTATATCGCTTCCGGTTATCGGAGGCCAATTGATATCCTCGATAATGCGCTTATGAAGGCTCTGTATGGTCAGAGTCATGAGAGTAAAATATTTCTGTTAAATCGCGCACCTCTTCAGCAGCTTCTTCCCGATATTCGCGAATTCAAGCCTGAGTTCGTCTTGACTCTATGCGGTCCGCGCTCTTTTTTGCCTGTGGATCTTGTGCGCAGCATTCGGAGAATGGGCAGTCCGATTGGCGTATGGTTCGTTGATGATCCCTATGCTATCGACAATGCACTGCAGGTAGCTGCCGAGTATGATATCATTTTCACCATTGATTCTGGCTGTGTTCCATACTATGAGCGTCATGGCTGCAAGCGAGTGCACCACTTGCCGCTCGGAACAGACACGGACATTTTCCGTCCTTTCACGTCTCATCCTTCCTATGAAAGCGACGTTTGCTTTATTGGAACGGGATACGACAACAGGTTGCGAATGATGCAGCAAATGATGAAAGAGCTTGATCCTACCTTGCGCGTGAAGCTTGTCGGCCATTTCTGGGACACGGTAAATTGGTCAGGCGGATGTGTTCCCCATCTTCGCACGAAGTGGGTCAACTTCTCAGAAACGCCCCGTTATTACAACGGCGCGAAGCTGGTGCTGAATATTCATCGCAGCGAAGATGATACGCTAATTGATAAAAATAAGACAGGTGCGCCAGGCCACACGATTAACAATCGCACATTCGATATTGCTGCATGCCAAAGTTTGCAGCTGATTGATTATCGTCCTGATCTTCACTTGTTCTATGAACCGGGTAAGGAGTTGATATGCTTCGAATCGCCGAAGGAATGTGCCGAACTTATTCATAAGTACATTTATGAGGAAGCCGAACGCAATTCTATTGCCTCGAAGGGATATGAACGAACCCGGGCAGAGCATACGTTTGCGAAGCGGCTGAAGCAATTGCTAGCTTGGGTATGAAGTGTGAATGTGGACGACGATAGTTTGCATTCATTTCTTTTGGGATGCGAGTAAGTTTCCTATCAGCTTTGCTATATCTTATGATGCAGGTGCCAAAATCTTGAGAGACAATTGCCTCATGGAAGAAGAAATGTGCAGTAAGCCCGTTGATAGACACCTATAGTAGGCATGCAGCCAAGCTTATCCTTTGACAAATGACTCCACAATCCCCGCTGCACCAGCAATCGCAAGTAGAAGAATGACGGGAAAAGCATAGGTTGGTATAAGGAGATAACAGACCGTGACAAGGGCTGCCGACCATACCCCTGTGCACCAATAACAGGTAAGGAGCTTGCGCATAAATGCATGGAAACGGCCGCCTTTTTCATCAATTACGGCGAATATAGCTCCATTTTCATCCGTGTGAAACCGCTCCTCTACAAATGGCTTACGAATAAATGAGGTTATTTCATCAAACACGATAAGTCTGGTTAGGCGATAGCTCGCCAAGATAAGCAATATAAAAGATAACCATGTGATGTCCTGCATATGGAGTCCTCCTTAACCGCTCGTATTGCTCTTCGATCAGTTTCATTGTATGGACTTCTTGAGTCGGATAGAACCGTTCCCTATCACTGCCTTGGACATTACATAGTGCTGCCCATCCATTGCAGCGGGAACAAGAAGGAGGTAGATTCAGATTCATGCATGCACTTCCCATTATCGCTACCGAGGAGCAGCTCATTCATACGATTCAGCAGTCAGATGAACGACCATTGTGGTTATTTAAGTACAGTTCGAACTGCGGCTCAAGCAGAATCGCCCATATCGCTCTGAATCAATTTTTGACCAAATATCCACACTTATCTTCTCGATTCTCCTTTGCTGTCGTTCGTGTCTTAGAAGAAAAGGCGTTATCGGAGAAAGTCACAAAAATTCTTGAGATTCCCCATAAATCCCCACAGATACTGCTCGTTCACAAACAAAAGGTTGTATGGAATTCATCTCATCAGCAGATTAACTCCTTACAGTTGTCACAGCTTGCACAGCATTTTTTGCAGCAGCATCCTACTATTTAACCCCTGGGTGCTGGCTGATTTCGATATGGAGGATCAACCTAAAAACCGTCAGGAAGGAGGAATGCTATCCCCTCTTCCTGACGGTTTTTATCTGCCTCTGCAATTAGCCGACAAAGCTGCCCTCTACATGAATGTGTCCGGGATGATCGGCCACTACTTCACCAATGCACACCGCTTCAACGCCTCGCGCCCGCATGTCGCGAATCATGGCTTCCGTATCCGCAGCCGCAACGGATAAGAGAAGTCCGCCCGATGTTACGGCATCACACAGCATCCACTGTGCAATCTCGTCCAATCGTTCATCGAACTCAACTTTATCTTTCACATGGTTGTAATTATTTTTCGTCCCGCCCGGTACAGCTCCGCTTTCTGCCAATTCCCGTACACGAGGCAAGAACGGCACTTGCTCCGCATAAATGACAAGACCTGCTTCGCTGCCAGATGCCATTTCTGTACTATGACCAAGCAGACCAAACCCTGTCACATCTGTACAAGCATGAACATCATATCCAGCCATGACTTCAGCAGCCGTTTTGTTCAGTGTCGCCATGGTACGAGTAACAAGCTCAACCTCTTCTGGTTGCAACAGCTCGCGCTTTAAAGATGTCGTCATAATTCCGACGCCTATCGGCTTTGTGAGCACCAGCTTATCCCCTGGCTTGGCACCCGCATTCGTCAGTACCTTCTCTGGATGAATAATACCAGTTACCGCCATGCCAAACTTCGGTTCCGCATCATCAATGGAGTGGCCGCCAACGAGCGTCGCTCCTGCTTCCTTCACTTTATCGCCAGCTCCGCGCAAGATGTCCGCCAAAATGGACTTGTCCAGCTTCGATATCGGGAAAGCCACGATATTAAGTGCCGTTAGCGGCTTGCCGCCCATTGCGTATATGTCACTAAGAGCATTCGCAGCAGCGACCTGACCGAACGAATACGCGTCGTCAACAATTGGTGTAAAGAAATCAACAGTTTGAACCAATGCCATCTCGTCATTTAAGCGATATACACCTGCATCATCGCTTGTATCTAGGCCAACAATTAAATCCGGATGCTTTTCTGCCTGCGGAAGCATGCGCAATACCTGCGACAGATCGGCCGGGCCTATTTTACAGCCGCATCCTCCTTTGCTTGACAAGGTAGTCAATCGCACCTTTGATTGTTGTTCGTCCATCCCTGTATCCTCCCATCGCATTCAGCGAATTTCTTCCATTCGTGCGTGTTCATATATCCTCTACTATTGTAACATATCCGCACAATGCGATCGTTCATATAGGCATACAAGCTGGTTTCACAAACTTGACCATTCGCCAGTAAAGCAAAAGCTGCCCCTATGGCCAATTAATAGCCATCTGGGCAGCTTCTATAATTACTGATTGTTAATCACTTATACAAGGCCGATTTTATCTCGACGCCTGGCTGCACCTTGCTTGCGCTTCTCGATCAGTCGGTTGAGCGCATCTACGTAAGCGCGGGCGCTTGCTTCCAAAATGTCAGTGCTTACACCACGACCGAGGGCTGAGATATCATTCTGTGCCAGCACAACATGAACTTCACCAAGCGCATCCTTACCATGCGTTACGGATTTAATGGAATAGTCTACGAGTTCGACATTCTCCTGCGTTGCCTTGTCAATCGCTTTGTAAATTCCATCAACAGAACCATTGCCCTCCGATTCTTCCTCAAGCACATTCCCTTCCCATGTAACGATGCGCACTTTCGCAGCCGGAATCGCTTGGTTCCCGTATGCGACATATATCGTTTCGAGCGAATACACTTCTGGCGTGTCGATAAGCTTCTCTTCGATCATCGCACGAATGTCCTCATCAGATACTTCCTTCTTCTTATCAGCCAGATCCTTGAATTGGGCAAACGCCTTGTTCAGATGCTCTTCATCCAAATCATATCCAAGATCAATCAGCTTCTCGCGGAAGGCATGACGGCCAGAATGCTTTCCAAGCACGAGCTTGCTTTCCTTGAGACCAATTGTTTCTGGCGTAATAATTTCATACGTTGAACGTTCCTTCAGCATGCCATCCTGATGAATGCCGGATTCATGCGCGAAAGCATTAGCGCCTACAATTGCTTTATTGCCTGGTATCGGCATGCCCGTCAGCTTGCTGACAAGGCGGCTCGTACGCGCAATTTCGGACAACACGAGCGAAGTTTTCGCCTGATAGAAGCTTGATCTCGTATCAAGCGCCAATGCAACTTCCTCAAGCGCGGTATTGCCTGCACGCTCTCCGATGCCATTGATCGTGCCTTCAATCTGATCTGCACCATTCAATATCGCAGCAAGCGCATTCGCCGTCGCCATTCCCAAATCATCATGACAATGAGCACTTAGCTGAATCGTCTCAATTCCCGATACATTCTCCTTCAGCGTCTTGAAAATATTGCCATACTCGTACGGCGTCAAATATCCAACCGTATCCGGTATATTCACAACGGTAGCCCCAGCTTTAATCGCCATCTCTGTAACTTGACACAAGAAATCGAGCTCCGTACGGCCCGCATCCTCTGGAGAGAATTCAATTTTGCTAAAGTACTTCTTGGCATAACGAATCGCCGCTTCAGCCGTCTCCAGCACCTGCTCCTTCTCCATACTCAGCTTATGCTTGCGGTGAATAGGCGAGGAAGCGAGGAAGAGATGCAAGCAAGCATCCTCTGCACCCTTCAGCGCCTCATACGCAGCATCAATATCCGGAATACGCGATCGGGACAGACCGACAATCGTCGATTGCTTCACCGCTTTTGCCACTGCATTCACAGCTGCCAAGTCACCAGGAGATGCCGCAGGGAATCCCGCTTCGATACGGTCGATTCCTAAGCGCTCTAATTGAAGCGCGATTTCGAGCTTCTCCTTCGTATTTAGGTTCACGCCAGGGGACTGCTCTCCATCCCGAAGCGTCGTGTCAAAAATATAAATTTTGCGCATCGTCTGCACCTCCTTCTTTCGTCTTTAGGGCTTTATATTTATCAGTCTATGTTCAAAAAGTCCATTGATAGCACCGAAAAGGCTGCCGAACGGACTTTTTGAACATCATGTTGTGTAATTGCTTTTCAATTGTTATTCTTTATTTCTTGATCCAGTGCATCAATTCACGCAATTGACCGCCAACCACTTCGATCGGATGATTTGCTTCGTTGCGGCGAGTTGCTGTCAGGAACGCACGGTTCGCTTGGTTTTCCAAGATAAAGTCGCGAGCAAACTTGCCTTGTTGGATGTCGGACAATACTTCCTTCATTGCTTTCTTCGTCTCTTCTGTTACAATGCGAGGGCCTGTTACATAGTCTCCATATTCAGCCGTGTTACTGATAGAGTCACGCATTGTAGCCAGACCTCCCTCATAAATGAGGTCAACGATCAGCTTTAGCTCGTGCAAGCACTCAAAGTATGCCATTTCAGGAGCGTAGCCTGCTTCTACCAACGTTTCGAAGCCTGCTTTGATCAGCGCGCTTACACCGCCGCACAATACAGCTTGCTCACCGAACAAGTCAGTTTCAGTTTCTTCCTTGAAGGAAGTTTCAATAACACCTGCACGCGTGCAGCCAATGCCCTTCGCATACGCAAGGCCAATTGCCTTCGCATTGCCAGTCGCATCTTGCTCAATTGCGATAAGCCCTGGTACGCCGAAGCCTTCTACATATGTGCGACGCACGAGATGTCCAGGAGATTTAGGAGCAACGAGCAATACATCGTTGTCTTTCGGTGCTACGATTTGGCCAAAGTGAACGTTAAAGCCGTGAGAGAACATCAGAGCTGCGCCCTTTTTCAGGTTCGGCTCGATTTCATTCTTATACACAGCTGCTTGTGTTTCGTCTGGCATCAGGATTTGAACGACATCTGCACGGGATGTAGCATCTGCAACCGACAATACTTCGAAGCCGTCTTGGCGCGCTTTGTCCGCAGATTTACCTTCGCGAAGGCCGATTACGACTTGAAGACCGCTGTCACGCAGGTTTTGCGCTTGCGCATGTCCTTGGCTTCCATAACCGATTACGGCGATTGTCTTCCCTTGCAATACGTTGAATTCCGCGTCATTTTCATAGTACATAGTAACTGGCATAAGTATGAGTCCTCCTCTTTCTTCCTATATAAATGGTTTGTGTAGTAATTCCCCCGAATGAGGCGGGTATTTCAAGAGACAATCCCTTGTTCTACCGGCATCTTCTTACTTGTCCCCTGAGAGACCCCCTCATTCGGAGTTTTATTCTATGGCATACAATTATGAAATAAGTCCAACTTGCTGCTTACTTATCTGTCACTTGTCCGCGAATCAAGGCCGTAACGCCCGTACGGCTAATCTCACGAATTCCGTATGGCTCCAGCAATTGAATCATTGCCTCGATCTTCTGCGATTCTCCTACAACCTGCACCATCAGCGTACTTGGACCAATGTCGACGATAGATGCTCGGAACGTTTCTACGACGCCAAGAATCTCTGGACGCACATGCGGTTCAGCCTTCACCTTAATGAGTGCAAGCTCACGAGCAACCATCGGCTGAGAGCTCAAGTTAATTACCTTGATCACGTCAACAATCTTATACAGTTGCTTCTCAATCTGCTCCAGCATCTGATCATCTCCTGTGGTCACAATGACCATGCGGGAGAGACCTTGCTCCTCAGAAGCACCTACGGTAATGCTTTCAATGTTGAATCCTCTGCGACCAAATAGACCGGAAACACGCTGCAGAACACCTGGCTGATCGTTCACGATGACGGCTATAGTATGTTTGGTTATGTTCATCATTCACAATCCCCCATTATCATTTGGTCAATCGTGCAGCCCTGCGTAACCATCGGGTACACATTCTCATACTTGCGAACAACGAATTCAACAACTGCTGGCCCCGGCGTATTCAACGCCTCCTGCCATGCCCGTTCTGCTTCCTCCTTATTCGTCGCACGGAAGCCTCTTACTCCATAAGCCTCCGCAAGCTTCACGAAGTCAGGGCTTCCAGCCAAGTCTATATGGCTGTATCGATTGTCATAGATAATTTCCTGCCACTGGCGAACCATGCCAAGTACGCGATTATTAATAATGGCTACCTTAACCGGAATATTGTTAATCGCACAGATCGCAAGTTCCTGCGCACACATTTGCATGCCGCCATCGCCATTGATGGAAACCACCGTCCGATCCGGGAAGGCCATCTGAGCGCCAATCGCGGAAGGGAAGCCGAAGCCCATTGTTCCAAGTCCGCCGGATGTAATCCAGGAGCGCGGATGATTGAAGCGGTAATATTGCGCTGACCACATTTGATGCTGACCGACATCCGTCGTGACAATGGCCTCCCCTTTGGTCGTATCATTAATCAATTGAATAACCCATTGCGGCTTCAGTTCTTCATCAGAATCAATAAAGCGCAGCGGCATATCCGCCTTCATCTGCATAATGCGGGCACGCCACTCATCCGCTTGGTCTGCACGTGATGCTGTCTTGTTCGCTAACTCCAGCGTCGTACGGATGTCGCCTACAATCGGAATGTCAGTCGGGACATTTTTGCCGATCTCTGCCGGGTCAATATCGATATGGACAATTTTCGCATGGGGCGCGAAACCTTCGAGTTTCATGGTAACTCGGTCATCGAAGCGAGCACCTATATTGATTAGCAAATCCGCCTGCTGAATGGCATTGTTCGCGGTGTAAGTGCCGTGCATCCCCGGCATGCCCATCCACAGATCATGGCCGCTTGGGAAGCCGCCTAGTCCGAGCAGCGTCGTCGTAACTGGAATTTGCGTTTTACTTACGAATTCATACAGTTCTTCATGCGCATTAGAATGAATGACTCCAGCCCCTGCGAGAATAACCGGAGACTTCGACTCTCCAATCGCTTTCAGCATCTTCTCAACTTGATATTTATTCGGCATAACGTTAGGGTTATAGCCGCGAATATTTACGTCCGATACCGGTTCGAACAGCGTCTTCGCCGCCGATACATCCTTCGGAATATCGATGAGAACCGGACCCTTGCGTCCTGTGTTCGCAATGTGGAACGCTTCGTGTATAACACGCGACAAATCCTTCACATCGCGTACCAGATAGCTATGTTTTGTAATCGGCATTGTGATGCCTGTAATATCTGCTTCCTGGAAGGCATCTGTACCAATCAAGCTCGTCGCTACGTTGCCTGTAATGACAACGAGCGGGACAGAATCCATATAGGCGGTCGCAATTCCCGTGACCAGGTTCGTTGCTCCTGGACCCGATGTCGCGATACATACGCCTACCTTGCCGCTCGCACGAGCGTAACCGTCCGCAGCATGAATGGCTCCTTGCTCGTGCCGGGTCAGAACGTGGTGGAAATCCTCACAGCCGTGCATAGCATCATAAATATAGAGCACCGCGCCGCCTGGATATCCGAACACACACTCCACACCTTCCAACAACAAGCTGCGAAGCAAAATATCCGAGCCTGTAATGACTTCAGGCTGCATCCATTTCTGTCTTAAATCTTCTTTAGACCTCATTGTCGTACGATGTGAGCTCATTCGACATCCTCCTTACGCATATTTACTCATTTCCACACTCGGGCTCTAGGTTACATTTGTGAAGATATGTTTCGCCTGGCCAGGCACATATACAGCTAACTCTTTGCATGAATCATCAAGAAATAAAAGAGCCAGCAAATGCAAAAAAACCTTCCATCCCCACGCAGCAAGCTGCTGCATTAGGGACGAAAGGTTGTGCTTCCGTGGTACCACCCGCATTCATCTCATATCTCGCGATATGAAATCTCAGCAAGTATTCGTATGCTCATAGGCAATAGCAAATACTCATAGCGTCTAACGCGCGCCTTACGATTCTCCCTACTCGCATGATAGAACGATAATTCTAGCGTCCAATCATCTGTTCAGGAGAACAGCTCCGAGGTGAGCTCGCATATAAGGGGTTAAGGCATCGGTTTCAGCAGAACCTCCGACTGCTCTCTGTTCATAAGAGCCCTTACTACTTCGTCCTCTTCATTGCCGTTGGTATTATGTGACATGTTTCAAATGTTTAGAAACATTATATGCCTCCACCTACCAGGAGTCAATAGGGCATTCTTTATTTTTTTGTTTTGTGAATCATTATGGATTACTGCAGATTTTTGCATGATTGTTCCTGTTTCCGCTCAGTGGACAGTTTATATCCGAACTTTTTTGTTTTTACAGATAAATAATATACGTTTTTCATTTTTCTAGTAAAGCGGTTTCAATCCCTCTGAACAATGCAACCGAACGATGCGCCAACGCAGTAAAATCAATAGGATGGAACCCTTCAACATCTGCAAATAACGTATCATGCAGCGGCTGAACAAAATGTGCGGGAAGTCGTCGATGGCCCATCGAAGCTCCTAAAATAGAGCCGACTGTCGCTCCATTGCAATCCGTATCGAATCCACCCAGCACGGACGTTGTTACACCACGCACAAAATCTCCCTTGGAAAAAATCAGCGAAGCTGCAACGAGCGCGGCATTATTATTGGTGTGTACCCATGAATAATGACTGAACGCATTCCAAATCCGCTCTGCCACCTCTTCTTCGCTCTTCGCTGTTCGACCAATCTCTATCGCTTGAGTGATATCAGAGGCAAGGCGTGATGTAGCTGGAATCTGCGCAAGCCCCGCCCGAACGATGCGTTCAGGATCCGGTTCATAGAAGGCCACAGCAATCATCGCTGCAACGAACATCGCCCCATAAATTCCATTCTTCACATGTGATAACGAGGCGTCCCGCCATGCGAGCTCTGCTGCTAATTCTGGTCTTCCAGGAGCAGAGTAGCCGTATGCATCTGCACGAATTTGAGCGCCTATCCATTCACGGTATGGATTCAGGTGCATCCGTACTCGTTCCCAGTCAACTTCCCGTTTATCCCCGGAAGCTGACTTGTTGCAATCCCGCACGGCAGCCAGCTCCTGCTCCAAATTCACATAGGCCATGCATTCGGCAGTAAATACTTGCTTTAGGCTCAGGCGCTCAAGCCAAATCGTTCCAACATGTTCCGTCTTCAGCTCCAACCCATGCCGCTCCATCAATAGCAGTCCAAGAACGGCATACCGCATATCATCATCCGTTTCCATGAAGCGAATCTGCTCGAGCTGGCTGTCTGGAAAAAAGATTCTCAGCTTCTCATTTGGACGAAACTCGAATGATGCCGCGCGCGACTTTCCAGGCACATAACTCCGAAATGGCCAAGCTTCGGCTTCTTGAAGCCAAGTTCGAACCCACTGCCAGCCCGGAACACCACCCGCTCCGTCGATAAATGGAGGCACTTCAAACGGTTTGCCAAGCGCACAACCAATTGCACGTCCCACCCATGCGCCGTGAAAACGATCATGCCAGAAGGCATCATCTCGCAACGCAGATTCACGCATGAGCAGGAGCTCCTCTTTCGATAGGAAGGAAGCTTCAGCAGGTCTCCGCTGCCGAATGCCTTCCAAATCTGAGGGCTCTGTAAAAGGAAAGTCACTGCGAAAACCCCGATTGCACATTTCCAAATATAACTGTGCTGCAGCTTCCTCATTATCCGAATGATGGCGCAGCCAATCGTCCAAGGCCTCAGCAATTCCTTCTGCATCCTTCCCTTCCTCGATCATTTGCTTCCATTCCGCCTGCAAAAGTTCACTCCAGCCGCCGTGTGCCCATTCCCGCTTGATTGCATCAAGATCCATAATTCCGTTTCTCATTAAAACGCCCCATTTCCATATCTCGGAATGATAATAATGTGTGTGCTCATAAAACATCTGCATATTCGGACTATTATCTGTTGCTAGCCTACTAATCTCGTTGGCTCGACACTCTCCACGAAATACTTCTGCGCAAATAGATACAAAGTGATCATCGGCATCAAGACAAGCAGCGCTCCCGCGTTGATGAGCTGTGATACATAGGACGGATCGTTGATGATATCGAAAGCAGGCAGTTCTTTTTTCCGGTTTGGACTCCTCTTTAGGCTCATCTTTTTTAGGTTCTTCTTTTGGCGCCTCCGTTTTTGACTGTTCCTGTGGTGCCAGAGCTGAACTCCCGCTGGAACCCGAGCAAGCTGTGACGAGCAACCAGTAGACCATGTAATAGAACGATCATCCAGTATTTTTATGATTATTGGATGTAACCACCCTAAAGGTTATTCCCATTATATTCTTTAATTCTCGGAAGCACTTTGACTATTGTTCACAGGAGCCGGCTTTTTTTCGAAATGTGAGGAAAAATGATCCGATGATCACCGCTGGATCACAAACGTCATAAAATATAAAAACAATTGGAACAGAGGGAACTATTATGATTCGACTTCGACGGCCTGCTACTGATGATGAAGCAATCCTTCAGCTTGTGAAGCGGGAATTGCTGCCCCACTCCCACTTGATTGCAAGTCGTGAACAGCTAATCAAGGAAATCCCTGAGCGCTTGAGCGAAGGGCCTACGTATGTTGCTGTTAATCGCGTGAACCGCACTGTTGGATTCGTCCATGTATATGTACGAGAAGACACACTTATTATTGATATGCTTGCTGTTGCGCAGACCTCACAGCATCGAGGATTTGGGAGACAACTACTCAAAAAAGCCGAACAATATGGGCGAAACAAGCGCTGTACTCAGGTACGTATTATGGTTGATTATGGCAATGTTCGAGCAGAGCGTTTTTATGAACGCAGCGGATATCGGTTCATTCGCTTTGTTCCTGCCGTCGTATGCCATGAAATGGGGAAAAAACTGTAACATGCGAGCAGCCCGGGGCATTCCCCGGGCTCGCTGTCTACTCTTCTCCGCTTAGCAGGTTACTACGCTCTCCTTTTGCAGCTCTTTAATATGTCCGCATTTATCTATAATAACCATATCCTCCGTAATATCCTCCATATGGCCCTGGTCCTCCGTACCCGTAATATCCGTATCCGCCTCCATACGGATATCCGCCTCCATAGCCATATGCAAAGGGTGCTGTGCCTATTGCCAGCAAATCAAACAATACGAGCGGAATAATCGCCTTGGTCTTGACCTTTTTTCCTTTATCTTGCTCCAGTACAAGCCGCCGCCCCTTCACTTCAATCAGCTTGCCGCTAACGACCGTTCCGTTCTTATGCTGCGCATAGATTTGCTTGCCAATCAAGCTCTTCACCTGTGCCTTCGTCACACCATGCATCATAATCCCTCCTTCACCGGTGTACCTTACATGGTATGCCCGCCAAGCGCATACTGCTTGGATATCGGCCTTGCATCTATGAATCTGTGTCGATGTTTATAACGAAATCTCCCATGCTGCTATCTTGCGGCAGAAAAAGGTTTTATAAACAGAAGCTTGCATGCTACTACTTGGAACTTACATTGGAATCAATAATATGTTGTACAGGCTTCGATAGAGCGTAATAATCTCCATAAATTTGCGGCTTTTTGTCCTGATTCCATGAATGCCCATTTAATCAAACAAAAATCCATACCATTCCTGGTATGGATTAATATTAAACTCAAGTTGTATGGGATCGACTCACTTATTCTTCTTCGTTAAAGAACACTTTGTAATAGTGCATGCCACGCTCTTCATCATAGCCCTTTTCAATGAAAGGAAAGCTCTCTGGCTTAAGCTTCATATCGATGCCCGTGTCTGTACGAATATTGTTCTTATGAGAGCGTTTGGCCTTTTTCAATGCCGGCTGTGAAATTGGAATTTCTGTAATCGGCGGAAGCTCGTTGGCTTCCTCAAATGTTTCCTTATACGCTTTGAACAGCGGCACGAGCTCTGGCTGTCCGATGACTTCTTCCGCAAATGCCTCTTCCTCGAACTGTTCATGCTTTGCAAAGTATTCCATCGTGCTGTTAATGAACATTAGCTTGTCCTTCTTCTCAGGACGCTCTTCAGCAGCTGGAACGATAACATCCTCATAAAACTGCGTGCACATATCAATGGCTTTATCCGTTAAATAATGCTCATCCTCCAGCAGCTTTACATTGAGGAAATCCTCCATCCAATATTGAGCGGCCTCTCCACCTTTACTCGCTGACGTATCAACCACACCCAACACGTAACCGGAGTCTGCATGCACATTTAAGATTATGCAGCCCTTGTCGAGCTTGCGGATATTAATTCCCTGCTCTACCTGTAGTCCTAAATCATCAGATGACAGCTCATCAATTCGCATATATACGTCTTTATTTTCCGACTTGAATATCCCGATTGCATCAATGCTGAAGTTGTTGTACAAAATATTGTTCAGGTGTACAACATACAGTTCACCCGCTTTAATTTGAGGATGTGATGATTGCTCATACAAATGATTCAGCATATGCACGGACTGTTCATGGAACGCGTTGGCCTGCTGGAATATGCGGCTCGCATACGTGTACATTTCATTCAGGGGTAGCTCCGCTTCATGCTGAAAAGTGTAATGTATGTCAAATTTGAAGCTGGAGATAAAATATTTAAGCAGCGTCTCGCGCACATCGTCATTCGGAATATGGTAGAGCTCGTTCGATACACGAACTCCTTCATCCTTGGATTGGTTGCCCACCTTATGAATGACCATTTGGTGAATGTCCGCTTTGGACAGATCGATCATGCAATTCCCACTCCTCTTCTCGAAGTCACATTCCTCTATTGTAACGAAAAAAGGTAGGGTTCGGAAACTACAAAATGATAGAAACTCCTCCTAGATGTATAAAAAGAGGGGGCGGCTGGCGAAGTTAGTAAGGAGAGGAGGTGAATAACGATGGCGAAAGACGTACTTTGCGAAGTGAACTCCTGCAAGTATTGGGCAGCAGGCAATAAATGCGCAGCGACTTCCATTTATGTGGTGAACAACCGCGGCAAGCAAGCTGGTGATTCTGGCGACACAGATTGCAAAACATTCGAACCTAAGCTGTAACGATTATGGGGCGGCCGTCACGCCGCCCTTGTTTACTCCCGACTCACTCACATTGATAATTATTCTCAACAATGGATACATTTATACATCCGCTCTTATACCTCTTCAGCATTTTTCCAATGATGAATACATCGTCATACATAAGACGCTTTCAATGAAAACATTGTTTCTTTTCCACTCGTTATTGTTATTCTGCTGTAATCTCTTTAATCTCGCAAAGTTCTATACTATAGAGGAAGTCATCACGACGCACACACGAAGGGATTGAAACATCGATGAATACGAAAAAAACAGTTGTCACACTTGCACTTTCCTGCACAATGATCGCCAACATGGGCGCAGCAGCATATGCAGCACCTGCCCTGGCAGCAGGAAAAGAAACAAAGCCTACAACAACGACACAAACAACACTGTTGAACAATAAATCTATGACTAACAAAGTTGAAATTGGTCTTAAGGCAACCAAGCAGCCGATCAAAGCTACAAATAGATTTGTTCATGTTAATTTGAATGTACCTGTCATTATCGGCTTGAAAGACAGCAAATACGAAGAACAACTGAATGATATTTTAATGCGCCATGCGATGAAAGAAAAAGCAGAAGTGTATGAAGCTTCTAAAAAGGCAGAACAAGTTGCGAAAAAACAAAAAGTTACCTTCGAACCAGCAACGCTGAACTCTGACTTCCGCTTCGTTAAAAATGGTAATGTACTATCTCTGATTGTTGATACGTATAAAATCACAAGTGCTGAAGCAAATGGCGAAAGCCGTACAGATACCTATACCTTCCTAAATGAAGATGATGCACATGCATTGCAACTGAGTGACTTGTTCAACAAGGATACTGATTACAAAGCATTGCTAGGGAACGTCGTACGCAATCAAATTGCATTGAAAAAAAACAAACAAGATTTCAACTTCGAGAAAATAAAAGACACGCAAAGCTTCTATGTATCCAACGGCTACCTGGTGTTGACATTTGACCGTTATGAAATTGCTCCTGGAGCAGCTGGATCGCAAAACTTTAAAATTCAGCTTGCTTCCATCCAATCGAAGCTGTCTGATACATTCAAGCAAGCTCTGAAAGGCTAATTCACTAAAGCACAATAAGCTTAGCTTACAATCAACTAACCGCAAATGATATGGACTGGCAAACCCTTGTCAGTCCTTTCTTTTTTGCTTCAGTCTCTTCATCATGTGCGAAGTGCTGAAGTTTTAACTTATTCATTTCTTCTTACAAATTTAGCGAATGTCATTTTTTTCTTCCGCATGAACAAGAGTGAACCCTTTATAATATACGTATGACTTCTCAGAAAGGGCGTAATGAAGGCTATGTCAGAACATAAACCAATAACTTCTCTTCCTGCACCCAAGCACTGCAAGGAATCCCGTGTCTTCAAGACCGGTCGTGTATTTCCTAACGATGTCAACAATCATCAGACGCTGTTCGGCGGCAAACTGATGAGTCTTATTGATGAGACAGCTTCTATCTCTGCGATGCGGCACTGCCGTCACAATATCGTAACTGCATCCACGGATTCCGTAGATTTTCTGCGACCTATTCGTCCCACAGATTCCGTGTGCTTAGAATCCTTTGTCACTTGGACGGGCAAGACCAGCATTGAGGTATTCGTCAAGGTTATCGCAGAACAGCTATATACTGGCGAGCGCGTTGTAGCCGCTACCTCCTTCCTAACTTTCGTAGCACGTCATGAGGACGGCTCAGCAGCGCTTGTACCCCCTGTAATCCCCGATACAGAAGAAGAGAAGCTTCTTCATGAATCGGCCACAGAACGAGCGGAACTGCGCAAAATAAGACGTGTAGCGAGCAAACAGTTAGCCGATAAGCTGACGACCAGCAAGTACTGGGAATAATATAAAAAAAAGCAGCGTTTCGAATCCATTTCGAAATCGCTGCTTTTCTTATATCAACGCAATCTTACGCGTTAACTTTTTCTTTTGCAACTGTAGCCAAGGAGTTGAACGCGTTGATATCGTTCACTGCCAAGTCAGCCAACATTTTGCGGTTAACTTCTACACCAGCCAATTTCAAGCCGTGCATGAATTTGCTGTAGGACAAGCCGTTCATGCGAGCCGCTGCGTTGATACGAGCGATCCACAATTTGCGGAAGTCACGCTTCTTAACGCGACGATCGCGGTAAGCGTACAGCAAGGATTTCATCACTTGCTCGTTAGCTGTTTTAAACAATCTGTGTTTGGAACCGAAGTACCCTTTTGCCAATTTTAATACTTTTTTATGACGACGACGTGTCGTAAATCCGCCTTTTACTCGAGCCATTTCGTATTAACCTCCCAATCGATTCGATGTTTCCGTATAATTCTTATTTCAAGTTAGCCAATTGCTGCTTCATACGACGAACGTCGCCTGCTGCCATTACTGGGCTAGTAGCAAGAACGCGCTTCGTGCGGTTCGATTTGTGGGAAAGCAAGTGATTGCGGTACGCTTTATAGCGGCGTACTTTACCTGTACCCGTAATTTTGAAGCGGCCTTTCAAGCTGCTGTGCGTTTTCATTTTAGGCATTATCGTTTCCTCCTCAAGTTCGGTAATCTTATCCGCCGCCTTCTCCTGCGCGGCGGGCCGAATTAGCTGTTCGCCTTCGGTGCCAAAATCATAATCATGCTGCGACCTTCAAGCTTCGGTGCACGCTCTACGATGCAAAGCTCAGTAGCTTCGTTCAGAACGCGTTCCAATACTTTCTTACCGATATCAGCATGTGTGATTTCACGTCCACGGAAGCGAACAGAGCATTTTACCTTATCTCCGTCACGCAAGAACTTCAGTACGTTGCGAAGCTTCGTATTGAAATCATGCTCCTCGATGTTGGCACGGAACCATACTTCCTTCACATCAACAATCTTTTGGTTTTTGCGTGCTTCCTTTTCTTTCTTCTGTTGCTCATAACGGAACTTTCCGTAGTCCATAATGCGACATACAGGCGGTTTAGCCTGTGGAGCTACGTTAACCAAGTCCAAGTTAGCATCGTATGCCATCTGCAGCGCTTCGCGGAAAGGCTTAATGCCAATCTGCTCCCCAGCTGGTCCAACTAAGCGAACCTCTCTTGCACGAATGTCCTCGTTAATCAAATGATCCTTGCTAATGGTGTGCCACCTCCATAATCGAATTCCCTGCTTACTGGTTATAGTGTAAAAAAGGGATGCAAGCTCATCGAGCCCACATCCCTCACATAGACATTCTAATCTAGTGACACTGCCTAAGCAGTGCGAGTCATAACCAGCCAACAAAACGTCGGTCAGGTGAGAAGCGTGGGCTTCTTCTTTCAAATTGCAATATGCATTTCAAACACTTGATTAATATATCACAACGGCTTAACCAAGTCAAGCCGCTGTCGTTATCTTTTTTATTCACTTACACTTGCTTGCCTTGCATCTCTTCCAAACGTACAACTCGTGTATGCTCGGTATGGCTCCATACCTTGTTGTTCTGTGTGAAGAACGCATAGAACGTAATTGGCCACCAGGACAACAAGAACACTGGGAACGTAATCAGAGATGCATAAATGCGCCACGACTTGACACCTTCCAAAACCAAGGCCAGTACGAATACGGCACAGGACAGCACAAGCGATACTACAGGAACCCACTCAGGCAGGTACTGGAAGAACGTTGCCACGTTTGGTCCATTGAAGAAAGCAGCATCCACCCACATGAACGCGGTCATGAGGAAGGTAACCAACACGGTATAAACCGTAATCGTGTACAACGCCATGTCGAACTTCGCCAAGTTACGCTCCTTGATACTTTTCCAGAGCAGCGGGAAGAAATAACGGCGCGCTACTGTAAAGTGGCCTTGCATCCAGCGCAGACGCTGACGAGCCGATGCCTTGAACGTGAGCGGCTTTTCATCATAGACGCGAGCGTTGTAGTTCAGCACTGGATTGATACCGTTTTTAACACAACGGGCAGTGAACTCCAAGTCCTCTACCAAGCTTGTCGCACCCCAGCCCATTTCCTTCAGCAACTTGCTTTCGAAGCACATACCTGTACCGCCTAAGAAGTTAGCCATGTTCAAGTTCTTGCGGGACAGCTGCCATAGACGGTTGCAATACCAGTAAGTAACGCCATATGCAGCAGTAATCCAGGAATCCTCTGGATTTTTCGTATCGATGTATCCTTGTATTACTCGTGCTCCGGAGCACAGATCATTATTCATTTCAGTCAAAAAGTCTTTGCTTACCAAGTTGTCCGCATCAAGCATAACAACTGCATCATATTGACGCGGCATTTCCCACAAATTTTTCAACATCCACTCGATGGCATGACCCTTGCCCCGTTGATGTGGATTATGGCGTTCACATGCATAAACGCCATGCTCTCTTACGATATCAGCTGTACCATCCGTGCAATTGTCGCAAATGACAAACACGTCGTACATATCTCTTGGATAATCGAGCGCCTTCAAATTCTCAACCAATGCCCCGATTACAGCTTCCTCATTGTGCGCTGCAACAAGGACAGCGAAAGATTTTTGCGGTTCGTATACTTTTTTCTCTTTTTTGCGGTAAATCCCGAACAGCGACAAGGTAAACTGGTACACCCCAATCGCGGCCAGCAGAACCTGCAAGACGATAAATAACGTATCCACCATGCTTGGTGTCCCCCTTTTAAATAACCCCTAATCAAATTCATTAACGCGTCAATTAGCATGGCGCTCTCTTTTTATGTATGAACGCATGCTCATCAACTCTATATATGGTTTACCCCGCTGAAAACGGTCGATCACGATTTTCTAATGTTTGCTTTCATTTGTCAAAACCTTTTATTGGCTTTCAACGCGTGAATATTAACATTATCGCCGAAGATTCTGCGTGAAGTCGCATCGAATCGTGCTTTCCCGCGCGGTTATGTTATATTTTCATCCAAATGCTAAGAAATTATGGCTTTTGACCCCCTTTTCGTCAAAATTTGCTGTGCATGCATACGCTACCAGGATCCGAAAGACACTGAGCTAAGCAAAAAATTGGCTTTTGTAACACAAGACAAATCCCCTGTATATATTATCGACGTATTACACCTGCAAAAAGTTTCAGGTAATGTTTATTATCCGTTTGGAATTTATGGAAAACCTTCATTTCACAATTCTTCATAAATATCTTTACCAAAGATTCATGTGAATAGAACCCAGTGGTACTCTTATTCGTCAATCCGTAAAATTCACTTCGTATTTTAAGCTCACCTGCTACACCATTCATTACAAGCCACTACAGGAAGATAATCAAAGAAATTTGCATTCTACACGCATGACATGCGATTTTGCAGGCAATGCCACTTCGAGTAAAATAGGAATAACTTGTTGAAATGATCGGCATTTGAAAATATGATTAAAGGTACTCTTTATGCTGCGTTAGCCTTCAGAGAAAATTCACAGACCCATCATCTTCTGTTAATGTTACGCTGTTACGATCATATTATTAAATACCGGATAACGGAGGAATCGACATGACTCGTGTTATCGCGTGGCTGGGTAATCGTGAACGACAATTATTTTTTTGGATTAACCATCGGCTGCACCACCGGAGCATGAATATTTTATTGTATACATTGACCCATTTAGGCGGGGCTACATTCACAATTGCGTTTACGTTATTGCTCGCTTTATTGGCTCCTAAGCCATGGAGTGCAGTCGGCTGGCAATGTGTTGCTGCGCTTATTGTAAGCCATTTGCCTGTCGCCTTGATTAAAAAATGGTACCCAAGAGTTCGGCCGCATTTAGCATTGCCTAATATTCGTACATTTCGCAAGCCGCTGGTTGACCATTCATTTCCTTCTGGACATACGACAGCTATATTTTCTGTTGTTGTCCCGCTCATGATAGCTAACCCAGCTTTGTCATGGGGATTGCTACCGATTGCATGTATTGTTGCACTCTCTCGCATGTATTTAGGGCTACATTACCCTTCTGACTGTTTGGCAGGAGCCCTCATCGGTACAGGCGCAGCTGTAAGTGCAGTAGCCTTATGGCCATGACAATCGGTCTATCGGTCTTGTACAAAAAAGGATATCAAGTATAGTTAGGTATATGGAAATTATAAGAACAATCATACCTAAGAAGATTGAATAAAGGGTGAATACCGTGCATCATCATGCAATGACATTTACACTTCCTTCAGGCTCCTTTTTACCTGGTGCCGAAAATGATGGAAAGAAGCGTATACTGCTGCTGTCAGAGCGTTTCGGAGCTGGTCACACCCAAGCTGCCCATGCACTTGCCGTCAGCCTTCGCAAGCTGTCTCCGCATGTGCAAACTCGTGTGATGGAGCTTGGAAGCTTCCTAAATCCGAAAACCGCTCCGCTCATTATAGAAGCTTACCGCAAGACTGTTCTCATACAGCCGAAGCTTGTAGGCTTTATGTATAAAACGCAATACAATCGTTCTTTAAACCGACTGACTACGATGGCGCTGCATCGGGTATTCTATACCCATGCAATGTCCGTTATGCGTCAGCTCAAGCCGGACATGATCGTTTGTACACATCCGATCCCGAGCGCAGTCATTTCACGATTGCGGCGACTTGGGCTCAATGTCCCTCTTTGTACAGTCATCACAGATTATGATGCGCATGCCGCTTGGGTAAGTCCAGCCGTGAATCGATATTTCGTATCAACGCCTGAAGTTAAGGAAAAGCTCGAGATGCACGGCGTAAGCAGCGATTCCATACAAGTGACGGGCATTCCGGTTCATCCGAACTTTTGGGAGCCCCATGATGGCATGGGCAAGTCATCCATCCGCGCCCGATTCGGACTAAAAGATATGCCAACTGTGCTCGTCATGGGCGGTGGCTGGGGAATGATGGATTCTGCTCAATCGACAGAGCTGCTGACTCGTTGGCGCAAAGATGTTCAATTTATTTTTTGCGTCGGAAATAATGACAAGCTACGACGCCGAATGCTTGAGAACCCGCGCTTCCAGCATGAGAATATCCATCTGATGGGGTACACTAAGGAAGTTGACCAATTAATGGATGTCTCTGATTTGCTTGTAACTAAGCCGGGGGGAATAACATGCACAGAAGCACTGGCGAAAGGAATTCCGATGCTATTCTATCAGCCGCTTCCAGGCCAAGAAGAAGAAAATTGTCATTATTTCACGGAAAAAGGGTACGGAGAGCCGATTGAATCTGCTCATACCATTACAAAATGGATGAACCTTCTAGTACATCATTATGATGAGGTGTCCGCACGCCGCTCAGAACATGAACACAACGCATCGCGTTATCATCCTAAAGTATGTGCCGAAGCCATTCTGCAAATGATGAATGTGCCGATTACAAGAGAAGAATAGCAAAAAGGCCGCTATCATGCATGCTATTAAAGGAGAAGATCTCCTCTTATTCATGCAAAATAGCGGCTTTTTACTTGTTCATTTATAACATACTAACGAGATGAGTATGGCTCATTGTGCGGCAAGGATGAGCGATACTGCTTGTACGCCTTGTCACCAACAAGAACTTCGACACGATGAATATTCATGCCTCTGCCCATAAATTTCTGCTCATACTCCGTCATAACATGTTCTTCATTAATGCCGTCACGATGCAGGTTCAAAGAGATATTGCGCATTTGAAGCCCCATCTCTGCAAAGGAGTTCAAAGAAAACTCGAATAATGTCTCTGAATCGGTTTTGAAATGAATTTCACCCGTATCACTTAAAGCGTAACGATACTTCTCGACAAGGCGCGAATGAGTCAAGCGACGGCGTGCGTGCTTCTTCTTCGGCCATGGATCACTAAAGTTTAAATATACACGTTCAATTTCGCCTTCGTCAAAAATCTGCTCCAAAAATTCAACATTCGCGCGGACAAGCCTTAGGTTGGATGCCTCCTGCATTCCCGCTTCTTCTCGCAGCATGCGAGCCTTCTCACAGCCACGAGCAATCAATTCATCATACATATCTACGCCAATGAAATTGATGTCTGGGTACTTCAAGCTCATCGTACTGATAAACTGTCCTTTTCCCATTCCCAGTTCAACATAAATTGGGCGATCATTGCCGAACGCCTCACTCCATTTTCCCTTCAACTGCTCCGGCTCCAGCACGACTAGGTCGGCTTGCTGCGCAAGCAGCTCTTTTGCTCCTCTTTTGCCACGTAAGCGCATGTGTGCTATCCTCCATACTGATTATGCTCCAAGCCCTTATTGTGCATGACAAGCGCTAAAAAGTAAAGACAACTGCTATATAACTGCTCGCTATTGCATATACCCGTCCAAGATCTCTATATCTCCATATATGCTACTATCCAATAATGCGTATCCCCATACACATGTGTCACACAGATCATTATATCTACATATCTTTTCGTTTCATCTTCAACGATACACATCCAGCGTATACTCTTATCTACTTATCTATGTATCTGCGCATCTACGAGATATGCTGCTTTATCGAATGTTACTGTATTATATGTATTTTACTTTACAACCTTCACTCCCGCTCACCGCTCTTAATGTTTCTACTCTTTCCGCCATATATGCTCTTAGCGCTTTTCAGCTACTGCATCATTGCGCCTCAGCATTTTGCTCCTATCATCCATGACTTTTTGTCGCCTTTGCCCCATTATCCCCTTTGCTCAGATTCCATTTTCATAAGTCTTCTATTGTATTCACTGTTCTCTAATTCCTCATTTCGACATTATATTCTTCATCGATATACGAGTGCCGATCCTGTTACCACCAGACCTCCCCTATAGCGAACAAAGTTATGGAGGGGAGTTGAACATCCCTTTGTAAGTGGTTCACGGCGACTTGGCTCTTAACCCATCCAAACAGCATCAATACAGTGCAGCTTAGCACGTTCATTGATGTGACATTCAAAACTGCCTGGTTCATGCTTCACAAGATTCGCATTGCTATCAAGCATACCGATAATATGAATCAATTAAGTGGAGATGTCCAAGCTATACTAGCTTTTTCACTATTCACTTCTGCACACTCAGTAACTTCTAAATTCTTTGCTTACGATTGTGACCGTCTAACTCATGGTTTCGTTCTGAGCGAAGGGGATAATGAAGCAAGACCACAGTCACATTTCAAATCTAATTGGAAGATCAAGAACTGAGCTTGCCTCCGTCTTCGCTTTTAGGGCTAAATCTGCTACAATAATACAATGAATTTGTTATCGGTATAATGTCGTTATACAGACTTTGTACTCAACTTATATACTGAAAGGGCTTGTAGCCATTGGAAGGCTTAACACACTTACAACCGCCCTCTCCCCTTTTATGGGGTGACAAGCGGTTTCATACATGGAATTATGAGATGCGTGAGCATTTCGGAGAAAAGGTATTCAAAGTCATGCTCGATGCTGGTTTTACCTGTCCGAACCGGGATGGAAGCATCGCAATTGGCGGCTGCACATTTTGTAGTGCGCGAGGTTCCGGAGACTTTGCCGGACGACGACGCGATGATTTAGTTACTCAATTCAATACGATTCGAGACAAGCAGCATACCAAATGGCCAAACGCTAAATATATCGGCTATTTTCAGGCTTATACGAATACGTATGCCCCTGTAGAGGTATTGCGGGATTATTTCGAGGTCATTCTGGAACAGCCTGGGGTTGTTGGATTGTCCATTGCAACACGGCCAGACTGCTTGCCGGATGATGTCGTCGAATACTTGGCAGAGTTGAATGAACGCACCTATTTGTGGATTGAGATGGGACTTCAAACGATTCACGAGTCAACTTCCCAACTCATCAATCGCGCACACGATACTGCGTGCTACCTAGAAGCTGTTGAGAAGCTGCGCAAGCATAATATTCGTATTTGTACCCACATCATCTATGGGCTACCGCAAGAATCGCACGAAATGATGTTAGAGACTGCACAAGCAGTTGCAAAGATGGATGTACAAGGCATTAAGCTTCATCTGCTGCATCTCATGCGCAAAACCCCGATGGTAAAGCAGTATGAAGCTGGACTGCTGCGCTTCCTGGAGATGGATGAATACATCAAGCTCATCGTCGATTCGCTCGAAATTCTCCCTCCAGAAATGATCGTTCACCGCGTTACGGGAGACGCACCGCGCGACTTGATTATCGGCCCTATGTGGAGCATGAAAAAATGGGAAGTGCTCAACGGCATAGATGCAGAATTGAAGCGACGCAATACGTGGCAGGGCAAGTATTGGAGGGAATCTTAAGATGGGGTTTTTATCCGTACTTGGCTATGCTCAACAGGTCGTGAAGGAACGCGTACAGCCAGGTGAACGAGTGATTGATGCAACTATGGGAACAGGCGTAGATACTTTATTTCTTGCTCGCCTTACAGGGCCGCGCGGAGCAGTAGCTGCCTTTGACGTACAAGAAGGGGCGCTTGAGCTGACACGTAAGCGGCTTCATCGTGAGCTTGGAGTAGAAGGAAGTACTCATGTGAGCCTGTATCATACAAGTCATGATGCGATGCATCAGGCACTGAATGAAGAATGGCACGGTTCGACGGCAGCAATTATGTTCAATCTTGGATACTTGCCGACTGATGAAGCAGATAAGCAAATTATGACAGTCCCTGAATCTACGCTCGCCGCACTTGAAACGGGGCTAACCCTGCTTCGTCCTGGCGGAGTGCTTAGCATCGTACTGTATCCCGGACACGCAGGCGGCGACGATGAAGCTAATAAGGTGCAGCTGTGGGCGCAATCCCTGCCTGCCCGTCACGGCCAAGTGGTAATCTACCGGATGCTGCAGCGTCCTGACGCCCCTTATGTAATTGCGGTAGAAAAACGGAAACAACCTGACAGCGAATTTAAAAATAAAGTTTAAAAACATACCCAAATATATTTAGAACTTCTGCCTCCGCTTAGGTGAATGAAAATCCTATCTAACAGATTGAAGGAGTGATGAGGGAAATGGCAGTCCGTAAAATCGAGCACGTCGGGATCATGGTTCAGCAATTAGAGCCTTCCATTCAATTCTACGAAGAAGTAATCGGATTGAAGCTAAAAGGCACACTCCTCCATACAAATGGATTCATTCGTCTCGCCTTTCTTGGATGGGATGGAACCGATGCAACAGAAGTAGAGCTTGTAGAAGGATATCCTGGAAGCGTAACGGAAGAAGGAAGAGTTCATCATATCGCTTTTTCCGTTGACGATATAGAGGCAGAATTAGCACGCATCAAGAATCTGCCTCATGTTGAACTTATTGATGAAGAACTGGTTACCTTGCCGAACGGCAGCCGCTACTTTTTCTTTAAGGGTCCGGACGGCGAGAGACTTGAGTTTTTCCAATCAACTAGAAACTAGACAACTCGGGAGTGAGAGAACATGACAAAACCTTATCCATTAAAGTTTCAACCTGAATTCAAAGAACGCGTATGGGGTGGCCGTGCTCTAACGCAATTCGGATTGGATTTGCCTGAAGGACATATCGGTGAAGGCTGGATGATTGGTGATCATCCGAACGGTACAACGAAAGTTGTTAATGGTGAATTAGCTGGACTTGGCTTGGATCAAGTACGTGAGCAATACGGTAAGGAATGGTTCGGTTCTAAAGGCTTTTCCGAAAAAAATGGCCGTTTTCCATTGCTTATTAAGCTGTTGGACTGCAACGATGATCTCTCTATTCAAGTCCATCCGACTGACACATATGAAGGCTTGCCAGAAGGGGAATTGGGCAAGACTGAAATGTGGTATGTGCTTGACGCGAAGCCAGGCGCTAAAATTATATATGGTTTAAAAGAAGGCATTGATCGCAAAGCGATGGCAAAAGCGATTGAAGAAGGACGCATCATGGAGGTTCTGCAAGAGGTGTCCGTTCAGGCTGGAGATACGTTCTACATCCCTGCTGGTACTGTGCACGCGCTGTGCGCAGGCGTTGTAGTTGCAGAAATCCAACAAAACTCCGATACGACCTATCGCTTGTACGACTATAATCGTCCGGGCTTGGATGGTAAACCTCGCGAACTGCACATTGAGGATTCCTTGAACGTTATTGCCTACGAAGGCGCAGGTGCAACTCGCATGTCTACGAATGGCGCAGTTGCGAACGAATGGTTGGTATTGGCGGAGTCCCCATACTTCCGTGTAGAAAAAGGGATCGTTGCAAAACCATGGTCATTGTCTACAACGGAAGAGAGCTTCGTCATCCTTGTTGTATGTGAAGGAACCGGCACGCTAAAAACAGCTGACGAAGAGATCGCATTCAAAGCTGGTGAATGCTTCTTGCTGCCAGCTAACCTCGGTAACTATACACTTGACGGTAACTGCACAGTGTTGCGTTCTGTTGCTCCTTAATACTCGTATGATTGACTTGGCATCCGGTCCCCTGATGGGAAACCGGATGCCTTTTATTAGAATTCGATATAGCAATTCTATTTCTGTAAGAATGGAGGGACATAGATGAACAAGATCGAGAAATTTATGGAACCATCGCAGCCGCTGGATCCCTATGATAGCAAGCTCATTGCGTATATTCGTACCCATCAGATGGCTGCTAAGCATTTGCGGCTTCAAGCGCTATGCCATTCCGTCGAGGATGCTGCCCAAGCGGTACAAGCCGATAAAGTCGACTTTGTAAAAAATGTCTGCATGATTGACGAGGCGGGGCGCTTGCTTGTAGCTATCGTCAAGGGTGAAGACCGTGCAAGCACTAGCAGAGTTGGCAAGGCACTGCTCATTCCTCCACCACGCTTAGCACTTGAAGAAGAAATGCTAGAGCTTGCCGGATACCCTGCTGGTGGAATCCCTTCTTTTGGCTACAACGCACTATTTATCATTGACCCCAAGGTTCTTGAACGCGAATTCGTCTATACAGGCGGAGGCTCCCCATACTCGTTAACACATATTTCGGTTCAAGAAATGCTGCATGTGAATCAGGCCATTGTAGCAAGAATTCGAAAATAATTGCAGCAACGCATAAAGAAGCGCTAGAGCATTCTCTAAGCGCTTGTTTTGTTACGATTAATGTTTAGGTGATTGGTGATTAACAATTATTTAGCTGCGGTTGGCGGAGAATATAGCAGTTGTACTTTCCGTGCTGCATTCACAGCAGATAAACGATCATTAACACCTATCTTGGCATATAGATTCGATATATGATTGCGTATGGTTCCTTCGGCTAAATAGAGTGTCTGTGCGATTTCTCGATATTTCATTCCTTGTGCCAAATACTGAAGCACTTGCTTCTCTCGTTCGGTCAAGCCAAAAGGATCTTGGACGAGAAAGGTATGCTGAGTATTCGACTCTGGCGCCTGCAGCTTTCGATCCTCCTGCTCGTCATGTTCGATGTGCTTTAATTGATCTGACAGCATCCGCGTTACAGATTGTGAGAGGGACGTTCCCCCATGATGTACAAGCCGCACGCTAGCCAACAGTTCCTCAGGATGCACAGACTTGAGCAAGTATGCCTCAGCACCTGCATCGATTGCTTGCACTGCATAATCCGTTTCCTCAATCGTGGTCAGCAATATCACCTTCATAGCTGGCCATCTTTCTTTTATCACCCGAACGGCTGCAAGTCCATCCATCCGTGGCATTCGAATATCCATAAGCACAATATCCGAATGTTCATGTTCCGCATATTCAATTGCTTCCTTACCATCCCTTGCTGTCCCTACTACATGAATATCTTCCTCTTGCTCAAATAAAAAGCACAGGCTTTCACGAATAAGCTGCTCATCATCTACAATAAGCAAGCGGATTGGACGCTCCTCTTCAAGTGGCATAATGCGTGGAACCTTGCAAATGACCTCTATGCCACCTCCTAGGGAGGAACGTACCTTCAGTTGTCCGCCGTAAGCCTGCAAGCGCTCATTCATTGATGATAGACCATAGCCGAATGTTAGATTCTCATCACCAATGCCATTATCGCGAATAAATAAACATACTTCCTCGGTGTCATAGACAAGTCTAACTTCGATTATTGAAGCCTTGCCGTGTCGCACTGCGTTCGTTGCCGCTTCCTGTACACACCGCTCTATCGCCATACGATGAGCATAAGGAATACAATAGGCGCTGCCCTCGGCAATAAATTTACATTCTATATCAGTTTGGTTGTGGAGCGTATCAAGTAGTTGCCCCAGCACTTCTTCTAAGCTATACTGCTCTTCCTCTGAAGATGCAATATCATGGATGTGATGCCGTACCTTCTCATAGCTGCTGCGCGCATGCTCTATAACAAGCTCAAGCCGCAGCTTAGCCTGTTCCAGATCAACAGCCATAAGAGTCTTGACTGATTCCATCCCCATTACAATAGATACATGAGAATGTCCTAATGTATCATGAAGCTCACCTGCCACTCGATTGCGCTCCTCCTGTACAGTAAGCCTCTCCACCTGCTCCGTATATTGGCGTATGACATTGATTTGGTCTTCATTTTCTTGAAGAAGCTGCTTCATTTTTCGCTGCGAATGCAAAAACACGCTGAAGCCAACACCAATCCCGAACAAAATAAAATGATTGACAGACGCATCCAAAGCCTGCAGCCAGGTCAGCTTCCCGCTCCATATCCCGATGAAGGGGAATAAGCCTACTATAGGAGCTCCCCACCATATGTTCGCTCTTGTCGTCATGAATCCAATCAGTAGAGAAGGCAGCACCATATTGTCGAGATAAAAAGGCATCGACAAATGCATGGATAAATTAATGCCTCCCGACAAAATTATTTCCGAGGCAATAAATTTCGACGGATGAATGCTTCCAGGTCTCCAAAACCATAAAGGCAGCGCAGAACACATCATAAATTCGATTAGCGATCCTGCCGTATTATGCATGATAAAATTCGGTGATATTGCCATGTAGACTACGCCAGATACAATCCAAAGCATATATAGGCCCAACATAGCTGTATCTATCCAATGCCATTTTCTTTGTTCCATTACACGAATACACGCCTCTTTCTATGAAATTAAGTTGGATCTGCTGATAACCGAAGTAGAACGCAAAAAAGAAAACTAGGATATTCATATGACTGCATTTCAGATGATTCTCACTGGGAGGTATCTTCATCATTGTAATAGGATTGATCTGTGAAAAAAAGAAGAAATGGAGGAATGGAGCTTGTTCTCAAATCTAAAAAACCAAACGAAGGCTATAAGTTACACAGCAATCACCTTCATCCTTGCCGTATGCTCTGCCATGGTTCCGGACACCAACTCGCTGGTATATATGCTAACCCCATCTGCAGCAGTCTTAATTATGCTCCTATTGGTAACGAAGGACGGATATTCGCGATCTGGCTGGGCCGCACTCGGATTGGGGAAAAGCGGACATAAATGGTGGTGGATCATCTGTCTCATTCTCCCCTCTGCAATCGTAGCTTTAAGTTATGGACTGGCCTTGGGAATAGGAGTTTTGGTTATCGATGTTCCCCCAACCTATGAAGGCTACAGCTGGACTTCCTTTCCTATCGTTGTTGCTTTACAATTTGTCGGTGCTCTATTTACGAGCTCGCTTGGAGAAGAAATTGGCTGGAGGGGCTACTTACTGCCATTGCTTGTAGATAGCTTAGGTGAAAGGAAAGCACTTGTTATCAGCGGACTCATTCATGGGTTATGGCATATTCCAATCATCATGCTGTCTCCTATTTATCATCATGATCAAAATCCGATGTTAGCATGCTTGTTCATCATCATGTCCTGCGTCTTCCTAGGACCTGTCATCGGCTTTATTCGACTGCGCACATCCAGCGTATGGACGTCCTCTGCGTTCCACTCGGCACATAATGTTACTTGGGCTGTGCTGCGGGGCATTACAGTGCCGACTTCAAGCCTTGCACTGTATATAGCCGGGGATAACAGCATCATCGTTATTTGCTGTTATATGCTGCTTACCATATGGATCATGAAACGAATCCGCAACAATTCCAGTGTCCGCTAAGCGATACTTCCAAAATCTGAAAAGACCGCCTAGATAGGCGGTCTTTATCTGTTTGTTTACAACATTAAGACGTTGCAACATTCACTTGGGTCAAAATTAATTGCAGCAATCCAGGAAAGCGTGCTTCCAGTTCATCCTTACGCAAACAGATAAACCGTTGTGTTCCCTCCATTCTAGTTCGAATAATGCCTGCTTCTCGCAGTACTTTGAAATGATGCGACATTGTAGACTTGGACAGGGATAGATCAAATCCTCCGCATGTCTGCTCCGGAATATTCATCAATTGCAGTACGATATTCATGCGAATCGGCTCGCTTAGAGCATAGAACACTTGCGAAAGTTCAATATGTTCAATATCGGGATGAAATAATGTTCTCATGTCATTATTGTACCTAAATGATTGACATCATTCAATAGTTCGATTACACTCGAACTATTGAACAAAGGTGCGCACCTCTCTATTCAATAAATGATGACGTAGAATGTATCTTTTTATCGTTCAAGCTAGTGCAATTTTTGAACAATAGGCGATCTTTAACGTGCGGCAGCAGAGCCTCACATGATCGCGGATTCATTAATAGGGGGCCTTTTACAATGAGCAACACGACGAATCAGCAGCTTACCGCATCACTATCCAGTCCGATTATGGCATTGTTTTTTGTCACCATGTTCATCATCGGTACAGATACCTTTATCGTATCACCTATGCTTCCAACACTGCGTAAGGTTCTTCACATCTCTATCGAACAATCGGGATGGCTCATTTCTGCCTATGCACTCGGCTATGCCCTGTTTGCTCTCATTGCCGGCCCTCTGTCTGATGGCCTTGATCGCAAATTATGCCTGCTTGGAGGGATGATTGGTTTTTCACTCTTCACAGCATTATGCGGATCAACAACAAGTTTTAGCCTCTTGTTCGCCTATCGTACCTTGGCAGGGATCTGTGCAGCAATCGCCACACCACAAGTGTGGGCTTCCATTCCACAACTTGTAGCACCACAAAAAATCGTAAAGGTTATGGGTGCCGCTACTGCAGGCTTAGCCGTTTCCCAATGTCTCGGTGTTCCTCTTGGCAGTCTACTTGCCGCCAGCAACTGGAGATTTCCCTTCTACGCTATTGGGATTACGGCGCTGTTAATTACGATCGTATTGGCGCTCAAGCTTCCTTCCATACCGCCAACAACGAAAAACCGGAGTTCATTGGGCTCTCTTAAACAGCAATATCGCATACTATTTTCACGCAGAAGCACCGTCACTGCTTTTCTTGGATATTTTTTATATCAGTTAGGTACTTTTTCTACATTTTCTTATCTTGGAAATTGGCTCGCAGATGATTTCTCTCTAAATGTACAGCAAACAGGATTATTCATCCTCGGATTTGGTATTGGTAATTTGGCAGGCAGTATCCTCGTATCGAAGGTGGAACGCACTCTCGGTATTCGTCGCACAGTTACAAGCTCCCTTCTTGGCATGATTGCAATGTATGTAATAGTAATAACAGGAAAGGATGTCATCTTTATTAGCGTCGCTTATGCGCTGATCGCCTTGTTCGGCGGCATGCTGTTCCCGCTCTTAATGGGTACGCTTCAAAAGGAACAGCCGTATGCACGGGGTACCGTAGCAGCACTTGCCAACAGCACCATGTACTTTGCCACGATGCTTGGGTCAGCACTAGCAGGTGAACTGTATACTCACTTTGCTGGATTTTCCTCCATTGTTATAGGTACAATGCTGTGCTATACAGCCTCCCTGATTATTTTCAGAGGCTTGCTGCACAACCGACGAACCGTTATCGGTCAAGCTAACGGCGCAGCATAAAAAGGATTCGGCTTCGCGCCCCCCTCTTCCATCTGATTTCATTTGAGCTATAATGTTCAATGACAGATCGACACGATAGGGAGAGATCGTTCAGAATGAATCAACGACTGCTATACATAGAAGATGACAAGGAAATTGGAACCTGGACAAGCGATTATTTGCAAGATAAAGGCTACCAGGTGACGTGGCTGCTGTCGGGCGAACATGCACTTCAGCACGCACCTGATAGCGATCTCATCATCTTGGACGTGATGCTTCCAGGATTGGACGGCTTCACCGTTGGGCAGCGCTTGAAGCGCGAATATCCAAATACGCCTATTCTACTGCTGTCAGCCCGCACAGCTATTGACGACAAGCTGCAAGGACTGAATTTTGCGGATGACTATGTGACGAAGCCATTCCATCCGGATGAGCTAGCCGCAAGAGTAGAGGTATTGCTTCGGCGCTTCGAGAAGCAAACTCCTACTGCCATCGAGCTGAAACATTTGCGCATTTCCCTGCACGATAATCACATTGTACATGCCCAAACTGGAGAGGAAATCACCCTTACCGGCAAGCAGCATCATATTTTTGCGTTTATGCTTCGCCATGCCAATCAAATTCTTACGAAGGAACAGATCTATGAGAGCGTTTGGGGTGAGCCTTACATGGAGGGAGATAAGACGCTAATGGTTCATATTCGGTATTTGCGGGAAAAAATCGAATTCGATCCAGGGCATCCGGAAATTATTGAAACCATTCGCGGCATCGGATACCGGGTGAAGCTATGAGCTCCCGGATCCCGCTGCGCAGATCACTGTTAATACGGTATTTGACGCTCGTATTTGTCGCGCTCATGATATGGCCGATTATATTCCCATTAACATCGACCATCTTGTATTATACTTCCCTATTAAGCAATAACGAGAAGCCTGCCGAGAACATATATGCAAGTGCAGCAAAGCTCGAAGAACGATGGCATCAGGAAGCTGCCAAGCTGAATCACAAGGATGGTGTCACCATTGAGCGCCGCCTGCATGAACTGAAGCAGGAGTATCCGGAAGCCAAGCTATTCTGGGTTGATCAGAATGGAAGCACCCGTCTGAAGCTGCCGGAACAGCCCAATTTGCCTGTACAGTGGGAAGCGGGAGACGCCATTACTTTTATGAAGCAAAGCTATGATGGAGATCCGTTCACCGTTGTTGCATTTATTGGGCAGGATTCGAAGCAAGGATTTATGGTCATGCAAATTGCACGCAGCTTGATGATTGTAGATAGAGGAGGCTATAACACAACTCATGTGCTCATTATCGTAGTGCTCGTGTTTATTCTGTTCACAGCAGCCTCTTGGTGGTTCTTCTATCGGCTCCGCAATCGGCTCGTGCGGCTGGGCAAGGCAATGGTGGCCGATACAACAAATGGGCTGCCTGCACCAATCGAGATTACAAAATGGGATGAAATCGGCCAGCTCGAGCATACCTTCAACCAAATGATTAAGCAGCTCACCTCGAGCCGTCAGCGGGAACAAGAAGAAGAGTCCTTGCGTAAGGAGCTGATCGCCAATCTGTCTCACGATTTGCGAACCCCCTTGACCACGATTCGCGGCCATGCCCATTCGCTCCAGCACGAGTCCTTATCCGAGAAGGGCAAACAGTCGCTTGTTCTGATCGATAAGAAAGTTAGCGACTTGGGGCACCTTGTCGACAATTTGCTGGCGTACACGCTTCTGTCTGCCCATAAATATACGCTGCACCCCGTCCCAACGGACATGCTGCGGCTTGTACGAACATCGGCAGCAAGCTGGTATCCCATATGGGAGAAGGAAGGATTTGAGGTTACTATTCATCTCCCACAGCATTCCGTCACTTGGGTCGTTGATCCACAATGGATGACGCGAATACTCGATAATTTATTTCAAAATGTCGTTCGTCATGCCGCTGCAGGTCACTATGTCAGAATTGCGATTCAAGAGCATGAATCGACTATGGCTATTGCGATCGAGGATCACGGCCCCGGCATGGATGCTGCCTCTACAAGCAAAGGTGTTGGTCTCGGCTTGACCATAGTGGAGATGATGACAAATGAAATGAAGCTGCATTGGGAAGTTATGAGCAGCCCAGAAGGCACGGTCATGCTTATATATCCAACAGCCCTTCCTCTATCTCTCTAACGATATGAATCTAGTGTCAGCCATGTATAAGCTATCATTTGATTGATCACGTTGTAATACACGATTAACGATTAACCTTTCAACGCCCATGAACGCTGTTATGTGATCGTGGGTTTCTTTACTTTCCATTTTTTAAACAGAATTTAAACAACCAGTCGCTCTCGTTTTAACCTTCAGCCTGTATCGTTACGATTGAGGTGATAAACATTGATCGAAACAATTATTCAGACCGAAGGATTAACAAAAAAATACGGCGATCGTCATGCGGTTGATCAGCTTCGGCTTACGATTAACCGGGGGGACATCTATGGATTTCTTGGCCCGAACGGAGCAGGCAAAACGACAACGATTCGCATGCTGCTTGGTCTCATACGTCCCACTAAAGGCATCATACGCATCTTTAACAAAAACTTGCGTACACATCGGATGGACATTTTGCGAAAGGTCGGTTCGCTAGTGGAATATCCTTCGTACTATGCCCATCTGAGTGGGCAGGACAACCTTGAGGCTATTCGCAGAATCATCGATGTTCCGAAGTCGAGAATTGATGAAGTGCTCGCCATCGTTAGATTGACAAAGGATGCCCAGCGCCCAGTCAAAGGGTACTCGCTCGGCATGAAGCAGCGGCTTGGGATTGCTGCAGCCTTGTTAGGCAGTCCCGAACTGCTCATTCTGGATGAACCGACGAATGGACTTGATCCTTCCGGCATACTGGAAATCCGGGAGCTGATTAAGAGCCTGCCGTCTCAGCATGGCATTACCGTCCTTGTATCCAGCCATCTACTCAGTGAGATTGAACAGATGGCCACACGCGTAGGCATTATTCAGCATGGGCACATGGTATTTCAAGATTCAATCGGACTGCTGCAAAGCCGGGCGCAGCACCGCATCCGATTGGCCGTATCGAATCCTGCCAAAGCAACAAATTTGCTCAACACATCTGGGTGTATCGCGGAACAGCAGGAAGGAAGCGTCTTGATGAACTACATGCCTGACAGTCAGGTCGCCTCCGTCGTTGATTTGCTCGTCCATAACCAATTATCCGTGTACCGAGTTGAAGAACAGCGGCAGTCACTGGAAGAGATCTTCCTCTCAATGACTGGAGAGGGGAACAAACGATGATCGGGAAGCTGCTGTCATCTGACTTAGTGAAAATACGCCATACATGGATATGGCTGCTTATTGTCCTAGGTCCATTCGGCGTTATCAGCCTTCAAGCACTCAATTACAGCTTGCGTTATGACTACCTCGTATCCAAGCTGAAGGATCAAATATGGTTCGGGCTGCTTAGCGACATTAAAATGCTGGCTGTTCTTGCCCTATTGTTCGGCATAACGCTTGTCACTTCCTTAATCGCAAGTATCGAGCATCGCCAAAGCTCATGGAAACAACTGCTCGCGCTTCCTGTGTCACGGTTCAGCGTGTTCACATCTAAATATATCCTGAGCTTGTTCATGATGTTCACCGCATCGCTGCTGCTTGCTGTCGGATCTGTACTGCTCGGCCTTCTTCTCGGCTTCGGCACAAATATCCCTTGGCCCCTGCTGCTCAAGAACAGCTTCTATCCATTCTTAGCGGCTATGCCTATACTCGCATTGCAACTATGGTTGTCTACCATTATCAGTAACCAAGCCATTCCGCTTACTTGCGGAATTCTAGGCACGATCGTATGCGTATGGTCCATTAAAATGCCGGATTGGATGCCGTACAAGTGGCCGCTGCTCGTGAACGAAGCCCAAATTCCAGAATACTCCGTTATCGCAGGCATTTTGATCGGCTTCGTGCTCTTTCTGTTCAGCCTTGTTCACTTCATAAGAAGGGATGTGGATTGATGTGACAACATGGCTGCGATTATTCCAAGCTGAACGATTAAAGTTGGGCAAATCCAGTATCGGGCTGCTTGCCCTGATCAGTCCTTTGCTGTCCGTGCTCATCGGATTATTCATATCTGAGCAGCAGCCGCCCGAGATCCAGTGGCTCTACTTATGGTCGACGATGTCAACCACGCACGCGATCTTGTTCCTGCCGCTGCTGGCCGGTGTGTTCTCCGCATTTATATGCCGGTACGAGCATGCAGGAGGCGGTTGGAAGCAAATGCTCGCCTTGCCTGTGTCCCGCTCCAGCCTGTACTTGGCGAAATTCGCCCATGTTGCACTGCTGCTAGGACTTACACAAGTACTGTTCCTGCTAGGTGCAATTGCTATCGGCCTATTGAAAGGATATGCAGCACCTATCCCTTGGACTGAATTTCTGAGAGCCTTCTCCAATGGCTGGCTGGCAACCCTGCCGGTTGCCGCGCTTCAGCTGTTCGTGTCCGTATCATGGTCAAGCTTCGCGGCTCCGCTTGCTATTAATGTGATGCTGACACTGCCGAATGTGCTCATCGTCAATTCGGAAAAGTACGGCCCATGGTATCCTTGGGTACAGCCTGTACTCGCGATGAACGGCTTGGAAAAATACGGGGCATTCAATGTATCGGTTGGCACTCTTTTGTTCGTCATTGTCGGTGGATTCCTGCTCTTTCTAATTAGTGGACTTATTTATTTCAACCGTAAAGATATGTAGCTTTATGAGGACATCTTGCAAAGACATAGAAAAAAGAGGTAGATAGACATGGTCGTCTAATCTGCCTCTTTCTATATGATATGGGTTACACCCCATACATTTCATTTCAAATTTTATGACATTGGCGGTTGCTGCGAGGATGACTGCTGCGAAGCAGATTCTTCTGTTGTCACAGATTGATCCTCTGCAGGCTGCTCCTTACGCTTCTTGCCCATCTTTATAACTTTGCAGCAGCTCGTCCGCATCAATCTCATTTTTAATGCGACTTTTGTCATTTTTCATCCTTCAAACCTCTCTAGTTGAGTTCAGAATGTTACTGGTAACACAGGACTATACGAATCATAAAAAAAATTTATATTGGTGCAAAATAATGATCCTAAAGTCCTATCCGATTATAGCCAAACCCGTTTCATTCACGGAAAAAAGAGCAAGTAGGCAGCTATCACAATAGCTGGACAAGAATACAAAATCGTTGGACAGAAAAAAAGCAATCCTAGGATGTTACCTAAGATTGCTTCAAAGCGCTATTCATTTATCACCAAAGCAGAGTGATTTACGGTAAACAGCAATGGCTTCTCGTCATCGCTTTGCTGGTACAAAAAGATGCCGTACATATCATCCGCATGCCCATCTTCTGTGATTTCGGATTCTATTTCTGAACGAACTGAAGTGCCTAATGCGCTGCTGCGTGCAATCGCTTCTTGCGGAATTTTCTCAACAACTGCGTGCTTGTGCAGTTCCTTCTCTGAAAGATCCAATGCTGCGAATTGCTCAGACACAAGCTCAGCCTGTACAGCCGCCCATTGCAGAACACGCGATGCCTCTTCCTTCTGAAGCTGTCCGCTCCACCACACTTTGCGTGGTTTATATTTATGGCTCATATAGTAATCAAGCTTCATCAGCCCTAATGCCACGTGCGGCTTTTTGAGCCCATGTGCATTCAAGAAGGCATGCAAACGCACGAACAAATCTTCTAATTGATGGCCAATCTTCTGCCAGCCGTTTGCTTCCCAAAAGTCGCCGAATGCTTGGAAGAAATCAAACGGTGAATCGAACTCGGTATGCATCAAATACTCCATCGTCCGATCCATGCGGTGCGCGTTCCAATACTTTTCGAGTACGTCCTCCAGGCGCTTTAATCGTACGACATCACGGAACGGAAGCACGTCATTCGACAGCATTTCGTACGGTGCATGATCCATAAAGACATAGCCGTATTTCGCAGCATCCAGCCGAAGCCCTGTACCGCGCAGCATTTTCAAGAAGCCGAGCTGCAATTCCTCAGGACGCAATGCAAATACATCGTTGAACGTTTTGCGGAATGTATTGTAATCCTCAAGCGGCAGTCCTGCGATTAAGTCCAAGTGCTGGTCGATCTTGCCGCTCTCCTTCACCTTCGTTACGGTTCGCGTCAACTTCGTAAAGTTCTGACGCCGCTTCACGAGCTCATTCGTTGGATCGTTCGTTGATTGGACGCCGATCTCAAAGCGAAATACGCCAGGCGGTGCATTCTCGGCCAAGTAGTCAAGTACCTCCGGACGCATAATATCCGCCGTAATCTCAAATTGGAACACGCAGCCGCGATGATTCTCGATGAGGAACTGGAACATTTCCATTGCGTAATCGCGCTTGATGTTGAACGTTCGATCAACGAATTTAATTAGCTTCGCTCCGTTATCAATCAAATACAAAATATCGGCCTTCGTCCGTTCAATATCGAAATAGCGAACGCCAACCTCGATGCTGGACAAGCAAAATTGGCAACTGAACGGGCAGCCGCGGCTTGTCTCGAAGTAAACTACACGTTTGCCGAGGTTCGGAATATCTTCCGCAAAGCGGTGCGGAGACGGAATCTCATTCAAATCCAGCTTCGGCCGTGGCGGATTGATCACTGCCTCGCCCTGCTTATTCCGATAGGCCAACCCGAATACGAAATGATACTTCCCTTCATCTTCGAGCTCCCGCAGCAAATGAAGCAGCGTCTCTTCTCCCTCACCCATGACGATGAAGTCAACATCCGACAGCCGTTCCATCCATTCCTTCGTGTCATAGGACACCTCGGGTCCGCCAAGTACGATGCGGATCTCCGGCCGTACCTTGCGCAGCATGTTGACGACCTTAATCGTCTCCTCGATGTTCCATATATAACAGGAGAACCCAATCACATCCGGCTCTCGCTGGTACAAATCCGAGACGATATTCATCACCGGATCCTTAATTGTATATTCGGCAATGTCGACATCGAACTCGCCTTCACAATGTGCTTTCAAGCAGCGTATCGCCAGCGAAGTATGAATATATTTAGCATTTAATGTTGCAAGTACGACTTTCATTTAGATCTTCCTCTCATCAGGCACTACCTTACGTGACCGAGTTGCTCGTATCAGCCTATACCATTATAACCAAAGTAAAGACGGATCTCGACATTCATCCAAAAAACCACCATGAACAGAAAAGCAAAATGCCGACAGCTTGCTGTATTCTATACATGCTATAAAAAATGGATTATCGAATCATGCCGCCCGAATATACCATCGTCCATATCGGACGATTCCTCTTCTCTGTCATTCAAATCAAGCTATGCAATCGGTGTGCCGTTAGGAATGCGCTCATCTGCATGTAGAAGGACAACATCGCCTTCCCCGGGAACACCACCCAATACAAGCACTTCAGAATCAAAGCCTGCGATACGGCGCGGCGGGAAATTTACAATAGCAACGACCTGCCTTCCTACCAACTTGTCCGGCGTATACCGAGCCGTAATCTGTGCGCTTGATCGCTTCGTTCCGAGCGGCCCGAAATCAATCAACAGCTTAATCGCTGGTTTGCGTACCTTCTCGAACGGCTCTGCCTCCACGATTGTTCCGACACGTATATCGAGCTTCATAAAGTCCTCAATGCTTGCTTCTGCCTTGATTTGGTTCAGATTCAACTCGTGCATCACGTATCAACTCCTTATTCATACGCTATTCATTGCGTCAGATCTATTCCATATCGTAGCGACCCGCTTCTTCATCCCGCTGCTGGAAAAATTCAAGGAACGGCATGCCGAACTGCTTCAGCTTCGCTTCCCCGACCCCTTTAATACGGAGCATACGCGCTTCGGTCGTCGGCTGCATCTCTGCCATTTCCCGCAGTGTACTGTCATTGAACACGATGTAAGGCGGAACGCCTGCCTGGCTTGCCAGCTCACGACGAATAAGGCGAAGCTGCTCAAATATCGTCTCATCAATGGCAGTGCCCGCCTTCGGTTTCAGCGACTTCGCAACCCGCTGTTCAACGGTTCGCTTGCCCTTCAATACATCCGCAGCCAGCGGCAGCAGCCGCACGACCGGATACTGCCCTTCGCTAAGCTGCAAATACCCCTCGGCTATAAGAACATAGATGAGATCCGAAATTTCCTTCTCTGCCAAATGCCGCATTTCGCCATGCGTGGACAGCTTCTCGAATCCATACTGCATGACCTTCTTGTTGCGCGATCCTTTCAGCACGGAAGCTACCATCGATACGCCGAACCGCTCACGCATCCGATAAATACAGGAAAAGATTTTCTGCGCTTCAATCGTAATGTCAATCGATTCACGCTCATCCTTGCAGTTGCCGCAAACGCTGCAAGACTGCTCGCCTTCTTCCCCAAAATAGCGAACCATATAGTTTTGCAGGCACCCTGTCGTATAGCAATAATCGATCATCACTTGCAGTTTCTTATACTCATTCGCCTTCCGTTCCGGTGACGCCTCGCTTTGTTCGATGAAGAACTTCTGCGTCAATATATCCTGCGGATGGAACAGCAGCACGCATTCGCTTGGCTCGCCATCGCGTCCCGCGCGTCCTGCCTCCTGCACATAGGCTTCCATATGCTTCGGCATGTTATAATGCAGCACATACCGCACGTTGGACTTGTCGATGCCCATGCCGAACGCATTCGTCGCCGCGATGACACGCACATCATCATAGAGGAAGGCTTCCTGCATCTTCGCCCGCTCCTCATCATCGAGTCCAGCATGATAGCGGCCAGCGGCAATTCCTGCACGTCTAAGCATGTCATAGATGTCCTCGACTTCCTTCCGTGTCGAAGCATAAATAATGCCTGATTCGCTCGACCGCTGCCGGACATAATCAAGCGTAAATGCCTTTCGCTCCTCGCCGCGCAGCACCGTAAACGCCAAATTGTCCCGCTTAAATCCAGTTACGACAAGCTCGGGTTCCAGCAGCTCCAAGGATTGCATGAGATCCTCCGTCACTTCCGGCGTCGCGGTTGCAGTAAATGCCGCTACAATCGGGCGCTCGCGACCGCTATGTACAAGCTCCTGAATGAAGGGTGCAATTGTCCGATAACTTGGACGGAAATCATGTCCCCATTGGGAGACGCAATGGGCTTCATCTACCGCTACCATGGATATCGGAATCGATTTCGCGCGCTCCCGGAACCATTCTGTCTCCAACCGCTCCGGCGCTACATAGAGCAGCTTAATGCGTCCTTCCTGGGCCTGCCACATCAGACGTCCCGCTTCACCCATCTCAAGCGTGCTATTGATGAATCCAGCCTTGACACCCAAGCTGTGCAGCGCATCCACCTGATCCTTCATTAACGAAATAAGCGGCGAAATGACCAGCGTTACCCCAGGCAGCAGCAGCGCCGGGATTTGATAACAAATCGACTTGCCCCCGCCGGTTGGCATAATTCCCACCGTATCTTGTCCCGCAGAAAGATATTCAATAATTTTCCGTTGTCCATCACGGAAGCCATCGTAGCCGTATACTCGCTGCAATGCGCTTCGTGCTTGGTCCATTGTAAACATGTACGCAGACTCCTTTTCCCCGTTCCCTTGCGGCAACCTGTTGTTCTGTCCTTCATTATAACATGGGCTTTTCCTATGAGGTAATAGCTTCCACTTCACGGTTCCCTGCCCATATGCCTACCCTTTTTGCCTATTCTGAATAGAATCTGTCCGAACTTTCTGCTATAGTGATAGCATTCCATAGAACATGTCCTACAGCGCGCCATCAGCGCCATCTGTGAAGCGCACTGTTCTGTATAGAGTTGTCTACTCATCAAGGAGGTCTTACGAAATGCGTAAGCGAGAGAACCATAAACCGAGAAAAGGCCGGCAGAAGAATCAGCCGGCGAAAGCTTACCAGCCAGCCAAACCAACAAAACCACCCCATCGGACACCGCCGAAGGCTCGCGAATATACGGTTCAGGAACCAGCCGAATTGCTTAGCTTCTTATTAAATACGGTAGAAAATATGGGACGTAACTCCATCAAATCCGCACTTGCCCGCGGTCAAATCTCTGTCAATGGACAAGCCGTAACAGCCTATAATCATCCGCTTCAGCCCGGACAAGTTGTAAGCTTGTCCAAGGAGAAAATCGTTGAAGCTCCTCCCTTTGTCGGTTTGTCGATACTGCATGAGGATGACGATATCATCGTCATTCACAAGGAAGCTGGCCTGCTGTCCATTGCTTCCGAGCATGAAAAGGAAATGACAGCCTACCACCAGTTGACGACACATGTTCGTTTGCAGCATCCGAGCAACCGCATATTTGTTGTGCACCGTCTCGATCGGGATACGTCCGGCGTGATGATGTTCGCTAAAAAGGAAGACGTCAAACAGCTGCTGCAAAATAACTGGAAAGAGATCGTGCACGAACGTTCTTATGTCGCGCTTGTTGAGGGGAAGGTTCGCCAGCCGGAAGGCACAATTTCCTCTTGGCTGAAGGAAATGAAAACACTTAAGATGTATTCCAGTCCGTATCCAAACGATGGCCAGCATGCGGTTACGCACTACAAAACACTAGAAGCGAACAGCGCTTACTCCCTGCTGGAGGTTCATCTCGAAACGGGGCGCAAAAATCAGATTCGCGTTCACATGGAGGATCTCGGTCATCCGATCGTAGGTGACAAGAAGTACGGAGCCAAATCGAGAGGACTAGGACGTCTTGGTCTGCATGCGCGCATCCTGGCATTCAGCCATCCGACAACTGACGCGCCAATGCGATTCGATACGGGCATTCCGAAGCCGTTTACTCGCTTGCTGCAGCAAGACGGAGCGGCTACAAATAAAAAAGATCGCCGTTAAATCCAAATCAGCTCACGATTTATCACGGTATCGCGCTAGCGAACATCAAAAATAGCCGATCTCCTTAAAAAAGGAGGTCGGCTATTTTTTTACAATCGTTTGCTCATCTTATAATTAACCAAATCGATTCCTCTGCGCTGTACCGTCTGAGCTTGAATCATGCAAAACCCGTGCCGCTCGAAGAAGGGTCGTGCCGTAATACTTGCATCTGTTCTCATTTCATCCAGTCCCAGATTCCTCGCTTCCTGCTCCAACTTGGACAACAATGCCGTTGCGACGCCTTGCCGCTGAACATCCTTATGAACATAAAGCCGATCCAAATACCCGTCAGCAGCCATATCGCTAAATCCGATCAATTCATTGTCCCGAATCGCTACATACGTAAGATGCTGGCTTAACGACTCTGTCCAGCGAGCCAGCTTCTCTTCCTGTTCATCGGCTGGCGCCCAGGCTTGTATTTGTGCTGCAGTATAATCTTTTGCATTGACGGTGTGTACCGTATCGTAAAATAAGGCGACTAACTGGTCGATATCCTCTACTTGAAATTGTCGTATATACATGATATTTCAAACTCCTTATTTTTTACCTTTGGCATGCGAACCGCCTCCCATCCATTATGAAGTACGCCAAATAATCTGTACATGTTACGGGGCCCGGTTATGCCTCTTTGCTATTTTTTTATGTAATTCCGTGAACCTGAGGTGTGCCTCCTGCCGTCTAATCGATGTGACGACATAACTGAGGAGGATTATGATGAACACGAATTCTAATAAATTAATTGCCGCTACAATCGCAGCAAGCGTAATGCTGACCGGACTTACCACGTTACCGCCGTATCACACCGCATATGCGGCGCAGCAGAAGAATCAGGAGAATAAAAAGCTCCCGTCTACGATTGCCGAGCTCGATCCGAAGCTGCTACATAAAATAAAGGAAGAGCTAAAGACGCTCATTCCCAAAAAAACAATCGAGCTGACAGCCCTTCATACTGTTAAGGAAAAAGAATATAGCTGGCTTCGTCCGAACGAGATTCTCTTAGAATCGAAAGACAAACGCGCCAACGTTCAGATCACAAATGACGTGTCATATCACATCGAAATCGAGTGGAAGGAACTTGAAGCCTCTCTTCAATCTACGATCCAAAAAGCCTTAAAGAACATGGATCCGAAGCGGAAATTCGTCATTAAAAAAGTAGAACGTTATAAAGATAACAGCGTAAACTATTGGGCATTTCGCGGCGAAGGCTTCTCTGGCTCAATTGACGCCATTACCGGGAAGTCTATTCGCACCACCATAGATTTTCAGCTTGCTAACATAGATCCAAAATGGAGCTCGCTTGCTAAAGAGACCATTGTGTCTCTGTCCGACGGAAAACATAAAAAGCTCTCAGACAAGGTGGAAGTTTCGATTGCCAGAAAGGACGGAAATCGTAAGACAGCACGATTCCGCGTTGATTTCACGCCATATGAAATCAATATCGATACTGCATCCTGTAGGCTGCTGTCCTTCTCTCTTCCCGGCTTCAATGATCATATTCCCGAAGAAATACGGAAGAAAGTGTTCACAAAGCCTCTTTACAGCAACGAAGAAGCCATAACAGCCGCCGGACCGATAGCCAAGCAGCACTTCCAAATTGACCTGGAAGGATATCAAGTAAACGTCACATATAATGTGTACACGTTCACGAAAAACGGTAGTCCGACCGTTACTGGATCGATCGATGATAAAGGGAAATTCGTAGGCATGTCAATCTCTGTACCATCAGGCTCGTAAATTGCCACTGCCAAGTGCCGCAATTTTTTTATTTTCCCGTGAACCTCGTCCCAACCTGGCGCCATCTAATGAGTACATTAACCAAAACCGATCGATCCAGAAGGATACCGAGCCAGGTTGAAAGGCTATCAGGTTAATGTGAAGAGGAGCAGTATACGTTCACAAACAAGGAAAGCCGAGCGTCTATGGTAAGATCAATGAAAAAGGGGACTTTTGGATTTTGGAGCATGTCGCTTATTGCTCCTACGGCCCCTAAGCTGCGCTTGAACAATGACGTATACTCCTACGTTGGCGATATCCGTTACCAATAGACAAGCCTATCAAATTATATTCAAGCAAAATGCATAAAGCGACTTACTATAAGAAGCTTGAATTCCAAGTTCAGATACCGATAAGCCGCATAGATCATTGAACAAACGCTATAAAGGAGACTATTATTGTGCAACAGCAGCTAGAACAGTTGGCAGCACAGGCTCGCCAAGGGGAAAAGGAGGCATTCGGAACGCTCATCCGAACCCATGAAGCTTCCCTGTACCGAGTTGCCAAGTCAATCGTGCATTCCGATGAGGATTGCGCGGACGCCATCCAAGAAGCCGTGCTGAAAGCATATCGATCGATTCATTCATTGCGCGAGCCGAAATATTTTAAGACATGGCTTATTCGGATATTGGTCAACGAATGCCGGGCATTGCTTCGCAAAAAGAAGAAAACCGTACCGTTTGTTGAGCTTCAGCATGCCAGAACCGAGACTGACGATTACGTGCATATTGAAACACTAGAGATCGTCAACGCTTTGGATGAGGATCTTCGAATTGTCGTCACGCTATTTTATCTGGAAGACTTGCCGCTTAAGGAAGTTGCGGATCTGCTGGATCAGCCCGTCGGCACGATAAAGTCCCGACTTTACCGGGCGCGAAATAAACTGGCGGATATGTTCAATATCCATAACGGCAGCGGAAAGGAGCTTATGATCTGAATGGATTCACATGTAGACAAGCAAATCCGCGAACGGCTTGCCGCTGATCTCGGCTCTGGAATTCCCAAGCTCGTGAAATCGCGATTGGAACAAACGCTTCACTCGCTGGAAACCGAGCCTGCGCCTGCTGCGGAACTTCTTGATATACGCAACAGCCTGCACAGCAAACGAAGACGCAAAGCTTGGTATGTCGCCGTGTCGGCCCTGCTCATCATCAGCGGGATATTAGCTTCGGGCTTCATTTCACCCGTTATGGCCGAAACGCTCAAAAAAGTGCCCTTTATCGGGCAAATCTTCGATTCGCTTGGCGATGACCTGCTGCAGCATGCCAATCGGAACGGCATGTCCGTTCCCGTGAATCTTAGCGCGACGGACAACGGCATCACATTGACCATTACAGAAATATTGTACGACGGCGCTCAAATCAAGCTCGGGTTCAAGGAGGAATCGCAGGCGGAGCTTCCTGTTATTACGCCTAACTATCAAAGATTCGAAATGCCCAATTTGAGCAGTGACGACCCGACGATATCTTGGATCTATGCCATGACGAAAACACAAGCCAAGTCCCCGACCGAGCATTTCGGCATTTTGACGTTCGGATCAATGAATGGCGAGATACTGGAGCAAAGCGACAAGATTCCGGATAACTTTACCCTCTCTTTTACGATCAAGCAGGTCGGTGACGTTAACGGAGTTAAAGGGAACTGGGAGTTCCATGTTCCCATCAAGCTGAATAACGCGCCTACCAAAAAAATATCGGTCATGGAAACAAAAAAAACGCTGGACGGGCGCGGCTATATCACGCTGCAATCTGTTATCGCTTCGCCGCTTGGCACGGAAATCCGGTTTTTGACCCAATCCAGTCAGACTGCCCGCAAAGCTAATAGTCCCGATTTCACAGGGCTTGACATCAGCTTCCTCGTCATAGACGAGAACGGCAATGAGATTGCATGGGAAGGAGGACGCGGCAGATATAGCGGAACGCGGCCGAAGAATGCAGAGTACGAAATGCTGTATCAGTATGCGCCACTGGCCGAGCATGTGAAATCGATCCGCTTCCTGCCTGTCGGGAGAGCAAATCGGTACGGGGATGTAGCCATTCCGTTAGACCTAAACGCTCTGCCATGCAAGCTGCAGCAAGGCGATATCGGTTCCGTTACTGTAAAGAGCCTAATGTTCGAACAGGACAAAACAATTGTCCATTATGATATTAAAGGCGATTGGCCGTCAGCTCAGTCCCAAAGGCTTGTATTCATTCAAGGCAAGCAGAAACATCTTACTTACAAATGGAACACAAAACTATTGAGCAAAAGCAACGGGATACATTCCTATGTTAGCGAGTATGAGCCCATGGATAAAAATCAGGAGATTAAATTGTATACACCCAAGATGACCAAGCCGATTTTCTTTAAGGAGCTTGAATTCCAAATCCCAATACGGTAAAATCCGATAAAGTACAAAAGAGAAGTAAGTTTCGACAACTCCTACTATTCATTTCAGTTAGAATCATTCATAATGGGGATGAGATGGAGTCAATTCACATCTTACCGATCTATTTGCCGCACGGGGGTGATACGATGACTGAGCACATGGAGAACCAGGGTGGTGCTGAAGCTGCAGAGAGTAAGAAAGTGAGCTTGGCGGATGCCGCGAAGCGCATGCTGCAGCAGAAGAAGCAAGCCCAAGGGAAATCGCAAGGCGTGCACAAGCATCATGAGTCTGGCCAACCGACAATGAAGAGCCAGCATACGAAGAAGACGAACAACCAGCGTAAACGCATGGGTGTGTGAAACCGTGGAGGGGCGAGCCTCAGAGCTTTATGTTCTGAAGTTCAGCCCCTCTTTCATGTATAACCTGCATCCGATATCCAATTGCACCAGAAACTTTGCTGCAACCCCTCCAATAATGGTATATTGAGAACATACTGAGAAATGACTTCAGATTATGAATTCAAGGAACAGAGGTGGCTACCCATGGTAAATTTCGAGCAGCAATTAGAAAAGTATGCTGAACTTATTGTAAAGGTCGGCGTCAACGTACAAAAGGATCAGGATGTATTCGTAAACAGTTCTATCGAAGTCGCTCCACTTGCCCGCCTCGTTGCTAGCAAAGCATATGAAGCAGGCGCACGCAACGTACATATCGATTGGTCAGACGAGACTGCTACTCGCTTGAAATTTGAGAAGGCATCTGACGACGTGTTCACCCAATTCCCAGAATGGGAAGGAATGAAACGCAACTCTTTCGTCGATAAAGGTGCTGCATTCATCTCTATCGTCTCTTCCAGCCCAGACCTGCTGAAAGGGGTCGATCCACAGCGTATCGGCAACAACCAAAAAGCATCTGGACAAGCACTGGAGCATTTCCGCCGCTGCGTACAAGCGAACAAAGTAAGCTGGACGGTCGTTGCAGCCTCTTCTCGCGATTGGGCGGCAAAAGTATTCCCTGGCGTAGCTGTAGAAGAAGCAGTTGAGAAGCTGTGGGAAGCGATCTTCACATCCATCCGTTTGAATTCGGATAATCCGGTTCAAGCTTGGACGGAACATAATGAAAACCTGCATAAAAAGGTTGAAGTATTAAACGGCAAGCATTTCCACAAGCTGCACTATACAGCTCCTGGAACAGACCTGACGATCGAATTGCCAGAAAAGCATCTGTGGGTAGGCGCAGGCAGCGTCAACGAGCAGGACGTGCCGTTCATGGCGAACATGCCAACAGAAGAAGTATTCACGGTGCCTCATAAGTTAGGCGTTAACGGCTATGTGTCCAGCACGAAGCCGCTTAGCTATGGCGGCAACCTGATCGATAACTTTAAAATCACATTCGAAAATGGCCGCATTGTAAAGGTAGAAGCCGAACAAGGCCAAGAAATCCTGCAGCAGCTCGTCGACACAGATGAAGGCTCACATTTCTTGGGCGAAGTGGCGCTTGTGCCGCATCAATCTCCAATCTCCGAATCGAACATCTTGTTCTACAACACGCTGTTCGATGAGAATGCATCCAACCACTTGGCGATCGGAAGCGGCTATGCATTCAACGTAGAGGGCGGAACGAAGATGTCCCAAGAAGAGTTGGAAGAGAGCGGCGTGAACCGCAGCATTACGCACGTAGACTTCATGATCGGTTCTGCGGACATGGATATCGACGGCATTCATAAGGATGGGACAACAGAGCCTATCTTCCGCAAAGGCAACTGGGCAATCTAATAATGGCATATGCAAAGCAGTAGAAGCTTCCCGCTTCTGCTGCTTTTTTTATCGCAATCATGTATTGCTCTCCGCTCCATACCTGCCGCATAATGGGAGAATAAGACAGAAGCAAGAAAGAAGATCGGTTGCCGTTTCTTGCATGCTGAATCTAATCATTTGGAATTCGAGGTGTTCCCCTCCATGCGCATATGGCATGATTTCAAGCAATTCCTTCGAGTAAAAGGCGCTCTGCATCTCGTCCTTACCCTGTTCCTGTACGGCATCGGCATGGGGATTCTGGCCCCAATGAACGCGATTTATTTGCGGGAATCGTTAGGGCTCGGCAAGGTAGAGATTGCATCTATTTTTGCAATTTCCCTGTTTCTGAACATGGTGCTTACGATTGGTGTCGGCATGATTAGCGATTCTATGAAGCGCAAGAAGACAATTCCCCTGCTCGCGTCTATTGTCTGTATGATTGGCCTCGTCATCTATATGAATGCAGACAGCTATGTACAGGCGCTAATCGGGATGGCTCTCGCCACTGCCCCTTCTGGGATGATTATGGGGCAGCTATTCGCGATGGCGCGAAATCATGTTACGCGGCTTGCTCCTGATATTGTGGAGATGGCGCAAATCTGGATGCGCGCCACGTACAGCGTTGGCTTCTTTACCGGGCTACTCGTCGGCGCAAACTTATACTTGCTGGCGACGTTCCACGGGGTACTGTGGGGCAATCTTGCCGGATATGCTTCCTTGTTCCTGCTGCTCTTGTTCTACAAGGAAATTACGCTCGATTCGTCAGCAGCATCCGCCAAAGCAGGCGAACCCTTTTCACTCATCATGCTCTTTGCCATCCTGCTCCTATCATGTGCTGATGCCATACGCGGCTTATACTTGCCGCTTGTTGTGAACGAGCAATTCGGCGATCCGAGATTGATGTCCTTCATATGGAGCATACAAGCCATATTCGAGCTCCTGTTCATGACGATGGCGGGCTATTGGGCCGCCAAGTATGGCAGCAAACCCATTATTATGTTCGGAGGGTTGTTCGCACTTATAACTTATATTGCTTATAGCACAAGCGATTCCTTGACGGTGTTTTTCCTTATGCAGCCGTTGTATTCTTTCTTTGTTTCCGTTTTATACGGTGTCGCAATGGGCTACGTGCAGCGCATGTTCATACATAAGGCAGGATTTGGTGCCAGTTTATACGTGTTCATTTCGCAAACGGCTTCTTTAATCGGCTACTTCCTGCCGCTCTTCATTGATGGTGTCACGCCGCAAATCTTCTGGATTCCAGCCGCGCTTATCGTTGCTTCCATGGGGTTGATGACAAGTGCGCTTTATACGGGACGGCAACAGCTATCAGCCTAAGCATACGTAAGGAATAGAATGAATCATGGACTCATTTATAGATACTATTTTCCTTCACTATATCAATAAAAAACTAAAATAGCATGGGGAGGCAGCTCCATGCTATTTCAGTTCTTCATTCATCAAACCTGACTTGAAAGTTGTGCCTCCACTGTCTCATCGCGATTAATGAGACATGCAGATTCATATAGGAAAAGAATCGCACTTACCCATAAAAAAAGAGAGGGCACTACTCCCTCTCCTGCCATTTCTATTTAATTTGCCTTGGCATGCGCAATGATTTGCTCTTGATGACTCCATAGGAGATGACGCAGATTCGATTTGGAGCCCTCGATGAAATAGAACGGAATCTGATTCTGCTTCGCGATTTCAACACAATCCCAATAGGCTTGATGCGAGGTTGCCGTAAGCAAAAGGAATAATGCGGATGAGCGCTTCAGATCGTGGAAGATCCGTTTCGGATTTTTCCCATTCTCATGCACCAGTTCGGCCCCTGTCTCTGCAACCACTTCTTCAAACCATTTTTTGAGTCCGCCGACAATGGTAATTTGATGCCCTTTCAGGAATGGCTCTGGTTTCTCGTACTCCTTCTTCGCCTGTGCCTTCGCTGCACGCGCTCCAGCTCCGCCTTGACCTTGGCTCCCATTCATTGCTGTGCGTTTCGCTTCAAGTTCTAATCCAGGCTGAGCCCGATATAAGCGGGATAATCGTGCTACTTGCTTCCCAATCTCTACGTTAAATGAGCAAGGATCCCCATCCTTCGGCGTACGAATGGCCACATCCCGCTCATGCAGCGGGAAGCGGCTCTGTGGATCATTCAGGTCAACACAGTACCAGGTGAAATGCTCTCCGAGCTGTACATAGCCATCATATTGAATAATAGAGCTGTTGCTGTCATCTCCTTGCAGGAGCAGTTCAATATCGTACTGCGTTGGATCATGCTGCTTCGGACGGCACAGCACACCAGCCTCATGCTGCAATTGGTGCTGAAGCACTAGACTTTCCGTAATGTTGAATGTTTGACCGGTCTCCAATACAATGTAGCCGCCATGATCACGGCGGAAGAACGTGCCATTCACTCCGCTCTCGTCTGTCTCGTCGGACAGTTCTGCATCCGTAGCCATTATTGCATAGGGCTCAGTAAAATTGCTACCTGCTTCCCGCTCCGAAAGCGCTGTACCGCTGCTCTCTAACGCACATGCCGACTCTGCATATGGGATCGATTCATGTCTTTGATGTTCCTGCACAACATTCAATTGACCTTCCGGCTGTGCCTTGCCAGAATGGGAATGCTCTGGAGGTGTAACAGACCGTTCAGGAGAGTGCTCACTTCGCTCTTCTATAAATTGCTCAAGCTCATCAATGAGCTCCAGTGACATACGGATTTTCTGTCTTCCGTCCTTGCCAGAATGCATGGCTGCGTGGCGAGCCGCATGAAGTGTATCCTCCACATCGGCATATAACAGTTGAATCAATTCCTGAACCGACAAGGTTAATGACTTAGGACGCAGAACTTCCGCTTTTGCGGCGGCAGCGGATTTTTTCAACTGCATGCACTGCCGATTCAATTCATCGTTGTCCGCTCGCAGCACAGTAAGCTGCCTGCGCAATTGTGTCAGCTTCTCCTCTTGGCTATGCAATTCATGACGAATGGACTCCGTCTGTTCTTCCTTGCCAGCAATCTCTTGCTGCATCAACTCAGACTCCTTCAGCAGCTTGCTCCGTTCTTGACGGCTCAGCCGAAGCTCCTCGTGAAGCTGTGTGATTTGCGCTTCTAATTCTTGAATATGTACATCCTTGTCCTGCTGCACTTGCTTCAGCTTCTGCTCGACATGCTGAAGCTGGAGTGCTGTATCAGACAGTTGACGATTTAAGCGATGAATCTGCTTCTCCGTCTTGCCTAGCGCGTTCTCCGCCTGCTTGCGCAAATGTGCTTCATGATTCAGTTTCTTCTTCATTTCTATCAATCGGTGTTCCAATTCCGTTGAGGGTTCAGAAGTATCAACAGCCAGTGCTGCTTCTTCTAATAGAGAGGATGGTTCACTTGCCATATGCAACACAGCCTCAGCAGGGAATTCTGTAATTAATCCTTCCCTACTCTCCAACTCTTCCATGGCCTGGTTCCAAAGTGACTCTTGCTCGGTTCTGCCTGGATGAAAATACAATGACCAATAGTAATGCCAAAAGCCGTGTTCTGCCACAATGGACTCCTGCCGTGTAAGAAACGCTTCCAGACTATTTTCATCTTCCTCTTCTAAGATGACCATGAGTTGCTTGATTATTGACGTGATTAGTGTATATTTTCGATTAAAATGATCCTGTCTTGATTTTACGTATTTGCGAATCTCTTTAATAAATAATATGGTGGGCATACTTTTCGAAGTGCGAACCGAGGGTAAATGCAGGTCTATCGCCATTTCTCGCCTTGCCGCACTCGACATTTCCTTAAATAGAGCTACCAGCTTATCCATTGATATCGTTTGGGTCAGCTCTTCTTCTATAAAATCTTTGTACTTTTGTACCTCTTCGGCTAATTCAGTTCGCATTGATAACCCTCCCTGGATAAAAGTCAAGATGTCATTCATCTGCCGTTCATTGAACTCGATGTAATCCCTAAGAAGAGTTTTCATAAAATAAGATTTCTAAATTAACACTTGCTATTATTATAATTTATATCATAGAGAACGTAGATTTCAACTGCTCCTGCAAGAAAAGTAATCGCCCTTTTCCGCGCTGAGACCGCCTTTCTTCCTCTAATGCTGTCGATTTGTATTCCTTGACGTCAACTCTAAGCTAATTTCGTCGAATTGTCGAATTATAGAAAAACTGTCGCAAGCCCATCCATTTGCTATAATGAATGCAAAGAACACACTAAGGGAATCAATGGGAGGGGTATTCAACATGGCCTATTTTGCAGCAATTCTGGAAATGCAGGACGAAAGTAAAAACTTGACGTATCGCCCAAATCATTTAGAATACTTGGAACAACTCGGCAAAGAGGGGAAAGTATTCGCGAAGGGGCCGTTTGGTGACGGATCAGGCGGCATGGTCATTTACATTGCCGAGAATTTAGAGGAAGCCAAGCAACTTGCCGAGAACGATCCTTATATACAAGAAGGCGTACGCAAATTGGACTTGTGCGAATGGAAGCTCCAGCTCGTTCAGGCATAATTCGCTTCATGCTTCGTTATTCGCAATCATGCCCCACTGGTTCGCCCCGGTGCGGGCATGTTCTTCTATATTAGGAAGGAGATGAACTTGTATGAATCAGCAATGGAATGTAGGAATTGTGTTATTCGATGATGTTGAGGTGCTGGACTTTGCAGGCCCTTTCGAGGTGCTGTCAGTTACAACCTATCCCGATCAAGATCCTGACACGACTGCCTTAAAACCATTTCAAGTGCGCACGGTATCGGAGCACGGCAATATGATTACCGCACGTAACGGACTGAAGGTCGTTCCTGACTTCAGCTTCTGCAATGCGCCGCATTTTGATATCGTCATCGTCCCTGGAGGGCTCGGAGCAAGAAAACGGGAACTCCATAACCCGCACATGATCAAATGGATTCAGGAGCGAATGCGCACTGTCGATTATATGACCTCAGTATGCACAGGAGCACTGCTGCTTGCGGAGGCAGGCCTGCTGAATGGGAAGCGTGCAACGACGCATTGGGCCAGTTATGATCTGTTAGCAAATAAGTATCCAGAGGTTGAAGTCGTACGAGATGTAAAGTTTGCTGCAGATGGCTCCATCGTGTCATCCGGCGGCATTTCCGCTGGCATCCATATGGCCTTCTACCTTGTCCAGCAGCTTCTTGGCGCGGAGGTTGCCCGAACAACTGCGAAAGATATGGAATACGACATTGTATTCGACTCAAGTAGCAGCGCAACATGAAAATTGATCGCTTGCTATCCATAGTCATTCTCCTTATGAATCACAAGCTGGTTCAGGCCAAGGAACTGGCTGACCGCTTCGAGGTATCCGTAAGAACGATTTATCGGGACATTGACGCGATCAACCAAGCTGGCATCCCCATCGTCACGTATCAAGGAGCCGGCGGCGGCATCGGTCTGGCGGAAGGTTACCGGCTTGATCGAAACCTGCTGACGAACGATGAGCTTGCCGCTATTGTGACTGCGCTGCAAAGCATCTCCTCCTCCCACCCAAGCAGCGACAATGAACTGCTTGTTGAGAAGCTGAGCAGCATTGTACCGCCAGCAGATTCAGCGCAGTTCCAATTGAAGACGCAGCAGTTTTTAGTAGACTTCTCCCCTTGGGGCAGCAATGGCGTGCAGGAGCAAAAGCTGTTGAGGCTGAAAAATGCGATTGAGCAGCAGCATGCCGTCACGTTTACCTATTGCAACGCCGGCGGGAAGGTATCCGTCCGCACCGTTGAACCCTATACGCTTGTACTGAAACAACAGCGTTGGTATCTGTATGCATACTGCAGGCTGCGTGATCAGTTCCGCCTGTTCAAGCTGCTCCGCATGAAAGACCTGCACGTAGAAGCCCAGATCTTCGAGCGGCAGGAGGTTGCTGTTCATGACCTTCCATGGGATCAAGAGTGGCATGCCCCGGAACGTACGGAAAGGGTCGTCCTTCGCTTCGATGCTGAGGTGCGTCATATGGCGGAAGAATGGTTCGGCGTGGAGGAGTTGCAGGAAGACGTCGAAGGCACCGTAGTGGCATCTGTTCCGTTCCCGGTTGACAACTGGCTATACGGCTTTATTCTGAGCTTTGGCAATCATGTCGAAGTGCTTGAACCGCAGTTCATTCGACAGCATATCAACCAAATCGCGGCTCGTATTGTTGAAAAATATGAAACGCAAAATGGAACCTGACAGAGTGTTGTCAGGTTCTCTTTTTTATAATGAAGCCATCAACGATACAGGAGTGATCATTCATGAATCAAATGATATGCCAAAGCTGTGGAATGCCGATGGAGCAGGAGAATCAGTTCGGAACGAATAAGGAAAACAAGCTAGTTCGTGAATATTGTATTCACTGCTACAAGGATGGAGCATTCACAAATCCCGATATTACACTTGAAGAGATGATCGACATCTGTGTGCCATTTATGGTGCTGGATGGAATGGAAGAATCGACTGCCCGTACGATGTTGCAGCAATTCCTGCCGGACTTGAAGCGCTGGAACGTCGCGAACGGAGCTGCAGCCGCTTCACTCCAACCAAACCGAATTGTAGAACTGGGTGCGATGAAACTTGCCGGGATTGCAACGCGTACAACGAATGCCAATGAAATGAGCGGCAATGGCAAGCTGGGACCGTTGTGGGGCCAGTTCTGGTCAGAGCAGATTGCCGTACGTATTCCCAATGTCAAAGAGCCTGGAACCATTTACGGCTACTACAGCGACTATGAGAATGGGGCTATGGGCGAATATACGATGCTCATAGGTGCTTCCATTGATTTGAGCGCAGATGCCCCAGCAGGATTGGAAGTCGCGGAGGTGCCGGCTGCCAAGTATGCCGTTTTCACGACAGAACGCGGCCCTGTTACCGAGGTTGTTGCCCGCGCTTGGCAGTCCATCTGGAAATGGTCGCTATCTTCAGGCGAAGAGCGAACCTTTACCGGAGATTTCGAGCGTTATGACGAGCGCAGCGCCAATCCGCAGGATGCACAGGTTGATATTTATATTGCAATAAAATAGAGAATGGAGGCTTCGAATATGATTGCGTTAGACGAACAAACCATTCTACGGTATAAACAATTTACAAAGTGGACCGACACCTTGCGTCAAATTAATGAGAGTGTCTGGTCACAACCGATTGCGGAAGGTAAAGCAACTGTTGCTGAAGTTATTTCGCATCTTACGAACTGGGATAAGCACTTGCTCTTCACCGTCATCCCTGCGATTCAGAACGGGGAAGGAATGCTCTTTCCTGATTTTGACCCGTTTAATAAGCTTGCTTATGATTATGCCAATTCTGGGGTATCTCAAAATCATCTGCTCGAAGAGTTCAAGCAAACGCGCCATCAGCTCGTTGAAGCACTGTTAGCTGATCCTGACATGGCTGCAAAGCAGGTTCCCGCAAATGGAGAAGCAACATGTCCATACACGGGCATCCCTTATTCTTTGCTGTACGTCATTCATGAATTTAACGCTCACGACAGCCATCATAAGAAACAAATTGAATCGGTATTGCAACACATGGAGCACTCCGACAAATTCATGCCGCGACAAACTCAATACCATAACAAAAACGCCCTTAGATAGGGCGTTTTTCGTTTGACTTAATAGCTGCTCTAGAATTGATTTGTGCTCGGCAAATAGGTTGGCATCTTCACTTGCTTGATTAGCAGCACGCCATCAAAGTGTCGTCTCAGCTCCAGCGGGAACGGCATCATCACCTGGTAAGAAGCAATCATCCGTTCGAACATCCACGAATTTCCCCGCTCATTTTCCCGATAGCGCAAATCCATAAATGTATATGGCTGTCCTGCAGCGGCCAAAATATCCTCCATTGATCCGGGAAGAATGGGGCTCAACTGAATAGGTTCCCTCGTGTTCTCGGCTGCTTGCCCTTCGCCCATAAACAAACCAATAACATAGCTCTCCTGTTGCAGTGCTTCAGGCATAAGCTCTCCCATACTCTTCGGCATGGAAGAGATAAGAGACTGGGCTTTGCTTATATGACCGTTATGTCCCCATACAATAATCTTTTCTTCCGGATATATGTCTGTAGCCAGCCATGCCAAATTGCTAGCCATTGCCCGATCCCGCCATTCCATCATGGCCTGCGCTCCGCTGTAATCTCCTTGTTCCGTCAATTGATTGGACAGAATGCACAGCTCATTGAATTCCTGAATAACCCGGATGCGATCCTGCAGTGCGCGTTTCATCAGCTTGACGATATGCGGCTCATCTGGAAATTCACGCTTCATTGCGTCTGCATTGTTCGCCACGGCTTGCAGCAGTTCTTCGTATACCTTAACTAACTCAGGCTTCGCCTTGCGGAACCCGTCCAGATCCTTACTCAGTCTCCACTTATGAACCTCCTGTTCCGCTTGCAGCGCTTTGTTCTTCAGCGACTTGCTTGGTATCCAATCCGCATGATTGAAGAGCGAGGACTGCATCTGGATATCGAAGCCCGCAAGCCGCAACGGAGATTCGCTTGCATGCGTTGCCTTCATATATTCGAACAGCGGCTTCGTCTCTTCTGTCCACCAGACGCCGAATATGGAACGCTTCATCGTCTGCTGAGCCGCACTCTTTTTCATTTCTCCTTGAGCTAGCGCAGCATCGCCCAATCCGCTCTCAAAGGCAACGATGTTGTATCCAAGTGTCTGATGCAAATATTGAATCATGCGCGTCTTGACCAAACTGAATTCAGCAACTCCATGCGAATTTTCGCCCAAATAGACAATTCGCTTGTCAGCCAGCAGCGGAATTAGCATATCCAGATCACTAAATTTACCTTGTTCGATCCATCCACCGCTCGAAGACCATTGTTCCGGTTGTATTTTGCTCATTGCATAAGCATGGTCCACCGCCCAATGTTTCCACTCGGACAGTGCGACTTGATACGATCTTGCTATCCCCCCGGCTCCAGCAACCGGCGTAAAAGCAGACGCAAGCATGATCAAGGAGAGCAGTGAGCAAAAAAAGCGATGTCTACCCCATTTGCTTTCTTTTCTATTCATCTAACTACAGCCCCTTCTTAGCGCATCGTTTCTTTATTATCTTCATCATACGGATTCCGTTGCTAGCCTTTTTGACAATTTGTGCTCTCTTTCAATTTTTTCGATACGATAACAGGTGAGTCCCTATCAGTTCCATAAAAAAGACGACCCTCTAAGCAGCTAAGCTGCCTAAGGATCGCCTCAGAGACACAATCGTTACTGTCTATTTCACTTGCAAAAAGAGATAGTCATTGCTGCCGCTTAAGATGGCTGCACATATTGTGCAAACTTCTGATAATCGCTCTGCTTGCATTCTAGAACCAGCTTCGTGCCCTGTTCTTCATATTCGGTCGCAAGCACATGCGCATGCTCGTTCAGGTAAGAAACATGCTGCCCTTCATGATACGGAATGAGCATTTCGCACTTTACGTAATTGCGGAATACCTGTCCTCGAATCGCTGCGATTAGCTCATCCAGCCCCTGCTTGCCCTTGGCTGAAATATATAAGGAATTGTCCTGTGATTCCGGGATTTCGCCCTCTTTCAAATCGATCTTGTTATAAGCATAAATCATCGGAATATCTTCTACACCGATTGCCTTCAGCGTCTCATTCGTAATGTGAATGTGCTGCTCGTACTCCGAATTGGAAAAGTCAACGACATGCACGAGCAGATCAGCTTCTCGCACTTCCTCCAGCGTAGAGCGGAATGCCTTCACGAGATGATGCGGCAGCTTGCTGACAAAGCCAACGGTATCTGTAAGCAGAAACTCTTTGTTATCCTCCAGCTCAATGTTGCGGACGGACGTTTCCAGCGTTGCGAACAGCATATCCTTTTCGAACACGAATTTCTCCTGCGAACCTGTAAACTTCTCTACGAGCGCATTCATAACCGTCGATTTGCCCGCATTCGTATAACCGACAAGCGAAACGACTGGAATTTCCGTCTTCTTCCGTTTCTTGCGCTGAATTTGGCGATGCGCTACGAGCGCTTCCAGCTCTCTGCTCATAGTCGTAATTCTTTCTTCGATCCGGCGGCGATCCAACTCAAGCTTTGTCTCCCCCGTCCCGCGGTTCTTCGTGCCGACACCGCCGCTTTGGCGGCCAAGCGATTCACGCAGGCCAACAAGGCGCGGCAGCATATATTGCAGCTCTGCCACCTCAACCTGAAGCTGTGCCTCGCGTGTCTTCGCACGCTGTCCGAAGATATCCAGAATAAGCAGCGTGCGATCTACGACTTTGCAGTCCAAATCGGCTTCAAGATTGCGAAGCTGCGACGGTGACAGCTCATCATTAAAAATAACAAGATTGGCTGCATGCTGATTGAGCATCATCGTAATTTCCTGCAGCTTGCCTGTGCCAATATAATGCGATGTATGAAGGCGGCTCAAATTCTGCGTTACCCTGCCAACGATTTGAATATCGCAGGCGCCAGCCAAGTTCGCCAATTCCTCCATCGAATAATCAAAGTCAGGCTGATGATTCATATTTACACCGACAAGCACGGCTTTTTGTAATTCAATGGTTAGTTGTTCCATATATTCATTCCTCCAAATGTTCTGTTCAGTTCAATTCGTTATCTCTTCCATACAGCTTGGTGCATCAAAAAAACACAGGCCTCCCGCCTGTGCTCCGAGTAATCGTTCAATTGTTGGATCGCATCCTTGGTTGTCGGACAACATCCAGCCAGCCTGATTGAGTGTCCCTATAACAGAATGTTGGTATTCTGTCTTACAGGAACCGCGTTCCCATTCGAATCGCTGGATACGGCACTTCCCTAACCTGCTGCCATGCAGGTGCGACTGCGCATCGACTGCGCATTTCTACACCTCCACACCTTTACACTTCATAAGATACGCTTCCACTAGATCCCGAAATCCAAAAACGGATCGACAAACAAGCGAAGACGCACCATTACTCAAGCTGAAAGAGAAGCAGTTCTCCCCTTCATCAGCAGCAGACGGGCATTATGGGCACAACAAAAGAGGGCAGGCACGATCTCCTCCCTCTTCTGTCGCAAACCAATCCTATACGGTTCCGTAGCAACAAGGCAGACCAATCCCGATTACTCTGCACACAGGCAGAGCTTATGAGCACTATTCAGTTAGTGACACATGCATTCAATCGGATTCTTCCGAAGCGGAAGTTGGTTGCCTTATTTACCACTGTGAACCCTCCGTTCTGTCAAAGTTATCCTCATCCTAACACAGCCAAAGTATTGAAGCAAGTAGTTATCTGCACAAATCTTATTCTCCTAGATGCATACAACTAACTAGAGCTAAGGACAAAGGCGTCGAAATCGATAAGAAAATCGGATTTATTCTCGTAATACATGCTGTATGTACCCGGCGATAACGTAATGGACGGAGTGCTAAATGTTCCGTTGACATTAATCGGGACAAAGCTGCCGTTATTATTATTGTGCAGGATGAAGTGTGAGTAGATCGGTTTTCCATTGTTCGAGCTATCGGATGGGCTTTGGAACACGCGGAACGTAATCGTATATGTCGTATTAAGCGTGAAGGTTCCCTCTACCTTTCTCATCGTGCCTTCTTTATTAAGGTAACGATGCCAAAAACGATAAATTACATTGTCTGAAGCAGTCTGTTCCTGAGAAACCGCTGGGGTCGATCCGTGAATTGCATCAGAACTCGTCTGCGCAAAAGCAGTCTGAGAAAGCATGGCAACGCACGAGATCGCAAGCAATAAAGCAAATGCTCTTTTCAAATGTATCCACTCCACTTCAATTAATTTTGTAACAATATAACAATATCGTTCTGTAATGGGAAATATTCCTGTAATACAATGATTTACATTTCAGAAACGAATGTAACAGTTTCTCAACTGGCTAAAAACAAAAAACACAGGCCTCCTGCCTGTGCTCCGAGTAATCGCTCAATGGTAAAGTAAGTAGTTATATATACAAAATAATCGTCAGCGCTCCGACGTGCCTACAACATTTCCATACATGACAATCGTTAGCACCATGTCGAAAATTTCAGAAAAACGGTAGCGGCTCTCAGCCAGATAATCGGTATCGGTCAACGATTCGATCGCTGCAAAGATAATATGTGCTACAACGCCTTGATCGATATTCTTCCGAAAATAGCCTTGCTCGGCACCATCCTCTAATACCTTCACCAAATGATTAATGATGACGTGCTTGCGCAAATTTTGAAATTTCTCATATAAAACAGGCACACTGTGCTGTATATCCTCGATCGCGGATCGCTCAATACCGTTTAGACGTTCTACCATCAAGGCCATAAAGGTGCGCAGTTTCACTTCAGGCTCTTGCTTGCTTGCAAGCAGCTCATGAATGTCTGTCTCGATTTCTTGAAACAGCTTCTCGATCACAATTTCCAGCAAGTCGTATTTTGAATCGAAATAGCGGTAAAGCGTAGCCTTGCTCATGCCAATCCCCTGCACGAGATCGTCCACGGATAGATTGGAGTAACCGTGCCGAAAGAACTGGGATGAAGCATGGTGTAGCAGTCTCGCTTCCGTCTTTTTACTCATATCAGGTATCCTCTTCCAGAAAGATAATATCTACTGCAATGAATTATGTACATTCTAAACAAGAGCGGCAATTAAAGCAATCGGTAGCAGGACCGCATAAGGAATGATCAGGAGCAGGGTCACCTTCCCGTTCCCTGTCAGTTTTCGAAGCAACAGCGGTGCAAGAACCCAATACATTTGAGCCGTATACAAGCCGGGGAAATATTCGCCGAAATAAAGACTCCACGTCGTATGAGCAATCGCATTGCCGAGCGCACCATAGGCGGTAAAAAACAAAACGGGAATAAGAAGAACAGGCTTGCGCCGGATGAAAGCAAAGATAGCAGCAAGAGCGAAGCAGGAATAGGAGACCATGTTCAGCACAACAAAAAATTGCGCAGTATAAGGTTCGCCGCCATAGATGAGAGGAAAGCGAGTCGCAAATCCAGTAGAGAATTCTTCGGAAAAATGAATGAACTGCCAAGCTAAAACACCGAAGAAAAACGGCAGTATTTGCAATGGTTCACTCGGTTCAATTTTCCTCCTATACAATGTAATAAAAATCGAGTACGCAAACACGATACCAAGGGCAAAGGTGACGATTAACTCATACCCTGAGCTAAGATAACAAAAGAGCAAAAAGAGAAAAGCAGAAAGGAATGTAGCGATTACGACATCTTTTTTCTTAATCCATACCATGCAAACCCCTCCCTTTTTTGAAACTTTTAATACTAATATAGTTTCATATTATCATTTTAGAACGCAAAAAATGAGCTGTCAATGCAGGGTGACAGTGTATGTTGTCATACAATAGAAATGATTACAAATCTATTCTGTATTCCGCATTAGATTTTATCTACAATAGAGTTATTCTAGAGTTATTCATAAAATAAAATCAACTAATTCAACTTACAAGGAGTCGTACATGAAAATTTTTTTAAAATATGGAATTGTTTTTCTATCACTATTAATTATTTTTATTTTTATTTTCTTCAACCAACAACTAGCCTTGGCTGAAGAAGTAAAATACAAATATGATTCGTCCGGGAGAGTAAAGCTGGTTAAACAAGAAGATAAACAGTACGAGTATGATTACGACGCTAATGGAAATTTGTTAAAAAAAACAAAACAAACAGCAGTTAATTTGTTGGAAAATGGAGGCTTTGAGTATTACTCAGGTAGCTATGGACTAGCAGATGGTTGGGGAAACTATGAACAAGACGGAGTTATCGGAACTTACGCAATTGAAGAGAACAAAGTAATGGCCGGCAAGCGTGCTCAAAGGATGGATGCCTACTCATTAAACGGCAATGGCATGAGCCTCATGCAGACGGTAGCCGTCGAGCAAGGCAAAAATTACATTCTTCATAGCCATATTAAAGTCGAAAAGATCTCCAATGCTAAAGTGAATCTAACTCTTGGGTTTTACGATGCCAATGGTAAAGTTGTAGGGTGGCCCGCTAGCGGCAGTATTAATGAAGATACGAAAGGTGAGTTCTTCGTTCTGTCTACAAACGGAGTCGTTCCCCAGGGGGCCGTCAGAGCTGCCGTTCAAGTTAACATCATTGGATCGAATGGCAAGGGTACCGCTTCGGTCGTTGTGGACGGCATGCATTTGACTTATTCAACTGAACCTAATCTCTTGGCCAATAGCGGGTTTGAGAGTTACACAGGTTCAACTGGATTGGCAGATGGCTGGTGGAATTTTGCAGAAGGCGGAGTTATCGGAACCTACGGGATTGAGGAAAACAAAGTAATGGCCGGCAAGCGTGCTCAAAAAATGGACGCCTCCTCTTTAAACGGCAAAAGCATGAGCCTCATGCAGACGGTAGCTGTCGAGCAAGGCAAAAATTACGTTCTTCATAGCCATATTAATGTCGAAAAGATTTCCAATGCTAAAGTGAATCTAACTCTTGGGTTTTACGATGCCAATGGTAAAGTCGTTGGGTGGCCCGCTAGTGGCAGTATTAATGAAGATACGAAAGGTGAGTACTTCGTTCTGTCTACGAACGGAGTCGTTCCTCAGGGAGCCGTCAGAGCTGCCGTTCAAGTTAACATCATTGGATCGAATGGCAAAGGAACCGCTTCGATCGTTGTCGATGGCATGCATTTGACTTATTCAACTGAACCTAATCTCTTGGCCAATAGTGGGTTTGAGAGCTACACAGGTTCAACTGGATTGGCAGATGGCTGGTGGAATTTTGCGGAAGACGGAGTTATCGGAACCTACGGGATTGAGGAAAACAAAATAATGGCCGGCAAGCGTGCTCAAAAAATGGACGCCTCCTCTTTAAACGGCAATGGCATGAGCCTCATGCAGACGGTAGCTGTCGAGCAAGGCAAAAATTACGTTCTTCATAGCCATATTAATGTCGAAAAGATTTCCAATGCTAAAGTGAATCTAACTCTTGGGTTTTACGATGCCAATGGCAAAGTCGTTGGGTGGTCCGCTAGCGGCAGTATTAACGATGATACGAAAGGTGAGTTCTTCGCTCTGTCTACGAACGGAGTCGTTCCCCAGGGGGCCGTTAGAGCTGCCGTTCAAGTTAACATCATTGGCGTGAATGGCAAAGGTACCGCTTCGGTAATTATAGATGATATGAACCTAAACTATGCAGAGGGAACATTCTTATTAAAGAACTAACAATTCGCTTCGAGACACGATACAGAGAAGGAGAATCCTCTTTCTAATGATCAGCCTTCTCTGTATTCCAATATTACCTATACTCACTAGGATGATGACTACTGCTCCTTATGAAAATACATAGACATCGGATGTTAAATCAATTTATGGGAATAAGGACAACGTAATATTCCATGAAGTCCCATCATAGTTCATTGTCTGATTTTGATTAACAATAAAATATATAGAATCCCCTTTTTCCACTTCTACTGAGATTTTTATATCGCTCCCTTTGATATCATCATTTGAAATTGTATGCCATCCGGTTACAGGCCAAATTTGGCTTTTATTTTTCATAATTTTTACGCGAACCCCATCACCAAGAACTTGCCCTTTTAGTTTTGCTACGTTCCCCGTAATTTGAAGACTCCCATTTCTCGGAGAAACCCAGGTTCGTACAACATCGTTTCCATCTGGATGCATGAAATCTTGAGCAATTCTCAACCAATAAGAACTCCCCTGCCACTGTTTACGCTCATCATTCCACGTTAAGTTCTTATACTCTTTCCCATCCCACTCTTGATAGTACCAATTATCTTTGCCTTGGATCGTCGAGAATTCCCCTTTGAACCATTATAAACAGAAGGGATATACATGATCATTGGATTCCAATAGGTGGTATCATAATCGATCGTTTGATTCTGATTTACTATAAAATAAATGGAATCCCCTTTCTCTACCTCCGTCACTAAAGAAATATTCACGCCTTTCGTATCATCACATGCTATATCCTTCCATTCTGATGTTGGCCATATCTGAGTACGATTTTTCTTTATTTTTACACGTACCCCATCCCCATATATTTGCCTTTCTAATTTTGCGACTTTTCCGGTAATATTTATTTTACCATCCTTTGGGGCTACCCATTTTCGTACCGAATCATTACCATCAGGATGCTGAAACTCTCTAGCTATTCTGAGCCAGAAAGTACTACCTTGCCATTGCTTTAGGTCAGCATTCCAAGTCAGGTCTTTGTACTCTTTCCCATTCCATTCTTGATAATACCAGTTACCGTCCCCTTGTATTGAAGAAAACTCTTTAATTGCAGAAGACGTAATATATGTGATTTTAGGATCCCAATATGTTCCATCATAATCAATTGTTTGCTTTTGATTAACTATGAAAAAGATAGAATCCCCTTTTTCTACCTCTGTCGTTATATTAACATCTATGCCCTGAGTATCATTGAATGCTATCTCTTGCCAACCGGAAGAGGGCCATATTTGGACTTCATTTTTCATTACTTTCACTTGAACGCCATCCCCGAGTACTTGGCCCTCCATTTTTGCTACCTTCCCCATTATTTTGATTTCTCCACGTTTCGGGGCTACCCATTTTCGAACCGAATCATTACCATCCGGATGTTGAAACTCACGAGCCACCCTTAGCCAATACTGACTTCCTTTCCACTGTTTTAATGCATCATCCCATTCTAAACTTTTATATTCTTTTCCATCCCATTCTTGATAGTACCAATGATTTCTTCCTTGATTCGATGAGAAATCACTAGATGCAACATAGGGGATCTCATTATCACGATATATTTTCATCTTTTCTACTAAATTACCGTTGTTATCATATATAAATTGAATCTTATCGGTTTGCGTCAATCGGTTTGATTCATCATATGTATAATCTATATTTTCTGCATATATGAGTCCTGACTGGATCATGGTTAATAATTACAATCAAAAAGGGGATTACTCCCTTTTTCGTTTTTTTCATGATTACGTATCCCTTCTAAAATTATTTTCACGTCACATCAAATTTCCATTAGCATCATACTGATACTCATCTTTTTTTATTATAATATCATCTAGGGATAACGATCCTCCATTATGAATTCCTCATACGACGAGAAAATAGTTTTCTTCCTCTCCTGTTTTAAAGGTAATCGTCTTCGTTCCCGTCTTACTCGCTTGTCCTGTCCATTCCGTCCACCCTTTATCGCTTTTAAAATCCGATCCTACTCCCCTGGCCGTAAAATAAAAATAACCATTATTATTTCCTTGTACAGGCTCTACTATGCTCTTATAAGAAAACATCACCGCATAGGTTGTAATTTTTTCAAACTGTACTTTATTCTTGTTAGTATAAATTGCATCTTTCCACTCTTCTTTTGGAGAGGACTCCACATACACAGAATGCTTTCCCGTGATGATTTGCTGCGGGTCGCTTGTTATCCTGCCGGCTCCCGCTATGTAATTTGTTTGGTTCAGGTCTCCTCTCTCGAACGACTCTATAACGTTACTAAAATCGTTTAAATCACGAGATATACCAGCCATCACATAGCTGTCACATGAAATTGTAAAGTATAACATGCTTATAAGAAAAAGATAAGCCACTCTTTTTATGCATTCATTCATTTTACGATCACCTTTCTTTTATACTTTCTTTACTGTATGACATTACAATTGTTCTTTCGTGCTACTTTTTACTTAGAAGCGTAACGGATCTACGGTTACTGTACCTAATGCGGTATCTTCTACCGCAAAGGTGTTAAAATGCACTCTTTCTCGGCCGCTTTACCGGAGGTTATGCATTTACACTTAGCCAGTCCGTGTTTCCGCTATTCGAATGGCACATCGTTTCCCATTAACTTGTTGTTCACATCGAAATAATTCAGGATGACCTGCACCTTGGCATTGTTTAAGTTCGAAAATCGCAATCTGAATGTTCAATGTAAGATGTTGCTCCTGTTATACCGGTACGTCTTATAAGAATGTATGCATTACTCCTTTGGGCATGCTCGTGCCGTTACCAGTTTCATTTTTCTAAAGTAAGCCGTATGTAGTATTCCCCCGTATCTTAACCCCCCATAAAATTTGACACAATTCTTTATATTCTACGCTCCTTATAATCTATTCTCATAGATTATACCTTCATTGGAATATAGCTGAATACGTTTCGTTTGTATGATTTTACTAGCTTGAAGATAAAAGCTTAATTTTTGAAAAAGCCGAACCTCAGATGCTTTGAATTCGGTTACGATCCTGAACGCTGTCTATCGTACGTCAGCTCAGGTGAATAAGTAAGAAAAACCTCGAAGGTAATCAAACCCTTCGAGGCCCTAGAAATTAATTATTCTTATTTAGTCTTTCCATTGCTTCTTCAAGTGTTTCATATTGGATGTTATCATATTCCCAATCTAAATAACGATTAATAGCTTTTGCAACTTCATCCCAAGTAGGTCGGATACAATCCTCTAATATCTTATTAATTTCCTTCTCTACTAAAGTCAAATCAAATTCATTTACAATGAATGTCGCTCTGCCATCTATTATCTTATCTTCATCTAAAATAGCAAGCAGTCTTTTAGGTGTCATTACCCTAAAATAAAAATAATCGACTCCTTCTGAATCAGCGGTCCCTATATCTGCGCTCGCAGGAAGTACGAAATCATCTTTTTGTTCAGCTTCTCCACGAACTAATATTCTCTTTAGGACAGGAACTACCATATACTCACCCTCTCTTTAATTAATTTATTCGATGTCGACATGATAATTAGTAAGTTGTTTCCCTTTACTATTAAATGTCTCAAAATTAGCTTCATACACCGTAGTTCCTTGTTTTTTGCTCTTACCGTATTTTACTCCAGTTCTCACAGATCTCGACCCGTCTTTACTAATGTATAACATTCCACCATCAATTTTTTGTATTTTAGCACCTTTTCCTACGAAATCAAGAGCAGCATCATTTACAAGGCTTGCGGATACTTTTGCCCCCGCTAATCCATCAATGGATTTTTTTGAGTTTCTAGCCATATTTGCTAGGTCAGAAGCTGTACCGCAAAAACTGTTAATATTATGAACCCAAATTCCCAATTCACTTACGAAGTAAGTATGGAAATCTGCAACAGTAAAGTTATAAACCTTAACTTTCTCATCATGCTTTACAATCTTAATGTTGTCAATTGTTAAGGTATTTCCGTTACTCTGCTGTAGCTTATCCTTCACTTGCAAGTCTACCGCTAATACCCAACCTTTACCTTCTACCCAAAACGGATGATTGTCGGTTGTCTCAATGGCCTGGTCACCTACTGTTAGTTCATAGATGACTTCCTTATCATTTCGATAAAGATGCGTAACTTCCTTATACGCAGTCTCGCCTGTTTCTTCATTCTTGGAAAGAACCTTATCTCCGACCTCAATGTCTTCGATATTCTTCTCCCCTTCGTCTGTTAATACCTTCGTCCCTGCTGTAAAACAATTACACTTTGCAAGTGAATTCACTGCTTTACTAACTTTAGATCCAACTTTACCAGCTTTTAATACTTTTCCCCAAGGCAGAAAAGAAGCTACAGTCAGGGCTTTTTCATTCAAAGAGCCATCAGGATTCAAAAGCGTATTTACATCATCCAGTATTAAAAAATTGGCTCCTTCAACTAACAATGTTTTACCTGCTTCGGCCTGTCCTTTTAGAATCGTCTTGCATTGTCCCGGACTCGCTGCACACGTCATTGCAGGTGTTGGTGCCATCGGTATCCCAATATGTCCACTCGGATCTACGTATTTCAACGGATTATTCTTTACATACGCATACAAATTCTGGCTCAGCGGGTTACCCAGTTCCCCTTCATACGTATCCTCATTAATAAATCGTCCGATGCTTGGATCGTACCATCTTGCACGCAAATATTGCAAATTCGTTGCCGCATCCCAATACTCTCCCGAGTAGCGGAAGTTGTTCGGTACTTGCTCCTCTTGGGTCAATGGGTTGCCCCAGATATCATAAGTGTAACGGTTCAGTACATTTCCTTGCGCATCCCGGATTTCGGTAATGTCACCGTGTCCATTGGATACGTAGTAGTGCATATCTTGTCCCGGAACCTGACGGGCCATTAGCTTACCTTTCGATTCATGAATATATGCTGCCGTAATCGTGACGCTGCCGTTCGCTTCTACCTTGCCTTCTGCGACAATCTTTGCCCGATCATCATAATAATAACGAGTCGTCACGCCGCCTTCGGTGCGTTCTACCATCAGGTTGTCCCCATTATAGCGATAGCTAACGCCTTTGCCGTCTTCCGTCGTTACTTGGGTCAGGCGGTTGCGGCTATCGTATGCATAGTTAGCTCCCTTGATATCCGGTACCTGATCACTTTGCAACGTGCTGCGGTTATCCCGTTGATCGTACGTATAGGCCTCATTGAATTGGCTTGATGTCTTGATCCGGTTCAGTGGATCGTAGCTGAATTGGAAAGTCGATCCATTGTCGTTTTTCGCTACAATGTTGCGATTGTTGTCGTACTGGTACGCATACTGTCCGAATTGCACATTGTTCTGAGACTGTTGAATACCTGACAGATTGAATCCATCGTAATTGTATGATTCGCTATATCCGTTTAAAGAGTTAAATTTTGCAAGCTGCTTGGATTGTGGGTTGAATTCGTATGTAAATTCCGATAGGATCGTGCCGCTTCCATCCAGTGCCTTTAGCTTCGTAGGAGTCGGCTGTTCATATAGGTAATCTACATTAGACGTCAGGGCAAAGTTAGATGTCGTAACCGTTTGCTTGGTGCGCAACTGGCGTGCTTCATAGTCAAAGCTCAGCTTCGTTTGATCCGGATACAGAATCGATTCCAATTCGCCCGTTGGATAATAGGCATATTGGGTCTTTCCCGTACCGTCGGACATCGATACTCGTCTTCCCATCGCATCATACTGATACATTATCGTCTCGTCCGAAGCCTTGCTGCTCGTTAACAAATCAAGCTGGTTATACTCGAATTCTTGCGTTTGTCCTTTTTTGTCCACGAGCCGTGCAATATTGCCGTTCGCGTCATAATACATCTTTTTGCTTTGCTTGCTTGGATCGATTTGCTGGATCAAGCGACCGATTTCATCATATTTTTTCTGAACGGTATTACCATCCGCATATTTGACTTCAACCATATCACCCAGCAAATTATATTGGTAGCGAGTCGTTTTGCCTTCTCCGTCCGTAACGGCTATCAGACGCCCCAATGCGTCATACTCATAGTTGGTCACGTTATTGTTAGCATCGGTTGAACTCGTTACATTTCCTGCATAATCATACTTGTAACGTGCCAACACTACATTTCCAGATGGCTTGAGCTCTTCCTTCAATGTCACTCTGCCTAGAATATCGTACGTTTCTTTAATCGGATTGTTTGTTCCGTCTATCACGGTTTTGGTATTTGCGCCGTCATCATACTGATAACGCGTAGCAGCAAAATACCCCGGTTGTTCAGCTATGACACGTCCCCAGGCATCATATTCATATTGGGTGGCCGAACCGTTGGAGTCTCCCTTGGAAATCAAATCGCCATATTCGTTGTAACGATGCTCTGCCGTCCCTCGCCCATTCGTTTCCTTGATTAATCGTCCGAAAGGATCAAAGAATCGCTCCGTTTGTTGTCCGGCTGCATCCGTGACTACTATACGATTGTTCACGTCGTCATATTCAATCTTGGTTTGTGACCCGTCAGCATTAGTTACCGCAGTTACACGATTCAAATCATCATACGTATAGGTGATGGCCTGTCCTTTGCCATCCACAAATTGATACAGCATGCCAGTCTCGGGAATATATCTGGCCTCTGTCGTCAACTCTCCGGACACGCCATCCGCATCCTTAACCGTTACCGATTGCTTATTCGGGAACATATAGTTATGGATTTCATTGAACTCCTGCCGAATGACGGTGTCCTTCGCGTTATCGCCTTTGATTTGAATCGTCGTCGGATTGCCATGCACGTCGCGCTCATAGCGAACTTGATTCAATAACCGCCCCTGACCGTCTTGCAGAGTAGTCTGCTGAAGACCACCATGCTCGGTTTCATATTCATACTGGGCGATCAGGTCGGACTGAGGGCCAACAGCCGTAGTCATTTTCGTCAGCTTTTGAGCCTGAGCTTGAGGAATGTACTTATATTCATAGCTGCTGGTTACGTTTAGAGGGTTAGTCTCCTCAATGACATTTCCGAATTCATCATATTTATAACTTGTCGTTCTCGTAGAAGAGCCTGAAGCTCCGTAACTGGTTTCCGAAATCCAAATGGGCTTGGAATGCAGCATTTTCCTATCCGAATTTTCATTATATCTATAGGTAACGCTCTTGCTTTCATTGCTTCCTTTTGCTGTCGTTTCACTTTTATTATGATAAAGAATCGGTGGATCTAACGTAAAAGTGTAGTAGTTCCCCTCATTCATTCTTTCATATTCTTCTCTGTAACTGACAGAATAGTTATGATTAGTGATGGTACGGCCATCATCCACCCTAACATTATAGGTAACATTTCCGAATATCTTTCCGAAATCTTCTGGAAATGTAACGGTTTGCCGATTAGAGACAACGGTAGCACCCGTATTCGTGCTATACAGCAGTTTGCGTTCGTTATATACGACCTGGTATTCAATCGCGTAAAAACCTATCTTGCGGATCTCGGACGAACTAGTGAACTGGGACTGTGCTTTGGTCGGATGCTCGATCATCCCCAGCGTTACACAATCGGTTACTCCCCAATAGAGCATTTGTTCGCTGAAATCTTCCTTTTTATTAAACATACTGTATCCCGGAAGAATATTGGATGGCAGTGTACGTATTTCGTAATAATAAGTCGTGATTCGCCCTACTGAATCAACGACCTCTTTTAATATATATCGGTCTTCAGCATTTAGGGTAATCTTTTTTCTCACATATTTGACGACTTGTTCCTTGGGTTGATTCGTTGCAGGATCTGTATATTTTACCGCTGCTTCTACGTGATTACCCATGTCTCGAATGTAGAGATAATTGGATTTCCCCTTCTCTTTTCCTGCTTTGGTCGAAGCAGCTATTCTAAATAATTCATCTCCAATATGGGTAAAGTCGAGACAGTTATTATTTTGGTCATTTATCCGCAAAAGCAGGCCGTCTTCATCAAAATAGTAATCTAATCCCTGATTGTAATCGCCAAGAATATATCGAGATCCTTTCGGCGCGTCATTTTTTTTGTCGTCGTAAACCGGACCAAAACTCAAATCTCTGAAGGGATTACCCACTATATCGTATCCATCTATCGCGAATGTTCCGCGTTGGGGAAGATAAAGAAATTTTTGATCTTCGGCTACTTTAAGATAAGGGATATCCCACATCCACCCTTTTCCTAGCGAAGAACGACGCTCTTCTTCCGGCTTGCGGGGCAACTGTTTATGTCTTGCCTCACTGTAGTAAATATCATCTTTACCGCGCGAACTATCGTACACGCGACGCAATTCGAAGTCCAAACCATTCGGCCCGGGAAGAACGAGATCAGTTTGCTCTACATGCAGAGAACCATCGATTGTCGAAATACTCTCGCCGGCGTCCCCGACTGAATATGGCGCTTGATCAAACTTTAGCTCTTTTTGCTTCAATGCAAAGCTATCATAGTTCGAAGAGGACACGGATCGCTTAGAGCGACGAAATTTGGGAACCTCATATACAGAGTCCGTAACGCTTGTTTTCTTAACATCCCCGTCACTCTCCACGTTCGACAAATGATCATACACGCTTGTCGTTACCGAAGGCTGCTGTTCTGAGGCATTTCGCGAAATATTAGGATACAAGCGGTTCATATATTGCTCGTACGAGCCTCCGCGCTGCTTCTCCAGCAGCCCCTCATAGATATGGTGCAGCAGGTATCCTTTGGTTACTTCACCATAAACCCAATCGCCATCAACTTGAAATTTTTCGGCTACTGATGAAACTGTAATAATATCTTGCGGATTTAGATCCTTAGGCTGTTGGCTGTACACTGCATCAGTAACTGAAAGATTAGACAGCTCAGCATCGGATGACATCACTTCTTGAGCATAAGTAAGTGGTATACTCGTAAACGCTAAAATAAATGTTAAAATTAGTGATATATACTTCTTCACGCTGCTTCTCCTGTTCAATGTTTTTATGTATCAAAAAACACCTTAATTAAATGAATAGAGCTTACATCATTCACTTACTCTTTTCACGCCTAATTAAGTTGCCATTTGCATCATAGTAATGATAAATGATTCTACCATCTGGAGATGTTATCGTTTCCAACTTGTTGCCAGCATCGTATGAATATATCGTCGCGTGTGCTTCAGAATCATAATGGATGGATATCGTCCAATTCGTACTATCGCAATGATTCGTACCGTTCGCATTTATTACAAAATATAAAACTCCGCCTTCGCTTATCGGCAGTACGGTATCATGATCCACCCCAGCATCATTGTTATAATCCAGCTTCGCCTGCCAAACTGCATTGTAGCCGTTTAAAATGGTTGCTTTGACACCATCGCCACATGCTGTATTACTTTTGGATACGTGTCCACTCACACGTACCGAACCTGACTTTGGAGCCACCCTTTTCGGACGGAATCAGCCTTATCAGGATGCTGCATCCTATGTGCAACGATCGAAAATGGATATTTTCCTCTCCACAATTTTTCGTTGAAGTCCCACTTTAAATCCTCATATTGGGAGTCCTCTAATTCTTGATAATACCAATTGGACTGCCCTTGTGCCGAGCTAAATCCAGATGCAGAAGAGTAAGTTAGATCAGCACTCGGTAGCATATAAGTTATTCGGGGATCCCATGAGGTACCGTCACAATCCGTACTTTCATTCGAAGCTACTAGAAAACGCAACTTATCATCTACATGAACGGTTATATCATGTTGGACTTGGAGGCCTTCTGCATCATCAAATTGAATAAGAGTTGACCATACGACTTTGTTGTTTTTCTGGATGGATGCAATGATTCCATTTCCGCACTTCGTGTTCTCCTTGGCCACCTTTCCCGAAATTCGGATCAGTCCGGATTCCGGTGCATTCCAAGTTCGTACAGAGCTTAGATCGGTTGGATGTTGAAAAGAACGCCCTATGAGCGAATATTGACTTTTCCCTTTCCACACTTGATCCTTCCCATCCCAATTCAGAAATGAAAAAGCACTTCCTTGACCCTCCTCATAATACCAATTGTTCTGTCCTTGAACGCCACTAAATCCTTCAGAGGCAGAATAGGCTAATGAAGTGTTCTTGTCTAAATAGGAGATGCTTGGGTCCCAATATGTACCGTCACAATAATTGTTCTGTTCTCCCTTATTCACGATAAAGTAAAGTGCTTCACCAGAGTTAATGTGCGTTTCATAGTTTGTCATTAACCCGTCGATGTCGTTATACTCGATATGGGTCTTCCAAAGTAATTTCGTATTTTTCCGTATTTCTACTCTAACGCCATCCCCGCATCCGGGATTACTCTTGCTACGCGTCCATTTATACGAATTAAGCCACTCTTGGGCGCTACCCATTTCCTTGCAACATCCGTTACATCCGGATGATGGATGCCTGCCGCAATGATGGTAAAAGGATGACTCCCCCTCCATAATTGTTCCGACTCATCCCACTTCAAATTAACGTACTCTTTCCCATTCCATTCTTGATAAAACCATTGATTCTCCCCTTGAATGGAACTGTAGTCTTTACTAGATACATATGTATTTTTATCCAGTTGAGCAAATATTCTGTTCTCGCTATGGATAAAAATAAGAATGAAGAATGCAAGCATTACCGTAATTTTGATATATGCCCCTTTTGATCGCAAGATAATCCTGAGTCCTCCTTTTTTATACGATTAATACCGGATTCTAAAGGAACATTAATATTATTTCCATATATTCATAGATTCATATAATATCATTATTTTCCCTACTGCACATTTATTATTTATTAGCATTAATTTGTAAAAAATGGACGTTTGATGACCCTTTCATCTGTAATGCCGACAACTTATGTTTTTAGCAGTATCTACGGTAACTATTCTTCGTCTATCTTTCTCTGTACTTGGAATTTCTCTTGTAATAACCATTTATATTCATTTTATTTGCATTATGAATTACTGTTTACTCGATTAGCGACTGTTCCCAATGCCGCTGCAACTTTTGTATTTTCATATGTACCCCGTTCAATATTTCCTTGAGTCACAAGCACTTTCTCTGCGAAACTAGCATTAGCGGCGCTTGAGATCATAAAGTAACAGTACCGCCACTATCCCTATTAAATGATTTTTGAAAGCAAAATTCACCACTTTTTCCCCTGATCTGTTCCAAGTATCTAATATATTTCCTTTAAGACTTATTTAACAGTTATTATTCCCCACAATTAGTAAGGAAAAAATGGAATATATTCAATTCCACTCTTTCCAATAGTCATATTAAAATTTACAATGACTATACGTACTAACTATATATAGGGGGATCTAATGTACTGATGATCAAATTTTCTAAAATGGCTATCGCTTTTCTTTTATTATTTGCTTGTCTTATCCCAAATGCGATGGCGGACAATGAACAGAGGCGTATCCTGAGCAATACCTTCGAAAGCCACGATAACGATAGCCTTGGGATGGTGACGGCATATAGTGCCAATGTCGGCGGATACAATTCAACGGTACCACCAGAGGCCTCTACTGTGAATGGAGAAATGGGAGTTCAACCTCATAGTGGAGTTGGATATTATCGAGTCACTGGCGAAGACAAAAGTAATTCGGAGAACAGCTTCATTTACTTCAAGTTGTATACTAATTTGAACATAAGTATCCACGAAGGAATGAGATTATCCTATTGGGTCTATCACTACCAGCACACACAAAGTAAAAGAATGGCAATTGATCTGGTATTTGAGGATGGCTCTACTTTACGAGATAGCGGCATTTCGGATACAAGAGGGCAACGAATCCACCCTGCATTTCGGAATGATCCATTAAATCAGTGGGTTCAAGTCGAAGTTGATTTAACTCCACAAACAGGAAAAACAATTAAAGAAGTGCTTGTCGCCTATGACGACTACGAAGCTTCAGAGACCGGGTATTTCAGAAGCTATTTTGACGATCTCAGTATCGTGACTGCCCAAGACTTAAACGCAAAAATCGTTGCAAACACTATTCCGGATACAATGATCCCAGGCTCTTCGCAAGAAGTTTCTGTTACTGTCAAGAACATAGGCAAGAAGGTATGGTCGGAAGCAGCAGCCGTTCGCCTTGGGGCGGTTGACGATAGTGATCCATTTGCCATTGGCAGACACGTCATTCCTAACGGCGGCACCGTAAAATACGGCGATACCGTGACGTTTACTTTCAATATGGTCGCTCCAGCATATGAAGGAGTATTGGTCACCGACTGGCGAATGGTTCAGGATGGTGTTGCATGGTTTGGCGACATGATCAAAAAGGAAGTCAAAGTAGCTCACGTCCCTAAGCCCATTATTGCAAATCATAATTATACATATAACTCGGCAAATCAGCTGCTAGATGCACTGCATACAGATTACCGAATCGAATATGCCTATGACACCAACGGGAACCTGCTTAAAAAAATGAAAACAAGTAACTTGCTTCCGAACGCAAGCTTTGAGAAGGGGTCTTATTTCTGGAATTTCAGCCCTACTATGGCCGTTTCAGGTCAATTATCGCATAATGGCTCACACAGTATTCGCTTTTACTCGGATTCGCCCGTACTCGGCACTTCCAGCGACAGCTACTTCATTCCGGTTAAACCAAATACTGACTATGAGCTTCAAGCTAACATTTACAACAACTTGAAGCAAGGAAGCTTCTATGTGGACACCTATGAATTCGATAATCAAAACATCGGTGTATATGATGGGGATGCAGCACTGGTTTCTCAGCGAGGACAGTGGGGACAAGCTTCTGTTAAGATTCGCACGAAGCCGAATACGACAAAAATAATTGTACGGGTTGTTGCCGATTCAGGTGCCGTCGGAGAAGCTTTTGCCGATGCAATTTCACTTGTAAAGACATAATGCCAAACAACAGTCTGGTTACAGAAACTTGAAGAAGGATGGTCCGTGACCATCCTTCTTTTTCTTGATTTACTGCATGACTTATTTCATCTATCTCTTGTTTTATTTTTTGCGTTGAAAAATGGCGGAGTCTACGGTTACTGTCCCGGAGGCTTTGTCTTCTAGTGCTAAAAGATTAAAATGGATTCTAGCCCGCACCGTATGAGTTGGTGGCTTTACTTGTACCTGAACACTCTTCCAGCTCGTATTATCACTGTACTCGAATGGAGTTCCATTTCCTATAAAATTATTATTAACGTCAAAATAGTGCATGATGACCTGAACCCTAGCCTTACTTAGATTTGTAATTGCAATTTGACAACCTAATGTATAAAGCTGACCACCTGTTACTGCTACGTCTTGGAAGAATGTATGCATTCCGCCTTTGGGCATATTGGAGGTGATCATTTGCTGTGCATGCTTACCGCTATACACTGGCGAGGATACTACTCGATAACTGGCTGTTACCCCTTCAGATTCCCAATTCCCCCAGCCATCTGCGACTCCATTCGTTCTTGTATTTGTTTCAAATCCGGGGTTGATTAATAAATTACTCTGCTCTCCTTTTTGGAAAGCTACGGAGTCCACCGTTACGATTCCAGACGCATTGTTGTCAACCGCCATGATATAAAAATGAACTCTGGCACGTACTGTCTTGACCACAGGTCGCACTTGTTCATTAATGCTTAACCAGCCCGTGTTCCCACTATATTCAAATGGCATCTCACTCCCTATAAAATTATTGTTTACGTCAAAATAATGTATAACGACCTGAACTTTGGCTTTGCTTAAATATGCTGTCGCAATTTGAGTACTTAGTGTATAAGGTTGACCGCCTGTTACTGCTACGTCTTGGAAGAATGTATTTATTCCATTTTCAGGCATATTAGAGATAGCCATTTGCTGCGCTTGCTTACCACTTGACACTGGCGAGGCTACTACTCGATAATTGGCCGTCACCCCCACAGACTCCCAATTTCCCCAGCCATCTGCGACTCCACCTGTTCTTGTATTCGTCTCAAAACCAGAGTTAAATAGTAAATTACTCCGGTCACCTTTTTGGAAAGCTACGGAATCCACCGTTACGATTCCTGATGCATCGCTGTCTAATGCTGTAATGGTAAAATGAAGTCTGGCTCGCACTGTCTTGGATACAGGTCGTACCTGTTCATTTATACTCAGCCAGCTTACGTTTCCTCCATATTCAAACACTGTCGTGCTTCCTATGAATCTGTCGTCCTTATCAAAATAATGCATGTTAACCATTAATTTTGCTTTGTTTAGGTTGGCTATTGCAATCTGACTACTTAATGTATAGGACTCGCTATCACTTACGGATATGTCTTGAAAAAAATTAGCTGCCCCATCTTTAGGCATGTTGGAAATACTCATTTGTTGAGCTTGCTTACCACTTGATACAGGTGAAGTTACAACTTGATAATTTGCTTTTACACCTGCGGATTGCCAATCCCCCCAGTTATCTGCGACTCCACTCTTTCCCGTATAGATTTCAAATCCGGAGTTCATCAACATATTAAAGTTTTTCTGCAGTAGATTCCCATTTTCATCATATTGATATTCAACTACGGTTCCATCCGCTAGCTTCGTATTCACTAGCCGCCCGGAACTATCATAAACATTTACCGCCGTCTTCTCTACAGCATATCCGTTAGTAGGACTGACAACAAATAATATAATACTTATTAGAACGAATATAAGCATGAATTTCGATGTTCTAAAACTTAGCATATTCTAAATACTCCTTTTCGCTATTTGTAAAACCCAAATACTATTCGTAGTACTCTTCGTCAGAAGAATAACATTCTTGAACTCTTCTCCCTGTTTAATTAAAATACACCTGATGTTGTCTTATTTGATTGACCCTAGTGAAACTGATTTTTAAATTCATCATCCCGTTTTATGGAAATAATAATGTTCCGATGTTATTACCGGGCAGGCCTTTTGTTAATTTCCCCATGTGTGACTTGGCTGTTTCGATAGTATCTCTCTCAATTATTAAAGCTTCAAGAACAGAAACAACCATATCTAAGAGAGTCACGAAGCAAAGAAGGCCCATGAGTTCATGTGCCTTCTTTGTTCCTTTTTCCTTTAATTTAGTTGTTCTGTTCACCAAGTACAATAAAATCCGCCATCCGCCTGCCTTATTCCATATCAATAACACTTAACATATTCCCGTTCTTATCATAACGATAGTACTTGTGCCTACCATTGGCCCCGTTCCACTGCATCAATCGACCATTTTTATCATACACGTATTCATCCAAAACCCTTGTTTTGTTTACGTTGATGCTTTTCAATTCAACAGCATGTTTTCCATACCAGTAAACTCTGAATTCCAGTGCGTGTCCCTGATATTCATTTCGGAATTGGATATTCAAATCTTGAAAATGATTCAAAATAAACTGCTCTTTATATATATCCTTTTGCTGAATAACCTCTCCTGTAGCAGCATCGAATATGTCAAACTTTACGACAGGATCATTGCTTTCACTGCTATTCTTTAATTTCATCGACCAAGTGCTTACCCATGTTCCAATTTCCATACCTTTTTCATACGGCCCGAAACTCATATGTCCTAATTGATCCTGTTGAGGCTCTACAACCCATACATTCTCAATAAGCTTTCCTGTTCTATGCCCCATTGCCGGATCAGACATATTCCACACTTTCCCGAATGAACTTGGATACGTTCCCTTCATTTGAAGGTTCTTCATTTTGATAAATGCATTGCCATACCAATAGGTGCGGAACTCCAATCGGTGACTTGGGTTTACATGGACGAATCTTAAATTAAAACTTTTGTATTCAAACGGACGCTCAAATTCTTGCCGTACAATCTCACGGAAGGATAGGATCTCATCGGCATCAACATCGAACACCTCTAAACGAACTACCTTTGCGTGATCTGCCGAACGATTGTCGATCATTAATGGCCAACTGATTTCCCATGATCCTACTGGTACATCTTTCACGTAGGGCCCAAAAGTCAAAAATTCTTCGCTGTCTTGCTGCGTATTCGCTGACCAGCCCTCTTCATCTAATCTACCCGTTCTGTGCCCAATCATAGGGTCTGATAAACTCCATGTTTTCTTATAGATTATATTTGTAGATTTGCCTATGGATATGTCTTTAGCTGTAACCTTGGCTAAGCCGTACCAATAAATTCTGAACTCTAATCGGCGATCCGTTGAGACATTGTCAAAAAGCAGCTCGAAATACTGCGTTACATTAGAATAAAGAAGTTGCTGCCTCGTCACTTCGCGTGACGATAAAATCTCATCTGCATCAGGATCATAGATTTCCAAGCGAACTATTTTCGCATTATCTGCAGAGTTGTTATCGATTATCAATGGGAAGCTTACCTTCCATGCTCCTAACGGAAGATTATTCATATAAGGACCAAAGCTTAAAAAACCTTCCTTATCCTGCTGTATATTGGCTGACCAACCCTCTCCGTCTGCTCTGCCAATTCTATGGCCAAGTGCAGGATCAGACATCTTCCATGATTTCACCAAATTCAACTCTGCTACTTGGTGGACTGTCACTTGATTCACTTGTAACGTAGTCTCCCCGTGCCAGAAAACCCTAAACTCCAATCGCTGCTTTGGTTTCGTTTTCATAAACGTTAAATAAAAATCCTGATAGCTCTGAGATTTAGAAAACTGATAGCTTGTAAGCTCTTGAAAAGCCAATACCTCATTAGAGTCCGGATCATAAACTTCTAAGCGAGCAATTTTAGAGGAAACATTTAAACTACCAGACATCTTCAGTGATCACGTTGCAGTCCATTCTCCTATATCGAGATCATCTACATAAGGTCCAAAAACTAAAAAACCTAACTTATCTTCAGGAGCTATGGCTATCCATTCATCTCCTTGTGCTTTACCGGTACGATGTCCGATATTCGGAGAAAGCATGCCCCATTTTCTTGCCTTATCATTCGTCGAACCTAACTCAATTTCGTGTTTAGAAGACTCTTTGGCATCTGCTGAATGCTGTATTATCAAAGCCATCGCGACTAATAAACAAGTACAAACAATACATTTTACGATCATATGAATATGACGCAGCATTAATAGTAACCATCCTTTTTTGTGACGTTTTCCTCTCCCTCATGCTATCCTGAGATACAATTCCTCATTTATTCATTACGTTCACAAGCATTAAGGTAAAGGAAAAAGAGTTTAATTACACCTCAAGCTCTCCATCTGACATCATATATTAGTAATAATTAATATCTGCTCTTCGTCTAAGAACGTTACCGTTCGAGTCATAGAAGTACTGAATCGATTTAGTTGGAGTAGCTTGCTTCAATAATCGTCCGTTCTGATCATATTGATAAAGAGCCAGATCGATACGAATATCATCTATTGAGATAGCGCCACCATTTTGAATTCTCCATATTAAATAGTAGTTTTCTTTCTCTCCTGTCGTGAATACAACCGTTTTCCTGCTCGTTTCTCCCTTTTGCCCAGACCAGGTTGTCCAGCCTGTGTCAGCAGCAACGTCATTATCCGTACTTCATGCCAAAAAGTAGTAATATCCATGGGGAGCTTCTATTGCTTTGTACGAAAACGTTACGGAATAGGTTGTATTTTTATCAAAACGGATTAATGACGGCTCAGTATATGCAAACTCCGCCCAAGTTGCTAAGCGCGGCGAAGAAAGATAAGCGGAGTAATTACCGCTGATTACCTTATCCGGATCATTTGTGATCGTTCCGGAGCCAGCCCGAAAAAAAGTTCCCTCGAACGTCCCCTTTTCAAATGATTCGGCCTTCTTTTTGATATAAATATCGTCTATCGACAACGCTCCTCCCCGTCGAATCCCCCAAATCAAATAATAATTGTTTTTGTTTCATGTCGTGAACGTAAACGTCTTCGTCCCTTTTTCTCCTGTCCTAGGGTTCCAGGCTGTCCAGCCCGCATCAGCAGCAACATCATTATCCGTACTTCGAGCCAAGAAATAATAGGCCCCAGTATTAAACTTATCTGGAGCCTCTATAGCTTTATATGAAAAGGTAACCTCATAAGCTGTATTCTTCTCGAACTTAACTAGATCAGTATCGGTATATGCAAATTCACTCCATTCCTGTTCCTTCGAGGAGGTTAAGTATGCCGAATAATTGCCATTAACGACTTTAGCGGGATCATTCGTTATACTTCCTGAAACCGCCTGAAAGAAAGTCCCCTTATATGTTCCTTGTTCAAATGACTCATTTACTTTCTTCACATGAATATCATCGATAGATAAACCTCCACCGCAATGAATCCCCCAAATCAAGTAATAATTATCTTTACTCCCTGTGGTAAATACAAATGTCTTAGTACCTTTTTCCCCGGTTTTTGCATTCCATGTTGTCCACCCTGTATCTGCAGAGGCTTCATTGTCTGTGCTTCGTGCTAAAAAATAGTAGAGTCCGTTATTTTCCTGATTAGGGGCTTCAACAGCTTTGTACGAAAAGGTAACCGCATAGGTAGTATTCTTTTCAAATTGAACTTGCTGTGTATCCGTATATGTAAATTCGCTCCATTCTCTCGTCGGTGGAGAGTATAAGTACGCCGAATAATTGCCATTAACGACCTTATCAGCTTCATTCGTAATGATTCCTGCTCCTGCGGTGAATTTTGTATCTGCATATCTGCCTCGTTCAAAGTCTTCCTTTGACAAAAACTCTTTCTCTATGAAACTAGCATTAACCGTGCTTGAGATCATAAGTAAAAAGCTTACCATGATCATAACAAAGATGAGTAACTTACCTTTAACAGCCTTGATCATCTTAATCCCCTTTTAACAATAATCTCATCTTTACATTCTAACGTGAATTTACCGCAAAAAGTCCTATATCTAAAATAGCTTATTCTTTCCCCAGGTAAGAATACATGAAAATTCCGTCATTATTTTGGGTAGAACTATTCTTTCAAATTCCCCATTGTTTTTTTCGCAAACTACCAGAGAATATCCATCCATATTTTCCTGAACATAAAGTGCAAATGAATAATGCTATAGATTGACTTATTATCAAGTCTCTCATCGTATATATCTTCTGGATAATATGTTACAGCACCTAAAATAAATGTACCTCCGACTCTAAAGTTAATTCCCATAACGATGCATTCTTTTGTTACTATTGTAGTGGAAATGCTTTAAATACGTGCCTATTTTAGGTGATCTACCAGTTTGTCCAGCATCCAAACGACAACACGCCCCAACAATTAATATGTAATCAAATATTGGAGCGTGCTTTATTATGTTCCTCAAAGATGCTGACTATTTATTTTGGAACCAAGATTTAGCTTTCCAAGTCTCAATCAACCCGGATTCCTTGCCTGAAATCACCTTATACATGTTAGCCTGCACTTCAGATGGTAAAAGCCTATAATTCCAAATTCTCATCTCACCAAGCTTACCAGCAAAGCGATATAGGCTCTTGTCGCTGCTTCCTGATATGAACGCCGATGGAGTTGCCCCAACTGAATACGTTGTCTTCCCCTTAACCGCTGCTATGTTCTGCTTTACACCATTTATATACAATTCGTTATCTGTTGCATTAGGCACTCCGTTATAGAAAGTCGCAGCTACATGCACCCACTTGTCCTTTAACTGATCCGATGGTATACCAATGATATTGCTCTCGCCCGTATTAAAACCAAAATAGCCATCTGCAATCCAGAGCGAATAGTTCGTATTCCACGAAAACGGCATCACAGAATTGGTTCCATCCCATTTCATCCAGAACTCTACTGTATGTTTAGCCCCCACTGCTTGATTTACCTTAATATTATGTAAAGAAACTTGGTTGTTACTCGTAAAATGAAGAGCCTCATTAGGCTTAAATCCATCATCCAATTTCCAATACCCTGCAAGTCCCGCTTCTGTTCCTGTAAATACCTTATACATATTAGCCTGTACTTGTGCTTGGGTAAGTGGATAATTCCATACTCTCAATTCACCTAGCATACCGCCGAATCGATACCAACTAGCATGTTCGTTTCCAGATATAAACGCCGATGAGGTTGCTGCGACTGTATATGTCGCCTTTCCTTTCACTTCGGTTATATTCTGCTTTACGCCATTAATATACAATTCATTATCTGTCGTATTAGGTACCCCGTTATAGAAGACTGCTGTAACATGCACCCATTTATCTTTTAACTGATCCGATGGTATACCAATGATATTGCTTTCACCCGTATTAAATCCAAAATAGCCGTCTGCAATCCAGAGTGAATAGTTCGTGTTCCACGAGAACGGCATGACAGAATTAGTTCCGTCCCAGTTCATCCAGAACTCTACCGTATTTTTGGCGCCAGCCGATTGATTTACTTCGACGCTATTAATTTTAATTTGATTCGTTCCGTTACATTGCAGAGATGAATTCAATTGAGGTACTTCGCTTAACTTCCAATATCCTGCTAATCCTTCTTCCATTCCTGAAAGCATCTTATACATATTAGCCTTTATCTCTGGTTGCGTTAGCGGATAACTCCACACCCGCATTTCTCCGAGTTTACCGCCAAATCGGTATAAATCACTATCTCCACTTCCTGATATAAACGCGGACGTCGTCGCTGCTACAGAGTAGGTCGTATTTCCTTTGACTGCGGCTACATTTTGCTTTACACCATTAATATATAATTCATTATCTACCGTGTTCGGTATACCGTTATAGAAAGTTGCAGCTACGTGCACCCAGCGATTACGTAAATTGGCCGATGATATGCCTATAATGTTGCTTTCACCAGTGTTAAATCCAAAATATCCATCCGCAAGCCAAAGTGAATAATTAGAGTTCCATGAAAATGGCATTACAGAATTGGTTCCATCCCAATACATCCAAAATTCAACTGTATTTTTAGCACCAGCTTTGTTATTAACCAAAATATTATTCAACTTTAATCGTTCTTTTCTCTTGAAATCTTTTCCAGAAGGAACGCGACCCAACTTTCTATGCTCCACCAGTCCAGGCTCTCTTGACAACAATACTTGATTTCTATTCGTCTGTATCTCCTCTTGGGACAATGGATAATTCCATATTCGTACTTCGCCTATTTTACCGCTAAATCGGTACAGGCTCTTATCGCTGTTTCCTGATATGAACGCTGATTGGGTTACCGAAACTGGATACGTTGTCTTCCCCTTAACCATTGCTATGTCCTGCTTTACGCCATTGATATACAATTCATTATCGTCCGCATTAGGTACTCCATTATAAAAAGTCGCCGCTACGTGTACCCATTGATTAACTAAATTTGCTGAAGAAATCCCAATAATATTACTTTCACCTGTATTAAATCCAAAATATCCATCTGCAAACCAAAGTGCATAATGGGTATTCCATGAAAATGGCATGACAGAATTAGTACCATCCCATTTCATCCAAAACTCCACTGTATTTTTAGCACCCGGTGTTTGATTTACCGCTACATTTTGCATTACACTCTGATCACTCCCCTTAAAATGGAGAGTAGATAGCTTATGCGTTATGTTCCCGTTGTTATCGTATACGTAGTCTATACTTTGTCTAGTAGTGGATTGAACATCATTTAACCGTCCAGCCCCATCGTATGAATACTTACTTTCATCATTTGCTGAAAAAGCTTGGACGTTGCCAATCTGTAATACCATAGCACAAATAAACAAGATTGCACACATCATCAAAATGATGCGTTTATTCCGCCGTGCTAACCAACTCATCCTTATTCTCACCTTTCTAATCCAACTTCGCTGCTGCTTTATTACTCTATTATGGATTCTCGTGTTGCACCAGTTAATTTATGTTATTGTTAGCGTAAATACAAATAAGACATGAGCTACAGTCCACTAAATCCACAGACGATCTTATACGGTATTGATGAGGGTTAGGTTCTTTCAGGACATGCCGCCGATTCATTCGACACTGGGTGGAGCATCCACTAAAGAAAAAACCACAATACGAGTTATTCGCATTGTGGCTCACTTCAAATAAGGACTGAAAATGTAATTTTTTATTTTTATTTGGATGCTTAAAAACTATTCTTTATGGGTTGAGTATAATCCCAACTTATTAAGTTAATTTTGTATTGTTCAAGTAATTGATCTGCAAGAATTAATCGAGTACTAGTTATGCGATCATTTTTCTCAATTATCAGACCATTAGGAAAACTAGAATCATGCTCCAATGTGGTATCTAAATCCCCCATATAGTATTCAGCACTACCTGGATAGTAAATGATCCTTTTCGTATCATCCACTTTTAGCAATATTATTTCTTCATTTTTACTAGCCAATCGTTCATTCCATTTGCGAAATTTTCCTCGGCCTTCATCTGAACCAATACCATCAAATTCGCATATTAAAGTGTCTTCGACAACCTTCCGTTGCCCATTAATTTCATACTCTAGACGAAACGGCAATTCTCCGTACGTAATTCTCGGGCTTGGTGGACTAGGCCCTAATTGAATCCCAATATAAATGAAAAGCCATGGCAAAGTAATGTACACAAGGACAGCAAGTAGAATCAATGGAATACCTACTATCATTAACATTTTAATTTTCAATTAATATCCCGCCTCCGTCAAAGCACTTTTGACTGAATCCATTTTGAACCATTTGGTGTGACAAAACATACTCTGTGTTTAGTTTTTCCATCCACCAAAAAGTGATTTTTATTATAATCCTTTTTCGTTGCACTATGTATGTGCTGTGCCATGATGCTGTTGGGGATATTCCCCGTTGGATCAATATATTTTAGCGGATTGTTCTTCACATACACATATCAATTTAAACTTAACGGTTTCCTAAACTCCCCATCATATGTATCCCCGTAATAATCGTCCAATGCTTGGATCGTACCATCTTGCGCGCAATATTCATTTTACATGTTACCATTCTGAGGATTAGTGCTGTAAAATGCATAACAACCTATAACCGTTTTATCGAGATTAGTTATAAGCTGTGTGCTTAACTTACATCTTATTTACTTTGCTGATTCAATAAATATATTCTTGATTGGTGGACTTGACTCCCAACTTATTAGTTTAATATGATATTTTTCAAGCAATTCATCCGCTCGAATTAATCCTTCACTAGTGCTGCCAATATCCTTCTCTATAATAATTGCATCGGGAAACAAAGGGTTATATTGTTCATATTCCTTTAAATCCCCCATATAATAATTTGCACTTCCTTCTGAGTAAACTATTTCGCTGTTGTTATTAATTTTCAACAAAGTAATATTTTTATTCCCACTTACATACCGCTGCTTCCATTTTCTATGCTTACCTTGCCCTTCATCCATTCCAACCCCATCATACTCACAAATGACCGTATCTTGAATAACCTTTCTTTCCCCATTTATTTCATAGACTAACTTGAAAGGAAATTCACCATAGGTGATTTCTGGACGAGGAGGATCTGGTTGAAGTAGCAGTCCAATATATATTAGAGCCCACGGTAGTGCTACAATACAGAACACTAAAGCAACTAATACGATTAGAATAACTTGTGTTTTTTTCATTTATATCATTCCTTTAATGCATTTATTACAGAACCCATAGAATGATTCTCGATTGAATTTTCTATGTTTTTCTTAAAATTCCAAATGTTCCACCTACCTAATGGGTACTGGCTACGTAAATAATGCACTGCTCCACCTGGAGTATCAACTGCACCAAAAAGTTCATTTAATATTTCACCATTAACAACATATGCATTAATTTTCGCAGTATATACTTGATAATAAAGACCCACTTTAGTATTTACAAAAGTGCTTAACTTGGCTGGATTAAATAATATAGCATTTTTGTTTGTGACAATTGCATTGGCCGCTGCTTCTGCACCTCCTTTCGAGTGTCCTACCATTGTTACTTCACTGTTTTTATGACTACTTATAAATTTAATTTAGAAGCCATTTCAATTAATCTTTCAAGTCAGAAGATTCTCCAAAAGGTTGAGCAATGTTATTAATCCAATCAATAACTTTAGTAGGTATTGTACCTTTATTTACTAAAGTATATTCAACCTTACCATTACCCTTTCTTGAATATATCCCCATTTTCAATCCTTAACTATTACTCATAATACCATCTAATATCCAATCATTAATTACTACGTTCTTCACATTATCTTGTGTTGCTCCGTAAATATGATCCGCAATTACTGCTGCTTCCATCACACCGTTGGAATATGTTCACTTGAGTCAAAATATATCAATGGATATTCGATAAAAAGGACGATGACCGTCTTCTAAATCCCTCCCAACATTAGTATATAGGTATTTGCATCAAAACACGGTGGTATCTATGACAATGGGGGCGGATTTTTCATAAAGGGGATATTATTAAACCTTTATACGTGTGTGCAATTATATTGGAAAAATATCATACGGGGTTGATGAGTGTTAGGTTCTTTCTAGACATGCCGCCCGATTCATTTGGCACTGGCTGGGACAATAAAAAAAGACCTTGAAGGGATCAAAAATCCCAACAAGGTTTTACAATGGATAATTCCCATCAATTTCAATGCATCATGTTGCTTACTGTCTATCGACTTTTTATCGCCACTAATTTAACTTTATACATGCTGATTAACTATCGACGCCACCAAATGATAGAATGTGAATTTGCAACCCCAATTCAAGTTCTGCAATCGACTTAAGAATTTCCGGTGCTATATCGATTCCCATCTGCGCGTAATCTGATCTTAAATAGCAATTGAGGGACACGTCATACCTACTTTTTAATGAACTCAATTCATGACTTACATTGGATAGATGTCCTGCAATGCTCTCTAATGCTTTGTTAAGCGGACAAGTATTGGTTATTTGAATCTCAAATATCCAAACATCATAAAGTGCCTTTCTCTTACTTGTGAGAAAATCTCCTTTTCGGACAACAGATGTTGGTGTCAGATTTAGCTTACCTAATAAGTCAAAATCAAGGTTTGTAGAACTAATATTTAATGAACAATTACCTGTAATACTCATATAACCTCCACAGATTCTACTTTTTCGTCATGCTTTTTAATTCATTGGCAAATTCGAGAAGATCATCCCAACTAAAATTATCGTTTACTTTCATATTAAATTCTTTCTTTAGTTGATGAATGTACTCACCAAACTTATTCCTATCAACCCCTACCCTTTTTGCAGCATCATTAACCATCTTTAAGTCCTTTTTAGCTGCAAACATCTGTAAATCCAATTTTAGTAAATACTCTGTAGTCTGATCAACGCTTTTCTTACCCATTGTCTTTGCAGCTAACTTAGCTACACCTTTTTAGGCAAGTGCAAAAGTACCATCAAAAACATAAAATAGTGGATCATCTAGTAATGGTACTTCTTTATCATTACCAAATAACAGCTCATTGTACATATCTTTCGTAAGAAATTTATAGATTATTCCGTCTTTAAAGAAGTTTGTTCTGTCTACCCTAGATTCATAATTCAGTCTAAGATAATTTGCTGCATCATGGGCAGATTGCATCATAAGCAGGTTCTTTTCTTTCTGCCCAACAGAAAAGATAGATTGATACCTAAGTAGCGCTTCTTTATCTCCAACAGAAAACTCAATATGACCTGTTGGATCGAGATATTTTAAAGTATTATTTTTTACATACGTGTACAAATTCAAACTTAAAGGACTTCCTATATCCCCTTCATACGTATCCTCATTGATAAACCGTCCTACACTTGGATCATACCATCTTGCCCGCAAATATTGCAGACTCGTTGCTGCATCCCAGTATTCGCCCGAGTAGCGGAAAATATTTGGAACCTTCTCTTCTTGAACCAACGGATTGCCCCAGATATCGTACGTATAGCGGTTGTTTTATAGTCTCTGAATAACAAAAAATACGGGAGAAAACGAAAATAAGGTAATTAGAGCAAAACATGATGGCATCTGATGATTATAAGATTTTATAAGAGATAAAAATGGACGTAGAGGGGGGGATATTTTTCAACTCATTATATGTACGCACAACCATATTAGATAAATATCATATGAGGTTGATTAGGGTTAGGTTCTTTTGGGACATGCCGCCCGATCATTCGGCACTATGGTCGGCATCCGCCAAAGAAAAAAACCACAATACGATGGTGAACTGTAACCCGTAAGATGGACACTTGAAAAAAGTGACCTCTTACGGGTTACAGTTCAATGTTGCACTCGTATGTGGCTTTGAGTATCATTTGATTATTATCTTTTCAAATTCTATATACAATGTTGCACCCGATGAGAATAATATCTCATGTGATAATAATTTCCCATCTACGACAAGTAATTCGGACGCTATGCAATCGTGAATACCTAAAAAATCTATACCACTATTATCACCAATATAACTAAATTTAATAGTTTTCACTCGTTTATAATATATAGTTTGATTCGTCTTACCAGCAAAAACTAATGTTATATTAAGTGGATGCGTTCCTCTTGCACTATCCTCAACCTCTAGTTTTTGGAACCTCAAATCGTGCAAACTATTCTCGCTCACAGCCTTCCAAACCTTTTTTGAAACTCTCTCCTTTATCAAAAACAGTTCATTTTCATAATGCTGGAGCGCTTCAATCCATAATGCATTTATTTTTTTGTCCTCTTCGCTCCCTAAACTCACTTCTTTGAAAAATACTTCTTTAAAATATTTCATTTGTATCCTCCAATTACGGAACTAATGCAGGTCTTGGTATTCTAATAGGAATATTTATTGAACCACTCGGCACATTTATTCTAACACCATTTAAATAATACAAAAATTTTCCCTTGTAATCATTTATATCAATCATTCCGGTTTCATACATCATTTTAAAACTTAAATAATCCGATTGCGTACTAAAGTATACTACTTCACTTTCACTAGGATAGTAAGCGAGAAACGGATTATTCGGTACATACGTATACAAATTCAATCTCAGATACAGCGCTATGTTCATTTAGGATTTGCCGACCGATTCATTCGGCACTGGGTGGGGCATCCACCAAAGAAAAAACCACAATACGATAGCAAGCCGCATTGTGGTTAAACAAAATTATTACTATTGGAGACTAATTTAAAGATTTATTAACATCCTTATTCATCACTATAACTGTTTATCGCCATCTGTACCTTCTTTTAATTTATATACCTTTGGGGTAACAAAATAAGATAAAAATACAAATAACAAAATAAAAATTACTGTGATTATGAACAATAGAAACTTAGTAACAACGATTGTTTACTTCATCCATAATGTATTTTTCTAGTTTATCACCGTAGAAAGCATCCAGATAATAACTCAAAAATATACCAGTAATAAAACTAGTGTAAAAATAAACTTGTCTTTTCCAAGGCCATACATACAATTGTGAACATTTACATTTATGCGCCTTCCCATTGACCACTAAAAATTAGCCATTTCAATGGAATCGGATTATTACATTGAAAGCATCTTAATTTTCGCAATTAGATAATCTATCCTCCTCTCATTTATCGTTTTGTAATTTAGATTCAATTGTAGTGACATTTAGTTTTTTCCAAATGAGTTTTTGATGTCTACTTTACCTGACGGGGTATTGGTTGAATGAATGATGATTTCATTTAACACCCAGGTAGCGGCAAATAAATAAAGACCTCGAGGAAGCAAACCTCAAGGTCAAATAGTTTAAATTTCGACAATCATCAACCCATCCAAATATGACTCTATTGAAGAAATATCAAGCCATGGTGATTCATTCTCTCTAACTGAATAGAAACGTATAACAATGTCCTCACCATCATAAGAAAGTATGAGGCAAAAACTTCTTTGTGTATTGAATTTTCTGTAGAGAACAGCCGTCCATACATCGAGTATTTTTATTGCAATTTTGAATATTTGACTAGGTTGAAAAACTTCATCAAACATCTCATTTAGGTGAATATGATTGTAATCTGCTTCAAACGCTGTTCTATCTGTTATAAATTGATTTGGTGAAAAATGATTTGGTAATTCAACATTCCTTTCTTGTTTCAGGAGGACACAACCATCCCACTCAATAAAAGCCGGAAAAATAATGTTCTCAATGCCATTGATATCAATATTACAATTAATTGCTTGTAATTCTGTATTTACTAATTCATCAAGGTACTTTTGCATCTTAGAATTTATTTTCAACATCTCACCTCATTTTCGAACATATGGACTTTCACCAAGATACTGCGTTAGTCCCACATTTAATTTCTTAACAAAATCAGGGTCGTTAAGCATATTATTAACACTTTTGGGAGCAAGATTTCCTTTAGAGTCTACGAATGCTCCTTTTTGTGAGTCAAACAAATACTTCTTGTTGTTGGCATCTTGGTAGTGAATCTGTCCAGGTCGTTGCCCGGGATTAGGGTTTTCAACATCAATTCTTGCTTTACTACCTTGTGCTTTCCAGACAGTTTTACTGGTAACCTGCGCCCCATTTGCCCCGAACATCCCCTTTGTTTGTCCTAACCCAAAAGCCATAGACCCACCTAGAGCAGCAGCCTCTAGAAGAGATGCCATCTGCCATTCATCATACTTATCTAGCAGTTGGCCTCTTGCCCATTCAGCATTCCCCTTACTATTTTCATATGGACTTGTCTGAGTCAGCAACCCAAATAAATACTTAAATCGATTATTATTCGAATCATCAAATACAGCTTGGAATTTTGATCCGAGATAGGATCTATAGTTCCAATAATCCGGATTTTTTGAAGTTATCTGCATTGCTTCATCAATTACATATTGAATTTCTAAAAGTTGATACGATTCATATCTATGTCCACTTGGATCCCAATATATTAGCGGATTATTCTGTACATAGGTATATAGGTTTAATGTCAGTGGATTACCTAGTTCCCCTTCATACGTATCCTCATTAACAAACCGCCCGATACTTGGATCATACCATCTTGCGCGCAAATATTGCAGATTCGTTGTCGCATCCCAATATTCGCCTGAGTAGCGGAAAATGTTCGGAACCTGCTCCTCTTGTACCAATGGATTGCCCCAGATATCGTACGTATAGCGGTTCAGCACATTGCCTTGTGCATCCCGGATTTCGGTAATGTCTCCGTGCCCGTTGGATACGTAGTATTGCATGCCTTGTCCTGGTACCTGACGAGCCAGCAGCTTGCCGTTCGAATCATGGACATAGGATGCGGTAATGGTGATGCTGCCGTTGCCTTCCACCTTGCCTTCCGCTACGATTTTCGCTCTATCATCGTAGTAATAACGGGTCGTTACGCCGCCTTCGGTGCGTTCTACCATGAGGTTGTCCCCATTATAGCGGTAGCTGACGGCTTTGCCGTCTTCCGTCGTTACTTGGGTCAGGCGGTTGCGGCTATCGTACGCATAGCTGGCTCCCTTGATGTTCGGTACCTGATCGCTTTGCAGGGTGCTGCGGTTATCCCGCTGATCATATGTATAGGCCTCATTGAACTGGCTTGATGTCTTGATTCGGTTCAGCGGATCGTAGCTGAATTGATATGCCGTTCCGTTGTCGTTTTTCGCTACAATATTGCGATTGTTATCATAGGTGTAGCTATAGTTTCCAAACAGCGCATCTCCTTGCTTCTGCTGGATGCCTGCTAGATTAAAGCCGTCATATGCATAGTTCTCCAAGAATCCTTGCGCCGATTTCAACTCCGCCAAGCGATTATACGAGCCGTCGTATTTGTATTCAAATTGCGTGAGCTGCGAGCCGCTACCATCTAAGACGGCCATACTTGTTGGGTTCGGCAGGATGTTAGTATGGCTTATTCGCTGCGTGATCTTATAGCCCCCGGCCGCAACGGTCTGTTCCGTGCGCAGCCCCCTGACTTCATAATCGTAATTGATTCTGGTCTGATCCGGATAAGTGATCGATGCCAGTTCACCTGTTGGATAGTAGGCATAAGCTGTCGTTCCCGTCTGATCCGTCATTGCCGTCCGCTTGCCCGTTACGTCGTAGCTGTACGAAATTCTCTCGTCCGGAGCAGTGGTGGCAGTCAGGAGATTACGGTTATTGTATTCGTATTGTTGAACCTGCCCTTTTCGGTCGATGCTTTTAATCACGTTTCCATTGCCGTTATAGTAGAAGCGTTTGCTTTGCTTGTTCGGATCGATCTGCTGCAGCAGTCGGCCGATTTCGTCATACCGTTTCTCAACCGTATTTCCGTCCGCATACTTGACTTCGACCATATCCCCCGATAGGTTATACCGATAGCGCGTCGTCTTTCCTTCAGCATCCGTAACGGCGATCAGGCGGCCTAGTCCATCATACTCGTATTTTGTCGCATTGTGATTGCCGTCGTAGGCAGTCTGAACATTCCCCGCCAAGTCATATTCGTACCGTGCGGCTACCACGGCTCGACCAGATGGTTTGATTTCTTCTTTGGCAATCAAGCGATCCATTACATCGTACGTCTCGCGTATTCCATTATTGCTGCCGTCGAAAGTCGTCTTCGTGTTGGCGGCATCGTCGTATACGATTCTGTTTTGACCATAGATGAAGTTTTCTTTCGTTACGCGTCCCCAAGCATCATATTCATACTCCATCCAATTACCGTCAAAGGTTCCTTTTCGAATCATATGACCATAGCGATCATAGGTATGATTGGCCACCCCGCCACGGCCATTTGTTTCTTTGATTAAATTCCCCAATGGGTCGAACCACTTTTCGATTTGCTGTCCGTTCGGGTACGTAATCGTTATTTTGTTTGCTGCATCATCGTATGCTACGGCGGTCTGTGTGCCGTCCGCATAGATTTCCGCAATCATCCGTCCCAGCTTATCATGCGTATACGTCGTTTCATTTCCGTTGCCATCGATGTATTTCG